>CAVRDR010000004.1:0-45139 GCA_963719905.1 Vulcanimicrobiota bacterium
TTTTGAGCACCATACTGTACGCCCGACCTGACCGCGTGCGCCGCTACGATTCCGTAGTACGTATACCGTCCGACATCGATCGTTCCGAGCAACATGAAGGCCAAGAACGGTGCCACCAGGGCAAACTCCACCATGCTCGATCCGCGCTCGCCGCCGGCCAGCCGTCGTGTTTTCATTGCGCCAGCACCGCTTGCGACAGAAGGGATTGACCCGGGGGCGGCGTCGCGAAATCGACGGCGGTGCTCCCGTTTAAGTTCATCGCACCGAAGACCAAGACCACGTAGCCGCCGTTGGCGCCGTTGAAGTTCGCTGCGGTTGCGCCCGGCGCGTAAATGAGCCCGCTGTATGTGGCGTTGGCGCCGTTGAAGTTCGGGTTACTCGTGTTGCTCGGCACCTGATAATAGAGCACGCCGGGGTTATTTCCGGTCGCCGGTGGCGACAAAGATACGGTCGCACCGTTGAAGTTGGGTGCGGTGCCGGCGGCCGTGACGTAAATCGTCACGTTGGTGCCGGTAACGTGCGCGCCGTTGAAGTTGGATGTGCCGTTTAATACGTACGTGCCGCTCATCGTTACGTTCGCCCCATTGAGGTTGAGGGAACTGTAACAGCCTTGCGTGAGTACACCACTGTACCCGTTGCCGTTGAAAGACGTGCACGGGCTCGTCGAGGGGGGGTTGTTCGCTAGATAGGAACAGCCGGCGATCTCGGTGCAGGGGTCGGCAACCGGCAGAATCGGCGCCGGAGCCGCGAGCTTAAAGGTTGCGCCATTTACGTTGGGCACCGCCCCGGCGTAGCCGATGAACGGAGCCGAGATCGTGGCGCCGTTGAAGTTCGCCGTATCGTTCATGTCGAGAGAGCAGCCGGGAGCGCTCACGTTGGCGCCGTTAAAGTTTCCTCCCACGCTTGTGCTGAGCATATAGATGCACGCGGGGTCCGCGGGGGCCGTTACCATGCCGACGGCCTGCGTCGACTCGTTCATGCCGCCCGGAAAGCCGAAGAGCCGCGCAAAGTTGGTCGAGACGTGTTGGGTGGTTATCTGCACGCTAACGGCGCACGCATTGCCGGCAAAGGGACCGGTTAGCGGCGGGGTACTTGTTAAGACGGCTATGTTGCCGCCGTTGGAAAAACCGTTGGTTTGCGCGTCGCTCTGAGCGGCGGATACGGCCGCCGCAGAGTTCGTGCAGTACGAGCGAACGAGCTGCTGCGCTCCACCAATAGCGGCCGCATCGGTCGCGCTCTGCTGCGCCTGCTGCCGGTACTCCAAATAGCCGACGTCTACGGCAAGTCCGCTAAAACCCATCAAAGCGCCGAGGCAGATGGCTACCAGTGCTAAGACTTGTCCCGACTCACGCCCGCGCTTCACCGGGTTATGATCTCCGGCGTCATCACAAAGACCACGTCGCTCTGCGAATTCTGGTACGCGGTGGAGGTGAAGAGCTTGCCGAGAATTGGAATCTCGGAGAGCAGCGGAATCTTCGAGATCGTGCGCCGCTCGAGCCGTTGCACGAGGCCGCCTAGTAAAATGCTTTCGCCCGGACGAGTGATCACGTCGGTAGAGAGCTGGCTGACCGTGAGCGCGGGAATCGTAAAGCCCGAAACGATGACCGCGTTCGCATAATCGAGTGCCGAGATTTGCGGCGCAATGACGGCATGGACGGAACCGTTGCCGAGGATGCTAGGCGTTACGTTAAGTTGCACGCCGTACGGCTCGTACTGAACGTTTACCGCTCCGAGTCCGGTCGAGGTGACCACCGGTATCTCTCCGCCAACGAGAAAGGTCGCCTTGTTGCCCGGGCTCGTCACTAAGTCGGGACTGGAGAGAATCTTCGCGTTCCCGTCCTGAATAAGGAGGTTGAGCGTTGGAGCGAGGGTAGTGGCGCGGTAGAATGGCTGGATCGTGAACCCCAGACCCGAGCCGACCGCCGAAGGCGCTTCGGTAAACGGAAAGAGCGGCGGAACGAGAGTCGGCACCGTCGCTCCGGGCGGCAACTGCGCGCCGTAAAGCGAGATGCCGAGATTCGACATCGCCGTCTTATCGACTTCGAGCACGTAGACCTTGATATCAATCTGGCTGTTATTGATCGAGTTAATACGGTCGATCAGCTCTCCATTGCTGGCCAAGTAGGGACCGGCCAAACCGCGGGCTCGATCGAGAATCGCTTGCGCCGTGACGGCGTCGGTCGCGTTACCGCTTACGATCACGTTGCCGTGGCCGTCGGGATCGACGCGGATGTCGCTGGCACCCTGAACATTTGCGATGGCACGCTGCAGGTTGCCGAGATTCTGCGTGACGGTCACGGCATTGACGAGCACCGCGCCCTGAGCTTTCATAATCGGATCGAACCGCGCGAGGACATCGTTGATTTGCTGGAACTGCGCGCCGTCGCCCACGCTGCCGCGCACGACGATCGAGTGGTCGAAGCTGATTACCTCGACGCCCGGCGCGGTGATAGCGCTGCGGAGCATTTGCGCGACGTCGTCGAGCTGCTGCTCGGTCACGGTCACTTCATAGGTCACACGCCTGCCGCCGGCCCAGACGAAAACGGTGGTATGGCCCGGGGCCTTTGCATTTACGACGACCTGCGAGGTGCCGATCGGTACGACGCCGGCGATGCGGCCATCCCCTACGGCCACGCGGGTAAGCCCCTCGGCCTTCAAGAGAACCGAGTGACCCGATTGAATCGAGAGCAGGGTTACCTGATCGGCGAAAACCGGCGCCGCGTACGTGGCGAAAGCCAAGGTGGCGGCCATCGCGATTATCCGGCGAGTGGTTGAGATCATTACCCCTCCAAAAGGTAGACGCGAGCGCTGGAAGGCGTTCGGCCCAAATGCATTATTGCACGATCCTCGGCGTTAACCAGTTAACAAATCATCCACGTTAAATTAAAATCAAGACGGGGGCTTGAGCTTTTGTTGCAAGCCGATACTCCCGATGTCATGCTTGCATCACCAGGAGTAATAGGAGGTACGCATGCGGCTTTATCGTCAGGTGGCTCTTTTGATACTTTGCTCGCTGTTCCCGACGCTTGGCGCCGGGGCCGCGACGGAGCAAGGGATCCCACTGGCCTACGTAGCCCGCACAGCCAATCTGCAATATGAGTGGCTCGCGGCATCGCGTGCGGTACAATTGAACGGTCCAGGCATCGTGCTGGTCATTCGCCCCGGCGACAACTTGTACGAAGTAAACGATCGGGTCGAAGTAGCCCAGGTCGCACCACGGTATGTTTCAAACGACATCTACGTCTCACGGGCGCTTGCCACACACATCACACAACTTGCAAGGCACGCGCAGTTGATCGCCAGCGCACAAGCAGCGCAAGCTGCAAGTGCCGTAGCCGCTGAGGCAAATCAAGAACGCACCGAGACAATCGTGGACGAAATGCAGGGAACCATCGAGCTCAACGTTACGCCGCTCAAGGGAGCAGAGGCACTGCTCATTTCGGGAGAAGCGCCGCCGACGGCACCCGTGATGGTCACGCTCCTCGCAACGCTCTCATCAGATCTTCCCGACGTCCTGCTCAGCCGTCACACGTTGACGGCGGGTCCGGATGGGAAGTTCCAGGCGATCCTACCGATTGCGTCCGACTATATGCGCGACACATTCATCCACGTACTGGCGACATCATCGCCGGGCGTAACGTCAGCACGCGCGCAGCTCCTGGTTCAAGCAGCGAATGCGGGTCTCAAGGTTCCCGCCGAGGCACAGCCTGGCGGCATCTGGTGACTAAGTCAGGGGGAAGTGTTTAGCATTCGTTTGATGGTCCGCGACGGAGATGGCGCTACGGTGGTCGCCAAGACGATCTAGTTGCGGAGCATCAACGCACACTCACTACCACCCAACACACACCAAGGAGACAGAATGCTTACCACCCTCACCTCGATGATCCGCGATGACGAAGGCGCAACAATGGTCGAGTACGGCCTGCTCGTGGCCCTGGTCGCCGTCGTTGCTCTAGCTGCAGTGACGACGCTCGGCACGCACCTCAGCACGCTCTTCAATACCGTCGCCAATACCATCTAGACACCTCCGGCTTCTTGCTTCGGGGCACGGCCGCAGACCGCGATCGTGCCCCATAAGGCCAGTTTTTAAATACGTGCCGATCCCGATCTGGTTTACTCTCGCAGGTTGCATCGTCGCAAGCTATTGCGACGTAAGGACGCGGCGCATTCCTAATCTGCTCACGGGATCGCTCGCGGCGGCCGCAGTCATCGTTCACGCTTTTGGTGGTCTGCGACCAGCGGCGGAAAGCCTCTTGATAATGGCCGTTTTGACGGCCGCAGGTACCTTCGTCTACTCGCGAGGCGGTATCGGCGGGGGCGATATCAAGCTTGCCATCGCGGGAGCCGGTATGCTCGGCTATCCCTTGTGCGTGCCGTTTCTACTCTACACGGCAATCGGTGGCGGAATCCTCGCCGTGCTCTTTTTGGCGCTTCGCGGCAACATCCGGGCGTCGGTTTCGCGCGTCGTTCTGATGGCACTCGCCGGTGGCCCAGGCATCGTAACCGCTAAGCGCGAAACGCTTCCTTACGCAGTCGCCTTTGCGTTTGGGGCCACCTTCGTGGCTCTATCGCAGAGCGTTGTTCCATTTTTGAGGTTAACGCTATGAATACTCGTCGAACGACACTTTTGATCGCGATCATTTTGGCCGTGGGAACGGGCTGGCTCACCTTAACTTATCTCTCCTCGCTGCGCCCCGCGCCTACCGAGCAACGCCCGGTTCTCATCGCCGCGCAAGACATCCCCGCTCGCGACCGCATCGTGGAGACGATGTTCCGGGTCGAGCAGCGGCCCGCGGTGTCGCTCGAGCCCAACGCGCTATCCAGCGCGAATCAGGCCGTCGGCTCGCTCGCGCTCATCACGATCCCGTCTGGGTCGCAGCTCACGTCATCGACGATCGGGTCTAACGTCGAATTCGCCCTGCCGGTGCGGCTGCAGCCGGGGATGCGCGCGATAAGCATTTCGATCGATCGGGTCAAGGGAGTTTCCGGAATGATCCTGCCGGGCGATCGCGTCGACGTCATCGCGATTCCGCCCGCGCGAGGCAGCAACGGGCCGCAGAAGGCCGTAACGATCTTTCGCGGCATCCGCGTGTTGGCGGTTGGAACGACGCTTGAAAACGCGTCCGCCACGCCGGGTCCGGACGAACAAAACGCCTCAACCGTCACGCTGGAAGTGAATCCGAAACAGGCCGACCTGCTAGCGTGGGCCGACGCCAATTCGTCCCTGCGACTTGCGTTGCGCTCGCCCCGCGAGGCGATTCGGTCGGAGCCGGTCGAAGATTTGACGCTGCTTGGGGCGCCGGTGCCCGTGCCGGCCGTCGGACCGGCCATGCCGGCGTTCCCGGCGCCCATAGCAGCGGCGCCTCCAGTGGTGCGAATCCCAATCAATCCGGTCGAAACCATCGTCGGCGATCAAATCGTCGACCCTCGCAGCACGCACTAACGACAATGGCGACGGGGAACTCACCGATCACGCTTTTCGTCGGCTCAAAGGGCGGCGCGGGCACGACAACGCTCTGCCGCGACTTGGCGCGGGCAATGCGCGAGAAACGAAACATCGCCGTCGTCGACGCGGATTTAACCGGACGCCGCAGCGTCGCTGTGCTCTTCGAGGCGGTACGTAATCTTGACGCGGCCCGCATCAATCCGCCAATTTCCGGTGCACTGGCCGACGGAATTACTATCGTCGAGCTAACCGAGCGTTACGACGAGTCCTTTACCCTCTCGGAACAAACCGTCGAAGCTTTTGCTGCCGGCATGACGGGATTCGATGCCATTTTGGTGGACGCTCCGCAGCCGTTTGCCGCCGCGGTTCGTCCGTTTGTCACGCGGGCGGGACGCTTTTTCCTCATCGTGGAGCCGACGCTCTTAGGTGTCGCCGGAGCACAAACGATGCTCGCCGACCTGAAGCGCTTCGGAATTCCCGCCAATCGCATCGACTTGGTCGTGAACACACGCAGCGAGATCGGCCTCGTGCCGCGAGGCGAGATCGAACGGGCGCTGGAGAGCAAAATCGTCGCCGAGATTCCGCTCTCGACCAATCGCAATCATGCAAAGAGCATTGCCGGATTGGAACGGTACCTCGAGTCTCTTCCCGCCGAGGGCGCCCTCGCAAAGCTTCAACCATCGGCCGGCCACGCACAAGCGATACGCCCGAACGGCCACGCTTCGGCGGTTGTAGCGTTCGATCCAGAGCGCGATGCGTTCAAGCACGACGTGCACTTGGCGCTTCTACGGCAATTGGACCTCGTGTCGGCGAGCCTGGCACATACCGACGCTGCGAAGCTCGCGGAACTCCGCACCAAGGTCGAGAACATCGCCGCGGCGCTCGTTGCGGAGCGAAAGTTCGCGGGTTCGGCTCAAGAGCTTGCCGAGCTTCGCCGCGAGATTGTTGACGAGGCACTGGGCCTCGGGCCACTCGAAGACCTCATGAAAGACCCCGACGTCACCGAGATCATGGTCAACGGGCCGGACGCGATCTACGTGGAGCGGCACGGTATGATCGAGCTGTCCGCAAAACACTTCACCGAAGCTCGGCAACTCCGATTGATCATCGAACGAATCATCACGCCGCTGGGCCGTCGCATCGACGAGTCCTCGCCGATGGTGGACGCCCGGCTTCCGGACGGTTCGCGCGTCAATGCAATCATCGAGCCGGTCGCGATCGACTGCACGGTACTGACGATTCGCCGCTTTGGCAAACAGCGCTTGACCTCGGACGACTTGATTCGAATCGGAGCGGTGCCGCCGCCTATAATGGATTTCTTGCGCGCGGCAGTGCAAGCGCGTCTCAACTGCGTGGTGAGCGGCGGTACCGGTTCCGGAAAAACAACCTTCCTCAACGTGCTTTCGTCGTTTTTGCCGGCCAAGGAACGGATCATCTCCATCGAAGACGCGGCGGAGCTGCTGCTTAACCAGCCGCACGTCGTTCGACTCGAGTCGAGGCCGCCTAACATCGAGGGCACCGGAGAAATTCGGATCCGCGATCTCTTCCGCAACGCCTTGCGCATGCGGCCGGATCGGATCATCATCGGCGAGTGCCGCGGACCCGAGGCTCTGGATATGCTCCAAGCGATGAACACCGGCCACGACGGATCATTGACGACCATCCACGCCAACAGCCAGCGCGATGCGCTCTCGCGCATTGAAACGATGGTGCTGATGGCCGGTTTCGACCTTCCGGTGCGAGCGATTCGGGAGCAGGTCGCAAGCGCTCTGGATCTCGTCGTTCACACCGCACGCATGCGCGACGGGACGCGCAAGGTGATCGGCGTGAGCGAGGTGGTGGGGATGGAAGGCGAGATCGTGACGATGCAAGAGATTCTGCGTTTTCAGCAACGCGGCGTTGACGCGGATAACCGGGTGTTGGGCGAATTTTGCTATAGCGGGGTGCAACCAAACTGCCTAAAGCGCTTCGAGGAGTACGGAATCCCGTACGATGCGCGCGCTCTGAGCGAGTTGACACCGCTGAAAGCCATATGGTGACGACGCTCGCCCCCGTTGCGATCTTTGCAGGCGTCGCGGCGACGGTCTTCTTCGTCTTCTTCGCCTTCTGGAGCTCGGTCAATCGGCGCGCCACCGCAAAGGTCGACAGCGTAGCCGACAGGCTCGACCGGGCCGGCATCGGAATGAGCCCGCAAGAGATCGTTCTTTCCGTTTCAAGTGGCGTAGCGATCGTGTGGGTTTCGCTCGCATTCCTGCTGCACTTAGGACTGGTTCTCTCATTGCTTTTGCTGCCGGTCGTCGCCGGAGCCGGAGCACTCGGCTTCTACGCGTACGTCCGGTTCAGCATTCGCAGACGGCTAGACACGTTCACGACGCAACTGGAGCCGGCGACGCGATTGATCGCGGGAGGATTGAGAGTCGGGTTAGGCTTGCGCCAAGCCTTGGCTATCGTGATCGAAGAGCTTCCCGATCCGGCCATGCACGAGTTTCGGCGCGTCATCGGTCAGACGAATCTAGGCGCGAGTATTTTCGACGCTATGGATACTCTGACAGCGCGCATGCCGAGCCATGAATCACTTATGATCGCTCGCTGCTTCCGCGTGCAGTCGGAGACAGGGGGCGACCTGGCAAGGATCCTCGATCAGCTCGCCGACACGATCAAAGACCGCCGTCAGATCCAGCGAAAAATCTCCTCGCTGACGGCCGAAGGACGATTGAGCGCGTGGGTACTCATGGCCATTCCGCTCGCGTTGGGTTTGTTTATCTTCGTTACGCAACAGGACATAGCCGGCGCTCTCTTACACTCCTTAATCGGCCACATCGTGCTCCTCGTGGTTTTGGCTCTGGAAGTCGCGGCATATTTCTCGCTGCAGGCTCTTTTGCGGATAAACGTCTGATGCTGGGTTATCTGATCCCGATTGTTTTTGCGTTTTCAGCCTTTTTCTTTGCGCTCTCGCTTCTTCCAACCAAGAACGTTCTCAGCGAGCAGCTAGAAGAACTGAAAGCTCGCGACCCGTTGAAGTCCGAGCGGACGGACTATCCGCTTCTGGGCCGCCTCATGACTGGGGAACGCCGCATCGCCCTGATGCGACGGCTTGCAGAGGCGGGCTGGTATACGACGACGCCAATGAAGTTTGCCTTGCGCGTCGCGGCCGGCATCTTTTTCGGGGCGTTGCTCATGTTACTGGTGGTTCAATTCGTCAATATCCCGGTCGCGTGGATTCTTCCGTTAATCGCGCTCGTCACTTTTTGCGGAGGGTACGCGCCGTTCTTCATCCTCAACCGGGCGGTCGAAGCACGCCACGCGGCGATTCAAAAGAACTTGCCCGAGTTCTTGGATATGGTTGCGTCGACGGTACAGGCCGGGCTCGCGCTCAATTCCGCGATGACCTACGCTGTCGAAGCGGTGCCCGGACCGCTTGGCGATGAAATCAAAGAGGCGCTCTCCGAGATTCGATTGGGGCGGGCGCGCTCGGATGCGCTCAAAGCCGTCGGCGACCGGACGAATCAGCCGGCATTACGCAATGCCTTACGAGTCGTAACGCAGGCCGAGCGCCTTGGTGCCAACGTCAGCAAACTGCTCAACGATCTCGCTCAGGATGCGCGCCATCACCGCTTGATGCTCGTCGAGGAGATGGCGGCGAAGCTTCCCGTCAAGATGGTCTTTCCCATGGTCTTTTTCATGGTGCCGGCGATCATCACAATCATCTTCGGCTCGGTCGCCGCCAACTATTTCGCGACGCGCCCATGATTGCCGTGGCCGCCGCGGCGATTTTTTTCGGCTGTGTCGCCTTTATCGGCACGCAGTCAAGCCGTTTTGCCTGCGCCGGCGTTACGCCGGCGGACGATGGCCCAACCCCCGGTAAGCCACCTTATGCGGCGCTCGTCGTTGCTGCCGCGCTGCTAGGCGGTCTGCTCGTCGTACTTGGCACGACGGCGGTCCAGATCGGAATCGCGACAATCGTCGTTTTCGCGCTCGTCGCCTGCTGGTGCAGCGACGCGATCTGCGGTATCGTGCCCGACGTGTTCACCCTGCCAACGCTTGCGGCACTGCTGCTCTTTGGGATGGCGCAACGCGATTGGGGAATCATTTTCTCCGTAGCAATCGCCGTCGCGCCCTTCGCCGGGGCGGCACTCCTCTCACGCGGCTACGGAATGGGGTGGGGCGACGTAAAACTCGTTGCAGTGACCGGTGCTGCGCTAGGGGCGCCCCTCGCCGTGCTGATTCTTGCGGTTGCGTGCGTCGCAGCGGTGATCGGACACCGGCTCACCGGAGCCGGACGCGGCCCGATTGCCTTTGCGCCATACATCGCTGCTTTCACCGGCGTTGCATTACCGCTTGGACTCGCGCGCTAGCGGCAACAACGCAGTTCGGCTCGTCCTCGTTTTATGGGGAGGGCTCTATCTCGCCGTAAACCCGTTCCGGGCCTTGAATAACAGAGATTTGTATTGGCAGCGGTGGCTGGGCGATTACATTTTGCAATGGCATCGCCTGCCCACGGCGCTCGGAACCGAAACGTTCACGGCAGCGGGCGCGCCCTGGGTGCCGCAAGAGTGGTTCATCAGCATTTTTGTCGCCCTCGCAATGCGCCACGGCCTTCTCGTGCCGTTCGCGATCTTGATGGCCGTCATTCCTATTGGGATCCTGACGTCGATCTACCTACGGTCGACAAAGGACGCAACCCCCGAAGCGATCGCTATCGTGCTGATGTTCACCGGTTGCGCGCTGGCCGCGTCATTCGGAATCCGCGCGCAGGTGCTCGGGTGGGGATGCTTTGCGGCGTTTCTGCTATGCCTCGATCGGCGCGACGCTTGGGCCTATGCCGCGGTGCCGATCGTCGTTCTATGGGCGAACATTCATGCCAGCGTCATGCTCGCGCCGGTCTTTCTTCTCGGCCGAGTAATCGGTGAGGTCGCAACGGGCGGCGCGCGTTCCTTGGACAAAAGTCGCGACTTGCGAGTTTTGGGTCTAACGCTGCCAGCCGTGTTGTGCACGCCGCTGGGCTGGCACTTGCCGGTGTACGCTCTGATGCTTCCAATGAGCCCAATACGTCATTTCATCCAAGAATGGCAACCCGTTGCTTTGACCGACGGAGCGTTCTTGTTTGGAGCTTTCCCTCTAGCATTGCTCGTCGCTGCCGGCGGCTTGCGCGAATGCTTGCGCGATAAAAGGGAAAGTCTGCCACTTGCCCTGCTGTTTGTGGCGGTGCTCTTAGCGAACAGAAACGTTCCGCTCTTCGCGATCGCTGCAGCCCCGTTGGCGGCTCGCAGCCTTGACGTGCTGGTTCCGGGGCTCTACGGTCTGCGCGGGCGCATCGCGGAAATGGAGCGCGTTGCGGTCGTTTCAATCGTCGTCGTCATACTCTGCGCGGCGGCTCTCCTCGCCTTGGTGCAGCGTCGCGACCCGCCGCAGAGCCCGCTGGCTGCGATCATCTCGGCGAGCCGGGATCGCGACCATCATCGGCTCCTGTGCGAAAACTTCGCGGTCTGCAGCGCTGCCTTGCAATACCCTCAACTGCAAGTCTTCATGGACGGACGCGCCGATCCGTATCCGCTGAACATCTGGCGATCCTACATCTCCGTAATTCGCGTTAATCCGTTATGGGCGCAAGTACTGCAATACTACGGAGCCGACGTGCTCCTGGCTTCGCGCGGAAGCCCTTTTTCCCGGGCAGTGGCAGCAAATCCGAAGTGGCACACCAGGTTTCAGGACGCCGCCTTCGTCTTGTACGTGCGAAACTGAGTTTTGGCTTCGGCCTTTGGTCCGCTGCCGCGCAACCGCAAGGCCGTATACGCGCTCCAATACACCAGCACCAAGCCCAGATATGCCGACACATGGCCGAGCCACCAGAACGCGCCCCCCGGTGGAAACTCGTCTTGCATCGGCTTCCATCCAACCTCCGCTAATGCCCCGTTGGGGACGGACGCCATCGTCACGTGGACTGGATGCGCCGGGAACAAAACATGAGCGTACCACAACGCCAAGCTCACGATCAGCCCAAAACCAGCGGCTCCGATCCAGCCGATGTCTCGCCGATAAATAAGTATGACGCTCGCTACCAATCCAGCGGCGAGCGAGTAGCCATAGTTGAGCAGGTACCCAAGGGGAATTGCGATCAGGGCGACGCTCGTCCAAGCTGTTGCAGAGCCCAGGTTTGCTGCCAACAGAAAGGCAAACGGGAGTGCCCCGGAAATTTCCTCCCAGTGGATGAACGTGCCGCCTGTCACCGCGCACGTTAGCGGTGCGAGCACGATACTTCCGGGAAGTTCGCTTTGAAGTGAACGCGCAAGAGCAACGCCCAGAAGCGAAAAGATCATATACTGTGCGCTTCCTAAAACCATAGAGGCTCGATCAGAGAAGCCCATCAAATGCAAGATTGCGCTGAGGCTATACTGGTTGAAGCTTCCAAGTTCCGAAGCGGCATGCGCCGGTAGAACTGCCATTACATACTCGAGGTTTAGCGCCCATTGGCCGACAATAAGCGATATGCTTGTAAGGGCGATTCCGACAATTGCAATCCGACTGCGCATCTGCGGGACAAGTACGAATGCCGCGAGTATGGGCGGAAATGCGAGGTGTGGCTGGAGGCACGAGAGACCCAACGCAATCGCCGCGAGGGTCCATCGAGAACGGACCAAAGCAACTGCGGCACCGCATAAGAGTGCTATCGGCAGTGGCGCCATCGCCCCGTTTGTTATAGGCCCCAGTAGCAGGGCGGTAGCTACGCAGGCACCGACGAGCCAATAAGGTAAAGCCGTCAACTCCACGATTGACCAAGCCAAGAAGACCGCGCTCGCTATCAGCACTAATAGCCACAGCAAGTTTGCTTGCGGAAATGGGATTCGCGAGATCGGCGCGAGAACGGCAATGGCGTACGGCGGAAGCGGAGACGGTATTACCACTCTCGTCGGTAGCGGAAGGTTCGCTGCTTCACATGAGTGCAGCGGCTCGAACCGGTAAGGATCAGCGCCCGTAGACAGCACATGAGCCGCACAGTAGAACGCATCAAAGTCATAGTGGCCCGCGGTTAGTGGCGGCTTGTGAAAAGCGTAAACCGAGGCGGCGACGACGAAAGCCGCGAGCACGCTCACGCGGAGCATCCGCACGGATCGAAGGTACCGGTTCGCCATAGGCTGAGCCTCTTTTTCGGGTAGTCGGCCCGCAAATCGAACGTGGTGGTATACTGCGGTTGTGCCGTTACGGATTTCCGTTGAGCGCCTTTGGCTCTACGGGATCGTGCTTTTTGTGCTTGGGGCGCTCCCCGCGTTAATTGCCTACCCCGGCGATTGGCCGCGGTTTTGGGCGGCCGGAGCGACGGTTGGAACCTCAGCTCTCGTCGACCAAACCCAACACATCGCGTTCCAAGTAGCGCACGGGACGAGAACTGGAGGGTGGACCTACCCACCAGCATTTGCGTGGGCATTTGTTCCCAGTGCGCACCTGTCGATTGCCGCAGGCTACGCACTGAATTTCGTTTTGACGGTGTGCCTAGTGGGATTCTCCGGCTGGATTCTCGCCGGCGTCTTCGGCTTTGCGCGCTGGTTTGGCGTCATCGCTGCACTTGCGTGGGAACCCGCGATTTACGCTGCCGACGTCGGACAATCCAGCGCCGTCTGGCTTCTTCTCATTTCCATCGCCGTTGCCGCCGCGGCGCGACGATCCTCGCTGCTCGTTGGGGGAGCAGTGGGCGCGTTGCTGCTCAAGCCGACTATTGCGCTTCCGTTTGTTGCATTGCTCGTCGTTCGCAAGGATTGGAAGGCCTGTGGAACGGTAGCATGTTGCGCCGTTATCTGGTACTTGGTGAGCGTTGCGGCAGCGGGAGGCCAATGGGGATGGATGCCTCATTACGCGGCGGTCGTCCGAAGTCTTTATGCGACCGATCTTGGCGCGCTTTACAACGGCATCGCACTGCCGACTCTCCTGATTCGTTTGGGTGCTCCGCCCGCCGTGGGGATTGCGCTGGGAGCAATCGTGCTGCTGGCCTTCCTGCCTGCGCTAGCTCGAGCGAATTTCGTGCTGGCGATGAGTTTCAGTTCGCTCCTTGCCATTGTTGTAAGCCCGCACGCGTGGATGTACGATGCGGCCCTTATGCTTCCGGCGCTCTTTTACGCCATGAAGTATTTGAGCGAACCTTGGCGCACCAGACTCGTTGTGGCGGCGTATCTGCTGGCGGCGGTTTGGATGCCCCTCGTACTGCTTACGAAATTCAATCCACTCGCTTTAGTGACGCTCTGCGGAGCTGCTTTATGCGCGGCTGAACTTTACGCTGTAAAGCCGCCGCCCGTGCACCTGCGCCCACGTCCCGAACCCAAAACGTAGGCACGCGCCTTGCGCTACTCACGTCGCTGCGACGGGGTCAGGGTCCCCGAGTGGTTTTATACCGGCGGCAACCTTGCCGGCAGCACGGACCGTGAGGTGCCGGCGACCCGCTACAAATGCAAGGCCGTATAAAGCCGCCACCAATATGAGGAGATCTCGGTAACCGACGATCAAGGCTGAATATTCGAGGATCCCCCCGACCATCGCGCCCAGCAGATTTGTGCCGAAGGCAACGGTAGAGGCTCCGACCTGGCGAAAGCGCTCCGCGAAGATCAAATTCGCGAGGAAGATCGGCGCGAACGCGAGAGACACCGCAGCGGCGAAGCGCGCCGGAGCGCTGAGCGAGAGCAAAAGCCCGGGCTCAACGGCCCACGCGATGCCCAAACACGCAAAGAGAAGGAAGTATAGCACATAGGAGTTCAGGCTTTGGAATCGCCGCGCTACCTCCACCGCGGCGAGAACCGCAACAAGTATACCAATGAATACCAACGCGTTGACGAACCACGTGGTTCCGAAGAGCAGGGCAAACTGCACCACGCTTTTGGTTTCGAGAAGCAAAAATGCCGCGCCCATGAAGAAGAGATCGACGTAGCTACGCATTGGAGTAAAAGGGCCTGCCGCTACGCGAACTACGAGGACCGAGAAGAGCAGGATGGCGGCGAGTGCAATACCGTACAAGGCCGGTATAGAGCGGTTCCGTAAATAGGGGAACGGATAATCATCGTTGACCGGTGGCGGCACCGGAAGCGCTGCAGGCCTCCACGTGGTGCTGCATGCGACATCGCCCGGTTCGCGACCGACCATCAGCGTGGCAAACCACGCAAAGCGACCTACCGCGTCAACACATGGCCGTTGTCCGTAAACAATTTCCAGCATGTGGGCAAACCGATCGATCAACCAGCTTTCCCGATAGTAATTGTACATCCCGAACGCACCGCCGCGATTAAGATGCGCGCGAGCCGCGCGCATTGATTCCAAGGTAAACAAGTAGCTTTCAAGCCGCAGCGAGGACTGGCCCGAAACCAGCGTGAGCGAGTCGGGAAGCGCGAACAGGATGAGATCGTAACGGTTGCGCGTCTGCTGGAGAAAGGCCCTTCCATCGTCGATACGCTCGGTCACCCGTGACTGCTGGTAAGGACGATCCGGGTCCAACATTCTTCCGATCTGATAAATCCGCGGGTCGATCTCAACGGCATCAACGTGCTTAGCTCCCTGCGCCAAGGCTATTGCGACGTCCCCGCCGGTGCCCGCTCCAATGACAAGTACGTTGGTTAGCGGATTTGACCGCAGATGCGCGTAGGGCAGAAAGTAGTAGGATTCGTGTTTTCGGCGATACGCGACAGACTCGATGGCCTGGTGGCCGACGCCGTTCACCGCCAATATACGAACCCCAGGTTGCAGGTCAATCACCGCGATCTTGTAGTAAGGCGACCAACTAAGTTCGGGTTGCGAGGATTCCGTTCCGAGCATGATGAGGATCGCCGTCACGGCGACTGCCTGAACGATACCCAATGAGGGAAAATACAGGACGAGGAAGAGCGCCGAGGCGACGACGCCCCATACGATCGGTGCGGCGCCCAGAAAAGACAAAAATGAGAAGACCACAATGCCGGCAAGGCTGCCAACGATGTCGAGCCGGTAGGCCTCCAGCGCTTCGAATCGCGCGAAGAGGCGCCCCACCCGTTGCGCTATCGACGCCATCACCGCCGCACTCGCCAAAAACACCGCCGGTAGCGCTATCCAGATGGGCGCGCCAGTGGGCGCCCCGCCGAAATAGATCAGCTGGCTACCGGATCGGTTTAGCTCGACTGGAAAGACGTGAACGAAAGCGATGAGGACGGCGAGCTCGACCACTGCCCAGGGGAAGAGATCGGGTAAAGACTTGGCTCTTAGAAAACCGATGCCAATGCCGAGAAAACTGCCCAGTAAGACGAAGTTCGAGAAGTACGACAGGTAGATAATATTCGAGCCGAGCCAGCGTATAAGGGCCAGTTCTACGAATAGCATTAAGAAGCTCAAAAGAAAGAGCCGCCACTTATCGGACACTAATTATCTTCTTCGGGGCGGTCGCCTCACAGCCTTTCCTTGAGCCTTCGGACAGCGCTAAAAAGGCTGTTCGATAGGGCCGCACGTGTTATAATGCCGTCAATGGCCAGCCATATGAGGCGCCCAGATTTTTTAAGCGCCCTAGTGAGCGTTGGCGTCGCGAGCCTATCGCCGCTCGCGGTTCGCGCCGCGGTCCCAAACGGCATCAAACGCGTTTTATGGCTGCGTCACTCAGGCACTTCCGACGAGATCGACGCACCCTTCTGTTTGGATGGAAAGACGGTCTACGATCCGGGCTATCGCATGATCTGTTGGCTCATGCGCGATCGTCACGTTCCCGCGGTAGAAGGATACGTTCAGG
Organism: Vulcanimicrobiota bacterium; assembly: GCA_963719905.1. Classification (GTDB taxonomy): domain Bacteria; phylum Vulcanimicrobiota; class Vulcanimicrobiia; order Vulcanimicrobiales; family Vulcanimicrobiaceae; genus Cybelea. The sequence goes on from CAVRDR010000004.1 coordinate 16,173, forward strand.
TAGACATCTTCGAGATCGAAGCGTTGTGGGAGGTGCAGCAGGCGCTGTTGCTCCATGGAATCCGGCAACCGCTGGTGATTACGAGCGGCTACCGCACGCCGCAGACAAACGAGGCGACGGAGGGTGCGGCGCGCAACAGCATGCACCTCTACGCGAAGGCGGCGGATATGTACGTCCCGGGCGTCTCGATGCGCGATCTGTTCGATGCTTGCTGGTCGCGCGCCGTTTCAGGCGGAATCGGCTACTACGACGACCACGTGCATCTCGATTCGGGAACGCGCCGTTCCTGGGTGGGGGAGCTGGGGGTGCCGGTGCACGTTCCCGACAGAATTGGGTAGAGACGTTGGTATGGGAAGGCTGACCTCCGGCGGCGTCGTCTACTTAGCGCTCAACTTTCTCCTGGCCGGTGTGGAGGCCCGCTGGCATGTGCTCTATCGCTTGACTGTGTTGGACGCATCCGCGATCAGAACTCTCATTCCCTTAATCGGCAAGGTCATCCATCACAGCGTTACTTAAAGGCCGGAGTCGGCTGCGCGCGGCGCGATAAAGTGGTCGCAAGCCAAAAGACGGCGCCTCCCAGAACGGGGATGGCCAGCGCATCAAAATGCAGCTCGCGAGAGAACACGTAGATCGGTGCAATTGCGTAGGCCGTACCGATCAGAGCGGCCCGCACCACCGTAAGGCGGCTCGCGGCTAGCCAGAGCGCGGGCACCGCGAGAACTGCTTCATAACCCCACGCGTGCGGACTCGCCGCTAGGCCAATGAGCGGCATGATGCTTGCCGCCTCCAGCCGTGACACGCGCAGCAACAACGGAGCGCTGGCGGCGAGGATGGCTGCTCCGACCATCCACCCGAACGCAGCCGGCATCCCGAAACGAGCGAGCATGGTTGGAACGCTGATTGCAAAATCGGAGTTCATGGCGACGTCAGTGCGATAGAGCGCCGCAAGCTCATGCACGTACGGGACCGGCCAGAGCCAATCGTTGGTGGCACCTGCGCTGAGCGCATACCAGCCGGCGGCACAAAGCGCCACGATGCCGAGCGAACGCCACTCTTTCCAAATGACGAAGAGTAAAAGAAGCGGCACGGCGTCGGTGGGCTTATAGAGCAGCAATCCTACCGAGAGACCCGCGAGCACCCGGTCGCGACGCACGATCGCAGCGATCGCCGCGGATAACCAAGAGCAGCGCGATGGGCGAGTTTTGTCCCAAGCAGATCGCAATCGTGAAGGGCCACCAGGCCAGCGCCATGAGCGCCGCAACCGCGAGCGAGAGGCCGTAGAGCTTCGATGCCACCCAGGCCGCCGACACGGCCGCTCCCACCATCAGGCCAACGTAAAAAAAATATCCGGTCGCCAGCGGCAAATGCGCGAATGGCCAAAGGAACCATGCAGCGCCGGGCGTGTACGCAAAGTGTGAGGTCGTAAGAATGGCGGCGCTTCCCACGGTGTGGCCGGCATGCCAAAAAATCCGCCAGTCATCGCCCGTTCCTCGTACGTCAATGGCGGCGACGACGATCAAGGCAAGCACTAACGCAAGCACAGACCACGCAAGGCGTTCCCTGATCACGTGGGCTCCGCCGCGAGCATCAGACGCGGTTTGACTGCCAGCATGAGTGCCGGCAGTGCGAACGCAAGGAGGCCCACCCAGGTCGGAAAGCGCAGCAGCCACATGACGAGCCGATTTGTGGTGTTGCCCAAAACCAAAGCGCGCCAGCTCGCCTCGGCAAGACGCGGATCGATCGCGGGATGGACGCCGTTGTGCGCCAGCGCGTGCGTCGGAGGGAACGAGGAAAGCAGAAAGAGCGCCACGATTGCCGCAAACGATACCAGCGCGACGCGCAACACCCAAGCGTGATCCTTGCGCCAGAGCGCGTACGTGAGGTATCCAACCGGGAAGATTGGCGCCAAGAAGAGCGCTGCGGAGGTTGTCAGCATCCAGGGCACCGCGAGCAGGATCAACGCGCCGAAAAGCCATCCGCGATAGCTCTCGGAACGCGCGAACAAAACGAGGCAGGCCGGAACGGCCGCCGCGATTTCCACGGTATGGACGAACGATCCCCCAAGCAGCGCAAAGGCCGGCGGAACGAGCAGAATCAACGCAGGATCATCGAAGCGCCGCGCCAGCCGCAATGCCACGAGCACACCCAACGCGATCATCAAGAGATACGAAATGCTTCCGGCGACAACTGCGGTGCCGTCGGATACTCCCAACGATGCCGCGATGGTCGCGAGACTGTACTGGTTGTCGCGCGAAACCTCTGCCAGGGCGTGCGCCGGCAATACTGCGGTGACGTAGGCGAGCGTCGGCGCGAGCCCTGCGCTGAATACCGAAATGGCGCCGAGCAGCGCAAGCACACCTGCGAGCGCAAGACGAATCGAAGGATACGCCACAAAGAGCGCGACCGCTGCGGGAAGCGCGATGTGCGGCTCGACCATCGCGAACGCAATTGCGAAAACGGCCCCAACGGCGCGTTCGCGCTGAAGACAACGTGCCGCGAGCACGATCGCGGCGAGCGCGAGCGGCAAAATGTTCCCCGAGGAGAACGAGACGAGGCCCAGCGAAAGCGCGAGCGCAGCCCAGGCGACGAGCAGTGGTTCGCCACTTATGCGTCTCAGCGCGTAGACGGCGAGCGCGCCGGCGAACGCCATCAAGATCCACCAGGCGATTGCGGCCGCGCCAAAGGGCAAGAACGTCAACGGCGTGAGGAATGCGAGCACGTACGGCGGATATGGTGCTGGGATCGTCACGTTCGGCGTCGCGTGGTAATAGGGTGCAGGCGTGCTGCGCTCGCAGTCATGGAGCGGCTGCACGAAGTACGGGTTCATCCCTTCGCGCTGCACCAACGAGGCGCAGTAATAAGCGCGAAAATCGACCATGAGCCAGCCCCCGGTACGATCGCCGTAAAGCTGAGCCGCCGCCGGGAGCAGCGTGCAGACCGCCGCGAGCGCGATCGCCGGCGCGCGACGCAAACTCAGCCGCAAGCCTGCCTCGCGAAGCATCAGACCAAGGAGCAGCGCTAGCGCCGCCCATGTGGGCACGCGCAACAGCCATGCCGCAGTGCTATTGGTAGAGCTTCGGTGCGCAAAGATGCTCCACGATGCCTCAGCGAGATGCGGATCGATCGGCGGCAACGCCGCAGGCGTGACGGCGTGGGGCGCGGCGACAGCTAACTCCATGAGGCCGAGCCCAAGCGCCGCGGCCCCCAGACCGGCGAGTAGCGCGACGCGAGCATTTCCGTTAAAGTACCGCCACGCCAGATAAGCGACCGGAAATGCTGGCGCCAGGATCAAAGCGGGCGAAATCGCCCACACCCACGGCACGCTTAGCAGCAACAAGGCAACGACGGCGAGCACGCGGTAGGGGCGTGGCGAGTATGCAATCACGAGTGCGGCCGCCGGAAGCGCCGCCGCAAGCTGCGTGATGTGAATGAACGTTCCGCCGAAGACCGCAAATGCGGGCGGTACGCAGACGAGAAACGCATGGTTGTGCGTTCTCTTCGCAAGCATTCCACCGGCCAGCGTACCGCCGGCAAGCATTGCAACGTACCACAGCATGCCGGCGCGTACTGCGGCTGCTTGCGAGATCCCGACGGCCGAAAGCACTGCAGTAAGGCTGTACTGCGTATCGCGAGTGACTTCGGAGAGCGCATGCGCCGGCAACACGCTCGTGAAGTACTCCAGATTCGCTGCGGGACCGATGAGGGCAAGCGAGAGTACCGCCAGACTGCCCAGCGAGAGCGCGAGGACAACGCGCGTTTGCGGCAGCCAGACCGCGAGGGCAATGCAGATCGGGAGCCCGAGATGCGGCTCGATCATCGCACCCGCGGCGCAGAACGCGGCGGCGCGCCGCTGCCCGCGCCAGGCACAGTACGCGGCAAGACAGATGAAGGCGAGCGCGACGGGCACGACCTCGCCAAAAGGCAGCGAAATGACCCCGAGCGACAGCGCAAAGATGCCGAGCGCCGTTTCCCACGATACGTGGGTAAATCGCGCGAGCGCCGCGACGCACGCAATCCAGGCGATCAGCAGCACAAGGGTCCAGAGCGTTGCAGCAACCCCGAACGGAAGCAGCGAAAGCGGCACAAGGGCTGCAATCGCGTACGCCGGTAACGGCGCGGGGATCGTTACGTCTGGGTTCTTTTCAAAAAAGCGTTGCGAACCGATCGAGGTCTCGCACGAGCGCAAGGGCTCGGTGCGATAGGGGTCGGCGGCGTGAGAGACGACGCGCGCTGCGCAATAGAACGCGCGAAAGTCGCCCATTAAAAAGCCGGTGCGCTCCACGATTTCGGCCTGCGCGCCGAGAGCGGTCACGGTCGCAAGGACGATGGCCGCGCCGATCCAGGCCCTGCGCACGGGGGCTAGGAAGCCGAGGCGCGCCGAAGATCCGGTTCGACTGCGGTAATGGATTGATCGTCTAACGTGGAGACGATATTGGCGATTCGCTCCAGCACGATCACTTGTCGCTGCTTGAGCAGTGAATCGAGGCTCCCAACCCACTGCTCGTGCGCGTCGCCGATAAGGAGATCGCCGCGATAGACGCGGGCTGCGTTTCGATAGTGCGCATAAGCCGCACGCAGCTCGCCTCGCTCGTATTGCTCGTCGGCATCGTTTACGTGCGTTACAAAACGATTGACGTCGACGACAACGTTGTCGAGGTCGATCGAAATCTCGTCGCCGGCGTGGAAGTACGACTCGACCTCCTTGAACCCGACGATATGTGCGATGGCTTTACGGATGTTGGAACATACGGTGCGCAGGCTTTGCGCGACCAGATGCCGCTCGGCGCCTGGCCAAAAGACTTGGCTGAGCTCGGCGCGCGAAACCCTGCCCCCGGGCTGCAGCGCAACGTACTTGAAAACCTGCCGGTCGCGGCGGCGAACCCAGTCGATCGGTTGCTGATCGATCTCCGCTAAAAACCATCCGAAAAGCCGAACCTCCATGGGCGAGACGGCTTCCACCCGCCGTCCGTAGCGGTCGTAGACACGGCTGCGTGAGAGCGCGCGCAGCGGCCGATACCCCTCCGACGTATGGATGACGAAAAGACCTTGCTCTTCCAGAGCTTGCATCTGCGTTCGGTCGTCGAGATGCGAACCGCTCATAAGCTTGAGCACCGAATCCGCTTCGCGCTCCGACACGTTTTTCAAGCCCGCGACGAGGAACTCGTTGAAAAGGTGACCGTACCGCACGCGCCAGTGTTCGAACGCCTGCGCAAGCGGAAGGTTATCCTCGCCTGCCTTGCGCAAAGCGCCGCTCACGACTTGAGGCCAACCGTCGGTCACTTCAAGCATGCGCAATACGTCGGCATGCGTGAACGGCACGCCTAACGTTTCCGCGAGGTGGCGGATCTCCGCCGCATCGAATGCAAGGCGCTCGGTATCGCAAAGAACGGCTCTGCCTTCGGAAATGAATCGCCCGACTTGAAAGGCCGCGCGTGAGCGGCAGGCGATAAGCAGAGAGACGTCCTCGGGAGCGTCCTCGATGAGACTGAGCATGGCCTCGATGCCGGTCTGATCCGGAACCTGCGCGCAGTCGAGCGCGAGTTCGATCGGCGCCCGCGTTGCGAGCGCCTGCAGCCGCTCTGCGTGAGAGTTCAAGTGCTTCCCGACTTCGAGAGCGCGGGCGATGCAGCCCCAAATGGCCTGGGCGTCCGAGCCGGCGGGAATGCCGCAATAGCGCCCGTTTCTGGCCATGTGACGCAGGTAGCCTGAAAGGGCCATGGTCTTGCCAAAGCCATTGGGTGCCACCAAAAATCGAACCGGAACGCTGGTAAAGCGTCCTAGCCAATCCTCAAGGCCCTGGCGTCGAATGATCGACGGTCCAAGGCGGGGCATCGTTTCTGCGCTCATAATAGCCTGAAGGCGGTCAGTTAACTGCCTCCTCGAACAAAGTGTAGGGGCTTGTTCATATTACCGCAAGCAGCGAACATCAATGACCGGAAGTCGGATTTGGCGCGTCCAACCAATGAAGTATTCGGCCAAGCCTCTAGCTCCCCGAAAAGACGCTTCCCCGACCCGCCGCTTAATCGCTGTCGCTACTGTCCTTCATCACATCATTAAATATTCCCGGGTCCGTCGGGAATTAGACAAGCGCGTGCCCGATGTCTCAAGCGCCGGAAGCGCCAGCGAAGCTCGTAATTGAGCTTGCGGGCGACATTGGCTATTTTGATCGCCACTGGCTGGGCCCGCACCATCCGTTCGGTAAGGCCGTGGTCGGGAGCCAATTCCGCCTTCAAACGTTCGAGGGCCGGCCGCGCCGCCGGAGGGTGGGTCCCCGTAAAGCGCAACAGCCGGGGATAGACCGGCGCAAAATAGTGCTCGACGTCGAACCCACCGAGCTCTTCTTCCGAAAGCACGCCCCCGGGGGCGCCAAGCGACGAATAGTGCCGCCCTTTCTCCGCATGCCGGCGGGGCTTGAGGGTGTGACCGTAGTGCCCGTAGACGTACGGCAATGCCATCCGCTTGCCGCTCAGGCCAAGCAGCCGCTCGTGGACCGCCCCTTCCCATCGCAGGCCGGGACGATAGCGAAAGAACATCATTCGCCGTTCGATCGACGTATAGTATTCGAACGAAGCAAAGAAATGCCACGTGTAACCGTCCACAAAATCATACTCCGGCGGGATACGCTCGAGGCGATCCGCGATCCGGCGCACCGCCGTCCCGTGAACCTCATCGGCATCGATGAAGGCGACCCAATCCGCGCCCGTGCGTTCGTGCAAGCCCACGCAAACGTTGCGCGCCGCGGCAAATCCCGAAAACGGCGTCCGATCGGTCACGAGCCGATTCTCTGTTCCGAAGCGGCTTGCCGCCAAGGTCGCCGCGTGCGGTGACGGATCCGGTCCGTTATCGTTGACGATAAGAACTGATGCAGCGTCTGCGATTGAATCAAGCATCGGTTGTAAGAAAGGTTCGTCGCGTGCGCCCAAGATCAGATGGGCTGCTATGCGAGTCATCCTTCGACTCCGCTCAGGATGACAAAGACTGCCATACGAGTCATCCTTCGACTTCGCTTAGGATGACAAGGGCAGGATGACACCATGACGGCAGCTTCGAAGTCGCCGCGAATGCCGCCTTTGCGCTTGGCCGTCGACGCGCGCGTAATTGCCGAAGACACGCGCGGCATCGGACGTTACGTGCGCGCAATACTACGACGGCTTGCCGCGCGCAATGACGTCGAGCTCACGTTGCTGGCCGATGGTCCGTTTCCACAGCGCAAGCGCGGACCGTACGAACGCGCTCTGGCGAGCGACGCATTCTCCGTCAGCATGCGAGCGGTTCGCGATCTCGACATCATTTGGCATCCTGCCAACGGCAGCTTCTTCTCCTCGCCGCTTCCCAGCGTCGCAACGATCCACGATGCGGTTCCATTTCGCTATCCCGATCCCGATCCGAAAAGACGGCAGCACGCCCAGGAGCCTTTTCTACGTTCGGCACGTGGGGCCACGCGCGTCATCGCAGTCTCCTCGTTCGGCCGATCCGAAGTGCACGAGCTACTCGGCGTTCCGTTCGAAAAGATCGAAGTGATCCAACACGGCGTCGAGGCATCGTTTACGCCCGGCGCAGCGCAGCCGCTTCCCACAGCCTTGAACGCGCGGCCGTTCGTGCTCTTCGTCGGGGATCCGATGGGAGAACCGCGCAAAAACTTCGCATTGCTCTACGAAGCCTATCGGCGCGCGTGGCCGTTGGGCGACGGGCCCGCGCTTGCAACGGCCGGCCCGCGTTCGCCCCACCTTCCAGGCGTCGTTCACCTGGGAAACCTTGCCGACGATCTTGTCGCCGGCCGCGACGAGGCGCTCCGTGCCTGTTACCGCGGCGCACTCGCGCTAGCGCTCGCGTCGTTTCACGAGACGTTCGGCATGCCGATGCTCGAAGCGATGGCTTGCGGAACGCCGGTTGTCGCGTCGCGAGCGAGCGCGCTGCCCGAGATCGGCGGCGAGGCGGCGCTTTACGCACCGCCGGACGATCCCGACGCGTGGGCACGCGCGCTGCGCTCGGTCGTCGACGACGCTTCTTTGCGCGACCGCCTGCGGACCGCGGGGCTCGAACGAGCAAAACATTTCAACTGGGATGAGAGCACCGAGCGTCACCTGGCGCTCTTTCTCGATGTGGCGCGATCGCGGTGAAACTGCTCGTCGCATGCGAACGCGTCGACGCGGAAGGCGGCACGGAAACCTACCTGCGTTCGCTGCTTCCGGCGCTCGTTTCGCGCGGCTACGAGGTACGCGTCGTGGCGCGCACCGTCACGCAACCTGAAGCCTACGGCGTCCCCGCACAAGCGGTGGAATGGAGCGACGAGCACGACGCGCCTTGCGCCGATGCCGCGAATGCGGTGGCCGCAATTGCGCGCGAGTTTAGGCCGGACGTGGCGGCGTTGCACAACGTTCTTGACGTGGGCGTTCTCGACGTCATGCGCGCAAACGCGCCGCGCGTCGTTTATCATCTTCACGATCACCGCCCATTTTGCCCCAACGGCGACCGGCTCTATCCGCAAGGCGGCAGCATCTGCCGCGTGGCAATGGGCGAGTTCACCTGCGGATGGCATGCGCTCGTCAATGGGTGCGCCTACGGGCCGCGACCGCGCACGCTGGCTTTAATCAGAAATCGCGAAGCCGTAGCACGCGCGGTTGGGGCGGCCGATGCGACGCTCGCGTTTTCGCGGTATCTCGCGAACCTCGCGCTACGCAACGGTATAAATGTGCGAAACACGCACGTCGTTGCGCCCGCGCTCGACGACGCAGCTTTTGCGCAATCTCCCGCTGCGCGTCCCCGCACCGATGCGGTGCTCTTTGCCGGAAGGGTCGTGCCTTCTAAGGGCGCGCGATCGCTCGTTCGCGCGGTTGCGTCGATTCCACCGCCCCAACGCCCGCTGCTGCGCATTGCGGGCGTGGGGCCGGATTTGGCCGCGACGCTCGACGACGCGAGGTCACGCGGCGTGCATTTGGAAGCGCTGGGACGTCTCGATGCCGCTGGGCTGCGACGCGCCTACGACGATGCGACCATTGTGGCAATGCCGTCGCTTTGGGGCGAGCCCTTCGGATTGGCCGGAATCGAGGCGTTCGCGCGCGGCCGTCCGGTCGTCGCTTACGACGTGGGCGCGATTTCGGAATGGCTGCGCAGCGGACTTGGGCGACTAGTACCCGGCGCTGATGAGCGCGCCCTTGGAGCGGCGATTCTCGGACTGTTCGAACGCGACACCTGGACAGAGAGCTCGGCGCGGGCTTTTGCCGCGTCGCATTCGTACCGAATCGCGGCGCACGTCGAGCGAATCGGCGAGATCTACCGGCAGTGATCCATTTGGCGACGGGCATTGCGGTCCGTCACGGACGGCTGCTTATGGTCGCGTCGCGCTATCCCAACCACCCAAAACCGCTTTGGAATCTTCCGGGCGGACGTCAGTTGCCCGGCGAACTGCTTGCCGAGACCGTTGTGCGCGAGCTCTTTGAGGAAACCGGCCTGCACGCGGACGTGGGAGAAGTCGCCTACATCAGCGAGAGCTACGACGGTGCGCAGCATTTTTTGAACGTCACGTTCACGCTCGCATTGCTGGATGGCGGGTCAGCCTCGGTCCTTCGACGGATCGAGGATGACACGGCTGCGGAAGACCACGTCGTTGAGGTCGAGTGGGTTCCACTTTCCGAGGCCCGCGAACGGATTGCCGTTGCCGTCGTACGCGAGCCGCTGCTCGCCTATCTAAGCGGAGCGCTCGCGCAGCGATATGCCGGCTTTCACGAGGCCGGAGTTACGATCGAGTGGCCCGACGATTCACGGTGAGGCGTTACTTTTCGACGTTGATGCCGCTGTAATCGTGCGTGCAAGCGTTGCCCGCGCACATCCGAATCTCTTGTTTGTAGATATATTTCGTGGAAACTTTCAGGCCAGGCCCCGGGGTAAGCGTGTCGAGCACGTACGTCCCTTTGCATTTGTCTTTCGGTTTGCACGTGAACGGACCCGACCATCTTCGCCGTCAACTGCTTGACGGGCTTTTTGCAGGTCGCGCCCTTGGTGAGACAAACGATGCCGCTCCAAATGTACTTGTTCGTGGTCTTGCATGGCTTCTTGCTCGTGCCGGAGCACCACCTGATGACGGCGCCGTTTTTCTGCGAAACGGTCGTGCAGTCGTAGAATCTCGTGGGACAGTCCTCGTTCGGTCTTGCATTGAGGAGCGTCATGCTCGGCGCGGCGGTACGATCGGCGCCTACCGGGGCGGCTTGATTGACGCCTTGCACGCTCGGCATGGTCGACAGGTCGCTTCGAGCACACGCGCACAGCATTAAAGCTGCTATCAGGACGGCTGCCGGCCGACCCAGGCCGTGGCGAATTCGCATTTTGAATGGCTCCTAAGTAGGGAGTAGCTCGCTTGGTTACGGCTACTACGAACTTGAGCCGCTTGGCACCTTTAGGCTCGCCTTTTCGCCGAGCCCGGCTTTCGACGCGTTATGACCCAGTGGCCTGACGATTCACGCCCAGCCTCGGGGTCCAGAACTCGCGCTTAAGCGAATGGGAGATAACGTCAACGGGCTTGCCTTGAACGGTGGCTCCGCGGGGCAGCATTGCTTCCTCGTCAAAACCGACGTGACGTAAAACAGCCCGCGAGGAACGGTTTTCGGCCAGGCAGTAGGCCCGAATTTCCCGCAGCCCAGCGGAGCTAAAGGCTTCATCGATAAGGGCCGCAACGGCTTCGGTCGCGATTCCCTTACTACGATGGACGCGCACGACGCTATAACCGATTTCAGCCGCCGAGCGGTCAGACTCGGCGACCCGCAACGAAACCCACCCAAGCGGATCGCCTTCTCCCCGGGCATGGTGCAACAGCCATTCGAAACGCCCGACAACGCCGGGAGCGAAACTCTTAGGACGCGCGCCGACCGCACGCAAGAACTGGGCGCGATTGAGGTCGGGCAGATCCTGATAATCGCGGAGATCCGGCTCCTGTAGGACCTCCCAGAGCAGCGGGGCATTCTCCGACGTCACCGGAACGAGCCGTAAGCGCTGCGTCTGGATCGTTTTCATCGGCCAAATCATTTCGCTCCGCAAGCCACAGCTCTTGTCAGCCAGTGCTGCGCGCGTGAAGGAGCGGCGATGGATTTGGCTGCGGCATACGCCGGCAACGCTCCCGCTTGGGTCGATTTTACGGCAACCGTCGCGTCGGTGCCGCGCTTCTTCTTTAGCACCCGGACGCACACCATGCACGAAGCCTTCGACGTGCAGAGCAGCGCGGGAAGACTTGAAGTGGTCGACAACGTCAGCATTGCGCCGCGCTGTCCCGCCCAGCCCGGCGACCGCATCGAGGTGTGCGGCGAACTCGTGCACGATCCTGGCCGTCCGCCCGTCGTTCACTGGACGCACCACGACCCGCGCCATCGCCATGCGGACGGTTTCATTCGCTTACGTGGGAGATTCTACGCATAGAGAAGGCGGCATCGCTGCCGAAGCCGCCTCTTGCGCGCCCTCCTTACTGGATAGGTTATTTGCCGATGTTAATCCCGACGGGCAGGACCTCGCATTTCGCGCCGGCGCAAGCGTGAATGTCTTGTTTGTAAAGATACTTTTTGGTCACTTTCAGTCCGGGGCCCGGCTTGAAGGTATCAAGCTCGTACGTCCCTTTGCATTTGTCACTGCCCTTGCACTTAAACGGACCCGACCATTTCGCGGTCAGAACTTTAAGGGGCTTTTTGCACGTTTTGTCCTTCACCTTACAAACCATGCCACTCCATTTGGCCTTGCCCGCATCGCTGTGGGCGCACGGTTTAGCTCCCGATCCGTAGCACCATCCCATCGCGAGGCCGTGCTTCTGCGAAACCGTCAGGCAGGCGTCGTACTTCTTCGGGCACGTTACGTTCGGTTGCGCGTTGCCGATCGCTATCACCGACAGAGCGACGCTATCGGCGCCGGCCGGCGCGGTCTCATTGAAGCCTCGCACGGCGGGCGCGGTCGACAAGGTTCCGCCGGCGCAGGCCGAGAGCGCAAATGCCGCCGCCGCCAACGTTGCGGGTACAGCCCACCGGCTACTATGAAATATCACCTGAAAACTCTCCTTATCGGTCGCACCGAGATTGGAAGGCGGCATCATTGCCGACGCCGCCTTCTGCCGTCTTACTCGCGGCTGCGCTATTTGCCAACGTTTAGGCCGATGTAAACGTCCTGACAACCGCTGCTCGCACAAACATGAACGTCTTGCTTATAGGCATACTTTGTCGTTACTTTTAGGCCGGGGCCCGGCGTGATGGTGTCGACTTCATACGTCCCTTTGCATTTGTCTTTCTTCTTGCACTTGAACGGACCGGTCCAGGCCGCGGTCAGCTGCTTAATCGGCTTCTTGCAAGTCTTGCCCTTCGCGTCGCAAACGACGCCACTCCAGGTGTAATTTCCGGCGCTGCTCTTGCTGCACGGGTTCGTCGAGGGACCAATGCACCAGTTCAATACGAGGCCATTTTTCTTTGAAACCGTGTCGCAGTCCAAGTATTTCGTCGGGCATTTTACGTTCGGTTGCGCGTTGAGGGTCATGAGGCCGGGGCGAGCGCCGATTTCGGCACCGGCCGATGCGGCTTGATTGAAGCCTTCCACGTTCGGTGTCGGTGACAAGTTGTTTCCGGCGCATGCAGAGAGGGCAAATGCTGCAACCGTCAAGGTTGCCCGCACGGCCCACCGACTACAACGAGCTTTCATAGGAAAATCTCCTTCCTCGGAAGTAGCGTGGCTTGGTTAATGGGGCAAAGATACGACTTGAGACGGCTCCCACCTTTACGCGCGCGTCGGGAGTGGCGGTTTTCGTTATTTGCCGACGTTAAGACCGATGTAAACGTCCTGGCAATTCCTGCCTGCGCAAGCGTGGATGTCTTGCTTGTAGACGTAGCTCCTCGTTCTTTTCAGCCCAGGTCCCGGCGCGAGCGTATCGAGCTCGTATGTTCCTCTGCATGGGTCTTTCGTCTTGCACTTGAAAGGTCCCGACCACGTCGCGGTCAAGTGCTTCACGGGCTTTTTGCAGGTCTGGCCCTTCGCCGTGCAAACGATGCCGCTCCAACTCGCCTTGTCGGCATGGCTGTGGACGCATGGATTGCTCGCCGAACCGTAGCACCAAGCGATTGTCAAGCCCGCTTTTTTCGAAACCGTGTAGCAAGTCACGTATTTCTTCGGACAGTTTACGTGCCGCCCCGCGGAGAGTGCGGCGATACCAAGCCGAGCGCCGAGATCGGCGCCGGCCGATCGACCTTTATTGGATTCTTGCGCGTTCGGCGTCGTCGATAAGCCACCGGCGCACGCCGAGAATGCCACTGCTGCTGCCATGACGGTTGCCGGCACGGTCCAGCGGTTGCAGCAAGGTGTCATCTGAAAATCTCCTTCAATAGGCGCCGCATTTATCGTGAAGGCGGCATCGTTTCCGAAGCCGCCTCCAGCGTTCTGCTCGAGCCTGCGCTATGGGCCGACGTTAAGGCCGAGGAGGTCGATCAGGCACTTCTTGCCCACACAAATGTGTACGTCTTGTTTGTAAGCATACTCTTTGGTTTGTTTCAACCCAGGGCCAGGCGTGAGCTTGTCGACCTCGTACGTTCCGTTGCAACCGCTGCCGCACTTGAACGGACCCGACCACTTCGCGGTTAGCTGCTTAATCGGGGCTTTGCAAGTGTTGCCCGCTGCCGCGCAAACGATACCTGTCCATTTGGGCCTGCCGGCATTGCTATTGCTGCATGGGTCACTCTTCGGGCCATAGCACCAGTCCAGTTCGATGGCGTGCTTCTGCGAAACCGTCACGCAGGCGAAGAACCTCGACGGGCAAGTTACATTGGGTTGCGCGTTGAGGATCGCCGTCCCCATCTCGCCGCTGTTATGGGTGGCCGATGCGGCTTGATTCAATCCTTGCACGCTTGGCGTGGACACGTTGCCTCCGGCGCACGCCGAGAAGGCAAAGGCCGCCGTCATCAAGATCGCCGGCAGAATTAACCGGCTGTAACGAGCTGTCATCTGAATCTCCTCATGGGAAGTAGCGTCGCTTGCTTACCGAGCTTACATACGACTTGAGCTGGGTCGCACCTTCAAGCGTCGCGTTAGAGCGCAAGAGTTGCGGGATGGTAACGAACCGGTAGCCGTGGCGCTTGAGCACCTCAACGATCAAGCGTGTCGCTCCGACGTCGCCGCTCCGATCGCAGACACGCGCCGCAACGTGCACGCTGGCGCAGACAATGCCCTGATTGCCGTCGTGGAGATCGATGATTGCTCCGTCGGCCGCATAGCGCAGCACGCGCGCCGCAATAACGCGCGCGGAGGGATACTCCCAATCCTTCGCGAGCGGCACCGACCACATAACGGGTGTGTACCCGAGCTTGCGCACCTCGCCTAGCACGAGCCAATCACGCGCGCCGAACGGCGGCCGCATGATCCGCGTGTGAACGCCGGTCGCGACGAAGATCGCCTGATCGGTGCGCTGAAGCGTTCGACGCAGACCGTTCGAGTCGTACAAGACCAAATGGCCATGGCTCCAGGTGTGGTTTCCGATTGCATTTCCATCCTCAACCTCGCGCCGCACGACGCGCGGATAGGCTTGGACGGCTCGACCGACGACGAAGAACGTGGCCTGAACGTGCTCGGCGCGCAGGACGGTGAGGATTTCGTTCGTGTACGGCGGGTTCGGTCCGTCATCGTAGGTGAGCGCGACGATACGCTCGTTCTTCGGCCCGCTGACGAGCGTCTTGCCGAAGAGCTGATTCGCGGGACTTTCGACGACCTCGTAGGCCTCGACCGCTACGGCGACGAGTAGCCCGAGCGCTACGATGCCTCTGAGAGCAAAGCGTTTTCGCACGTCAGCCGTGCATGCTGCGGATGCGCGTCTGCGCGACTTCGACGTTATGCCGGAACTCGTCCGGGCCGAAATTGCGGAAGTCGATCACGATCTGCTCGTAGTGCGGGTCGGCTACCTGGTTGCTCTGTATGCGCAAGAGATCTTTAGGCACGCCCTTCGACAAATCGATTTCGAACTGCCGACCGGCTTTCGTAGCCCAGTACTGCGGATTGGTGAAGGTCACCGTGCGCTGCCCGTGCTGGTAATCGGCGAGCTGTTTGACGTAGATCGTGTAATGCGCGTCGGCATCCGGTAGCGGCGGCTTGTCGACGAGCTGCCAGACTCCGTCTTGGACGAGCCTTCCGAAGAAAAAGCTGACGTCGTAGACCCGCGCCGCCGGCGCGGTTACCGTGATCTCGTGCCCCCGGTAACCGCGAATCTGGTAGACGAAGCTTGAAACGCCCTCGACATCCGACATTCGGTACTCTTCCTCGTAAATCGGTGGCTTCGGGTAACGAACCGACATGCGCGCGTAGAGCTCACTCGGGGCCTTTTGGGCGTGAATGACCGGGCCGAAACGTCCCATCTCGCCGGCTCCGTAGATGCGCCAACCGAGGACCAGCATCACGGCCGCCACGACGACGATGAAGAGCTCGATCGGAAAGCGCCGCATTCCACCCGCCTACTTTGCGGGCGCCTGCGCTTCCTGGTCGAGCAGCCGGTTCACCAAGCGGTCGGCAAGTGCGTTCTGCTTGCGCGGCACGTGCCGGATATCCACCTCCGCAAAAGCGCGAAGCAGATGTTGCGCGCGTCGATAGAGCGGTTGCAACGCTGCGTGCTTGACGCGATACTCTCCCCGCAGTTGCTTCACGACCAGCTCCGAGTCCAAGCGGACGCCCAATCGCCGAATTCCGCGCTTCGCCGCGCCTTCGAGACCGAGCAGCAAGGCGGTCCATTCAGCAACGTTGTTCGTCGCGATGCCGAGGTACGCGCCGATCTCTTCCAAGAGCTCGCCGTCGGGTGCGAGCAGCACCGCCGCGCTCGCCGCGGGACCCGGATTGCCGCGCGATCCTCCATCGGCAAAGAGCATCGCGTCCATTGGACGCCCTTCGCCGGTGCTCGGGCATAGCCCGCCCGCCCGCTGGGTACACTCGATGACATGACGCATTCATCAACTCTTCGGGCCATCGCGCTGACGCTTGTGGCTACGCTCTTCTGGGCCTTCCCACAGATCGCGCCGGCCGCAACCACGCCAACGTTCTACGGCATCACCGTCCACGTTTCGTCCGACAACATCAAGGTGCAAGACCCCAGGACCAAACAAGTTTTGAGCTTCGTGCTCGTGCCGAAATTCGATCAGGTCTTTTCGGCGGACGGAAAGACCACGTATCAAATGGGCAAGATAAAACCGGGCCAATACGTCGGCATCATCTACGACCAGAAGGCGCTGGGCGTACGCCACGCCGACAAGATTTATCTGCTGAATAACGCCAACCAAAAAATCGCCGCGCAGTAGCGCTTCAATTGGCGCGGGTGCACCGGCCGAACCGGTGCATCCGCGCAGTCGATTTAGTGCTGGGCTGGGTCTTTAAAGAAGCCCGCGACGTTGCCGGCGGCATCGAGAACGAACATCAGCTGCTGCGAGCCTTTGGCAAAGATTGCGACGTAATGGTAGCGCTGATATCCTTCGATCGTATCCTGGCGAACGAACTGCAGCCTTTGAAAGTCACCGAGCGAAGTGAAGGTGCCGTCGATCTGCGACAGCATTTGCGGCGTCAATCCGCTCTTCATCGCGTCGGTGAGGCCCGTCGCCGGCACGCGGCCCGCAAGCACGTCGGTAAGGAAGCCTGTAAACCGTCCGGTCAGCGCGCTGCTCGGCGAGGCCGTCTGTGCCGTGGCGGGTTGGTCAGCCACGGCCGAACGGGCGGGTACCAGCACCGCGACCAATAGCACGGATAAAATGGCGAGATTCCTAAGCACCTTCACGCGAACTCTCCTTTGTGCGCTGGGCTGTGCGATTATTCTCAATGCCGAAACTTCCTTTGCTCGCGCGCAAGCGACGCCGCCGCTCCCGCCGGACGCGGCGCAAACGTCACCACCGGAGACGCTTCAACAGATCTTCAACATCGCGTTTCGCCGCTGGCAGACGTATCCCGTTCCGCCCTATGCGATATGGACGGCGACCTGGCACGTGACCGAAACCCCGATGGGCTACTACACCGGGAGCGCGTCGAACGTGGAAGTGCATCGCTACGCGGTCCGGCTCGCCGACGGTATGGAGAACGTCAGCGATCCCGCTCCCAACGGCAAGCTTCCGCCCGCAATGATTGCGCCGGAGTTCTTGGGACCATTCGCGTTTACGACCCGCTCCTCGGTGCACGTGCCACCGCGCGGCAATGGCGTCACGATGCTCCCCGACGTGGCCGGGTTGAAGACGATCGCGACCGTCGTTGCCATTGCGCAGCCGGCATATACGATCGGCAACACGGCAGGTACTCCCCCGATCGAACAGATCGATGGTCACGAGGCGTATCATCTGCAGCTGCATCCGCGCAGCGATCCCGAAAAACATAACCTTCGAGATCTCTGGATCGACGTGCAGACGCACGATCTTTGGAAGGCGCATTTCGCGGGAACGTACCGCCCGACGCCAAAGGCACCGGTGAGCCCGACCGAGGTTACGGTCTACTTTCGCGACGTGGTGGGGTGCTGGGTTGTCACACGCGCGGTGTGGACGTATCAGAACCCGCCGATATTATTTGAGTTCGACGTGCAAAACGACGAGATCGGACTTCCGGCGAGCGCTGCCCGACTGGCTCTTCGACGAGGCCGCATATCGAAAACACCAGCTTGCGGGTGAACCGGATTATCTCGGCATCGTGCTCGATGGCCTGCGCCGCCGGCATTAGGAGCATTACGCTTCACCGGCAGCGAGTTTGTACGCCTCAAGCAGGAAGGGCTTGATCGTGCGAAGATCCTCATCGGTTCGAACGAAGGCCACGTGAGCGACGCGCTTATGGCTTTCTCCTATTTTGATGAAGCAAGGTGCCGTTACTTTACGCCCCAAGTGAATCACCACTCGTAATGCATCACGCGTCACCGTCAGGTCCGTAAAGATGCGCGTCGTACGGAAGAGCGCGTACCGGTCGCGCGTAACCACCTCCACGACGCCGAAGCCATCGATCGTGGCCTCGAGTTTGCGGTAAAGGGCGGCAAGCTCTGGGGGACGCTCTTTGAGTAAGGTGGCCGCCCCGCCTACGCCACAGGTGTGACGTTGACTCACTTGGCGAAAAGTCCGACGACACCGTGGACATTTCCAAGTCATGAACGTTTTATAAACGCGCCATGACTCTCTGTCAAGGCGACGACATGTGCCTACCGCGCGGCAGAATAACTCAATCGCGGGTGATACAAGTGACCCATAAAACGCAAGGAGCACGAGAACGACGCGCGCAGCCCTCGAGGCACTTCCTTAAGACGATAGCCGCGAGCGGCGCGTTAGGCTTGGGGGCATGCGGGGATAAGGCTATGCATGAACGCATCTGAAATCTTCCAGGGAAAACCCTTTGGTCTGGGCGGTGTGCCGCTCGGCAACGAATTCGCGTACGTCACCGATGAAGATGCGTACGCTACCATCGAAGCCGCGTGGACCGCCGGAGTGCGGTACTACGACACCTCTCCATGGTACGGTTTGGGGCTTGCAGAGCGGCGCTTGGGCACCTTTTTGCACAAACAGAATCGCAGCGAATACCTCCTCTCCTCGAAGGTTGGCAAACTACTCACCGCGTCGCGCAACAACAACGCGAAGGAGTACTATCCGTTCACTCCTTCACCCAACAACCTCCGGTACGACTACACCGCCGACGGCATCAAGCGTTCGATCGAAGACAGCCTGCAGCGGTTAGGCCTCGACGCGCTCGACGTCGTCTTCGTTCACGATCTCTCGCCGGACAATCCGTGGCTACCGGGGCCCTGGGAAGAGCAATTTGAGATCGCACGCAAAGGCGCGTTCCCGGCATTAAGCAAGATGCGCGACGAAGGCGTGATCAAAGGCTGGGGTCTTGGCGTCAACTCACCCGAACCGATTCTCAAGCTGATGGAGGCCGCCGACGCGAACGTGTGTCTTTTGGCCCGTCAATACTCGCTCATCGATCATGGGAACGCGCTGCGTGAGGTCTTTCCGAAGGCGCGCGAGCTCGGAATGGCGTTTGTCGTAGGATCCTCGCTCAACGCCGGTTTCCTCAGCGGTAGTCCGCGCTTCAATTACGGCAAAGATAATTATAAGATTCCGGCTGCAGCTATCGAGAAGCGCGACCGCCTGCGCGCGATTGCGGCACGCCACGGTGTGGACCTTCGCACGGCCGCATTGCAGTTCTCGAGCGCGCCGGACGTCGCGGCCGCACTCGTTGTCGGCTGCGCGACTCCGCAGCAGGTGCTCGCGGACTACACGTCGCTCGAGACGAAAGTCCCGCATGCGTTTTGGTCCGATCTTCGATCGGAGCATCTGATCGAAAGCGACGCCGCCATACCGTCCTAAAATTAGTTAAAGCATCTTAGTGACGGCCCGTTCGCGGGGACCGCGGCCGGCGCTCCTCCGCGGTACGATTGAATCAGCGCACTCAAATGGGTTGGGCCTCTTGTGGATGAAACTCGCTAACGATGACAGACGAAGAACTTCAGGGATTTGTCGACCAAGAAGTCAGGATCAGTTACCGCGGACGAAATCTCACCGGCAAGCTTCTGTCGGGCTTTGCCGCGCAAGCGAGCGTTAAAGCACCTTACGCGATCGAGTGGAGTGTGGGAGACCCAGCCTTGGGCAACTACGAGGTTCGCCGGGCGGCGATCTCGGCCGCCGAAGACATCGAAACGGTGGAGTTCGTCAACGAGCCCGCACAGGTTGGCGCGGAAATCAGCGACATGGCAAACGAAGAGCAGACGCCGGGGTAACGCCTATTCGTAATCGGGTGCCTGGTACTCGTCGTACTGGCGCATGAAGAACTTCGGCGGCAGCGGCGCCTTGATCTTCACGAACGGCCGCGGTATTTGCGAGAAATCGAAACAATCGAGTGCCGGTGAGTTCGCGCGTTTGTCGGCCGCGGCGAGCTGACCGAGACCGAAGAGGTCTTCGGCAAAGCGCAGCACGCTCGCCGTCTCGTACTGCACGTGCGAAACGTAATGGTGCTTGGCGTACGGCGAGATCACGAGCAACGGAACGCGGAAGCCCAAGCCGTCATAATTCTCGTACGGCGGCGGGACGTGATCGTAGAGACCGCCCCAGTCGTCCCACTGTATGAAGATGGCCGTCGAGTCCCAAAACTTGCTCTTACCGACCGTATTAACCAGCGCCGAGACCCACGAAGGGCCATAGCCGCCGGGGCAGTTGACGTGGTCGGAGTCGTCGCAGACCGGGGTGATCCACGTAAAGTTGGCGAGTTTGCCTGCGCGCACGTCGGTGATGAACTTCCAGTTCGGCGAGATGACCTTCTTCCAATCGGGACCGTAGTAGATGTGCCTCACTGCCTGATAGCTCGACCAGTAGCCCCCGGCTCCGCTGGACGGGCTTCCGTATTTGCTTGCGTAGAAGCGCCACGAGAGCTTCGCTTTGTCGAGCTCGTCGCCAAGCGTCTGGTAATCGAAGCAGGCCTGCTGGGGGTGGCCGTACTGTCGGTCTTTGGTGATCGTCTCAACTTCATCGCTCGCACCGCCCTCGCAGCCCCACGCCCCATACGGCAGATCGACGCTCGAGGCCGCCTGCGCGGCGATAATATATTGATGGCTCACGAAGCTCTCATCAAGGTGAGATTGGAACATGCGATCGGCCACCACGCCTTCGTGCGCCATGTCGAAATACGGCTTCGTGTCAGAATGCGGAGCGTAGACGTACATAGGATATTTTACGCCCTGCGGACCGCAGCAATACGACTCATTGTTGAAGCCGTTCATCCGGCAATCGGTCCCGGGCAACTTCCCGGTCCCGTTGCATGCGGCGAACATCGCGGCCGCCGAGTGATCGATGACGTACTGATCCGAGAGCGGCACGGGTTTCAGAATGACGGTATGGCCCTTCGAGTCCTTGCCGCTGGAGACCGTGTCCGCCCCCGGATAGCCGTGGAAGAGATCGTCAAAACTTCGATTCTCCTGCACGATATAGACGACGTGCTTGATCTTGCCGGCACCCGTTTGGGTAAGCGACTCCAAGGCAGCCGCGCTCTGCATGTACGGCACCGTGGGTTGCGAACCCAGCGAACAGCCGGCGAGCGCGAGGCCCGCAAGCAACGACGGGGCTTTACTGCGGATCGCCATGCTGTACCAGATGTGGTTGGTTGATGAAATACTGCGCCGATCTCTTCGACCGGATCTTCGAAAACGCGCGCGGCGTCTGCGCGTAGTTGAAGACGTCTGAGATCGACGCGGCGCGAACGTCCGTCGTCCCCAACGACCCCAGATTCCAATTTTGCTCGATGTACTTTAAGATGCTGCCGAACTCATATGGCGTGTGCGAGATAAAACCTTTGCCTCCCGAACCGGCGATCGCGAACGGCGAGACGACCATCATTGGGACGCGGAAGCCAAGGCCGCCCTGCACGTCCTTATACTGCGGCGGCACAGCGTTGTCATAGAAGCCTCCCCAATCGTCCCAAATGACGATAATCGCACTCGATTTCCAATACGGACTTTTGCCGATGGCGTTGACGACGCTCGCAACCCACTGGGGGCCATCGTCGTGTGCTTCGCCTGGATGATCGTTTTCATCATCTTCGGGAATCACCCATGAGACCGCCGGCAATGCGCCCTTTTTTATGTCGGCGAAGATATTCGTCTCCGGCCAAGAAACGTTCGCCCCCCATTGGGCACCATAGCGAACCGGATAGATGACGTCGAAGGCATCGAGCAAGTTGCCATCGCAATTATCCTGGCCGCTGGTGCAGTCGGAGCTGGGATTGCAGCCGGATTGCTTCGTGCTGAAGCATGGCGTGTAATACTTCCACGACACGCCTGCGGCATCGAGCACGTCGCGCAGCGTGACATACCCTGCCGATTTGATGGGAAACTTGTTGGTGCACGGGAACGGGCCGCCGCCGTCGACTTGACCGTCGACGTTGATAGTATAGGTGCGGACGCTCTTATGTGCGTCGCAGCCCCATGGCCAATAGGTGGGGTTGTCCACGAGGCTCTCCGTTTTAGACGACGGGGAGCCGCATGCCTCGATGCAGGTCCCGCCGCGGATGAGATCTTGATGAGCCGTAAAGCTGCCGCTGCCTTGCGTTTGGAACATCTCATCTGCCAAGACCCAGTGTTTGGCGATGTCCCAGTACGGCTCGATTTGAGACTCCTCCACGTATTGATAGGGGAGCATTTCCGCCGGGGCTCCAGTCGGGCAAGAGCCCTTTCCTTCGAGGTAAAAACCATCCATCTTGCCGCCGTCATAATCGGTTACAAAGGCATTATGGCAGTGCTGCAGATCGGTGTTGATGATCAGCGGAGAAGCCTGTAGCGTCACCCATTTGTCGACGTATCCGTTTCCTTTCGGCTCCTTGGCTCTGCCGCGAGTCGCGCCGTGAGCGCCGGGAAATGTTGCAAAGAAATTATCCAAGCTTCGATTCTCCTGAACGATCAGCACGACGTGCTTGATCGGCGAGCTCGCCGAGCGGCCCGCCGGTTCAACCGGCGTTCTGGTCGGAAGCGAGGCAATGCCGCCGCAAGCAACCAGCGCGAGGCCGATGGCAAACGTAAGGCCGTTTAGAGAAAATCTGCGAGCCTTCATCGTCTTCATTCTATTCCGTATCGGGCGGAATACCCGAGGGCTGCTGGTGCATGAAGTAGTCGCGGGAATACTTCGCAGCGATTTTGTGGAATTGCGCGGCGGCATCGTTAAGTCGAAGACGTTGCCGATGCTCGTGGAGTGGGCGTCGTTCTTTCCCAGCGACCCGAGATTCCAGACGTCTTCGATGAAGCGCAGAACGCTGCCGAATTCGTAAACGGTGTGATCGACGTGAGGTTTGACGTAGGGCGCAACGATCAGCATCGGCACGCGGAAGCCTGGGCCACCCTGCCAGCCTCGCGGATGCGGCGGCGCGACGTGATCGTAGAAACCGCCCCAATCATCCCAAAGAATTACGATCGCGGTGGAGTCCCAATACGGACTTTCGCCGATCGTGTTGACGATTGCCGTCACCCACGACGGCCCGGTGTCTGCCGGCGCTCCGCCGTTTTTGCAGGGCGAATGGTTGTACTCGGCCGGGTGGTCTGAGTTTAGTCCGTCGGGCGTGATCCACGAAACGGCGGGAAGCTCGCGTTTCGCGACGTCCTTAAAGAAGAGCTTGTTGCCGTGCGACACGTTCTTTCGCCACTCCGCGCTATAGCGCACCGCCTTGATCGCGTCGAAGGCGCTCCAGATGCCTGCCGTATCGCCGTGCTCGCAACCGTTCTCTTTTTGTATGGGAACCGCATAAAACTTCCAAGAGACTCGTTTGGCATCGAGCAGATCGCGCAACGTCGAATACGTCAGGCACGGAAAGGGGCCGCCGTAGCGGTAGACTTTGCCGCCGCGCTTGATCATCGCGGTCCTTACGCTGCTATTGGCGTCACATCCCCACGGGAAATAGGTCGGGTTATCGATCAGCGCCGCATTATCCGAGATCTGCGTGCCGCCGGCGATCAGATCCTGATGTGCGGTGAAGCTGCCGCTGCCCTGAGTCTGAAACGTGTGGTCGGCGAGAACGTACTGCTTCGCGATATCCCAATACGGCGCAATCTCTCGACGGATTGACGTATTGGTAAGCATAGGTGCAAATTGGAAAGCCGCTTCCGTCAGCCGCGGATCCCGCTAGGTCGAAACCGTCCATTCGATCGTGGTCGCGCTCGAGTTGGAAGCCGCTGTAAATGTGGTCGAGATCAGTGTCTTCATCGAACTTCCCGCTCGAACCAAAGCCCGAGCCGATCAGATCGGTTTGCGTCAATGGAACGCTCGTCGGTTTTGTAAATCACCGGCATGCCATTATCTTCGACAGTACTGCCTGCTCCGAACTCGACATCTGCGGCGGCTTTCCCGTTCTTGGTGCCGTCCGCTCCCGGAAAGGTCGCGAAGAAGTTGTCGAAGCTGCGGTTCTCCTGGATGACGATCGACGACATGCTTGATGCGAGTCTTGCTTTGGGCAGCATCGAAACGCGGTTGGCAGCGACCGGCAGTTCGGCGCTCCGGAGATGCGCCGCCGCACGCGACGATTCCGGCGGCCATCGCCAGCATCAAAGGAAGCACAGCGCAGCCGCGCTTCACGCGCATAGCGTTACGCTTTAGCCTATTCGCGTATCGGGCGGCACGCCCGACGGCTTCTGGTGCAGGAAGAACGACTGCGCGAGTACTTAGCCGAGATCATCTTGAACCGACGCGGCGACTGATTAAAGTCGAATGCGTTGCCGATGCTGGCGGCGCGCTCGTCTTCTTGATCCGAGCGAGCCGAGGTTCCAGTTCTGTTTCGATGAACTTTAGAACGCTGGTCGTTTCATACTGTGTGTGCTCGACGTGCGCTTGGACGTACGGGGAGATGATGATCATCGGAGAATCGAAAGCCCAGACCGCCCTGTTTGTCGTAGAGCGGCGGAGGCACGTGGTCGTAGTAGCCGCCCCAATCGTCCCACACGACGATGATGGCACTGCTCTTCCAATACTTGCTCTTGCCGATTTTGTTGACAATCGAGGCGACCCACGAAGGACCTATTATCGGCATGAGTTTGCACTGCTCGGCTGGATGGTCGGAATTCTGGCACATCCGGCGTTACCCATGAGACTGCCGGGAGCGGCGCCGTGTTTGATGTCGTCGAAGATTTTCGTATCGGGCCAGACGACGTTCGTTCCCCACTCGGGACCGTAACGGACGGCTTTGATTGCGTCGAAGGCGTTCCAAATGCCGGCACCGCCGGCGTTTTTGCTGCCGTGCACACCGACTTTCTTGGTCGTGTAGTACTTCCACGAAACGCTCTTCAAAGCATCGAGTAAATCGCGCATCGTTTCGTACGAGTAGCTGGAGTAGGCAGGGATAACACGGGAACAGGCCCATCGAACACGTACTTCGCCGTAAATCGTCAGGTACAGCTAGACTCGCACCCGAGCCAAAAACGAGTCACAGCCCCACGGAAAAAATCCAGTCGGATTATCGATGGCGGTTGCCCGATGGACTCGATCGAGAGTGCCCGCAGCGATGAGATCTTGGTGCGCGGTGAAGCTGCTGGCTTCCTTGCGACTGGAAGGTCTCGTCGGCTAACACGTACTGTTTCGGCCATGTCCCAATACGGCGCGATGTCCTGCGGGTTGACGTACTGGTACGTGTACGTGCACGTCGGATGGCTCGATGAGACCCCGAGCCGTCCGGGCCGGAGTACGCGACGATCGAATGCCGTCCATCTTGCACGGGTTCGACGAACTCGGCTCCGCGTTGCGATCCATTTCCGCCCGCGTCGCAGTCGCCGAGGTACCCGTGCCGAAAATCATGCGGCGAGATCTTGATCCCAGTCCCAATTATTTCGGAAACGCCCTTGCCGAGTCAGATCAACTTTCGTCAACGGGACCGATCGTCGGCATTCGTGATGACCGGCTGGCCTGCCGTTGGCGCATGGGCTGCGCGATCGCGCGCCGGCATAGGCTCGGCTTTGCCAACCATACGTGCCGTTCGCGCCGCTAAAAGTCGGCGAAGAAATTATCGAAGCTGCGATTCTCTTGAATGATGATGACGACGTGCGAGATCGGCGTGCTCTCGTGCGCGGTCCGCGCAAGCTCTGCGCGTCAAGGGCAGACGGCCCGTTCGACGCTTCCCAAGAACTGCCGTTGCACGCGACGAGTGCCGCCGCCTCGACAAGCAAGCAGCAAAAATAAGAATCCGGCCGCCCGGCAACTGCAAGCACGCACCTTCCATTTCAGCCGCGCGTACTTGGCCGAGAGGCTGCGTTCTCTCCTCTTTAACAAACGAATAAGTTGACTTTGTTTATTGCCTAGTTCGTGCAGATTAATCGTAGCTTTCGCGCACGGTTTCGAGCAGCGTCTGCCCGAACTCGACGATATCGCCGTCGCCGTCGAGCACGTCGACGCCGAAACCCGGATAGAGACTGACGAAGCGATCCTGCTTCCAGCGCGCGACCGACCAGCGATCGCGCGCGCCTTTCTCATACGGCCAAGGCGGCATGCCTTCGCGGTCGGATCGAATGTCGCGGCCGTCGGAGGTGCGGATGCGCACTTGAAAGCCTTCGACTCGCGCGATCTTCATCTCGAGCGTGCCGATTTTCATGAAATAGAGTCGGGCTGACTGGATTCGAACCAGCGACCTCTTGACCCCCAGTCAAGCGCGCTAACCAAACTGCGCCACAGCCCGACGTAATTTAACGGAAAAAAAAAAAAAAAAAGAGGGAGTTTTTTAGCGACTTACTCGCTACGAATGCCGGAACCTTTCGGGCGGCAATGCTTGACTTTTCGCCGGTTTTGGGATTGCGTCCGTCGCGCGCTTGCTGTGCTGTCGCACGACGAAACTTCCAAACGGCGTCAGCGCGACGCGATCACC
Organism: Vulcanimicrobiota bacterium; assembly: GCA_963719905.1. Classification (GTDB taxonomy): domain Bacteria; phylum Vulcanimicrobiota; class Vulcanimicrobiia; order Vulcanimicrobiales; family Vulcanimicrobiaceae; genus Cybelea. The sequence continues at coordinate 42,492 of CAVRDR010000004.1, forward strand.
GTTGCTGCAATGCGACTTCGATCTCGTCGAATATCGACCTTCCACGGCATCCTGACCGCCTGTGGCGCTTGGTGAGTTCGGCTCCGATTGGCAACGGCTTCGATCAACTCGGCTTTCGTCAACTTCGCTTCTCCTCTGCGGCGGCTACGAGGGTTTTTCGCTAAAATTTGACCGCCTTACCCGACTGGGGAGTTACCGCTGAAGGCTCATTTTTTATGGCTGGCCCCCTCCTTCAACCAGGGCGCGCAGCGCCAGCGTGTAGCCCGATTGCGCCAAAGCCGCGGGGGATGCTTCCCCAACAGGCGCGCGCCGTGACGCTTTGCCGCCGGAAGTCCTCGCGCACGGCGACGTTGGAGAGGTGCACTTCCACGACCGGCATCTCGCATTTGCGGCGATGGCGTCGGCTGATCGCGTGCGAGTAGTGTGAATACGCGGCGGGATTGACGACGACGCCATCGTACTTGTCGTCCGCGCGCCGGCATGAAGCGCATCGATCAATGGCGCCTTCCCCCGTTGTGCTGCTCGCAGGTGACGTCGATGCCGAGATTCTGGGCGGCCGTCGTCCTGACGATCATCTTCGTTCACGTCCGCCAGCGTCTGCGAACCGTAGATCTCCGGCTCGCGGTTGCCGATAAATTCAAATTGCAGACCGTGGAGTACCAGAACGTGCATAGACCCCGACTTCACGACAGGAAAAGCGCCGGCCTTCGTTTGAACACGACGCGCTCATGCCCGACTTCTCCTCAGGCGGCTTTCCGCCGCTAACCTCCCAATTGGCTCCTCCGTTCGCCGCAGCCGTCACGACCGACTTGGTGGCCGAAATTCTAGCCGGCGCCACGACCTGTCGCCCACGGCAACGGCGGCCGTCGGACGGCTCGTCTACCGGCGCCGTCCTGCTCGGCACAAACCTCCGGGGCGAACGCGAGCGGATTTCGCTGCAGATCGCGGGCGACGGTCCGATCGGGCATGCTCGTTGCCGACGCCTGGCTTCTCGACGAGCAGACCATCGGCGCGCGAGGGTACGCCCGAAACGGCCGCGCCGAGTTGCCGGTCAATCCGCTGAGGGGCAAATTCGACGTTGCCGGTGCGACGGCCAGCGGCACGCTCCGCGTTACGAGATCCCACGAGGCCGGCCAGCCCTACGTCGGCGTGGTGCCGCTGCGCCTCGGGCGAGATCGCCGAAGACATCGCCGCGTATCTCGTGAACTCGGAACAGCTTCCCAGCGTCGTGGCGCTTGGCGTCCTCGCCGATCCTCGCGGCGCTGCTGCGGCCGCCGGCGGCGTGGTCGCCCGCATGCTGCCCGGAGCAAACGAGACGCGCGCTCGCAACGCTGGAGGCGCGCGCGGCGAGCCATGCCGCCCGTGACGCAGCTCATCGCGCGAAGGCGCCGACGCCGCGCGCATTGCTGCGTGCGCTGGCGGGCGACGCTCGAGCTGCGCTCGCACACATGCGATCGACGTACGCTTCGCCTGCCGCTGCAATCGCGCGAAGGTCGGAGTCGGTGCTGCTCGGGATTGGGCGCCGATGAACTCTTGCGACTGACGCAGCGAACGCGATCGCACCGAAGCGACCTGCGAGTACTGCAAGACGGCGCTACGTTTTTACGGCCAGCAGGAGATCCGCGAGCTCACTGACGTCGCTACTGAGCTACGCGCGGGTCGTGCGGCGAGCACGCGGACGAACCGGCGCGAGCCCACCGAAAGCACCGCGGGCGCGACGCAGCGTCCACAGCCGCGTTGGACGTCGCGCACCAGATCGCCGTCGATTTTTACGGCGTTGCCTGAGATGAGTCGTTCGGCAGCCCGCCGGCTCTCCGCAAAACCAGCCTTGACTAAAACTTCGGCGACGCGCTTGCAGTCGCCGAGCTCGATCTCGTCGAGCTCGCCCGACGGAATCTCCCGGCGCTGAACGGTGCGTTCGAAGTATTCGCGCGCGCGCGCCGCCGCGGCCGGGTCGTGGTAGCGCGCGACGATATCTTGCGCAAGGCGCTTTTTCTCCTCCATCGGATTGGCGCGTCCCGCCGCAAGGTCCGCCGCAAGCCGTTCCGCAGTCCGCGCGGCGAGCGAAATGCGGCGAGCCGCGCGTAAGCTGGAAGCAGCTCGTCGGCGATCTTCATCAGCTTGCCGAACTGCTCTTGCGGCCGGCTCCGCGACGCCGACGTAGTTGCCGAACGACTTGCTCATCTTCTTCTGCACCGTCGAGCCCGACGAGCAGCGGCACCGTCGCGCAGATTTGCGGGAGCTTGTCCGAATTCGCGCTGGAACTGCCGCCCGAGCAGCAAGTTGAAGAGCTGGTCGGTCGCCGCCGAGCTCGACGTCGGCCTCGATCGCGACCGAATCGTATGCTTGCGCGACCGGATAGAGGAACTCGTGGAGCGAGATCGGCGCGCCCGGAGTCGTAGCGCTCGCGAAAATCGTTGCGCTCGAGCATCTGGGCGACCGTCGTCTTCGCCAGCAGCTTTACGAGATCGGCGAGCGTCAGCGGATCGCAGCCATTCGGAGTTGTAGCGCACCTCGATGCGCTCGAGGTCGAGCACTTTGCCGGCCTGCTCCAGGTAGGCCTGCATGTTGGCTTCGATCTCCTCGCGCGAAAGCTGCGGCCGCGTGACGTTGCGGCCGCTGGGATCGCCAATGCGCGCGGTAAAGTC
>CAVRDR010000005.1:0-34530 GCA_963719905.1 Vulcanimicrobiota bacterium
GCCCTGTTCTTCGTTTCGCCATTCGTATTGCTCGCCTACTGGGCGCTGCTCCCGCTCGTTGCGCGAAGCCGCGTTGGCGGCGGCCCGAGATCTACGGCCTTCTCCTCGGGACGATCGGATTAGGTGCCGTTGCGGGCGCGTTCGTCGTGCCTTCCTTCAAGGTGAGGATGGGGCCAGACCGGCTGGTCGCCGTTGCAAGTGTCGGCACCGCTGTCGCGCTCGTGCTCTTCGGAATAGCGCGCGACGCGCCCTTGGCTTTGCTGGCAAGCCTCATCGCAGGCATTTCCTGGATTGCGGCGATCGCGACGATCAACGTGTCCGCACAGGTTGCCTTACCGGATTGGGTGCGAGGCCGCGGACTGGCTAGGTATATGACGGTTCTCTTCGGGTCGATTACCCTCGGCAGTGCGGTTTGGGGCCAAGTCGCCGCTACGAGCGGCTTGTTCGTTTCGCATCTTGCGGCCGCTGCCGGCCTCCTTGTTGCGGTTCCGCTCACTTGGAGGTGGAAGCTGCAAACCGGCGAGGGACTCGATCTCACGCCCTCGACGCAGTGGCCGGCACCGATTCTATCGCATCCGGTCAAGGGCAGTGATGGACCGGTGCTCGTAACGATCGAATATCTCCTTGCGCACGATAAAGACCGCGAACCTTTCCTGGCCGCCATGAATCGACTGCAACACGAACGGCTGCGCGACGGTGCCTACAGCTGGGGCATATTCGAAGATACCGCGCAGCCCGGGAGGTTCTTGGAAACGTTCCTAGTCGAGTCGTGGCTGGAGCATTTGCGCCAGCATGAACGAGTGACCGGTTCCGACAACGTGCTGCAGCAATCGATCTACGCGCTTGTCGAACGGCAACCTACCGTCGCCCATTCATCAGTGCCGGCCATCGAGTCGATCCTTGATGCGCGGCGCGTCGAACGCCTCGGCCACGCGCAACGTTCGGTTTGGCCTCGGCTAAGCCACATGGCAATCGTCGTCTTCTTGCGCGGTGCGAACGTTGGCGGACATCGACGGTTTCGCCCTTCACTCGTGGCCAAGGAGTTACAGCGCTTTGACGTCGTCAACGTCGGAGCCACAGGCTTGTTCGTCGTTCGCAATCCCGGCTCGGCCAAACGTTTCGTTCGGAGCTCGTCCGCCGTTTGCCGTTCGATACGCAGGTGGCTCTGTGCGAGGGCAAGGACGTGCTCGCTCTCGAGAGCAGCTCGCCGTTCCAACGAATCACGGTGGATCCGGATCACGTTCGCTTCGTGAGTATTCTACAGGACCGGCCCGGACGGCTGCCTGCGATGCCGTTCGGAATTCCTTCGAACGACGATTGGTACGTGCGCATCGTCGGACGCAAAAAGCAATTCGTTTTCGGCGTCTACCGGCGCCACATGAAGACGATTTCGTATCTCGGCAAGATCGACAAAGCCCTGGGCGTGCCGGTTACAACGCGAAACTGGAACACGATCGACGCAGTGCTGAAGGTTCTGAAGACAGGCTGCACGCTATGCCGAGGGTCGCGCGGCAAGAAGCTGGTTGGTCGCGCAACTTCCATCGAGCAGGTTTTCCGCCTGTTCGGCGCCCGTTACCGGTAGACCCGATCGCTCTAAAAGACCTACTTGCACGAGCAAGGAGGCTTGATCCCAATAGATATGCTCGTGCGCAACCTTGCCGTCCTCAAAACTCACGACGACAACGACCGGCAGCGCGACCGGTTTTCCGGTAGGTGCGACGCCGGGCAACAGTGCATCCATTGCCGTGTCGTGAGTGAAGTGCATGACGAGCTCGTCGACGAGTTGATCCTCACCAATCGTTCGAGAGATACGTGTCGTGGTGGTGTCTTTAGGCCACTTGGTTACGAAGTGGTCTCGATAGAACGTGAGTATCTCGATCCTTTCCGTTGCCGCCGGCCATCGTCGGCACGTGGTAGAGATGGGGGCTGTCACTCATCGTCGTCATCGTGGCCGCCGCATCGCGTAACTCGAACTCATCGCGGAGGTGCTCGTCGAATATGGCGGCAAAATCGGGCGTCTTGCTCATGTTGATCTCTGCGTTCCTTATTGTTGCGGGACTTGAACTTGCACCGGCACGGCCACCGCTCCGTCGGACCCGGCGCGCAGAATCACAAGGTAGCGCGGCGCGGCGCGGATTCGTCGCAAACCGCGTCAGCGGCGATGTCGCTGCGGATGAAACGCCCAGACTGTTGCCATGACGTTTCAGAAAGGTCCACGCCGTAATAGTTCGCCGCTTTTTCGATGTTGGCGAAGGCGAGCGCGCGTTCTCCATCCGAGACACCGATGACTTGATCGAAGCGAGCGACGGCGTTGCGCACGTGCTCCGCGTCGGTCAACGGCTCTTGCGCTCGTTCGGAAAAGCGAAGACGCTGTCGGGCAGATCGCTCTTCGTCGTAAGAAGGCCGTGCTTTTCATGCGGTTCCCAAGTTGTTTGCATTTTTGATGACTCCTTTTCAAGGACGGATTAGTCGGTGATTCTCGGCTCCAATCTAAGCGAAAGGAATTAAGGGTCATGGCGTTTTTATTCGGGTTGTCAAGGCCTCGAGCGATCGTGGGCTTGCATCAACTGCCGCCAGTTAGCGCTCGCAACACACGTCCGCATGCTTGGATTCACAGGGATAACACGCGGCCGTCGGCGTCACCGACGAGAACCTCCGATGCGATGTTAAAAAATAGCCCGGTCGCGACGACACCGTGGATTTCACGCAGCGCTGCGTCGAGGCCCGGCGGATCGTCGATTCGCACAAAATGGCAATCGAAGATCCAGTTTCCGTTGTCGGTAACAAACGGCCGGCCCGCTATTTCGCGCCGGACGACTGGAAGGTCGCCAAAGCGGCGCTGGATCTCCGTCCGGACGTACGCCATCGCGAACGGTACAATCTCGACGGGCAGCGGAAAGGCGCCGAGCGCCTCGACGAGTTCGATTCGGTGACGACCACGATGTATCGCTCGGCACAGAGCGCAACGGCCTTTTCGCGGAAGAGCGCGCCCCCGCCGCCCTTCGTCAACGACCAATCCGGCGCGACCTCATCGGCACCATCGATCGCGACCGCGATCGGCTCCTCTAAGAGCTCGACTAACGGGATACGGAGTCTGACGGCACAGCTCTTCGGTTTCGCTCGATGTCGCAACGGCTGAAATGCGGTCGCCGGCGGCAACCCGCTGGCCGACGCGTTCGATTGCCCAGTAGGCCGTCGTGCCGGTGCCCAGCCCGATGCACGTTCCATCGACGACGTGCTCGTCGACCGCGGCATATCCGGCAGCGCGTTTTGCCGGATCGCTGTTTTCGAACTTTCGCATCCTAAGTCCTTATTCGAGCGTTTTACCACGGTAGTGTAGCATAGCTGCCGTTCGAAGCCGCTCCTAGGACTCATTGGTCTCGCCGGAATGTTTCTCGGCAACGGCTGTTCCCGCTACTCGCGCGTCTCTTCTCCTCTTTGCATCCCGTGGGATTCTTGCCGCTCACGAATGATGCGGCCAGGCGCTCTTCGATCTCCAGTGCGTACTGCACGATCGTCCCGAGCAGTTGCGGCCGAACCAGACGATAATCGCCGGTGATGTCGAGTACTCCAGCGACGTCGCCGGTCTCCGAATCGTGAATCGGAGCCGCCGTGCACGTTAGGTCCTGCCAGCCTTCGCCGTAGTGTTCGGCTGCCATCAGCTGCAGCGGCCTATCGTCGGTCAGCGCGGTTCCAATGGCGTGGGTGCCTGCGCTCGCCTCGCTCCAGGCGGCGCCACGCTCGAATGCAATGCGATCCAGCTTCCGCTGCATGTCCCGCTCGCACTTGAGGTCGAGAATCGTCCCCGTTCCGTCGGTGAGGACGATCGCATAGCCGATCTCCGAGAGCGTATTTGTGAGATGCGTCAAGATACCGGACGAAACGCGCAAGAGCCGTTCTTGGGCCGGTGTCAAGGCGAAATCCGTTCCGCCTTCGACGACGCTAAGTGCTTCCGATCAGCTGGCCTCCACTTGCAGCTTAGCGCTTCGCCTCCATGAGTTGAGTATACGCGGGCGAAACGAAATAGGTTCGCTTGATCGAAAGCATCGAGCCCAAGGGCGAGCGAGAGACGCTCCAAAACGTGGGAGGAGACCGTTATCGGTCGTCCGCTCTCGATTAGGCGGTACCACTCGGCCGAGATGCCGACGAGCTCCGCGGCTCCTCCCCGCCGCAACCCAGGAACGCGGCGATGACCGGTCTGTGGCAGGCCCACGCTTGCGGGCGAGGGCCGCGAACGAGCGTGCATGAGGAATGCCCGGAGCCTGAGCCGGCGCTCCCGATCCGTGGTGGTGAGAAAGCTCTCGCGATCCAGCATCGCACGGGCCCTTATGGTGGTAGTATGGCTTTCTCCCTCGTCGTCGTCAGGGAGAATACTGTGAGCGTACGACCTTTGGTTGTCCCGGCCTTCACGGCCAAGCTAAACGGCAAAAGAGCGTCCGACGGCTTCGAGGGGTCCTACGTTACAACTTAATCGAGGAGTTCAACTGATGAGTACCATCACCACCAAAGACGGAACGCAGATCTATTACAAGGACTGGGGCACGGGCCAGCCCGTCGTCTTCAGCCACGGCTGGCCGCTCGAACGCGGACGCGTTCGAGGACCAGATGTTCTTCCTGGCGTCGCAGCGGCTATCGCTGCGTCGCGCACGACCGCCGCGGCCACGGCCGCTCCGAGCCAGCCCTGGAACGGCAACGACATGGACACCTACGCCGACGACCTCGCCGAACTGGTCGAAAAGCTCGACCTGCAAGGACGCCATCCACGTCGGCCACTCCACCGGCGGCGGCGAGGTCGCCCGCTACATCGGCCGTCACGGCACGAGCGCGTGGCCAAGGCCGTGCTCATCGGCGCGGTGCCGCCGATCATGCTGAAGACGCCGGCCAACCCCGGCGGCCTGCCCGATGGAGGCCTTCGACCGGACTGCGCGCCGGCGTGCATGGCCGACCGCTCGCAGTTCTTCAAGGATCTGAGCGCGCCGTTCTACGGCGCCAACCGGCCGGGCTCCAAGGTCTCGCAAGGCCTGCGCGACTCGTTCTGGCTGCAGGGCATGCTGTGCGGGCTTCCGGCCGCGTACGACTGCATCAAGGCCTTCTCGGAGACCGACTTCACCGAGGATCTCAAGAAATTCGACGTTCCGACGCTGATCCTCCACGGCGACGACGACCAGATCGTTCCGATCGCCGACTCCGGCGCTGCTTTCGGCGAAACTGATCAAGGGCGCAGAGCTCAAGGTCTACAAGGGCGCGCCGCACGGCATGTGCTCGACGCTCAAGGACGAGGTCAACGCCGACCTGCTGGCGTTCATCGCGGCAGCAGTATCCGCACTGGTTTAAATGCGGTAGTTTAAAGTGCGCCTCCGGCTTGCCGGAGACGCACTTGGTCTGATTAGGCCCCTGCGACGCAAAGGAGCACCGCATGGGCGCGAGCGCCGAGGAGTAAGGCAAAGAGACAAACATGGCCGGGCACGAGGTTCTATCTCCGATCTAGTCCGGCTTAGGCGACAAAGTGCGGCTTCGGTCTTGCGTGCCGGGAGGCGAACGTTCAAGGTGCAGAGGCCGGCAAGAAGTTCTTTGCCGGCCCCGCCTGAAAACAGCGATGAGAGATGCGAGGAAGCAGCACGGAGAACAACGGCGGCATCATCGGGGTATCGGATCACGGCGGTTGGGCGGTGCTGGTGACGGTGGCGCGCGACGGGACGCTCCTCGACCGCCGCCGCGTAGAACTGGTGGACGAGCGACCTGCCCAAGATTCCCCACCACAGCGAAGGGCAGGGGCTCCCGCTGGATGAGGCCGTGGCGCTGGTGGAGCGCGTGCGGGTTTCGGCGGAGACGGCACGCGGAGCTTGCGCTGGACGCCGTCGCGATGGCGGTGCCGGGCGCATCCTCGGCGTCGCGCTTCGCCAGTGCCCAGCGCTGCCGCCTACCATTGCCGAGCGAATCAAGGATTACCGGGCACAGAACGTCGCCGACTGGGTGATGTACCGCAAGGCGCTGGCCGCCGCTGCCGTCGCGCGCGGTTGGGCCGTCCACTGGTACGACGCGAAGAACGTATTGGATGCGGCGAGCGAGGCGCTGCGAATCGAGAACCTCGATGCCTACTTCCTCCAGCTGCGGAAGGCCATCGGGCCGCCCTGGAACAAGGATCACAAGCTCGCGATGGCGGCCGCCATCGCTACGGCGCCTTAGGTCGCTTCGGGTCGATACGTACCGAAGCTCCAGCGGTGGCCTTCCGGATCACGCACGCCGAACTCGTGCGAGCTGTAATCGGTGTCGGTAAGCTCGCGAACAATCTCCGCGCCTGCGGCTTTTGCCCGCGCGTACGCGGCATCGATCGCGGCGTCGCTACCAAGCGCGATATAGATTCCGCCGGTAACGCCGCTTAGGCTGAGGGCGCTCTTGCCGTAGGCGTCGTCTTTGACGCTCCCTAGCATAATGAGATTTCCTGCGATCGCGAGCTCCGCGTGCGCGATGGTGTCGCCTTCGCCCGAACAGACTTCTTTTTCTTCGAATCCTAGGGAAGATTTGAGCCACGCTATTGCCGCTTTGGCGTCGTTATAGCGGACGGCTGGAAAGATGGTTTGCACGGTGGTCCTCTCTTGTGTCGTACTCATAACGCTAGCATAACCGTCCTTGGCGGGACGTCTTGGAAAAATGTTCACGGCTCCGCGAGACTGGGCGATCCCGGATAGCGTCTAGCCCAGAGGAACTCACCGGGCGTGAGCCGCCCGAACTCCGAGAAATCCCGATACATGTGCGCCTGGTCGTAGTACTCGAGCTCCGCCGCAACCGTGGCGATGCTTTCGGTGCGGCCGAGCAGCGTGAGGGCGTTATCGAATCGCACGATGCGCGCAAAGCGCTTCGGAGCCATTCCAATGCGTTCGCGAAAAGGCCGGCTCGTCAAGCATAACGATCAACTCCGCCGTACCGTCGGGAAAGACGCGCTCGTTAGGATGCGTCATAATCCCGTCGAAGTACCAAATGCGCTCGACGGCGCCGTAAAGTGGCGAGCCGGGAGGTGGCGTCCAGTGGGCTGCGGTCCAGCGCCCGAGCGGCGATTCTGGGCTTTCGAACGTCACGCCCCGCAGAACCGTTTGAGACTTCGCCGATGCTACGTTACCGGTCAGGGTTTCAATGCTTCTCGGAGGCGCACCAGGTGATCGAGCACAGCGCATAGGTCGTCGCGGTCGAATGTGCTTAACAGCATTTGGGTGACGCGCGAAATATCGAGGATCCCAGGCTCGGTTCCCGCGCGCCCAAGTCCCTCAGGATCGCGAAAGCCGTTTTCATCTAGACTAAGCGTTGCGGCTTGCGCCCAGGTCCAGGGTTCCTCCTGTAAACCGCTCCTTATCTCGACTGTAGCGTTCAAATCGCTCGTGCCCATATTCGCCCCCTTGAAACGGTGTAGGCTGTGCATATCTTGTGCACATTCGCAATACCTGCGTCACCCTGTTGCGATAGCGGCTGAAGGAGTACTATTGTGGGGCCGCGCGCAGACCGGACCTTGAGCCGGCGAAGTAATGGTCTTTGCGCCCCGGCGCGGTAGCCAAAAGCAAGGGAGAGATTTGATGCAGGCAGTGGTACTCACGAAGCCTCGACAGGTCAGCGTCCAGGAGGTTGCCGACCCGCAGCTCCAGGCTCCAACCGACGTGCTTCTCCGGCTGTACATCCACCGCGATTTGCGGCACCGACCTGCATATCTACGAAGGGCGCCTGGGTGACGGCGAACCGATGGTGATCGGCCATGAGCCACTTGGCGTCGTCGAGCGTGTCGGGAGCGATGTCGTGAACGTACGCGTCGGCGACCGCGTTACCGTGCCGACGCATATTTGCTGTGGCTTCTGTCCCAACTGCGCACACGGCTATTCAGCGCAGTGCCTCACGACAAATCCCGGTAAAGCGGGCGCCGCCTACGGATACCCCGGCATGGGCGGCTACACCGGGGCTCAAACGGAGCTCCTGCGCGTTCCGTTCGGCGATGCCAATTGCTTGCGGCTGCCCGGCGAGCCGGGCGATTCGTGGGAGCATGACTTCGTCTTGCTCGCCGACGCGCTTCCCACGGCCTTTCACGCGACGGAGCTTGCTGGAGTGCGTGAAGGCGACATCGTCGCGATCTATGGCGCGGGCGCGATCGGGCTTCTAACAATAATGTGCGCGTTTATCCGGGGTGCGGCCCAAGTCTTCGTTGTCGATGCGGTTCCGGAGCGGCTCGATAAAGCCGGAGAGCTCGGCGCGCAGCCGATCGACATGCGCGAAGGCAATGCGGCCGACCGCATCCTCGAGCAGATAGCACGCGAGAGAACCGGGATCGCGTGGCGCGGCGAAGAGGCGAACCTCGGCGCGACCGTGTGCATCGATGCAATTGGATTTCAAGCACGAGATCCGCACGACTACTCCGTGGAAAAGCCGACGACGGTCATCGACGATCTTGCCCGAATCGTCGCTCCGAAGGGCCGCTTGAGCATTATCGGGGTCTTTCTCGACAGCGATCCGCGTGCCCAAGACGAGGCTGCGCGACACGGCGACTATGTGATTCCCTGGGGAACGCTCTTCAAGAAAGGCGTCAAGATCGGAATGGGCCGAGATGACGACAAGCGCTACAACGATCGCCTGCGCGACACGATCGTCCGCGGGCGAATCAAGCCCAGTGCCATTGTTTCGCATCGCTTGCCGCTTCGCGATGCTGCGGGCGCATTCACAAAGTTTGACGCGCGCAGCGACGGCTACATAAAGGTTGTGCTCGAGCCTTGATCCCACGTCACGGTAAGCACGAGCTTGCCGTTGATCGTGCCGGCTTTGCTCTCTGCAAGCGCGTTGGGGGCGTCGGCTAGAGCACGTTCACTCGAGACCAGGACGCGCAGGCGCCCTTGTTCCACTAGTTCCACGAGACTCTGCAGCCCCGCATTCGAGGACTCGGGACTTCGCGGCATTGAAAGATTGACCGCAACGATTTTGCGCTGCGCGAACCAGTCCACGTCGGCCGAGCCGATCGTCGAAGCAACTCTCCCGCCATTGCGCACCAGTTCGGCAATCTGCTTCATTCCGGGTGCATCGTTGACGAGGTCGAGGATCGCGTCGATGCCGGCGGGATGCGCCGCGCTGACCTTCTGGTTTACGTTGTCACGATTGTAGGCAACGAACTCTTCTACGCCGAGGTCACGGGCGAGACTTTCATTCGAATCGCGAGCGGTTCCGATCACGAAAGCTCCTCGATCGCGCGCCAACTGCACGGCGAAACCGCCGACACCGGCGGTCGCACCCAGCACCAGCAAGGTCGTGCCCTTTGCAACCGCCAGCGCGTCCATCGCGACAAGCGCCGTCAGCCCAGCGGTCGGTAGTGCGGCAGCGTCGGCGTCGCCGACGTCGTCGGGAATCTTGGCGACGGGCTGAACGTGATCGTCTTCGGGGACGACCGTGTACTGCGCGTACGCGCCGTGGTTGCGGGCGATGCCAAAGACGCGTTCACCTTCTCGATATTTGGTCACGCCATCGCCCGCAGTGCTCACGACGCCGGCAAAATCCTGGCCGAGGACAAAAGGCAGCGCGCGGTCGCCTCGATCGCGTACCTTCCAATCCATCGGGTTGACCCCAGCCGCCGTAACGTGCACAAGAATTTCATTCGACGCGAAGCTAGGCTCCGGAAACTCTCTGAGTGACCCAGGGTCCCCCGATGTTCGACCACTATAGCTTTCATTCGATCACCTCGCTCGTGCGTCCCATTCGGGTCGCCGCGAACGATTCCGGCAGTACGATACAGGGCAGGGGCGAAGTAGCGCCGGTCGAAGCCAGGTCGGTGCTAGTTCTCGTACCGTTCGTAGCGCTCGTACTCGGCGCCGTCAGTCCGGCGGCAACTGCTCCCCCAGCGCCGACCCTCGATGCCGCGGCTATCTTGCAGCGCAGCGAGAGGCAATGGCAAGCCCTGCGTTCTTATCAGGTTCCCGTCGCGATCAACGGGCACGTCAGAGTGGCGATCCTCTCGGTGCCATTCAAGATGACCGGAACGCAATATTATCAGGCTCCGGACGAACAAGCGCTGCACCTCGACAATCCGCCGAGCTACGCGCGCGGACTGGGAAACACGCTCTCGACGATCGGGACGCCGCAGACTTGGCTGCGTGATTATGCGATCGCGCAGCCGGTCTCGCAACCGCATGGCCACCACACCACCTACGTCTTAACCGGCACGCCAAAGCGCGCGAGCCGCATCAAAACCATGACGATGTGGATCAGCGCCACCACCTACGGCATCGAGTCGATTATCTTCTCGTATACCAACGGGGCGTCGCTGACGGTAACGTTCCAGCGCCGCCACGGTGTCACGCAATATCATCTGCCACGCGGCGCGACGATTGTCGCAAAGTTTCCGAGCTCAGCGGTAACGCGCAGATCGTGTATGGCGACTACCAATTGAATCGACCGATACCCGCGACCGTTTTTGCGTCGCATTAGAGGCAGAAGGGGCAGGCAGGTCGGTGCTCGGCAAGAAGCTCTTTTCGCAGCAACTCGGCGAGGTCGCAATTTCGACGACGACCTACGAGCCCGGCATGCTGATGGAGGCGCACACGCACGACCGTGCGTACGTTTCGTTCGTCATCGAGGGTCGCTACACGGAGCACTCCTTGGAGGCACCGCGCCATCTGCACCGCAGCATGCTCGTCTTTCACCCCGCGGGCGAGATCCACGCGGACTGCGTCCACGACCAATCGATGACAACGCTGAATATCGAGTATCTCTCGGGTGATCTCCCGCACGAGTTCTTCGCGGCCGGCGGGAGCGACGTCGGTGCCTTGGAGCACCGTTTCTTAGCGGCCTTACCCGCTTGCGGTCCGGCGCTACGCGATGCGATCGCCGCAATCGGAGTCTTCGTCCGCACGCGGCCGCAACGCGAAGAACCCTCCGAACAAATGGTGCGAGCGCGAAAAGCGTTGCACGAGGACGTTCGGCCGCGAACGGTTACGGCGCTTGCGTCCGAACTCGGTATGCATCGTGTCGCGTTGCACCGCGCTTTCAAGCGCGCCTATGGCGAATCGCCGTGCAACGACGCCGCCAGGGACCGCCTCGCCGCCGCCGCCAAACTACTGACGGCCTCTGACGAGAGCCTTGCCGGTATCGCCGTTTCGTGCGGCTATTTCGACCAAAGCCATTTTTGCCGGCAGTTCAAACGCTATGCGGGCATGGCGCCTTCGGCCTATCGTGAAGCGTTCGGCATCCGCTAAGGCGTTACAAACGTACAAGCCGGCAACGGCGGCGCGTGCTATAAATGGCGAATGTGGCGCTCGCACGCGTTGGTTTGCTTGTGGCTGCTCGCGCTGGTAGCGTTCCCTGTGCCGTGCCGGAGTGCCGGCGGCTCTGCGCCGCCTTGTAACGCTGCGCTAGCGTTGAGCCGGATGCGCGCGGCCATCGGCGGCGCTCACTGGGGCGGTGTAACCGAGACCGTCGCGTACGGAAGAGCTACGGTTGCGGGTCTTCGCGGTTCGGCGCGCTTCGACGATGATTTGGTTCGTGGCCGGTATGCGCGACGGTTTCAGATCGCCGTGATGGGAACCAATGCCGAGATCTACGACGGCTCGACGATCTGGGTGCAAGACATCTCAGGCGGTGTCCGCCCGAACGATTCGCCGTATGCGCGCGAGCAGTTGGTCACCAACGGTTATCTCGCGCGCCGAGGCTACTTCGGTCAGCAATCTCCGGCGTCGGTTACGTGCCTCGGAACACGCGCTGAAAATGGGCATCCCCAAGTCGTGCTTCTCGTGCAGCCGAACGGCGGCAGCTCAGCCGAACTCGCAATCGACGCACAAACCCACTTACTGTCGAGCCTAATGCAGCGCGCTCCGCTCGAGCGGTCCGTCGTTACGTTTGGCGATTACCGGACGGTCGGCGGCGTGGTGTTGCCGTTTTCAATCTCTTCGGGAACCGCAAAAGACCTCGCCGACGATTACGCCTTTACGGTGAAGCGCTACGAACTGCGGCGCGATGTGCGCAACGCGGACTTTTCGAAGCCTGTTGCGCGGGTGGCGGTTCGGATGCTCGGCGGCGCTACGTCAACCGAGGTGCCGATGATGCTGGAAGGTCGTCAGCTGATGGTCTGGGCGTCGATTAACGGGCGGCCGGAGATGCCGTTCATACTCGATACCGGCGGCCACGCAATCCTCACGGCGCTGGCCGCGAAGAGCTTGGGCCTTGCGACAGCGGGCGCCGGCAAGAGCGGTGGCTCGGGCGCCGGCACCATTTCGACTGCGTACGCTCGCGTGCGCAGCGTTCGCATCGGCAGTGCGGAGTTGCTCGATCAGCCTTTCCTGGTTATTCCGTACCCCTATTCGTTCTACGAGCGTGGAAAGCGGACGCCGCTGGCCGGCATCCTCGGCCTTGAGTTCTTCGAACGTTTCGCCGTGCGTTTGGATTATGGCGACCGCACCGTGACGCTGACGCCGCTCTCCGCGTTTCGCGATCCCCGCGGCACCGCGGTTCCGATTTCGTTTGAGAGCGATCTGGACGTGCCGATGGTGGACGCGGCCGCCGACGGATACGGGGGACTCTTCGGTGTCGATACCGGAAACGCGGGCGATCTCGTTCTCTTCGGGCCGTTTCTGGAACGAACGGGACTCGACGCGCGCTACGCCGCCGGGGCCGTCGTCATCGGTCACGGCACGGGCGGCACCAACACGGGCCATCGCGAGATGCTCGGAACCTTTACGATCGGCGGCCACGTCGTGCACGGCATCAAAGCCAACTTTACGAAGATGAAGACCGGTGCATTCTCTGCATGGACGCAAGCTGGGAACGTGGGCTTCACGATCCTCTCGCGATTCATTCCGACCTTCGACTACGCGCGCCAGATTCTCTATCTCGCGCCGGCGCAGCGCGCGACGCCGATTCCTCCAAATCGCTCGGGACTCGCCTTTGAGAAGAACGAGCCCAGCGCATTCGACGTCATTGCGATAAAGCCGGGATCCGCCGCCGCAGGCGCGGGCATCGTCGCCGGCGATCGTATCACGGCAATCGACGGCAAAAGTGCCGCCGAATTTCGCGTGCCGACCTCGTTGGCATCCTAACCCAAGCCTCTGGAACCGCCGTAAGTCTTCGCGTTCTCCATTCTGGAACGACGAAAGATGTAACGCTTACGCTGCACTAGCTACGCTGTGAAAGCTCGGGCTGGGTAAGCTATTCGTCGGGCTCGATCGGCAGATCGCCTGGCTGGTCATCCGGCGGACCGATGGGATCTCGCGGAGGTAGCGGCTGGGGCTCGTTCTCCACGTACTCGGCTAGCTCGTCTTCGGCGTGATTCATGCTGCTACATTCCCGAATATAGCGGCGCGGGCGTCCCATCGGACCAGTGCGCGACGGGAATGAAGAAGCACGTCCACGGCTCCGGCATCTTGTCCTGCGCGTCGAAGACGACGGGCGAGAGGCGGCGATCGGCGCCCCAACTCGCTCCCGCATTCGCGCTGTCATCCATAGGCGTGAAAATCATCACGTGCGGATACCACGCTTTGGCGTCGTCGTTCAAGTACTGCGACTTCGACATCATGTAGGCCATCGAGCTGGGCCCCGGCGTCGGCAGCGCGTTGGCGGCGATCGCCGCTACGATGCGGTCCCGGATCTGCGATTTGCTCGCTCCCGCCAGAGCCATCTCCGTTCGTTTGAAGGTGTAAACGAGCACGGTACGCGCGGCTGCCGCGTTGTAGCAATCGGGGCGCGCATCTTAACGTTCCAGAAGTTTGGAGCGCCGAACGGCTGCATCCAGCCCCGCTCGACGATGCAGGTGAAGCCGTTCTGGCCCTTCTGCCGCGACGGCGTAGCCGTGCGCCCCGAGAACCAGGATCGTCGCATGCTTCGAAATCGCCGCCGGCGCCGCGCTGCGCGCGAGCGCGATCTCGGCCTGAGGGCTCATCAGATACTGGGAAAGCGGGGCCATCGTCTCGTTTCCGGCAGCCGCCGCAAGCGCAAGAACGCCGGCCAAGAGGACGCAAACGCGAACCAGGGTCATCTCTAGAACCTCCACAGAGCTCTTCCTGTAGTGTTCCAACGCACGAACCAGGGGTTCTGTTACCCTGGCGGGCTAAGCCCGCATCCTCACGAAGAATTTCGGCGGAAAGGTATCTTAACGTAATATCAGTGCGATGCGAATTAGGTCGCTGCCGCTACCTTGAGCTTGCGACCGGGTGGTTTCGCGGCCGACGAAGGCTCTTTGGGCGGCGTGGGATCCAAGATGCGATAGGCCAGGAGTTTTACACGGTCGGTAACGAGAGCCCAAACCAAAGCGTACCCCCAAACGAACAGCGCCGAGCCCCAGCCGATGGGCGTCACGATGTGCAGCCCATAGACGGCTATCAACGTCGCCAAGGCCTGCGTGCCGAGCACCGCGACCCAGAGAATCCGAGCGGGGCGTATGGACCAGAACGGGCCGCGCGTACGCGTTAGGAAGATCGTGAAGTGCCCGGCCACGGACAGCATCAAATACATCAGGGTCTGGAGCTGGGGATGGCCGAATGAAAGACTTGGTCCCCAAGATAAAATAGCCCGAACGCGGCAATCGGCCCGACGAGGCCCAATGCCGTGGCGATCCCGAGCACCAGGCGCATGTTCCAGGCCTCGGGTTTATCGCTGTATCGGACGTTGTCATACGCAATCGAGATGATCGCACCGTCGTTGAGGAGCGCGAGGATCACAATCATCACTGCGGTCAGGGGATAGAAGTTAAATATCAGGATCGCCAGGGTCATGAACAGCAGTACCCGCAGCGTTTCAGCAATGCGGTATACAGCGAAGCTGTTCATCCGCTTGAATATGCGGTGGCTCTCCTTGACGGCGTTAACGATCACCGATAAGCCAGAGGTCAGCACACGATCGACGCGGCCGCGCGAGCTGCGTCCGTCGCGTCGGAAACAGCGATACCGCAGTCCGCTTTCTTGAGCGCCGGGGCGTCGTTGACGCCGTCGCCGGTCATGCCAACGATGTGGCCGTGCTTTTGTAGGACGTCGATAATGTCAAACTTGTCCGCTGGGAAAACCTGGGCGAATCCATCCGCCTTCTCGATGGACTCCGACCGCGCGGTCTCCTGATTCTCCGCGTGCAGACCGCTGGCATCGAGGATGTTCGTGCCCAGTCCCAGTTGTTTGGCGGTTTCTCGAGCGATGGCCACCTGATCGCCCGTGACCATTTTGATTTTGATCCCGATCTGCTGGGCGTCCGTAATGGTTGCTTTTGCTTGCGGACGCGGCGGATCGAACATCGGCAAGACGCCGACAAACTTCCATTGGCCTTCGTGATCGGCCCGAGCCACGCCAAGTGAACTGAAGCCGCGCCGGCAAAGTCGTTGACGGCTTTCTGGACCGCGGGCTTTACCTCATCGGTGTCGGTCGACATCGCCAGAATCACCTGCGGCGCCCCCTTGGCCACGTAGAACTCTTTCCGTCCGCCGCTGACGGTGGCTTCGGTGGCTTGTGCACCGGATCGAAAGGCTGGAAATGAACGACCTGATAGCCTTGTAAGGTTGCATCCTTCACTCCAGCGATCACGGCAAGGTCGATCGTATCCTTGTCTTGCGCGCGCGAGGCGAGTGCGGCGTCGAGAACGACCTGGTCGGGAGCGACGCCCTTGACGCAGAATGGATCGCCCAACGTCAGTTTGTTTTCGGTCAACGTGCCCGTCTTGTCGCAGCACAGGATGTCAACGCCCGCGAGCTCCTCGATCGCCGCCAACCAGTTACGATGCTTCCTTCCTTGCCAGGAGTCGTGTGCCTACCGCCATCGTTATAGAGAGTACCGTGGGCATGGCCACGGGGATCGCAGCGACTAGCAGCACCAAAGCAAACTCCAACGTGTCGAGCACCGGATCGCGGCGGAAGAGCGCGACGGCAACGATCAAGAGCACGAGCGCGACCGCGAAGATGATGAGATAATCGCCGATCTTGAGCACGGACGCTGAAAGTGGCTGACGGTTTGCGCCTTCTCTACGAGTTGCGCCGTTTTGCCGAAGTAAGTATGCGAGCCGGTCGCGTAAACGATCGCCTCGATCTCACCCCGGCGCATAATCGACCCCGAAGCACTGCGTCGCCCGGCGTGCGGTCTGCGGGCAGCGATTCGCCCGTCAGCGCGGACTCATCGACTTCGATCGGATCGCCCGACAGGAGGCGCGCATCGGCGGGTACGATAGCGCCCAGCTGCAGACAAATAACGTCGCCCGGAACGAGTTGCGACGCATTGGGGTCGGTCCACTTGCCGTCACGAAGAACGCGGGCCTTAGTCGCCAGCTTGGACTTGAGAGCGGCAATGGCGTTGCCGGCTTGATGCTCTTCCCAAAATCCAACGACGGCGTTTGAACAGAGCAGCAGGAGATTACGCCAAAGTCCAGCCAGTGCCGGACCACTCCAGAGAGAATTACCGCGGCCTCAATCATCCACGGGATCGGACCCCAGAAATACGTCAGAAACTTCAGGAACGGATTGGACTTTTTCTCGGTGATCGCGTTGGGGCCATATTGCGTCAGCCGTTTCGCCGCTTCAGCTTGACTGAGGCCGTCGGCCGATGACCCGAGCTTTTTGAGCAGCTCCGGCATCGCGAGGGTTTTCAGACCGTCGGTCTTATCGCTTGGCTGGGTCTCAGCGTTGACGGGAATATCGGGTTCCGGTTTCAAAATGCGATCCTCTGGCCTCGGTCGTAGCCGGCGCGCTACGAGCGAGGGTGGCCAAACCGTATCGCATTTCTGCCCGCTGCGGTATCGTAATTCCCACGGTATTGATCGAGGACGGTTGCGCCACAGTGATACCGTTGCTGGGCCGAGCGGCGCCGGCGAGCGTCTCAATCATTTGCTCGCCGGCCAGGACTCTTCGTGACCGGCCCGCCTGGTATCAGATGCCCTTTTGACCGGGGTAGAATGCAACGCCCTCGTTGACTTGGAGAGGCGGGCCGATCCGCGAACAGCAGGTGTACACTTGCAGTTGCTTGCCACCGGGGAAGGACCAGGAAATCCCAACGGGCCCGTCTGCAGTGGTGTCCGTTGCACCGAGAACGATCCGCCGTCTCTGTTCACGGCGATGCCTTCTGTCGCAGTGCCGGTCGCGATTGACTGACCGGTCGGCGAGCCATTTTCGGTGTATTCGGTGATCGTGTGGCCAATAAGATCGGTGACCAGCAGGTTGCCGGCGTTATCCGGCTTGATGCCGCCGGGAGATTGCAGGACGATACCGAGATTCTTGCGCCCTTCTCCTTGCCGTGTGGAAACTCGATGACCAGGCCGTCACCAACGTACTCGCCGGTCAAGAGCGCCACAAAGACGTTGCCGGCAGCGTCGCACGTTAAGAACGGGTTGCGGAAGTCGCGCATAGTCGAGGTTGCCCGTTGGCACGGTGCTGCCAGGCGCGTAGACTTGGATGCTGGCGTGGTTGCTGTTACTGTTGTCATAAAGGTCCGCTACGTAGGCTGTGCCGTCCGGACAGACCGTTACGTCCACCGGATAACCAACCGAATCCGTGAGCGTCTTGCTCGGAGATAAACTGCCGCGTGGATACACTAGGGCGTTGGTCCCATTTGCGACCCAAAGGCTTCCTTTCGCGTCGACGAAAAGGCCCTGAGGCTCCGCCAAACCGTTCGCAATCTGGCCGACCTGCTTTCCATTCATCGTTAAGACATCGACGACGGAAGCGGTGCCCCAACTCGACATGTAGAGGAGTTGCGTCCGCGCGCCAATCGCCTGCATGAAGCCGTGGCTTGTGTTTGGCGTGAACGGTCGAAGGCTCGTGCCTTGCCGGGCAAACGCCTGGCCAAGGGAGTTTTCGGAGCCGGATAACGCCGGTGCTGGCGAGCTACCGCTTCGAGCAGCCCGCAAAAAATGTTACGAGCGCCGCAACGCCCAAGGCCTTGAAAGTTAGCATTGAATGGCGCACTTAGTTGTTCTCCTTCGAGAGTGGTGGAGTTACCGCGATGCCGATCGGCTGGCCACCGACACCGATGGTGTTTTCGGCCGTGCCGCCGGCGGTGTACTCGTACTCCTCTGCAAATCCGGAGCCGCCGGGGTCGGCAGCATAGAGATTCTTACCCGAAGCAAGTATTGCAATGCTCAGCGGGGAGATCGATCCCGTCAGCGGCGTCGTCAACGCCGGCGCTCCGAAAGCATCATTCGCTGGTGGGTCGAACGTATCGACGACTTGGTTGACCGGGTCGCAAAAAGCAATACGGCCTGCTTTGTCGATCTGAATGCCACCCGGGAAACTAACCGTATAGACGTAGTTGAGGTTCGTAATGGTCGTAGCGTTGCAACCGCCGGTGACGAGCCCGAACGACGTCTGGTAGCCACTGTTCATGCCGTCGATGTAAAGCACGCCCTTCTTGTCGAATTCGCCGAACATGACGCGCGTAAAGTTGGACCCCGAATAAGAAACGGTGGCGCAGCTCTTCGTGCTACCCTTCGCATACAACACGACGTTGCCGGTGCCGAGGCGGCACTTTGGGGCATTGCAGATGTTGGTGATCGCGACGACACCGGCATTGGAGACGGCGACGTCAGCCGGAAACTCGCCGGTGTCGCTAATCGTCATCGTGGGCGCCCCAGTGTAGGGTGGCGCGTACACGAGCACATTCGAGCTGTTGGTGTTTGCGACGTAAAGATCGCCCTGTTTGTCGGTCGTGATGCCCTGCGGCTGCGTCAGCCCCGTGATTTGGCCGACCATCTTCTGGTTCTTACCGGCCTGGGGATAGATGTCGATGACCCCGTCGGCCGCGTCAGACACGAAGATCAGCGGTTTGCCTGCGGCGCGTGGATCCATGAAGCTCGCCGTCGCGACCGGCTCGTGCGAGATTCGCGCGACGGTCGGGGCGAGCAGGCTGTTGTCGGCCCGACCGGTGGACGCTAGTCCACCTGGAGAGAACTCTGCCGGCGAACTACCGCCGGAGCATCCCGCTAGCAACGCCAGCGTAGCCGATGCGCCGAGCGCGGCACGGATTATGCGAAAAATAGCCATAAAGTCGGCCAACCATTTCTGCTCCCTTTGGTCTGCTCCCAGGAAAGTATCGGTTATCCAACTGGTGAAGCGTTCGGTCTACGAGGGTCGAAAACGAGGCATCAGCAGAAGAAACAAAGGTCTTGAGGGTCGCCTCCAACGAGATTCTAGCCCTGGAATTTTAACAGTCCCAAGGACCAGTCACAATCGTGGAAACCCCTAGTCCCTCTACGGGCGTACGGATTCGAGCAGTTGGTGACGAGACCGCAGGCCCATTCGGCGTAAAATCGACGTCATATGACACTCGACCGTTCGCGCCGAGATCGAGAGTCTTTCGCCGATCTCGCGATTCGAGAGCCCGACGATCGCCAGTTGGGCGACGCTCTGCTCTCGTAGAGTCAGCTCAGAGGGGATCGACGCTGCCGGGCCTGCAGTTCTATCGGCCCCGCTGCGGGTCCGGTGGGCGGAGGCCCCAAGAAGGGTTGCGGCCAGCTCGTAACTCGTCCATCGGAGCTTTCGAAATAAGGTGGCGGCGGCCGTCGCTTCGCGCAAACGTCCTTCGGCGTCGTCCTCGCGGTCTAAAACGAGGGCATCGAAATAGTGTAAGTGCGCGGTCGCCACATCGGCGTTGGGCAGAAGCGTTCGGCTTCGCAGGACCTCGCGTGCCCGCCTAAAGTAGCGCTCGTCGCCGAACTGGGCGATCGCAAGCGGCAGATCGCAAGCTTCGTCTGCGTTCTTCACGTACTCGAGAGCTTTTGCGAGCAGCTCTCGAGCTTTCTGCAGCTGCTTCATTCGATGGAAGTAGCGGGCGAATGAGGAGGCGACGGGCCCGAGGCGCGGCGGTTCGCCCGACCTAAACGCGAATGTCAGAGCATCCTCGTTCGCGCATTGGCTGAGAAGATATGGATCGTTGCACTCGATGGCGATCGGTATCCCGATTTCTGCCAAAGCTTCGAGTAAGACCGGCGGAGGATTCTCAACCGTTGCCGCTTGGTTAACGTAGGCATGGGCTAGATGCCGGTTGCCCTGGCGGCTGAGTACTCGTGCGCATTCGAGCGAAATACAAGCAACGTTCCATCCGAGATTCCGTTCGCGCGCCGCGCTCAACGCCTGCAGAAACAAGCTGGCGGCGAGTTCGGTGCGGCCGAGCATGCTGGCGGACATGGCGTGCGAGTGGAGTATGCTCGTATACGCGTATGGATCTTGGTCTTGCTCGGCGTAATGGAGCGCCTTCACAAAGCTGTGGGACGCCATCTCGGCGTTGCCGGAAGATGCGTACACTAATGCGCAGACCCGGTGGTACTTGGAGATTACTTTGGGATCTTTGGGTAAGGAGTCTACGCCGATAGCGCGCAGGTAGCGCTCCGCTTCATCGTACCGAGACAACAAGTGAAGAACCATTGCCAACGACAGCCGGGTCGCAAGAATTAGGTCGGCGTCGTTGGAAGCGGTTGCAAAATCGAGCAGACGTTCGGAGAGTGGTACGATATCGGCGGTGCGCGAGCTTAACCAGAGGGTCCGAATCTGCTGCATGTGCAGATGGGCGACGCTAGCCCCCGTGCCCGGCACCGGCACGGTCTTTTCGAGTGGAATATTGAACCATCCGTCGGCGTCGGTTGCGATTCCGCGATGGAACGCGGTGTCGCCGACCTTGACTGCGAGCCGCACGTGAGCTGAGAGGTCGCCCGCGGAGAGATCGAAGGCCCGTTGATAGTTCTTCAGAGCTGCGCGGTAGTCGCCGTCTGAAGAACAAGCATCACCCAGCGTTTCTAGCGCCGAGACGCCGCGTTCCATCTCGCTCTTCGTCCGAATTGCCCGTCGCCGTCGTACGGTCCGCGCGGAAGCGTCTGCCGAACACTTCGGACATGTGGATCGCCCCGGAGCAACTTTGACGGCGCAGCACGTGTGGCACAGGCCATCTGCCGCAGCGTGCCGGCGCTGCTCCAGTTTGTACTCGGCCCCCGACCTCGCCACGCCGCTTGTTTGGACAGAGACACGGTGCTACCTCTGTCATTCCAAAGTCCAGGCCGCGGGGGAAATCGAGCGTTTCAGCGAGTAAGCGCGGCGATGGTCGTCAGCGGTTTCTCCGGCGCAGTTGGCAACACGCCGCTCATCGAGTTGCGCGAACTGTCACGCGCACTCGGCCGGCGCGTGTTCGGGAAGGCGGAATTCCTCAATCCCGGCGGATCGGTGAAGGATCGCGCCGCGCGCGGCATCGTCGACGACGCCGAAGCGCGCGGTGCGCTGCAGCCCGGCGGCACGATCGTCGAGGGGACGGCCGGCAACACCGGTATCGCACTCGCGCTCGTCGCAAACGAGCGCGGATACAAGAGCGTGATCGTCGTGCCCGACGATCAGTCACGCGAGAAGATCGAACTCTTGCGCGCCTACGGTTCGGACGTGCGCGTAGTTCCGGCGGTTGCATTTACCAATCCCGAGAACTACTACCACGTCGCGCGCCGGATCGCGGAGGAGATGCCCGGCGCATTTTGGGCCAATCAATTCGAGAACATCGCCAACCGCCGCGCGCACGAGGCAACGACCGGCCCGGAAATTTGGGAGCAGACCGGCGGCCGGATCGACGCATTCGTCGCAGCGGCAGGCACCGGCGGAACGATCGCCGGAGTCGCGAGCGCGCTCAAGGCGCGAAGGGGCGATATTCTCACCGTGCTCTGCGATCCGATGGGCTCAGCCCTTTACAATTACGTGAATAACGGCGAACTCAAACCCGAAGGCGAGTCCGATCTCGAAGGCATCGGTATCAAGCGCTTAACGGCGAACTTCGAAGGCGCTCCGGTCGATCGCGCGATTCGCGCGACCGACGCGCAAGCGATCGCGATGGCGCACTGGCTGCTCGAACACGAGGGAATTTTCGTCGGCGGCTCGAGCGGGCTCAACGTCGTCGGCGCAGCGACGATTGCACGAGGACTTCCCGCCGGCTCGACGGTCGTCACGATCCTCTGCGACGGCGGCGGGCGTTATCTCTCACGCATGTTCAACGACGTCTGGATGCGCGAGAATAATTTTGCGAAGGGCCAAACGCTGGCCTCGATCCTTGAGCCTCTCGAGCAGGGGCAGGGCACCGATTTCGAAAAAGATAACCAAAGTCACCTTTAGGTGGCGACCCTGCGGCGCTGGGGAGGAGCAAGCTTGGTCCTGAACCGATCTCGTTTTTTGGCGGGCGCTGGAGCGGCGCTCGGTGGCGTTTCACTCGCCAGGGCGACCGATGCTCAAACCCTCGTTGATTTGCCTTTCGTCAACGGCCGGCGTCCGCTCGTCGCGTTCCCGCAGAAGCGTCCGCTTCTGCTCCATGACGCCCCGGCCGCCTCAACTCGAGACGCCCTTTGCGATTTTCGACGACGGAGTGTTGACGCCGAACGACGCGTTCTTCGTCCGATGGCATCTTGCGGGTATTCCGCAGTCGGTCGATGCGTCGACGCACCGAATCAAGGTGACCGGCGCCGTCCAAAGCGAGTTGTCACTCTCCCTCGACGATCTCGCAACTATACCGGCGATCGAGATTACGGCCGTCAACGAATGCTCCGGGAACAGTCGCGGCTTCTTCGCTCCGCGCGTCCCCGGCGGTCAGTGGGGCAACGGAGCCATGGGAAACGCGCTTTGGACCGGCGTGCGTTTGCGCGACATTCTGTCTCGCGCCGGCTTGCAGCCGAACGCAAAACAGGTGCAGTTTCGCGGGTTAGACGGGCCCGTGCTTCCAGAAACGCCGGCCTTTAAAAAGGCGCTCGACCTCGACGTCGCTCGCGGGGACGACGTGATCGTTGCCTACCTGATGAACGGCCGGCCGATGCCGCTTCTTAACGGCTTTCCGGTTCGACTCATCGTGCCCGGCTGGTACGCGACGTACTGGGTGAAAATGCTGTCGGAAATTACGGTGTTGGACCACGCCGACGACAATTTCTGGATGAAGACGGCGTATCGAATTCCGGATACGCCAACTGCGAGCGTCGTCCCGGGTACCACGGGATTCGCAACGATTCCGATCAACAAACTGAACGTACGATCCTTCGTTACGAACATTGCAGACGGAGCGACGATCAGCGCGGGGTCGATACCGCTTCGCGGCATCGCGTTCGACGGGGGCAGCGGGGTGCGGCGAGTCGAGATTTCGATCGACGGAGGACGGACTTGGCGCAACGCCACCCTCGAGCAAGACTACGGTAAGTATAGCTTTCGCCGCTGGAACGCCCGTTGGGATGCCAGGCCGGGGATCTATGACGTCGCCGTCCGAGCATCGTCCAACGACGGCGTCACGCAAAACGCAACTCCGATCTGGAATCCCGGAGGCTACATGCGCAACAGCATCGAGACATACAAGGTAACCGTCTCATGAAGCAGCTGTGGTTCGCGCTTGCTGCAATGGTGTTGTCGGTGATCGGCGTGGGCGTCGCGATCGCCGCAAACCCCGCGCCGCCGCAGGGAACCGTCACAATCGAGATGCCTAGGCGACACGGGAACGAGCTTTAAGCCGGGCCCCGGAGTAGAGGCGGCGAAGCACTATTGCCTCACGTGTCATTCATCGGCGTACGTCGCGATTCAGCCCGGTCTGACGACCGCTCAATGGACTGCAGAAGTCAAGAAGATGAAGAACGCGTACGGGGCTCCGATTCCAGACGATCAGGTCTCAACGCTGGTTACATATCTGGCTACTGAGTACGGATTATAGGATGTTAGCTCTTAAATGTAAGGGATCTTAGAAAGGAGTTCGCTCATGCGTTCCATTCCGGTCGCGCTTTTCGTACTGCTTGCGGCGGTCGGCCTGACGGTTTTTGGACTTCATTCCGCTAAGGCCACGACCGTTTCACCGGCGACGAACTGGACCATTCACATCGACGCCCTCAAACATTTTCCCGGTCATCCCAACGAGGTCGCGCATCATTGGTGCCGGTCGATCGGCAACGGGATGCTCGAGTGCCAAATCTACGCGAGCGACGATGCGAACGCTCCGCTCGTGGCAATTGAAACGATCGTTCCGACCGCCGTCTGGAAGACGTTCCCTCCGAGCGAACAGGCGCTGTGGCACTATCATCGCGTCGAAATTCCGAAGGTCAGCGCAACTATGCCTGATGTAAGTGCCGCCGAGGCAAAGAAAGTCGTTGCATCGTTGATGGAAACCTACGGGAAAGTCTATATACTCTGGAATCCCGCGGTCTCAAAGTACCCGGTCGGCCAACCGGCGGTCTATAGACTACCATGAGCGCTAACCACCGGCGGGTTTAACCTTTCGGCCCTGGGCCGCGAACCACATCACGATTCGATCGCGCTGGTCGCCTTGAATTTCCACGCTGCCGTTCTTCGCCGTGCCGCCGGTGCCCAAGTGGCGTTTGAGGGCCTTCGCGATCTCATGGATCTCGCGTGGCTCCAATCCGGTCACGACGCTCATCGTTCCAGCGCGGCGTCTCTCGCGCAGGACGCGCACCACGCCGTCGTCGGGAACGCGTCGAGTCATTGACACGACTGCTTCACGACGAACCTCGAACTGCTGTAATGCACCTCTGCTTCCATCGCAGCGCACGCGCTCCATCCTTCTTGAGGCCAAAGAAAGCGGTTAGATTGCTTTGCGTCTTATGAGATCGGAGCGGAGCGCTAACGATTGGCCGGCAAGGTGTTCATCCTCGGCCACGAGCCAGGCGTTGCCCGATGTTGTTATAAGGGCTTTGCGGTTGGTGGAGACGGGGGACTCTAACCCCCGACCCAATTACATGCGAAGTAAACGCCGCTCGAAACCTAGATTGCGCATAAAACGCAAGAAATAGCCAATTTTCGTTGCTACGTCAGCGCCTTCGAGGCTTATTTTTCGTTCGCTGGCGTTCGCGGTTTCCGCCAGTTTCCGCGCGAATTGTCGTAAGATTGTCGTACCGGTGCCATGCGCTCGACGCCGAAATGGAGCATCTCCTTCGGCGTGAGCTGTGGGGTAAAGTGCGGTGCGAAATTCCGGCCGGGCGGCTCCGTACGGTAGTAGACGTAGCCGCACTGCATCGTGTCGTTGACGACGACCCGGATCTTCCTAGGGGACAGCCGCGATCGCTTCGGCAAAGGCTTCAGGCGGCCGTACTCCAGCGCCGACGACTCCTCACGAGCCACTGTAACACTTTGCGCCGTAATGTGGTTCCGGGCAGTGTGAAGATCCTGGTAACCGGCGCGACCGGGTATATCGGCGGGCGCCTCGTACCGCGCTTACTCAAAGCCGGCCACTCTGTTCGGTGTCTTGCTCGAAACGCCCAGCGCCTCGCCGGCAGATTCCCCGGCGCCGAGATCATCGAGGGCAATATCTTCGATGAGTGCGCCCTGCGAGTCGCCTGCAAGGGCGTCGACGCCGCCTATTACCTGGTGCACTCGATGAGCGACTCGCCGCGATTTGCCGAGCGCGACCGAGCTGCGGCCGCACTTTTCGGCAGGTCTGCTCGCGAGGGCGGCGTTGCGCGCATCGTCTACCTGGGCGGATTGGGCGCGGACGACGCGACGCTTTCACACCATCTGGCCAGCCGCCACGAAGTAGGAGTCGTCCTGCGGGCAAGCGGCGTAGAGATTATCGAGTTCCGTGCAGCCGTAATCATCGGGGCAGGAAGCGTCTCCTTCGAGATGATGCGCTATCTCACCGAGCGTTTACCCGTGATGATCGCGCCGCGCTGGGTGACGACCCGCTCGCAACCGATCGCCGTCAACGACGTCCTGCGCTATCTCGTCGCCGCCCTCGATCTTCCGCTTGGCGGTTCGCGCATCTACGAGATCGGGGGCGCGGGCGTCGTGACCTATCGCGACATGATGCTGCAGTACGCGCACTTGCGCAATCTCAAGCGCACGATCGTCATCGTGCCGTTCTTTACGCCGCGCCTTTCCTCATACTGGGTCCACCTCGTAACCCCCGTTCCCGCGCGGCTCGCGCAACCACTCATTCTGGGACTGCACAACGAAGTGATCGTCCGCGATAGCGCCGCGAGGCGCGATTTCCCGCAGATCGAGCCCATCGACTTCGAGACCGCGGTCGCCGATGCGTTGGATCGTTACCGTACCAGCGGGCCCGAAACGACGTGGTTCGATGCGTTCGACGTTCGCAGGCTTCCGGCCACGTTCACGGGCGCGCGCGACGGCATGCTCATCGATCGCCGGGAGCGCATTGCCAACGCGACGCCGCAACAAGTCGCATCGGTCTTCACGCAGCTGGGCGGAACGCACGGCTGGCTCTACGGCAACGCGCTATGGGAGCTGCGCGGCCTCTTGGACCGCGCGATTGGCGGCATCGGTTTGCGGCGGGGCCGGCGCAGCCCAACCGATCTGCGCGTCGGCGACGCCATCGACTTTTGGCGCGTCGACGCTTTGGAACCCGACCACGTGCTGAGGATGCGGGCCGAGATGAAGCTCCCGGGCGAAGCGTGGCTGGAGTTCGACGCCGACCAGCTGAGCGACGGGCGGACGCGCCTCACGCAAACGGCGTTTTTTGAGCCCCGCGGCTTGCTCGGATTCCTCTACTGGTATCTCGTCTCTCCGCTTCACAGCCTCATCTTTAGCAAGATGGCCTCGCGGATCGCCGCTCTCGCCGAACAAACTCCGAGCTGACGCGACGATGCGCGGGCGCCGTCGTAGACGAAGACTCTTCTTGCAGACCTTTGCGTAGTTTGCCCGTCGCTCAAGTCGCGAAAACAAAAACGCCGAAATCCCTCAAGGAACCGGTCGTTTTCGATGGTGGAGATGGGGGGACTCGAACCCCCGACCCCTTACATGCGAAATGATTCCGCCTCAAAAGAGTCATCGTCCGAAAAGCGCGAAAGCGTCGAAGAGTTTCATAGTCATCGAATTTTGCGATTTCTCGGAACGTCCGCAAGCGTCCGCACTTTCCGCAGTATTCTGCCAGAATGGTCGTCAAATGGTCGTCAACATTACAGATGCTTGCCGCCAGCCCAACCTTCACCGATTATAACAGCCGGTTGGCATTTTCCGAAGCTCCATCGTGCGCTGCTGAGAAACGAGTAGCCGAAGCGCGGGAGCCGCCGCAACCGTCGTCTCCGATCCTCGCGCTGCGCGCTGCGGTCTCCGTCTCGGCGCTACCGCGCCGCAGTTGCCCCGGCTCCCGCGCTTCGGCTGAGGCCACTGCATCAGCAGCGCCCGCTGGAGCTCGTCAGGACCTAAGGATGTTGGGCTTCGACGCGCCGCTCATACGCCAATAGTCCGCGCGCGATAGGCGCGCGAGGAGGATACGATCATGATCGAAGGGACCCCACTAAGCCAGCTGGCCCAGCAGCTGATCGCCGAACGCCAGATGCAGCGCGACTTCATCGCAGACACGCGCCGGCTCACCCCGCATCCGGTGGGTGCAGGGGTGAGCATCGAGCTTCAGCACACCGACGGCACAACCGCCGTCGCGCCTACACGGTTCGCACTCGGCCAGATTGCGAGCCACTACAAGATCCCCATGGCCTACGTCGATCGGATGACTCAGGCCGGCGCCGGGCCGCTGCTTGCGCAGAACCTCGCGTACTGGTTTGCCGAGCAGCCGTCGACGCGGCTGCTGCGGACACGCACTGGGGAAACCGGAGAGCTACGCGCATTTCTGTCACGCCGATACCGTCCGCTGGACAACTACGAGCTCGCCGAAGCCGTGATCCCGCAACTTGAGCGGCCCGGCGTGCACGTCGTGTCAGCCCGGATCACCGACACTCATTTCTACCTTCAGGCGACCAGCGACCGCGTCACAGCGGAAGTCCGCCGAGGCGACATCGTGCAGGCTGGCGTGGTAATCGCCAACAGCGAGGTGGGGGCATCGTCGCTGCGGATTTCGCCCATGGTTTATCGATTGATCTGCACGAACGGCTTGATCTCGGGATCCGAGCTTCGCCAGCACCACGTCGGCCGAGGGATCGATCCTGCCGATGATGGAGCGTCGGAGTTCTATAGGGATGAGACATGCAGGGCCGTCGATCGGGCGTTCTGGCTGAAGGTCGTTGACACCGTCGATGCCGCGATGAACGAAGCGCTCTTCGGTCAACTGGTCGACAAGCTTCGCGTGGCGGCGGGCGAGCCGCTCGATGCAAAGCCGAGTGAGATCGTGGAAGTCGTCGCCCGGCGATTCGGCTTGACCGAAGCGGAGCAGGACGGCGTGCTCCACCAACTCGCACTCGGCGCGGACTGGACTCGCTACGGGGTCGTCAACGCCGTAACACGTATCGCGGAAGATTCCGCGACCTACGATCGCGCGGTTGAGCTCGAGCGCATCGGTGGCGAGGTCTTGGATCTGCCGGCTTCGGCGTTCAGTCACAACTGAAGGAAAGGCGACGGTCTCGCTCATGCCTTGAGAGCCGGCCTTCGTCAAGCTCACGGTAACGTGGAGGCGGCTTCTAGAGCTTTCGCGCAGCGTTCCAAAAGGGTCGCCAATTGCTTACGCTCGGTTTCCGTTTGGCCGATCAGCATTCGCTGTTCGATATCCAGTACACGCTTGCGCGCCTCAAGGCACTTCGTCCGGCCGCGTCTCGTTAGGGCTAGGGTCATTCGCGGGACGGTTGTGCGGGTGCCGCGGTTGACGAGCCGGCTTTCCGTCAGATTTGCGATCATTTCGCTCGCGGATTGTGGCGTGACGAAGCAGCGGCGCGCGATCGCGGCGTTTGTCGATTCAGAGTGCTCGGCATCGAGCAGCGCTTCAAGTATCGCGTACTGGGAGACGCTTAAACCAATTGGGCGGAGCGCGTCATCCATTGCTGCGCGCAAGGCGGCTTGGACGCGCTTGACGAGGTAGCCCACAGCGGCCGTGATCGACGCGCCGGCTGTTGCAATATTATCAGGTTCCTGATATGGTGGCATCAGGAACCTGATTCGCTAGAGGGAGGAGCTATGACTGCAGCGAGCCTTGCCGGGCCGGATTTTCTTGCCTTTATTGTGGACGACCTCGACGCTGCCGGCAAGTTTTGGCGGGATGTGGCCGGGCTGAAGCTGGCGCCGCAGAGTCCACCCGGGGCGCAGGTGTTTTTGACGCGGCCGGTGCCGTTTGCGGTTCGCGTTCCGCGGCCGGGCGAAGTGCCCGGGAGCGGGCACGGGGTTGCGGTTTGGTTTTCCGTCAGCGGGGACGTGGACGAGTATCGTGCAGCGCTCGTGCAGCGTGGGGCAACGCCGGGGGAATTGCGCGACGGACCGTTCGGGCGAATGTTTGACTTGGTGGCGCCTGGCGGGTTTGTCGTCACCGTCCATGCGAGTGCGCCGTGAAATATTGGATCGGAGTGGCTTCGGCGGATCATGTCGCGGCTGCGGTCGCCGGTGGTTTTGTGCAGCTTGGGCATGGGAAGGCGGCTCCGGTGCGGCGGTTAGCGCCAGGGGATGTGTTGGCGGTGTATTCGCCTCGGACGCAGATGCATGCTGGGACGGCGGTACAGAGTTTTACCGCGATTGGGAGCGTTTGCGATCGGGAGCCGTATCTGTTCCAACAGACGGCGAGTCTTGCGCCGATCCGACGGGATGTTGCCTATTTTGATGCGCGGCCTGCGCGTATCGAGCCGCTTTTAGACAAGTTGTCCTTCATTCGGTCGCGGGGGCATTGGGGCATGTCGTTTCGGCGCGGGCTCGTTGAAGTGTCCGAGAGCGATATGGAGGTTATCGCGGAAGCGATGAGTGTGACGGCCCTTTGACTCCGCTCAGAGTGACTCGGAATCATGCGGAAAATCGGGCTGACCTGGCTACACAGCGCCCGACACCTCGATGCGCTGCGCGTTGATCCAGCGATTGTCCGCAGAGAGCAACGAAGCGATCATCGGGCCGAGGTCTTCGGGGAGGCCGACGCGTCCCAACGCCGTCATCTCTGCGATCCTTGTTTACTTCGGGATTGTCCCGGACGACGCCGCCGCTGAAATCCGTTGCAACGGCGCCGGGAGCGACCGTGTTGACGGCAATCTTGCGCGGTCCGAGTTCCAGCGCCATAGATCGCGTTAACACTTCAACGGCCCCCTTCATCGACGCGTAGACTGCCCCGCCGGGCGAAGCGACGCGAGTCCGCGCCGTCGATAGGTTGACGATTCGTCCGCCGTCGTTGATGAGCGGAAGCAGCTTCTGCGTGAGGAAAAACACGCCTTTGAAGTGGACGTTGTAGATGCTGTCGAGTTCTTCTTCCGTCGCCTTCTCGAACGGCATGTTGTGGTGATTGTTGCCGGCATTGTTGACGAGATAGTCGAAGCGCTCCGCGCCCAGTTGTGCGAGCGCATTCCGCACGTTTTCGACAAAACCATCGAACGCGCGCAGGTCGCCGGTGTCAAGTTGCAACGCGATCGCGCGAGCGCCAGCTTCGTGCGCGGCCGCGACGACCTCTTC
The DNA here is from genome assembly GCA_963719905.1 of Vulcanimicrobiota bacterium. GTDB lineage: Bacteria > Vulcanimicrobiota > Vulcanimicrobiia > Vulcanimicrobiales > Vulcanimicrobiaceae > Cybelea. The sequence continues at coordinate 30,239 of CAVRDR010000005.1, forward strand.
CGCCGCGTCGCGCCGGGCGTTATATGTAAGGATTGAATCGACGCCGCGTTCGGCGAGACTGATGACGGTATTGCGGCCGATTCCTCGGCTGCCACCGGTTACGATGGCGATCTTCATGTCGTGCTCCTGTTAGATGTGATTGTCTGTCTAGTCAGTCGTCTTTTGGGGGAAAAAATTAGGCGACCATGCGCCAGAAGGCGTCGAACGACATCGCGCAATGCTTGTCGGCGTTGGTGGGGTCTTTGATCATGAAGTCGACCGTCGCGTCAGCGTGCGCGTTGAACAACGCAACGACGAGCGCCAGCGGTGCGTCACGCATGGGTCCACGTTCGCGGCTTCTTTCAAGAAGGCTCGCGACGCCGGCGAGTGCGCGATGCCCGGCCTCGCGACTCTCCGTGGTGATATCATCCGATACAACGAGTTGCGCGAGCGTTCGGCGCTTCTCGGGAAAGGATGCTGCCAGTCCGCCAAATGCGACCACATGTATTGCGCCTGTTTGCGGATGCCGCTTCGGGTCGGCAGTCCGTTTAAGCCGACGGCAGCCATCTCTGTTTTGAGTTCGACGTAGAGCCGGTTCAGCAGATCGGCCTTGGTCTCGAAGTACGTGAAGAGCGACCCGTTTGAGACGCCCGCTTCCTTCGCGATCGTCGCCGTCGCCGCGCCGAGACCCTCGCCAGCGATGACGCGGATCGCTGCCGACACGATCGCGCTCCGCTTATCGTCGCTCTTCGGCCTTGCCATGCGGATTACTATACAGGAGAGTGGCTAGTCAGTCAATATATCGCGCAGCGGTCGATACGACGTTTCGCGGTTGCGAGCACAAAACGCGCCTTTGATCATGCACGACAAACTCGACTGAGCTGACTGCTGCCTCCTGACGGCGCCGGGAAGGTGGACGCAGTTTGGCCGCGTTAAAGCGGACCCGGCTCGGCGCTTAGCTACGCTGTTAGGCTGGCCCAGCTCCCGAGGGTCATTTCACTGCCGCTGCAGCTGTCTAGAGCTATCCTTCGGACGGATCGATTCTCCATTCAGAAAGAAGTTTCGCTGCGACTTCTTCCATTTCAGCATCCATCTCGTTGTGCGCGCGGTAGTAAGCGATGTTCTCCTCTAGCATTGTAATCGCTGGCAGGCCGCTGACGAAGTTCTCTATCGCCCCCTTTGGGATCGTGCGCTTCCCGTAGTATTCGGTGTAATAGATCTTCCGCTGGTCCATTAGTTCGCGAACTCGACTCGTTGAGATGTGCAGGATCCTCGCCGCCTCCGTGATGCTTACCGAGCTCTTTTCTTTAACTTCTCGCTTTTCTGGCGGACGCCGAACCGGAGTGACGGCCTCGGGCAAGGTAGACTTTTTCACCGGGTTACGTCGCATCGGCCGACTTGGGGAAACCGGTTCCGGTGAGACCGGTTCCTTCAGCGGAAGTTCGCCATTCAAAAAGGCGACAAGCGTGTTTCTTGGGATAAGGACTCTCCGTCCCAGTCGCGTACTGGAACTACTGCGTCTTGCCAGTTCATATACGGAGCTTCTACTCGTTCCAAGGATCGACGCAACCTCGGTCACGGTGTATACAGGCTTTGTTAGGCCGTGCAGATCAGGTGATTTCGATTCTATTGGCGGCGCTGCTTCATGCCGCTCACGCACGGAGTATTCGACAGCGATTGTCTCGTCATCCTGAATTCCTGACGATACGAGCTTCAAGGCCTCATCTGCGCTATCGGCGCGCACATCATAACCGAGCCGTACTTCGACTAAATATCGTTTCATCGTGAGTGGTCAGCTATCGTCGACGATTTGTACTTCGTTTATGGAGCTTCGTTGTACGCGCCACAGGCGTAGCAGACGAAGATCACCGGCCCACTATCACTCATGAACTGAATCTTATCCGGGACCGACGCGACGACCTTACCGCATATCCCGCACACAAAGTCCACCTCGTGCACGCCTGCGTGTACGTACGGACCGCCTTGAAAGTTCAGGACCGCGCGACCTTCTGGCGGCTTAGACAGGGGTTGCAAGGCTATGCGCTTACGGTGGCCATTTCCACGTGCCATGGAGTCATTCTAGCTGGCCAGGTCGCCCGAAACAATGGACCGACAAAGGGTCCACGCCGCGCCGACACCGATGCACTTAAGATACGGAATGCTGACGACAACACGGCGCCTCCGCGGCCAGGCAGCTTCCTGATTCAGTCGGCTCGCGACGGTCCAATGCAAGGGACCGCACATTCAATTATTATCCCAAACGGAAACTTCGATTATCCCAAATGGAAACTCCGATCGGACTAATTCAAAATGAGTAGAGACGCGCACTGCGTCCGCCACGTACGTTCAACGCATGGATCACGAGCCGGACACACCATCGAGCAACCGATTGGCTGTCGTGCGACGAAAACTTGTGCGCGTGATCGCCCTTTTCTTGCTACGTCTCGCAAATGAAGAGTCGCAGCGCCGAACTCGGCGGCGTCGCCGACGACGGAAGCGATTTCGCCGATTGGCATGCCCAGCAAGGAACGAATCCTCACGCCTGCACGTTCTCCAAGAAGGCGAGCCTTTGAAGCCCGCCGGCAACAAGTTTACTGCCGATCGCCCGGCTTAGGACGATCGGGGAGTTGAGGCATGGACGGAGGACCGAACGACCGGCTAGCTACGGTGAGGACGAAGCTGTTGCGTGTGATTGCAATTCTTCGACAGCGGCTTCAAGCCGACGAACCCGAGCGCGCAACTCCACCACCTCGTCGTGAAGAAGCAGGGCGCTCTCGGCGGTTTCCAACTGAGCCCGCTCAAGCTCCCGACTCCCGTCACGACGCCTCTTCCGGTCCCGAGCCCCCTCCGGAGGTCCCGCCGAAAGCGGGATAGCCGGCTCCGACTCTCCCGCCAGATACCAAGGCGAAACCTTGAGCTCCTTAGCTAGGCGGAGCGCCGCCTCCAGCTTGAGACTCTTGATGTCACCTGTACGCATCTTGCGCGCCGCGTCGGCCGAGACTCCGAGAATGTAACCCAGTTCCGTGTCACTCAGACCCCGAACAAGCTCCTTAAAACGTTTACTGAAGTTAACAACGGCCACGGGGTTAGGATACCATAAGAAGTCAATAGTTTCCTATTGACCTTTATCGTGAGCTTGCTATTATATTGGTAGGAAGTAAGACCAACGCGATGCCTCCTCAGGCCAGGGCTTCGGCGTAGCGCACCCTTACGCCGTAGCCTAAGCCTACCGGTCGCCACCACGCCCCTTGCCTCCGCTCGCGAAACGGCATGGCTACTATGGACTCAGACGTCCCTTCCGGCGCTTCCGCTCAGGCGTTCGACTACTCGCAGCTGAACGACAGACAGCTTCGCTCGGCGATTCGGTTCGCGGAGAAACATCTTCGCTGGGTCGAGGAAGATCACGTCACGCTTCTGCGGGCCTACCGTGAAGAGATCGACGCGATGCGCCGGCACCTCATCGATCGCATGCTGAGGCGAATGGTTACCAGCTCGGCACCACTCTCGGATGAGCAACAGCGCGACCTAAGCCACGCCTTCGAGCGGCGCGCTATGGATGCGAGCGAGATCGCGGTAGTCGTCCGTGCAGCTTCGAGAGGCCGAGTGGGTCACGTCGATGCGTTGACGGAGATCGAGGCGATGGCGTTGCTTCTGCGCTTAGACCGAGAAGCGTGAGTGCCAGGACTGCTGGCCAGCCTGGCCTGTAGAGGGGATTAGTTCGCATGTCCTACGACGACGAGCTCAACTGGCTGCGCGACCGCGGCGTTCAAGTTGATCGCAAGGGTCGGATCATCGTCAGTCTTCCGGCGGTACCGGATGATGTTGACTTCGACGTTGTTGAGCGCGAGCCGTCGATCGCCGAACTCATGCGCCGCGAGATCAATCCTCGCCTGGCTGGATCGCACGGGCGTCGTCGCCGCCGCTTGTCAACGCCGGTCCAGCGTAATCCAGGCGCTACACGAATTTATCAGCAACCGGCGGCGCGCGTCGGCCGGCCGACGATCGGCTCGGAGGCGCGGGTTCACGTGCAAACGATGATCGCTCAAGAAACGCGGGATATTCTTGTAAAACACCGCGTCACGCTCGCCGACGTCTTTGACGATTGCGCCCGAAGGCTTTCGCGTGTGTCCTGACGACGACGAGGCGGTAGGCGCAGAGAAGCGCCGGCCGTCCGCCGGGCGCCCAAAGTCGGGACGCCCGAAGCGTGTCCGCATTACGACGACCATAGAACCGTCCAAACTCGCGGTCCTCCGCGAACACGCGCGCCGCGAGAAGAAATCTCTAGGGCAGCTCGCCGACGAGTACGTCGCCGA
>CAVRDR010000006.1:0-85000 GCA_963719905.1 Vulcanimicrobiota bacterium
AACGCTCTCGTAAGAAACGGCGCTCGAGAGATCGGGCGCCGTTGCTTTATAGCTCAGAGTAGGCCATTGCACTAACCCGTCGAATAGTAAGGTCCCGTTCGCGGGCGAAAGAGCAAACACAATGGTTTCATTACGTTTTTGTCACCATGCTTTAGGCATTGTGGCGGTTGCGATTTTGGTCGCATGCGGTCAATCGCTGGTAGGCACCCAGGATCCTAGCTTCATAACACAGGCCGCGAGCGTAGTGCCGCGAGCCTCGTCGCTGCCAATCCAGCCCATTGGAACCCAACGTCTTGCGCGTCTCATCCCCAAAGCGACCAACAGCAAGGCGCTCATCTACGTCGCCGTACAATATAACGATAGCGCCGGCGTGTACATCTTCCCTGAAATCACTGGAAATGCAATGTCGATCCCAATCAGCGCCATTACCAGCGGCGTCGATCAGCCATGGGGCTTGTACTACGGCCCGAACGGTACGCTTTACGTTGCCGATTGGGGAAGCAATACGGTTACCGCCTATCCATCAGGCGACAATTATGCCAGATGGATTACCTATGCGCAGGACATTAACCGACCAATGTATTCAGTCGTTGATAGCAGCGGCGACGTTTGGATCAGCCAAGCCAATACCGGACAGGTAGTCGAATATGGCGCACACGGCGGTACGACGCCTCTTCGCGTATTGCAAACCGGTACCGCTTCGGCGGCAGGTGTCGAGGCTGACGGTATGGATTTCGACACATCAGGCAATCTCTATGTCGCCTATCGCACCCAATACGGTAACCCGGACGGAAGCATCGAAGAATTTGCCCCTGGTTCTACAACGGGCACGGTTCTCGGCATGGCGCTGAACCAACCCCAGGGCGTAGTCGTTGACAAGAACAGCAATATCTCCGTCGTGGAAACAGGCGGAACAAACCGCATCGACTATTTTCCGGCCGGGACCACGACGCCATCATTTACCATCACCATTCCCGAGACTCCCGGTCAAATGGCGCTGGGCAAACTTCAGAATAGAGTGTATCTGTCGGCAGAAGGCGGTGACGTTTACCTTCTTGCGTATCCGTTCACGCCGAGCGCCGAGGTGCGGCTGCAGGATACAGTCCCAAGCGGTGAACCGCAAGGCGTTGCGATTGCCCCAAACGCACAAACCTTCTAAAAAGCCGCGAGACCCGTGGCGAAGAAGCGCTCGCTAAGAACGTGGAGACGTAGCAACCAAAGGGACGTTCGCAGATCGCGATAGGCATACCGGGGAATGCTCGTCGCCGTCGAACCGTCGCTCTCACCCGGCATCTGGCGAAAGGAGTATAGCCGATGACTTCATTACGTTTTGGCCGCAATTTTTTAGGCCTTGGTTTGGCCGTTGCAATGTTAGCGGGATGCGGGGGGACGACGATACCCTCACCACAAGGTGCCGCTTCGTCTGCGGCTTCGCTTTCTGAAAACACCGCCACCCAGTGGATCTACATAACGGATTCAAACAAAGTCCTTTGGAGAGTCACTACGGACGGAAAACAACTACAGAGGCTGGGTTCAGAAGGCGTTCTCCTGACAGACATTGCGTTCGATCCGACAAACGGCAACATGTATGGCGTCAGCTTTACTCATTTCTACCGTGTAAATCCGAACACCGGCTCTACCACGCTAATTGGTAGCAATGGATTAAGCGAGGCCAATGCACTAATTATGGCTCGGGCAGGTAAAGCATACACGGCATCATTTACCACCACTCGGCTCTACTCGATCAACGTCAATACAGGGGCAACCACCGTCATCGGATCGAACGGACGCTGGGAGTCGGCTGGAGCGCTCACGTTTTATAACGGGGCTCTCGTGCTGTCCGGGAAAGGTTCATCCGCAGATACGCTCGTATGGCTCAATCCGGCCAACGCCAAGATCGTACGGACTGTCCCACTCGCCGTTAAGGACCTTTACGGCCTCGCGAGCACGGCTAGCAATGTTCTGTATGGATTCGCCAACACCGACTTCTATCGAATTTCGCCGGATGTTAAAACTGTCGGCGGGCGTACACACCTAATCGTCAATCTCGATCGTCTCAATTCTAATGTCGGAAAGATCTACGGTGCAGCGTATGACGGCAACTTTCAAGACTGACGACAGCGGCTAGCGGCCAGCTGGGGTCGCAAACGGATCGTGCTCGAAGGCATCGAGTATTGGTTTACCGGTGGCGAGGTGCCGTAGCTTCCGGCCCCGGAGTGGCGCCCTCGGCAACGACCAATACGTCCCGCATCCCGTCGTTATAATGGTATGCGCAACCGATGAGGTAGATTCCGGGCTTGCCGAGAGTGACCGTCACCGAGGAATTCGGCCCAATGACGCCGCTGGCGTAGCCTTTGCGCAGCTTGCCGCCCGACGGCGTGAAGCCGAGCTTTGGATTGGACGGAAATTTCGTCGGTGGCCCGTCGATCACGGCAACCACATTGAGCGTGTGGTCATAGATCTGCGAAACGTTTCTGATCGTGATTGCCGTCCCGGGCGGAAAGCCGAGTGCCTGTGAATACCGTTCTTGGGTGTAACCGCCGAGCATAGCCTTCCAGTGCCGGTCGTGGATTCGCCCGAGACCTTCCCCTGGAAGCTCCGTGCTGATCTTGCCGGTGAGATGCGCACCTTTCGGCAGAGTCGCAATGATTGTCAAGTCTGGCATCCCGGGGAGAGCGTACGTGGTGCCGTTTGCGGCAGTGTTTCCGCCGGAACCGCCGGCGCACGCCGCAAGCGCGGCGGCTGCAAAAGCCACGGCGAGTGCCGCCATTTTTCTCGACATTGGACCTCCTGAGGATGTTGGTTGTATCTGAAGCTAAATCTCAACAAGGTCGTCGAGAGTCGCGTTGCCAATGCATTGCGCGTCGCGGCATGTTCTCCCTGCCGAAGCGAGAGCACGCCAAGCGCGAAGGTCACATTCGGAACGATCTTACCAACCCAAGTGAACGATTACTACGACGACGCTGACTACGAAAGCGGCGGCCACTCCTCAAATCGGTAATTTCCACAAATCGTCGATGCAGTCCATTGTTAGCGTTGCCAGACGCTCCTGAACGCTCGCGGAAAATGCTGCATCATCGGCTTCGTCGTCTCGCAACGGCGGTTCATCGGCTTTCCACGCTTCTTCCGATGACCATAAGGCGATCGCGCAATAGACTCCGTCCGGTTCGCGATGCAGTCGGGATCCGTAGGAGCCTCGCGACCGGTAGATTTTTTCCGTGCGGGAATGCCACGCCACGACAAAGTCGGTCTCACGCTCTGGCCTGATTCGCCAGCGATAGATAACCGAGGACGCCGGCAAAATGCGCTCAAGCTCTCAAGGCGATACCGCAGCCCCGCACGCGAAATTTACACCGCTTCGATCGCCTTGATTTGCAATCGCAAATCCCTGACCTCTTGCCGCAAATCGTCCCGTCTCTTGCACCCTCCGGCCCACGGGTTCGATTCGGCGCTATTATAAAGCATAAAGGCGATCTCGGCCTCGGCGACCTTTTCAAGTTTCGGCAGCTGCGATTCAACTGCTTGCAAAGACTCTTCAAGCGATGCAGTTGTTGTCATCAAAATCTCCTCGAAGGCGTTCTCGTCTTCCCTTCTCGTTTTCGGCAAATTCAAAGTCCTTGAATAGGTCCCAGGAACGTCACCTGGAAGTGCCTGTGGCCCTTTGGGGCGATGGTTCTTGCGGCGACAGCGACAAGCTGATGCGCAAAGAGATGAGGTACGATTTACGGGGGACCGGTGAAAAGCCGGTCCCCTTTCTCTTTAGCAGTCTACAGTTCTAAGGCGAAACTGCAGTCCCAGGGCGATGCAAGGTCAGAGTCTGGGGCACCCTTCCAGGTGTCGGGCGATGCTTTGCAGTACTCTTGAAGCCTTACCTTAATACGTCTTGTCCGTCCTCAGCCGGCCAATCCGCATTTTCGCGAAAGAAATTGCATAAGTTCTCATCGCCCGTGGCGTGAGAAAACCAGGGAGGCTGTATGACAGAGGCCGGTATTTCAATTATGATCTTCCCCGACGAAAAAATCAACATCACCAAAGTTACGGGGCCCGCGGGCGAACGAGCCGTCAAAATCATCCATCGCGCTAGGAGAGCGCAGGCGGCGGGGGAACAGCACTTAGCGCGATTACCGCTCTAAGGTCAGACTGCAAAGGGGATCGGTGAAAGCCGGTCCTCTTTGATACTCGCGTAATGAACCTATCGTCTAAGGTGAGGGCGCCGCGACCACAGGACCTGCTTTATAGAGTATTCTTATAGATTATTCCATCTTTCATAATCACGACAAAATTCTTCTCCGGCTTTGCCACGAGCGTAATGTCCTCTAGAGGATTGCCATCTACAAGCAACAGGTCCGCAAGCGCACCGTCTTCAATGACGCCCAGCTTTCCAGGATATGGGTTGCGCGGGCCGCTTAAGCTCAGCAGTTCACCATTCGCGGCGGTCGCCTGCTTCAAGATTTCGGCGTTTGTGTACCAACGGGTCAGATGCGTCAGCATGAGGCCCTGCCGCTTTGCCAGCGTTTGGGAGAAGAGTAAGTCCGAGCCAAACGCCGTCTTTATACCGTGCTTTATGGCCAACTTGTATGCGTTGTTGGTACCTTCGAAGATTTCAAACATTTTGGCGCGGCTCTCACCAGTTTGAGGGAGCTGGTCCTCTTCAGTTAGGAATGGCTGAATACTGAGCCATACACCCTTTTCGGCCATCATCGCTGCTGTCGCGTCGTCCATCAGGTGAGCGTGTTCGATACACCTGGCTCCCGCGGAAATCGCTCTCTGGACCGGCCTCGGCATATAGGCATGCACCGTTACGATAGTGTTCCAGTCGCTACAAATGTCGACCGCCGCACGCAGTTCGGCTTCGGTGAACGTGGCCGCGTCAAGTGGGCTGCGGGGCGAGGAGACGCCACCGCTTGCTACGACTTTGATGTGCGACGCGCCCTGGGTGAGCTGCTCGCGTCCGCGCAACACGACCTCGTCGGTCCCATCGGCGATCATCGCACCTTCGGCTTCACGTACAGAGCCAAACGGTCCGCCAGTCGCCCTCGGCAGCTCGCTGAGCGGACGCATGTCGCCATGTCCACCGCTACTCGTAATCATCGCGCCACATGGATAAATGCGTGGCCCGGTGGCCAGGCGTTGGTCGATCGCCTGCTTCAACGCAAAAGTAGGGCCGCCGAGGTCGCGGATCGTAGTGAAACCGCGCATCAAGGTGCGCTCCGCGTCGGACGCGGCGGCCAGATTGATGAAGCCCGCGTCTCCTTGCAACAATAACGGGAGTGGCAAACCCGCGAACATGGCGTGCCAGTGCGAGTCGATCAGGCCCGGCATGATGACTCGGCCGCCGCAGTGGATCACGCGGGCGCCATTCGGTGCTGCGGGAGTACCAGTACCAACGTCCTTAATCCGTGTGCCTTCGACGAGCACAAATCGCCCGTCGCGCAAGCTGCTGGACGTGCCGTCGAAGAGCCTAAAATTCGTAAATAGAATGGGGTGTGGCGGCTCTGCCGGCGCGGCCTTGGCGCTCGTGAAAAGCCCGAGCGATGCAACCGAGGTAGTCATTCCGGCGACGAATCCGCGTCGTGAAAGATCTGCGTTGACCCGCTGCGTTGCGCACTGAATTGCCGACGTGTAACAGTGGCACGACTTGGGACGAGTTACATCTACTTCATCATGCCCTGTGAGGGAGGACATAGGTCACCTCGGGTCAGCGTAATTGCAATATAGCCCGCACCAGGTGAACGCGCAAGCCTAGAGAGCCTTGGTGAGGGGTTCCTTGTTGGCGCAGTCTTCGGACTGCTATGCAGGGTGGTTCTTGAGGTGACTGAGCGCGTGGGAAGGGCACAGTGATCGCGAGCAGTCGGCGTGGGGGCAGGCTTGGTGCGCCGTGACTCGAACACCCGTTCGCCTTATGGCGAGGCCGCCGCAGTACGAGCGCCAGAGCCCCGACGATCGCGCTCGCGTTCTCCAATGGTTGGCTTTGTACTACGACGAGCTTCGCCTTTTCCGAGCTCGCAAGCTTTTCTCACGTCGTCGCTGCGACCGTGGTATGAAGTTTTCCCGACGCCGATATTCAGTCAGTATGTTGGCTTTCTGGCAGCTTTTCTTAAATCGCCGAAGCATACTTTCCATCGGCTCAAAGGCAGCCGGCACGACGGATGCGCCGTCCAACCTGCGGTCGAGCATCATCATTGTCGTTACCTTTCGTTTGAAAAACAGGAGGCGCAATGCCGGAGCATCACGCCTCGTTCCGTTTAGGAGAGGGCCGCTGCAATGGCTTTACAACGGCCCGCCTTCCCAGCCGCCGAAGTAGGAACGGTGGACGGGAACTTTTTACAGGCCGAGTTACGTTATCGTGGTCAGCGCGCTGTTCGCCTGTTGCCTAGACATCGCGGGCAGCGCGCTCCCCATCAGTCTTCGCTCTGCTGCTCTTGCCGGTACACAGCTCCGACTAGCTTGCCAACGATTGCGCGCTGCTGCGGTACGGTGAGGCGCTCGAGCCAGAATTTCAGCCGCTCAACGGTAGCTTCCGCGACTTTCATAAGTGCCTGCTGCTCCGCCGTCGGCGCCGGATAATTCGAGTCTGGATCGTCCTCCGGCAAGTCCTTAAACCGCATGTGCGAATCTTTCCGCGCCATTCTGCGCTGACTATTGCCAGGATGGCGCTCCAGATGCGCTGAGATGCGTTGAGGTGCGTTGAGGGTGTGCGAACTTGTGCGAAGGTGCCTTGACCGTTCGATTTGGTCCAGGCGCGCGGCTCGCTCTATCTTCGCGCAGCTAACCCCGCACGGCGTCCCGAAACGGATGCCAGCGCATACGCAAGGAGCAGGACACTGGCCACTCAGCCATGGCCGATCGGCTGGTTCGTGGACGTGTACGCTCGTCTCGTTAAAGCCCTAACTCCGGTATTCAAAACCTCAACGATACGCTGATCACCGGCCGGCGCCTCGTTCTTGTAGACGCGCCCGCTCAACTGCGCAAAGATTGCACGCTGTTGCCGCACCGTTAGGTGCATGAGAGCCTCTTTAAGGGCCTTGAGATAGCGCTGGGCTTCCGCTTCGTAAAGCACCTGCGACGCAGAAGGTGCGGGATAGTTCGAATCGGGATCGTGCTCCGGAAAGTCCTTGAACCACATTTGCGTATCTTTCTGCGCCTTTTGCGCTATATTGGCGAAGGTGTGTTATGCGTGGATACCTCAACCAAAGCACGCCTTGACCGCATTTTCAGCGACCGGCCAATACACATCTCCGCGAGAGAACGGGCCGATCCAAATGACGGAAATGGAATGGGTTTGGTATCTGATTAAAGAGAGGGCAGAGGGCTACGCCGAGCGCGGCCTTCTTGTGAGCCTGGTGGATGCCCGCGTTATGGTCTTGAAAGTCTGCCGTGAAAACCACGTAAAACGACCCGCGCGCAGCGCCTTAGCATATCTTGCGGCGGAGCTTGTCCGTCTCACACGAGAAGCCAGAGGATGGACACATGACGAGGACTATATAGCTCCGGCAAGCCGCCTCGCACCGTGAACACTTTTGATTCCCAAAAACGCCTCATTAACCTTGATGGCGAGTACGACTTCACACGCAAGGATGAAATCGCCGAGCTCTTTGGCAGCATCGAAGGCGAGAGTTCGCTCGTCATCGATATGACGGCCGTCACATACATGGACGCGACCTTCTTGCGCGAATTAGCAGATGCTTCGCCTCCGCGATGAGGCCAGATCAATAACGCTGACCGGTGCCAATCAGCACATTCGGCGCGTTCTAAAGAGCGTAAACTTCGACGAACTTTTTGACTTAACCGAATAGCCACTGCCCATGGCACGTGGCTTGCGTCTAACGGATCTCAGCCACCAAACTTCGATTGGGTCCTCTCAAGGAATGTCCCAAGGAGTTCTTTTGCGTAGGCGCGATCTTCTGGTTCGCCCTCCCGCATTGCCATCACAAGAAGAATGTCCTCGATCTGGGTAAGCCGGTCGGCAAGCTCAGCTAGATCCTCGTGAATCAGGCGAAGGTCATCGTCATTCATGGGTGCTTATTCGGTTAACGGCGAGGAACGCGCTAGCAGGGTTTCACGCCGTCCTCCGGACGAATCTCCTCGCTCCCCGTGCCTGGAATGTAGCATCTGTGCCAGAGATTGAAGCTTCCCGACTGGCCAGAGCAGCTCGCCATCGCAGCGTAGGTGCCAGTAATCCTGCGATACTTGTACTTGCCGGTCATCGAAAAGGTGCAAAAGCTGCCGCTGCCGCCGCTGCTCCCCCCGCCGACGGCGGTGCCATTAATCGTCTTGCCGTTAGCGACCCATGCAATGACCCCGTTTAAGCCTTGCGATCCTTTGGGCATCACCAGGGCCCCGCCGAGCGAGTTTTGATATTGCGAGAGATAAAGCCTGAGCCTCGACCTGTTACCTCTCTCATTTCGAAATTCTCCGACATATTCACCGCTAAAAGCGACGCTGACGGCGTCTTGAGCAACCCGGCTCTGATTCGTCCCCAATGGTGATGCCGCACCAGGTACACCGCTGACGCTACCGCTGCCGGCGCAAGCGGCCAAAAATGAGACGCCGATCGAAACACTCAGAATAGTGCGGCTAAATGAACTCTGCATCGTATCCTCCCAAGCAAACCTGCTTAAGAAACCGATACGGCTTTAGTGCCTTAGCAACCTTCCCAACGCTTGTTATGGGGGACTACACCCTGCAGACCATCCGATAACGCGGTCCTGAACGCGCGGAGATCGCCGAGTGCGTGGTAAGATGGCTCTGGGCGCGACGGCAGCGCATAGCTGACCGTCGATGCGTTGTGGTGGAAAAGGACAGGACAATGAATATCTCAGATTTTGGCCGCTACGCGCTCGGCTATTGTGCAGCCGCAACGATGCTTGCAAGCTGCGGCGGATCGCAGACGCAGATCAACCCATCAGGCTCGACACAAAGCGCCGTGCCGTCGGGGCCTCTTAGCCCAGCAATCCGATGGAGTGCGCCCGATGCCGCGCTTCCGGCTTGTAAGGGGCAGAAGACGAAGAAAGATTACGCCAGTTTGGGTGCCAAGCCGCTCTCTACTAAAGGCGGCACGCTTTGCGTTCCGCGGTTCAAGGACTGGGGCGGTACGATCACCTATCCGGGCCCGACATCGTCAGGCGTAACCGCGAGTTTGATTAGCAGCACTACCCCCTACAGCGGACCGCTCTGGCCACCATTTCCGCCTGGTACGCCGATCTTTTATATTCAGTTCAACACTACAAACGGCGACGTGCAATTTGGTTCGAAACTTCCGGGCCCAGGCGCTTTGGCCGGCAAACAACTTAAAGCAAAGCGGGCGTACACGGTTACCGCCGCCACGCAATCAGGTAGTCTCTGGGATGCTCTGGGAGAATGCTACGCGGCTGCAGTCGACGGAAAGTACGGCCCAGATCTGCCGGACGTCGGGGGCGTCTTCTCGGAAAGCTAAAAGTGACGGGGAGCCACGTCGTTATCGAGATCATCCCGGGGAAGTACGCAACAACTAAATGCTAAGTAGTAGCCTGGCGACTAAAACCCGGTCCCATAACCGTTCCTTTTTAGGACAGATCGATAATCAGCTATAGAATAAGGCTTGAAATGGTGGGCGGTACATGGATTGAACATGTGACCTCTTCCGTGTCAAGGAAGCGCTCTCCCACTGAGCTAACCGCCCGTATCGATGGCGAGAAGTATTGCGATGTTCGGAAAAGCGTTTTGCGAACCTCCAACGACGCGCATCGGTCGCGCCATTCAAGCCGGTGGATTGACGCGACTCGCGCGTTGACAAGGGAATCTCGGCGTGGTAGAGTTTCGCGTATTACTCACTCGACAGAAGGAGGCACGATGAATCAAATGCGTCAGCTTTCCTCCACCACGCCGCAGATCGGCGTGGGGTCGACGTGCTTTGGACCTTCTTCCTTTGAGAATGGTCGGATCAGGGATCGAGAAGAAGCCCTGTTGTCGTAGCCGGCTCGCGAAGCGAGTCACTCGAAGGACGAAGGCCTCCGCAAATCGACCGGGGGCCTTTTCAATTATCTGCACTTTTCTTCCACGAGGTGAACCATGGAACTCTGGCTGGAAGCCGAGATCCGGATTCGCCGAGCCCACGCCTTGGAAAACGCCTATCGCAGCCGGCTAGCTCGGTTAGCGACGAAAGGCCGAAGTACCGGGACACGCGTTCGTATCGCCGCCGGCGCACAGGCGATGAGCGACGCACTGGCTGCGCTAGCGCGCAGCTTGCGGAACGGTGAAACCGCTTAACGGCTAGGGTAGGGCGTCCTCGATCAGTGTATCGGCGCCCTCCCATTCTTTTTCGAAACGCGCATGCGCCGCCGCCGCCTGCGCGTGTTCTCCGCTTGCGTTCAGCGCTTGCGCCAAACCGAAGAGCGCGCGCGGGTCGTTGGGATAAGCTGCGAGGACGGCGGTGAAGGCCGCGGCTGCCCCGGCATTGTCGGCGCGGCGCAAGAGCAGGCCGCCCAATGCTTCATCGGCGGGGATGAGTGGAATCAGCTCGCCGGAGAAGTCCGAGCTTTGATTCGTGCGACTTACCTCGATCCAGTGCTCGGATAGGCTGTACTGGTCATCGGCCTCCGCGAGGGCGGCTAAAAAGAGCTGCGGCAGGTAACCTTGCGTTTGGCTTTTCGCCGGAAGGCGCGCAGCAATGGCGTGCGCCTCAGCGGCATGCTTTAAGTGCAGAGCGGCAAGGCCGCGAACGCTCTTGTCGGCGAATTCGTTTTCATGCGTAGCGTAAGCTGCGCCATAACGGCCGAATCGCAGTGCGGTGATCCCATCGAAGCTCGTTTCAAAAGCAACGTTCATGCGCTGGCTCCACTGCCGTGCGACCTCGTAGTTTCCCAGCATCATCGCTGCTGAGTACCCGACGGAGACGTCATGCTTCGCGTAGCGCTGTGCGTGTTCCGACTCTGGCTCGTCGCCGCTAAGCATGTTCAGCAGCGAATATGCCCGTTCGCTCGAGCGTATTGCCGCCATATACTCACCCGTCTCGATCCAATAGTGCGCTGGCATGTGCGCGAGATGTTCGGCTTGCGCAGGAAAGGCCGTGGCGTCGAGGCGCTGCGCGCATGGAAGCGCCGGAGTGCGATCGGGCGCAAGATCGTAAAGGTGAATGCAGAGATGATTTGCCATCACGTTTGAAGGGTCGTCCCTCAGCACGGTCGAGACGAGGGCCAGCGCCTCGCGTGATTCTTCGTAGGCGAGGCTTCCGTGCTGCCAATCCAAGCCGCCGTGTTCGACAAGGGCTTCGGCCGCTAAGAGCTCGGCATTTTCGTCGTGCGAGGAGTTCGCGAAATCCAGCATAGCGCGACGATACGCTTGATCGTCGCCCGACCAGTTTGCAAATGTTCCTTGGTATCGCAACGCCATGATGGCGATGAAGCGCTGTTCGCGCGCCGGCAAGCCGGCGCCGAGAGCAACCGCTTTGCGGATAGCCCGCGCGCCGAGATTAAATCGGTCCTCGGTCAGCGGCGTATTCAAATCCGGGCCGTCGGCGAGCGCCGTTCCCCAATACGCCATCGCAAGGCGCGGATCGATGGCAGCAGCCTGCGCGAAGGCACGCTCGGAATCTTCGCCGTTGTATGCGTAATAGAGGAAGAGGCCGCGATCGATTGCGGCTTGTGCTTGCGGATCGTTCGTCGACGTAGGTAAGTGAACCGACGTGGCCGCAGAAACCGTGGCGAGGAGGACGAATGCAAGCAGATTCACGCGAAGTTTTTCAACCGTGACGTCTACCACTCCGTGCTAGACACCCTGCGCACGGTAGGGTAAGATACGGTTTTGTCCAAGGAGCCGCTACCGGTCGGGGCGCGTAGCTCAGCGGGAGAGCATCCGCTTCACACGCGGGGGGTCGTTGGTTCAATCCCAACCGTGCCCACCAGGTCGGTGGTGCCGGTCTTTGGCGCTGTAGCTCAGTTGGTTAGAGCGTCGCCCTGTCACGGCGAAGGTCGTGGGTTCGAGCCCCATCAGCGTCGCCAGCTTGCGTCGAGCGCATTGCGAGAGCGGTGCGCTCGATGACAATCGAGCCAAGGTAGCTCAGTCGGTAGAGCACGCGCCTGAAAAGCGCGGTGTCGACGGTTCGATTCCGTCCCTTGGCACCAGTGAAGGGAGGTCCGAGCGACTCGGGCCTCCCGCTCACAAAGGCCCGATACGATCGGCGCTTCGTAACGCGAGTTAGCGTAGCGTCCTATCGAAGAACTCGACGGTGCGGCGCCACGCGGTTTCGGCGTGCTGGGGATGGTAATGTCCCAGGCCGCCTTCGCCGGGTTCGCCGGTATTGAAGAAGCCATGCTTCGCGTCGTAGCGGTGAAATTCGGGCGCGGCGCCGGCGCCTTCGAGCTTGCGTTCGATGGCGTCGACTCCCGCGATTTTAAAGAACGCGTCGTCGAGTGCCCAATGTCCCTGGAGCGGGACGGAAATGTTTGCGGGATCGCCCGCCTCCGCAGGCGGATAGCCGTACCAAATGCTGGCCGCATCGAATTCGCGACCGTGCATCACGCTGAGCATCGCTAAGGCGCCGCCCATGCAGAAGCCCATAACACCGACTCGCTTTGCACCGAGGTCGCGCAGATAGCGCGCAGCCCCCGACGCATCTTGGGTTGCGGCGTCGTTGAAATCGAGGCCCTCCATCAAATGGTTCGCTTCGTCGCCGGTCGCGGCGCTGCGTCCTCGATACAGATCGGGAACGACTACGTTGAAGCCGTGAGACGCGAGCCGGTCGGCGGTCGCTTTAATGCGATCGTCGAGTCCCCACCATTCTTCGAACAGGACGATGCCGGGCGCGTGCGGTTGCTCTGATGGCGCGAGATAAGCAGGCGCCGTCTTTCCGTCGGGGCGCCGCAACTCAATCGTCGAGCCCATCACCGGTGTTCCGCTGCGGCGACCTCTTCAGCATCCTGTCGATCGAGGTTCTCGCTGCGCTCGTCGAGTAGCCACGCGTTGGCAGCGCGAACGTCCTCGGAGCGGACCCGACCGGTGAACCAGGTGTAGAGATCATCGTCGGTGGGATTCTGTCGCAACGCTTCCTCGAACTCGGGAGCGGAAACTCTCCAGCGCTCCATCATCCCTTTGTCCATCGGACATGGATAGATGTAGTCGTGTATCGTTCCGGCGGCCGATGCGCGGCCTTTATCGGCCGCGCGAAGCAGCCACAGGACCTCGCCAATTGCCTCGCGCCCACGGCGCGGAAACGTTTTTCCATCTCGAAAATCGGTAGGCATGCGCCCCATAATGCGCAACGGCAGCGACGGGTTGCGCCGGCCAGCCGAGCGAACGATGGCTCATGCAAGAGCAAAAGGCTCTGACACCGCACGAACCCCGCTGGCACGCGTCGCTGGCCGTTCTCATAGCGGTGCTGCTCTACGTTACCCTTCCACCGCGTTTGACGATCGGGCCGGTTTGGGTTGCTCCGGCGCTGGTATTGGTCCTGCTCATTCCGCTTTCGATTCTTGCGCCTCGCCGGCACCTCGAGACGCGCCGTACGCGATTTGCGAGCATCGTGCTGATCGCCATCGTCAACTTCTTCAACCTCGGCTCGGTGCTGCTGCTCATCGCGTCATTCTTTCGACCGGAAACGGCGGCAACCCATCAGCCGGGCTTCTTGCTGCGCACCGGCGCGCAGATCTGGTTTACGAACATCCTCGTCTTTGCGCTGTGGTTCTGGGAGCTCGACAGTGACGGTCCGGAAGCGCGCGCCCACGCCAACGCGGCAACGGAGTTTGAAAACACCGACTTCCTCTTTCCGCAGATGCAGATGACGATTGCAAGCGGTGGAGCGCTGTCCAACTGCATCGATCCGGCATGGAAGCCGCAGTTTTTCGATTACCTCTATCTTGCGTTCACCAACGCCACGGCCTTCAGCCCGACCGACGTCATGCCGTTGAGCCGGCAAGCCAAGGCGCTGATGGGTGCCGAGGCAATTATCGCGCTCATTACCATCGCGATCGTGCTCGCACGCGCGATCAGCCTCATAGCTTAGCCAATTCGTGGGGTGACCCCAACCGCGCGTGCCAATCTGGGGTTGTAGGACGCACTATGGAGAGGCTCGAACCGGAAAGTTCGCAGTGGGCGGGTATGATGTAATGGCAGCCTGCGACCTTCCCAAGGTTGATGCGTGGGTTCGATTCCCACTACCCGCTCAGGCACTTCAGCGGCGACGTAGCCAAGTGGTAAGGCAGGGCTCTGCAAAAGCCCCATTCGGCAGTTCGAATCTGCCCGTCGCCTAAAAGTTTTTGACATGACCCGCGTTGCGGTCGTTGGTGCGGGCGCCATCGGGGGATTTCTCGCTGCCGTGCTCGTCAAGAGCGGCGTCCGCGTCGCCGTCGTTGCGCGTGGCGCGCATCTCGCGGCGATCCGGCGCGACGGGTTGCGCGTCGAGAGCGAGCTGGGCAGCTTCGCCGTGAGCGTCGACGCGAGCGACGATGTGCGGCATTTCGGGGATGTTGACGTGCTGTTGCTTACCTTTAAAGCACATCAATGGCCGGCTTTCCGCGCTCAGCTCGAGCCATTTGCGGCGGGAACCTCGACCATCGTGACCATGCAGAACGGTCTCCCATTTTGGTACGTGCGCGAGCCGCCCTTGGAGAGTGTCGATCCTGGAGGCGCGATCGGCAAGCTCTTTGCCGACGATCGGGTGATCGGTGCAGTCGTGCACGTCTCGGGACAAATCGTCGCGCCTGGTGTCGTCCGGCAAAGCGGCGGTCTCCGCTACGTGCTGGGCGAACCGAGCGGCGGCGAGCCGCGCGCTCGGCTCGACGCGCTCGGCGTGCTTCTTCGTGACGCCGGTTTAGCGCCCGAAATCGATGCGAACGTTCGCGCAACCGTTTGGCTCAAGTTGGTCAACAATGCCGGTCTCAATCCAATAAGCGTCCTGCGCGGCATGACGATCAAACCCATGCTCGCCGATCCGGATGCGCGGGCCGAAGTGCGTGGAATGATGACCGAAACCTTGCGCGTCGGCCAGGCAATGGGCGTCGTTTCGACGGTAGACGTTGACGAGCGCATCGCCTACGCCGCACGCTTGGACGACGTGAAAACCTCGATGCTGCAAGATTACGAGCGCGGAAGGCCGCTCGAGCTCGATCCAATTCTGGGCGCAGTCATTGAGCTCGGCCATCGATACGGCGTGCCCGTGCCCCAATTGCGCGCTGCCTACGAACGCCTGAGCACTCTGACGGCGGCGCAATCGCTGAAGTGATCGCGCCGCATAAGAGCGACGCGGATGAAATTGCCGCGCTGCACGGCGTCGGTCCGAAAACCGCGCCGCTCTTTCGCGAGCTGGGAATCAGGAGCGGTGCGCAGCTTCTCGAGTATCTGCCGTTCCGTTACGACGATCTTCGCTTTCCTACTGCGGCACGGCAGCTGGGCGAAAGCGGAGGAGAAGAGAACGCCGTCGGTCGCGTCGTTGGCGTGAAAGAGCGGCGCGTGCGCGGCCTCGAGATCGTCGAGGCGCGGCTCACCGACGACGCCGGAGATCCCTTCGCCGCGAAGTGGATCGGGCGTAACCGCTATGTGTATGGGCGCTTCCGCGAAGGAATGCGGCTCTTCGTCCGCGGCCGCGTCGAGCGCACGCTTTCCGGTCCGGTCGTCAGTGTATCTCATTACGCACAGCTGGGCGAGGACGAGCGATACCGCGGCGAGCTCGTTCCAATCTATCCCGCTTCCAAACTACTGGCCAGTCGCAAGATCGCGATGGTCTTGCGAAAAAATCTGCCGCGTTTGCTCGACGCGGCACCGCCGGATCCTTTGCCTCCATCGCTGGCCGGCGCTCGCGGCTATGGCCCGCTCGAGGACGCGTATCGAGCCGTCCATGCTCCGCGCACGCCGGAAGAAGCCGAGCGCGCCCGCGAACGTTTCGTCTTCGCTGAGTTCCTTGCGCTGGCGACCGCGGCGCAATTACGGCGCAGCGAGCGCGAGCGCGATCATGACGCTCGCGCGCTGCGCGTACCGTCCGGCTTGCTCGAACGCTTCGAGGAGACGCTTCCGTTCGCGCTCACCGGCGCTCAGCGACGCGTCGTGGTCGAGATTTGGAGCGATATGAGTCGCGACATCCCGATGAACCGGCTATTACAAGGCGACGTCGGGAGCGGCAAAACGCTGGTCGCCGCCGCTGCAGTGCTGCTTGCAGCTCGAAACGGCATGCAATCGGCGCTCATGGCGCCGACCGAACTGCTTGCATGGCAGCACGCAAACAAACTCGCGCCATTGCTCTTACCCTTCGGCGTCACGCTCGAGGCCGTCTTCGGAAGTCAGAGTGCGCGCTCGCGCAATGCGGCTCTCGAAAAACTTGCAAGCGGTGAAGCTTCGGTCGGCGTCGGCACACACGCGCTGCTGACGCAAGGCGTGGATTTTCAGCGCCTCGGCCTTGCGATCATCGACGAACAGCACCGTTTCGGAGTCGAGCAGCGCGCGCGTTTGCGAGCCAAGGGCGTATCTCCGCATACGCTGCACATGACGGCGACACCGATTCCGCGAACCCTCGCCCAGTCGGTCTACGCCGATCTCGATCTGTCCGTCATAGACGAGCTTCCGCCCGGGCGCATGCCGATCGAGACGTTTGCGGTGCGAACGAGCCGGCTGAGCCGGGTGTACGAGTTCGTGCGAAAGAATGTTCAAGCGGGCCATCAAGCGTACATCGTCGCGCCCGTTATCGACGAAGGAGAGGGAACGCTCGCGAGCGTCGCTGCCGAAGGCGAGCGGCTGAAGAACGAGGTCTTGCCGGATTTGCGGCTCGGGTTGTTACACGGTCGTCTTTCCTCGCGAGAGAAGGACGAGATCATGGGGCACTTTCTCCGCGGCGACCTCGACGTGCTCGTCTCGACGACCGTCATCGAAGTCGGCGTCGACGTTCCAAACGCTACGGCGATGGTAGTCCTCGACGCGCAGCGTTACGGCCTCGCGCAGCTTCATCAGCTGCGAGGACGCGTCGGCCGCGCCGCCGCCAAATCGTTTTGCATCTTCGTCTATCCAGACGACGCGGGCGAGCGCGAGCGGCTCGACGTTCTCACGCGCTCGACCGACGGATTCGAAATCGCCGACGAAGATCTTCGTCTTCGCGGGCCCGGGCAGCTCGCCGGTACCGTGCAATCGGGAGCGTCTGAACTTCGGCTGGGGGATCTGTTGCGCGACGTCGACGTCTATCGCGCCGCCAAACTCGCCGCCCAAGAGATCGTCGCACGCGACCCAAAACTTGCGCAGCCCGAGCACGCGGGCCTACGAGCCGCGCTCGAAACGCAGCCGAACTCGCGCGCGCTGCTACTTTCATCGTGAGGGTTAGGCCGGGGCAAAGCGAATAGCCGGTGCATGCAACATCGTCTGGCCTTCATCGCGACGCTGGCGCTTGCGGCTTTGCCGGCCCTGCCGCTCGTCGCGCGCGCCGAAACGACTGAGGTAGCCCGGGCGACCCTTTCGAACGGGCTTCGCGTGATCGTGGTGCGCAACACGCTCGCGCCGGTCGTCACGATGATGCTTAACTACGAGGTCGGATCCGACGAGCAGTGGATTCCGGGGCTTGCGCACGCTACCGAACACATGATGTTTCGCGGGAGCCGCACGCTCTCGTCGTCCCAGCTCATGGAGGCCGTCGGAATTACCGGCGGCGACTTTGACGCCGATACCCAGAGCAACGTCACGCAATACTTTTTTACCATGCCGTCGCAGTATCTCGACATCGGGCTACGGGCGGAGCGTTCGCGCGCGACCGGTTTGTTGATGTCGCAGAGCCTATGGAATCAAGAGCGAGGGGCGATCACGCAAGAAGTGCAGCAGGACAACAGCATCGCCCTTTACCGGCTATTTATCAAAATGCAGAAACGCCTCATCGGCGGAACGCCTTACGATAAGAATACGCTCGGAACGGTGGCGGATTTCGCAAATAATGTGAACAGTGCGCAGCTGTTGAAGTTCTACCACACCTGGTATCATCCCAATAATGCGATCTACATTATCGCCGGCGACGTCGATCCGCGCGGCGACGGTTGCGCGAGTAAGAAATCTTTTTGGGGACATACCCGCTGGAAAGCTGCCCGCACGCCAGCCGGTGCGTCTGGCGCCCCTCACGGGAGCGGTCTATCACGACGTCTCCGATCAGCCGTATACCGGAGTTCTGCTCGGCTATCGATTTCCAGGCTACCAGAGTCCGGATTACGCCGCCGGGCAAATTTTGGGCGACGTCCTCTCCAGCCAGCGAAGTACTTTTGGCGGGTTGGCATTCACGGGTAAGGCTCTTGCGACGCAGTTCTTCATTCAACCGTATCCGAAGGTGGGCATCGCCATTGCGTTCGCCGCCGTGCCGATTACGACGCCGCCGCAAACGATCGATGACGAGATGCGCGGGATCGTCGACGACTACCAGAAGACCGGAGTGCCGCCCGATCTCGTCGAGGCGGCAAAACTGCGCGAGATCTCGCAGTTGGAGTTCAACGCCAACTCGATCGAAGGACAAGCCACGCAGTGGAGCGAGGCCGTCGCGGTGCAGGGCCTCTCGTCGCCCGACGATATGATCGCAGCGTTCGATAAGGTGACCGTGGCGGACGTCAATCGCGTGCTGCGAACCTACCTCGATAACAAGCGCGTCGTCGCTGCCTATGCGGTGCCCAAAAATGCCGGAGGTGCAATCTCGGGCGGCTCGCTGGCCAAAGAGAATAACGAAATTCCGCCGACCTCGCACGAGCCGCTCCCGGTTTGGGCACAGAGCGTGCTCGCGCATCTCCAGGTTCCCGAGCAGACGCTGGCGCCGGCAGACATGAGGCTATCGAACGGCATTCGCTTGATCGTGCAACCCGAGCATATCTCGCATACCGTCGTCGTGGCCGGCCAAATCCTCAACGATCCCCAAGTACAGGAGCCGCCCGATCAGGAGGGAGTTGCCGACGTCACCGCGTCGTTGCTTCCGTACGGAACCACGACCTACGATCGTGTCGCCTTGCAAGCCGAACTGGACAAGATTGCGGCGACCACGACGGCCGGCACAGATTTCGGTGTGGACGTACTGTCGTCGCAGTTCGACCGAGGCGTGCAGCTGTTGGCCGACGAGGAACTTCATCCCGCCTTTAATGCGACGGATTTTTCCATCGTTCGCCAGCAGGGCGTTGGAGAGGTTACCGGGGAGATGACCGCCCCGGATCATCTGGCGCAAATAGCGCTTGGAAAGGCTCTTTATCCGCCACGCGATCCGGCACAGCGTTTTGCGACGCCGAAGAGCGTCGGTGGATTGACTCTCACCGACGTGACGATCCTGGTTTACCAGCGCGTATCGGCCGGATCTCGACGACCATCGTCGTTATCGGCGACACGACGCCCGGACGCGGCCAAGGCCATCTTCGAGCGATATTTCGGCGGCTGGACGGCTGCCGGATCGAAGCCGAACGTCGAACCGCCGCCCGTTCCGCCCAACGCACCGAGCCAAGTGAACGTTCCGGCTACCGGCCGCGTCCAGTCGTCGGTAAAGTTGGTGGAGACCATCCCACTGTTGCGCGCCGATCCGGCATGGCCTCAGTTGCAACTTGCCAACGCCGTGCTGACCGGCGGTTTCTACTCGTCGCTGCTCTATCACGACTTGCGCGAGGTTCATGGTTACGCGTACTCCGTCAGCAGCCGCGTTGCGGCGGGAAAAGTGAGGGCGACGTTCAGCATCAACTACGCGTGCGAGCCGCAGAACATCGTTCCGGCCGAGTCACTCGTAAAAGCCGTGCTGGCGCAGCTGCAGGGCGAGCCGATCGAACCGGATCGCCTTTTGCGGTCGAAGGCGCTGCTGATGGGCGAGGTACCGATTCGCGAGTCGAGTTACGATGGCGTCACCGCGCAACTGCTCGACTACGCGACGCTCGGTTTGCCGTTGAATCAGAATGTTGTCGACGCGCAAGCCGAGCTCGCGGCGACCGCGCAAACCGTCCAGGGGGCGTTGGCCAAGTACGTGCGCCCGAACGGATTCGTTCGCATCGTTACCGGTCCGGGTCCCCGCTAAGCCGAAGGGCCGATGCCGTGCGGCGTCGAACGCGGCGAGGATGGATGCCGTCTGCGGGATCGGTTTCGATATCGACCATACGATTGCGATCGACAACCGGCTCGAAAGAGTCGCCTTCCTGCACCTGCTCGAAGTGCGTTTTGGCCGAAGGCGGACGGACGGTGGGAACGCTCGGCGATGAGATCGATAGCATTGACGAGCTGCTGGCGCGTCAGCGGCAAGGCGATTTTTCTATCGACGATGCCGTGCGACGGTTCGTCGCGAAGCGAGGATTGGAACCAACAGACCGGCTACGTTGAGCGGTTCCGGTCCAGCGCGGTCGAAATGGTCGACGAGTTCGTGGTACCGCTTCCGGGCGTCAAGCCAACGCTGGAAGCGCTGCGCGAGCGTAAGATCGCGGTGGCCGTGCTGAGCAACGGCTGGAATCCGCTGCAGGCGCGCAAGGCCGAACGAGCCGGTTTTCGTGGTCCGATTTTGGTAAGCAGCGAGATCGGCGAACGCAAACCGGCGCCGGCTGCATTCCAAATGCTCGTGCGTACGCTGGGGACGGATCTGCGGCAGACCTGGTACGTCGGAGACAGTCCGGGCGACGACGTCGCCGGCGCGCAAGCCGCCGGAATGCAGGCGTGTGGATCGATTGGGAGCGTAAAGAATATCCGGCTGCGCTGCGCCGGCCCGATCACACGATTCGCGAGTTTGCGGAGTTGCTGAGACTCCTGCCAGAGCCGGTGCGCGCGACGTGACGGGGCGGCTGTTCGTCGGGATTGCGGTTTGCACGCTGCTCGGCGCGGCTGCGGGTGCGTCGGCGCCGTCGAGTTACGACCAACAGCTGATCGATCTCGATCGCAGCTACACGATGTGGTCGTTCGCACAGAATCCGACCGCTGCGACCGATGCGGGAATCCACACCTACGACGACAAGCTCTCAGACTACTCGCCGGCCGCTGCAGGCCGCGCAGATGGTGCGTCTGCGAGCCTACCGCGACCAGCTTGCGGCGCTGCTGCCGCCGGCCGGAGCGAGCGCGCACGATCGCGTCGACTATCTCTTGGTCCGCGCCGATCTCGAAGGCGACTGGTGGAGTCGAACGGTCCTGCGGTCCTTGCAACGCAATCCCAGCGTGTACGAAGGCGAGTGCAGCAACGGCATCTTTTCGATCGTAAACCGCCAGTACGCGAGCGACGAGGTCCGCGTTCGCGCCGCGATCGCTCGTCTGCGCGCCTGCCCGCACGTGCTCGACCAAGGACAGGCGAACCTCACGCAAACGGTTCGAGAGTTTGCACAGATAGCGTCGGAAGACATTCGCGACGGCGACTCGCTCTATACGACGACGCTAACGGAAGCCGCGCGCGATACGTCGCCCGAGACGCAACGTGCCTTAGCTCAGGCACAATCGGTAGCGCTCACGGCGTTGCACGCGTACCGGGCCTGGCTCGACGCGCACATGTCGAGCTTTCACGCCGGCGGCTTTGCCGTCGGGCGCGCGGGAATACGATTGGTTTCTCCGGCGCATCTTGATGTTGCCGTACGACTCTTCGCAGGTTGCCGCAATCGGCCGGACCGAGTTGGCGCGCGATCGAGCGCTGGAGATGTGGGAGGCGGGCGCGCGACGCGCAACTACCGTCGCCGTCGCCGGCTCCAACCTTCGCGACGAAGACCGAGTTCCTAGCGCACTACGAGCGAAGTATCACAAAGCTCATCGACGTTCATCAACTCGCATCAGATCGTCACGATCCCGTCGTATCTCGGGCCGTTTCACATCGTCGAGGTTCCCAAAGCCCTGGCCGCGACCTATCCGGGCGGGTTCATGAACCCGCCGCCGATGCTTGGAACCGATACGCAAGGCTTTTATTTCGTGCCTGACTTTAGTGCCGAGCAATCAGAGCTTCTTCGTGCAGCAGGCGCGCCAGTCGACGCTTCCGCTGCTCGGTCACGAGGGTATTCCGGGGCATTTCATGCAGTTTTCGATCGCATATCACAATCCGGATTTCGTGCGCCACGTCCACCAGGACAGCGTCTTCTCCGAAGGCTGGGCTTTCTACGGCGAGGAGATGTTGATGCGGGAAGGGCTCTACGCTGACGACCCGGGCGCGCGCAAACAGGTGATTCATCTAATGCGCCACCGGGCGACGCGAGTCGGCGTCGACGTCGGCTTGGCGACCGGTGCGATGACGCTGCCGCAAGCGATTGCGTACTTCGAGAAGAACGCCGGCATCGACAACGTGACCGCACGCGGCGAAGGAACGCGGTTTGCGATGGGGCCGGGCCAAGCGATCGACTATCTCATCGGAAAGATTCAGATCGAGCACCTAATCGGGTTGGTCGCAGACCACGAGGGCGCCGCCTTTAACCAGCGCGCTTTCCACGACCAGCTTCTCTCGTACGGTACGGTCCCCTACTCCACCGTTCTGTACGAATGGCTCGGCGACGACAGCTGGCTGCGCCCGGCGTTAACGCCGCTCGCGCCGCGGGCGTTTTGAGCGCAATGCCGCGCATTACCGGAGGATCGCTGGGAAGCCGAAAACTGCGCTCGCCGAAAGGCATGCAGGTTCGCCCGACGCCGGGACGCGTGAAAGAATCGCTCTTTTCCATTCTGATGGACCGGCTCGAGGGGGCGCGCGTACTCGATCTGTTCGCAGGAACCGGTGCGATCGGTTTCGAGGCGGCTTCGCGCGGAGCCGCGCGCGTCGTTTCCGTGGAAGCTTCCCGAGACGTGGCACACGCAATCGAGGAGGCTTCGAAGAGTCTTGGCAGTCGACGACGTGGTAACGGTTTTTCCTGCGCCGGCTGAGCGCGCGCTCTATCGTTTGGAGGGGCCGTTCGACATCGTCTACCTCGACCCGCCGTACGCCGATCCCGTCCCTTTGCAGCTGCTTCGTCTGATGCGCGAGCGCGAATTGCTGGCGCCCGACGCTGTGGTCGTCTACGAACACGCCGCGAAACGGATCTTGCCCGAGATACCCGGGTATCGCTCCGTGCGCGAAGAAGTCTACGGCGATGTCGCTCTCGCCTTCTTGTCGCCGGACTCTTGACCAACGGTAGGCTGATGCGCGTGACGCGCGCGGTTTATCCCGGGTCGTTCGATCCCCCAACGAACGGCCATCTCGACGTTATCGAGCGCGCGGCCAACTGTTTTGGAGAGCTTCTCGTCGCAATCGTCGTCAATCCGCAAAAGCGCGCGCCGATGTTCTCCCTTGAAGAACGCGAAGGGATGCTCAAGGCCAGCGTTGCCACCCTTTCGAACGTGCGGGTCGAGCACTTTCGCGGGCTGCTGGCGGATTACGTACGCACGGCGCGCGCCGACGTCATCGTGAAAGGCTTGCGCGCCATATCGGACTTCGAGAGCGAGATGTCGGCGGCGTTGATGAATCGCTCGCTTTCGGATGTGGATACGCTCTTTCTGATGTCGGACCAGAAGTATTCGTTCGTGAGCTCCAGTCTCGTCAAAGAGGTTTTCTTCCTTGGCGGTGAAGTCGCCGCGCTCGTCCCAGAACCGGTACTCCGCGTGATGGCGGAGAAACGCATAAACTTGCAACGGAGGTAGCAATGTCGGTCTATCGCGTGCTGGATAAGCTCGAAGCCTACGTTCACGAGGGAACGTGGCTGCCCGCCGGCTATCGTATTCTCTCGGAAGAGCGCTTGATTGAACTGCTCGAAAAAATTCGCGCGTCGCTGCCCGAAGAGGTGGGCCGTGCGAAAGTCATCGCCAAGGATCACGAGCGGATGATGCGCGTCGCACAGGAAAAGGCACAGGCGATCGTCGCGGAAGCCTCCAGCAAACACGAAGTGCTGGTAGGAGAAAACGAAATCGTGCAGCGCGCGCGTGCCAGCGCCGACGTGGTCGTGCGCGAGGCAGAGGAGCGAGCGCGCGTGATCCGTGAAGGCGCAGACCGGTACGCGGCCGACGTGCTGGCAGAGATGGAGACGCGTCTCGGCGGCGCGCTCGGAGCCGTGCGCAAGGGTCGTGAGATGCTGGATCGGGGACGTCAGGTTTCTAGCTGCTCAACCGCTCGCCGAAGCGGCGGCGAAGAGCAAGCGGGCCGCGTTCGACTTGACCACGGCGGCCGAAGAGACGGCTGCGCTTGAGTCGGTCTAAGACTAGGAACCGCCGGATTGGGAAAAACCTCGATATGAGACAAATAGCTATCGTGCTCGCGCTCGCCGGCTCACTCATTACCCCGGCTTTCGCCGACCAACCGGGCGGGATCTCCGGAACGGTCGTTGACGCGAAAACCGGTCAGCCGATCTCTCACGCGACGCTCTATTATTATCGTACTCCCTACCTCGAACACGGTGAGAATCACATCATGAAGCTCGAGACGAACGCGCGCGGATTTTTCAGCGACGTGACGCTCGAGCCCGGACGATACGTCGTCATGGCGAGATTTCCAGGAAAGGTCGAGGGCTGCGCCGTCGACGATGTAATCGGCGGCGAAGTAGCGCACATGCGAATCGAAATCGGACACGATGCGATCATGTGTACCGGACCGCGCGTCCATTCCGCGCTCGTCGACCCAAACGCTACCCAGGACGTTTATCACATCTAATCGGAATCTCCGCGACCGCACGCGTTTGTCGAACATGGTCTAGAAGATGAAGAAATCCGACACGAATCAAAGCAAATCGGCTTCAGCGCTCATTACCGAAAGAATTGCCGAGCTAGGCGACTGGCGCGGCAAGACCCTTGCGCACGTCCGCAAGCTCATCAAAGAGGCAGACCCCAAAATAACGGAAGAATGGAAGTGGAGGGGAGTTCCAGTTTGGTCTGACGGCGGAATCGTCTGCACGGGCGAGTCCTACAAGACTCACGTAAAGCTCACTTTCGCGAAGGGTGCTTTCATCAAAGACCCCAAGGGCATTTTCAATGCGAGCTTAGATGGGAATCTCAGGCGCGCAATCGATCTGCATGAAGGCGACGCGATCAATGAATCTGCCTTCAAGGAGATAATCCGCGCTGCGGTCAAGCTGAACGCCTCTAAAGCAAAGAAATAGATCGCTATCGTTTAGGCCAAAGCGATGGCCTAAACCGGTGGGGCCTCTACGTTATGGGCGAAGGCTTCGAGGCGTGCACGATCGATCGCGCGGACGCGCCCACGGTCGAGCTCGAGTGCGCCCGCATTCTTGAGGCGTAAGAGCGCGCGTGCGGCCATGTCTCGGACGGTGCCGGCTGCCGCGGCAATCTGCGCCTGCGAGAGTTCTTCGACGCCGGGGAGGCCTCGGGCCATTCCCACCGACGTCCGCGCGTAGCCAAGCAAAAACTTCGCGACGCGCTGCAGAACGTGCGCAAACGCAAGATCCGTGATGGTATCGATCGAGCGTCGCCGAGCCTGTGAGGAAGCGATGAGGAAGCCGAGCGCGAGCTCGGCGTCGTTGCGTGCGGCGTGAATCACGGCCTCGCGAGGCAGCGTAATGATGCCGGCGTCCGTCAAAGCCTCCGCTCGGGTCGTCGCTCCGCCGCCGTCGAACGTGCCGCTTTCGTTGAGTGTATCGTGACTAAGCCGCTCGCCGATCGTGTGCGTTTTACCGTCGGGTGACAGAAGCGTGTAAATCACCTTGCCGGTTTTGACGATGCCAAGATATGGCCAAACTTCGCCTTCGTCGAAAATGGTATCGCCCGACCGGTAGCTACGCTCGGCCATCTGAACGGCTAACTCCTTGACGGTGCTCGCTTTCGCCGAAGTGAAGGCCGCGACGTGTGCGAGAAAACCTTCGCCGTCGGCGTTTTCGTCTATTCGCTCTAAGCGAACGGTCCAGCGATTTCCCCCTAGATTGCGGGCATCCCACGAGAAACGCCCGGGGCGAAGCTGGGCCATCTCGTTGCGTAGCGAGCGGGGGTCGGTCTCTTCGTTGATTTCTAACGCGCCGCCGATCTGAAGCTTGTCGAAAGCCTCGAGGATCTTTTCAGTTTTTTTGGCGGTTAAAAGCGACCGGGCGTCGAGCGTCGCGGAAGCGGGTCGAGTCATCGGCATACGAAATCCGTCTTAGTGATGCTGCATGACCGCGCCTGCCGCGCGCTGAATACACCGACGCGTTATGAGCATTGAATTGCAGGATAGTGACGTAGTTATCGTCGCCGGAGCCCGCACTCCGTTCGGCAACCTCGGCGGAGCGTTGGCCGATCTCTCCGCCACCGATCTCGCCGTCATGGCGGCGGAGGCGGCAATTTCGCGTAGCGGCGTACCTGCGGAGTCTTTCGACGAAGTCGTTTTCGGCAACGTAATCCAGACCAGCGCGGACGCGATTTATCTCGCGCGTCACGTCGGCTTGCGCGCCGGGTTGCCGGTGGGCGTGCCGGCCTTGACCGTCAACCGCCTCTGCGGGTCGGGGCTCCAAGCGATTCTTTCGGCCGCACAATCGCTCGTGCTCGGGAACGCGCGCTACGCGCTGGCCGGCGGCACCGAAAACATGAGCCAGGCGCCGCACGTCGTGCGCGGCGCACGCAAGGGTTACCACCTCGGCCAAAACGTTGCGTTCGAGGATTCGCTTTGGACCGCGCTCATCGACTCATACGGCAACACGCCGATGGCGATTACGGCAGAAAATCTCGCGAAAAAATACCACGTTTCGCGCGCGGAATCCGACGAGTTCGCGTTGGCAAGTCAAGAGCGGGCCATCGCAGCGCAAAACAGCGGTTACTTCGCGGAGGAAATCGTCGCGGTCGATGCTCCCGGGCCGAAAGGCACGACCGTGCGCGTCGAAAAGGACGAAGGGCCGCGCTCCGGGTTAACGATGGAGAAGCTCGGAAAACTGCCGGCGCGCTTCGTCGAAAACGGCGTCGTCACGCCCGGCAATGCGAGCGGCATCACCGACGGCGCGGCGGCGGTCGTGCTCACGACCGCGAAGCAAGCGAAAGCCGACGGAGTGTCGTGGCTTGGCCGTATCGTCTCCGGCGCCGTCGTTGGCGTCGATCCGGCGATCATGGGAATCGGTCCGGCGTTTTCGATTCCGAAAGCCTTGCAGCGCGGCGGCGTTGAACTTCGCGACCTCGCCGTCATGGAAATCAACGAAGCGTTCGCCCCGCAAGTCATTGCATGTCTTCGCGAACTGGGTAATGGTTCGACCGGTTCGGCACAAGCCGGCGTCTCGCTTAACCCGCACGGAGGCGCGATCGCGCTCGGCCATCCGCTTGGGGCATCGGGTGCGCGACTCGCGCTGACGACGCTTCACGAGCTGCGAGAGCGCGGCGGCGGTTACGGCGTCGCATCGGCCTGCATCGGAGGAGGTCAAGGGATCGCTGCAGTCTTGCGTGCGGACTAGGTTCTGGGACGCACTCGCGGCAATTGCGATCGCTTTTGCGATTTGGAAGATATTCGTTGCGCCGCGCTCGTTTAACGCGGCGGGATCTCAGCCGGCGCCGCGCGCAGTCTACCGGCGTCTCGACGGCGGCGCGTTCCGCTTATCCGACCAGCGTGGTCACATTGTCTTTCTCGAGTTCTATGCGAGCTGGTGCGAGCCGTGCAAGCTCGAGCTGCCGTTGGTCGAAGCGTGGTGGCGTCGGCATCGCGACGCAATCATCATGCCGATCGACGTCGGCGAGCGGCGTTCGGTCGCCGCGGAGTTCGCGCGACGATACTCACTTGGGAACGTCGCCCTCGATCCGCAGAGCAGCGCCCAAGCGCTCTTCGGCGTGGAGGGCTTTCCCACGATGGTGGTCGTGGACCCTACGGGTCACATTCGCGCGAAGTGGGAAGGGCTCAATCCCGCAATCGACTTCGCGTTGACCAACGCCGAAAGTGCGCTCTAGAAAAACTCGAATTCTTCGTGGCGCAATGCATACGAGAGTAGGCCGCCGCGAAGGTGCTGCAGGCGAGTAAATCCGGCGTCGTGCAAGCGTCGCACCGCCCAAAGAGACTTCGCGCCGACGCGACAGGCAACGACATATCGCGATGCGCTGTCCAGCTGGTGCATCCGCGCCTCCAGCTCGGAAGCGGGAATGCGGATGGCGCCGTCAACGGATCCGAGCACCGCTTCGTGCCGCTCGCGGACGTCTAACAAGCGCGCCTCTCGCAGCGCCTCGTCGAGCTGGTCGGCCTCGATTTCCTCTACCGGCGAATCCGCCGGCGCGTCCTCATACGGCTCGGGTGCGATTTGCGAAATCGTCGCGTGCTCGCCGCAGAGACTGCATTGCGGATCGCGCTCGAAGCGAACTTCGCGCGTGCGGCCACTGAGCGTGTCGATGAGCAAGAGTCTTCCCGCGAGCACCTCACCGATCCCGAGCAGCACCTTCAGTGCTTCGCTCGCCTGCCACGCGCCGATGATCCCCGCAAGCGCCCCGAGCACGCCTCCGTCGGCGCAGGTCGGCCGGCTTTCCAGCGGCGGCGGTTCGGGGTAGAGACAGCGGTAACACGGTCCGGCTGCCGTCCCAAAGACGCTCACTTGACCGTCGAAGCGAAAGATCGAACCGTACACGTCGGCTCGCTTTTCCAAAAAGCACGCGTCGTTGATCAGGTAGCGCGATGGGAAGCGATCGGTGCAATCGAGCACGACGTCGTAGAGGTGAACGAGTTCGCGTGCGTTGCTCGAATCGAAGCGCACGCTCAAGGGATCGACGTTGACGAGCGGATTGATGGCTTGTATCCGTTGCGCGGCGGCTGCGGCTTTGTTTCGACCGATATCGGACTCGCTAAAAATCGTCTGTCGTTGCAAGTTCGTTTCGTCGACCACGTCGTCATCGACGATTCCAATCCGCCCGACACCGGCCGCCGCGAGATACTGAAGCGCCGGCGATCCCAGACCGCCCGCACCGATTACGAGAACGCGCGCTGCGCCTAGCCGTTCCTGCCCGGACAATCCGACCTCGGGAATCAAGAGGTGGCGGCTGTAACGGCGCAGCGCGCGCGCGTTCATTGCGTGCCGCGTTCCAATAACGGATGATGCTCGTTCAGCCATTCCAAGACGACCGCGCGGGCGTGCTCGGCAGCATAGGTGTGATCGCTCTCGATGGTCGCAAACGATTTCGGTTCGGGTGCCCGATCGTAAAGCTCCCTCACGCTCTTGGGACTCACCATCGCGTCGCGATTCGCAGCCACGTAGAGCGCGGGCCGTCCCGCCAGACGCGCGAGCAGTTCGCCGTAGCGCCGGTCGACGTCGGCAACGAGCTCGGGCAAGGTGACCCCAACCACATACGAGGAGCGAAAATCGGCGACGCCGACCTTTTGCAGTGCCTCTAGGGAGGTTGGGCGCCCGTAGCCGGTCGCAATGGCGATCGTCCCGGCAATCTCGCGGATCGAGGGCGGCGGTGAAGAGCGCCGTCATTCCGCCCATGCTGTGTCCGAGCGTGTACGTTGCGCCGGAACCGCGCTCGCGCGCAAATTTCACGACCGCAAACATGGCGTCGATGCAGTCGTCAACGCCGCGCAGCTCGCCACCGCTCGAACCGAGTTTGTGTCCCGGAAAATCCAAGCTATAGACGCCGAACCCGTGGCTGGAGAGAAACGAACACAGAAAATCGAGATTCTGTTTGCTCGACGAATAGCCGTGACCCGCGACCACGCAAGCGCCGCGCGGCCGTCGCGGCTCGTAATAAAGCACCGCGACGGGGTTGCGCGAAGCGGAGAGGCGGAAAAGTTCAACCTTGCTCACCGGCTCTCCATTGCGCGGTACCATCGGCATAACGCTCCTGCTTCCAAATCGGGGCGCGCCGTTTGAGTTGATCGATCGCGTAGCGGCACGCATCGAAAGCCGCATCCCGATGCGCCGCCGCCGCGAGCACGGCCACCGAGATCTCCCCGACTCGCACCTCCCCGACGCGATGGACGATCGCGATGCGAACTTCGCCGAAGCGATCCTGCGCCTCGCTCGCAATGGCCTCGAACTCGCGCAGCGCCATCGGCTCGAACGCTTCGTATGCGAGAGCGCTGACGCGCTTGCCGTCGTCGGCGGCGTCGCGCACGATGCCGAGAAAGGTCACGATCCCTCCGTCGGTCGTGCGCGCGATGCTGCTCGAGCGCTCGCGGCTCGATCGCCTCGCGGACGATGCGAAACATCGGCTAACCGCCGCCAACAGGCGGCAAGAGCGCAAGCTCGTCGCCGTCCCGCAGCCTTTCCTCGAAGGAAACAAGGCTGCCGTTGCGAGCCGCGCGGGTCGAGCGGCGCTCGTCGCCCAAACCGGGATGTCTGCGAGCGAGCGTTTCCCACGCATCCTCGACGCAGGCGCCTTCGGGCAACTCAAGGCTGCGCTCCGATGCTCCGACGGCTTCCCGCAAGCGTGCGAAGACGCAACACGCGAATCTGCATCTGCCCCTCTTCGACGGGTAACCCTTGCGTTCGTACCGAATTCGATCTTCGAAATTTCAAAGATGACACGCGCGCTGGCGATCTTCATTGCCTTGACGGTGACGCACCGTTCCCGCCGCACTGTTCAGCTCCGCCGTGCACCCAAGAGACGCTCACGGTCGAAGGGGCGCCCGTGACAATCGGCTACTGCATTGCCGGGCCGCTCCGCGCCAACGGAGCCGACGAGATTGTCGTCCCGGTTACGGCGAGCTACTCCGCGCCCGGCGGGACCGTGCGAGGCCCGATCGACCTGCACTTCATTGCTGGAGAAGGGGTGTCGCGGGTGCTCCAGAGCCTCGATCTCGTCAAGCTGGGCCTGACGGGCACTTTGCATCTCGACGCTCGCCTATTCTCACGGGCTGGTGCGACTCGAAGGCGCCCTGCTGACGCCTGGGGCGATTACGATTAAGTGAGCCGGACCGTCCGTTTGGGTGCTTTTATCGCAACCGAATGTGGGTATTGGGGCCTCTAAGAGGACATATGCGCCGGCGCTACATCGCCTTCAACAGTTCCAAGATTCCTGACGGCTGTCGATAGAGGAGACTGCCCTCACTATGCCTTGTACGGCGACGATCCCGAATCTCACGGCTCGCGAGCAAGCGCACCACCTGTACGAAGCGATACCACCCGGCCTCTTCCGGGTTCAGGACGAAAACGAGCGTATCGCCTGGCGCGTCAGCCCCGAGCCGTTTGCTTTGTCCGCGAACGAGGCGGAGGCGATCGAAAGCCTCGGCCTCGATCTATTGCGCTTCTATCGCGCGCTCAACAACCTCTATAACCGCAGCGTGCGAGGAACGGCGCCGGCGTTTATCGCCGAGTATCTCGATGGTGGCAAGCCCGAACAAATCGTCAAACTCGCCCGGCAGAATCGGTTCAAACAGGAGGTCCCGGGCGTCATCCGGCCCGATCTGATTCTCACCGCTGATGGCTTCGTTGCGACCGAGCTCGACAGCATCCCCGGCGGCATGGGGTTTTTGGGAGCGATGACCGAGGCGTACTGCCGTCTTGGGATCGAGAGCTTTGGCGGCGACGACGGCATTCCGGTGAGTTTTGCCGCGATGTTGCGTTACGTCACGCGGGCCGAACATCCGACCGTTGCGATCGTGGTTTCCGACGAATCGGCCGATTATCGCAACGAGATGGCGTGGCTCGCTGCTGCGCTGCGCCGTCTGAATCTTGCCGACGCGTGGCTGCGCCGGCCGGAAGAGATCACCTTTACCGAAGAGGGCCTCTTTATTCGTCACGAGGACGGACGCGAGTCGAGGCTCGATGCGATCTATCGCAATTTCGAGCTTTTCGATCTCTTCAACGTCCCAAACAAGAGCTGATGCTTTACGCCGCGCGTCATAATCGCGTCAAGATCACGCCGCCGCCGAAAGCGACGCTCGAAGAGAAGCTCGCCTTCGCGCTGCTTCACCATCATGCACTCGCGCCGCTCTGGCGCTGCGAGCTCGGCAAGGAAACCTTCGAACGGCTGCAGCGTCTCTTTCCAAAGACCTGGGTCATCGATCCGCGCCCGATGCCGCCGCAGGGCACGATCGCCGGGTCTGGAAGCCGGCGGTGCACCGATCTCGGACTTTCGCCAACTCATCGCGCTTCCGAAGAGCGAACGCGCGTACGTCGTCAAGCCATCGGGATTTCTCGGAGCTCGCTTGGGGTTCGCGAGGCGTCAAGATCGGCGACGATTTGACGCGCGAGGAGTGGGCCTCGGCGATCGAAACGGCGCTCGCATCGTTCGATCGACACGCCCTGGATCTTGCAGCGCTTTCACAAAGGCAAGCTGGTACGTCAGAGCTACTTTGACCGCGAAGCCGACGAAATTCGCGAGTACGACGGACGCGTTCGGCTTTGCCCGTACTACTTCGTCACCGGCGAAGAGAGCGTTCGGCTCGGCGGCGTGCTTAGCAACGATCGCGCCTGCCGATAAGCGACTCATTCACGGAATGACCGACGCCGTGATGACGTCGTCCATCCGTGTTTAGTTAACCGTCGTTCTCTGCCGCCACGCCGCTACCGAAATAATCTCGCGAAGCGGTTTATCTCGACGACGGATCTGCCGTTAGGCGGCGCCGGGTCGAGCGCAGAGCGAACGGCTGCGTGAAGCGTTGGCATCGTTTGCCTTCGAGCGGTGTCTCGTCAGCCCGATGCGGCGCTGCTTGGAGACGCGCGAGAGATCCGTGCCGTAGCTGCCGTTCGAGATCGAGCCCGCCTTGCGCGAGGTCGATTTCGGAGAATGGGAAGGCCAGACGCTGGAATGGGTCGAGGAGCGCGCCCGGAGATGCTCGCGGCAGCGACGAGCGGAATCCAGTTCGTTTTCGACCTCCCGGCGGCGAAAGCTTCGAAGATGCGGCCGGCTCGGCTTCGCCGGCTCGCCGAGACGCTGCGAACCCGCGACGAGACTCTGGTGATCGGGCATCGCATAAGCCTCGGCATCCTGGAGCGATTGCTGCGCGATCTTCCGCTGGACGCTAAAGACGGTCGAGGGACTGCAGCCGGGCGAATTTAGGATCGTTCGCGGGTAAGAATCGCGTTCTGGGACGGGACGACGATCTCGTCGGGAACGAGCGTGACCGGATCGTACCAAATCGTGACCGCAACTGGACGGTGCGATCGCGAGCACGACATCTTGCGCCGCGACTCCCGCCGGACGCGGTGCGGACGGCGTGGGATCCGCCGTGATCGCTCGGCCTGGGCGGTCGACCGGCGTGATCCAGGTGACGCTCGAGTCACTTCCAGGCTTCCAGCTGTGCGGGCAGCGCAAAAAGGCCGGCCAACAAGGCCGGTTCAATCACGACGAAGTGGCGCGTATTCGGGTCGAGCGCAAACTGCGCGTCGATCCACTCGAGAGCGCTCCAACGACCGTCGCGGAACTCGGCGTCAGCGACGACGCTGACGGTCGGACTCTGTCCGGGGTGTGGTAGCTGCCATCGTATTTCGTCGGCGCGAAATCGGGACCCAAGACGAGCGAGCCGTCGCCGCGAGCGGCATGCCGAAGATCGAGGCCGACGAGGTCTCGTCGATCTGCGTCTGTCCGGGTCGTGCGTTACGCTGACCGACCACGATCCGACCCTCTGGCCGCCATCGAACCGGTATACCGATAGGTCGCCGGCGCAGGGAACGGCGTGCCCGTCGAGTGCCGCAAGCAACATTGTCGCGATCATCGCGGCTATACTTAGGCCACCGAGCGGCTCTTCTCTGCCAGCGCAGCCAAAATAAGGTCGATCTCCTCTGCGCTGTTATATCCATGCGGCGAGACGACGAATGCCGCCGGCACGATAGGTCGTCACGATTCCTTCATCCTCCAGGGCTCGCCCCAGCGCGATGCTCTCCACCCCGGCAACGCAAAGGTAACGATCCCCGACGAGATGCCCTCGCCGCGTAAGCTAGAGACTTCCGCTCCTAGCCGGTGCAAACCGTCGCAGAGCCGATCGGTCAGCGCGAGGACGTGCTCGCGCGATCGCTACTCTGCCCGCAGCGGTCGAAGAGATCGATCGCGCAGACGAGCGAGAGCGTGCCGATCAGGTTCGGCGTGCCGGATTCGAAGCGCATCGCGTCGCGCGAGAACGGCTGCTCGTAGTTATGGAAGTCCCACATGTCCCGCATGGAGCGCCAGCCCGGCATCGCTAACTGCAGTCGTTCGTCAAGACGGGGCCCGAGATAGAGAATCGCAGCGCCGTGCAGGCCGAGCATCCATTTCGCGCCGCCCGAAAAAAGCGCGTCGGCATCGATCTCCCCGACGTTGACCGGGAAAACGCCGAGCCCTTGCATCGCATCAACGCAGAAGAGCGCCCCGCCTCGTGCGCGACCTCGGCGAGCCGCTCAAGTCGTGACGATAACCGTCGGCATACGAAACCCAGGAAACCGCGACGAGGCGCGTGCGCGGCGAAATCTCGCGGCGAAGGACGTCCGGCGTCAACCGCTCGCGCGAGGTCTGAAGCAGGCGCACGTTGACGCCGCGGCGTCGCAGCGCGATCCAGGGAACCGCATTCGCGGGAAACTCGTTGTCGCAGAGCAAGACTTCGTCGGCCGGATCCCCACTCGAGCCCGGCGGCGATGACGTTGGCGGCCGCGCTCGTATTCGCGAACGATCGCGATTCGCGACCCCTCCGCTCCGATGAAACGCCCGATCCGTTCGCGATATTCCGGCATGCGGAGATCGTACGGAAAGGTTCCGAGGACGCCGGCCTGCGGCGTGGTCCCGCACGAAGGTTTCGATCGGCGTCCACCGACGAGCGCGGCAGCACGCCGGCCGCAGCATGGTTGAGATAAACGTACCGTTCGGTGACGGCGAAATCGGTCCGCGGAAGCGGCGTGCTCACTCGGCGCCGATCATGTCCTTCGTATGCCAGGCGATATTGCCGGCCCGGTCGCCGACGCGCTCGAGCGACGCAAGCACGAAGAGATAGCGCGTGCCGGGGCGGACGATCTCGGGATCGGCTCGCATCTCTGCCTGAAGCAATTTGATGCTGCGCTTGTATAGCTTGTCGACCTCGTCGTCGCGGTCGATCACGTCGCTCGCAAGCCGCGCGTCGCGCTCGGTGTAAGCGCGCATCGCGTCGAGCAGCATCGCGTGCGCGACGCTGGCAATGCGGTCGATTTCCACTTTTTGCGGACGCATCGGCTGGTCGGAAAGCTTGATGGCATTCTTCGAAA
Organism: Vulcanimicrobiota bacterium; assembly: GCA_963719905.1. Classification (GTDB taxonomy): domain Bacteria; phylum Vulcanimicrobiota; class Vulcanimicrobiia; order Vulcanimicrobiales; family Vulcanimicrobiaceae; genus Cybelea. Next base: position 34,890 of record CAVRDR010000006.1, read on the forward strand.
TATCCACGGCGTAGTCGCCGACGCGTTCGAGGTCGGTTGCGATTTCCAGCATCGCGGCGATCTCTCGCAGTTCGCCGGCAACCGGTTGCTGCCGCCAAATCAGCTCGATGCAGTGCGCCTCGACGCGCCGGCGCAGATCGTCGATGACGTCGTCGCCGGCCACGACCCGCGCGCCCGCCGCGGCGTCGCGATTGTCGAGTGCATCGACCGCAACGCGGATCGCATCGCCCACGAGCGCTCCAAGCCGCACGACGTCGAGCCGCGTCGCCTCCAAAGCCTCGTGATACGCCGTCCGAACCGCCACCGCAACCTCCCTAGTGAAATTTCGTTCTCAGTATAGGTCAAAGGGCCATTCCCTGCAACGCAACGAAGGAACCTGCGGGCTTTATCAAATCATAAGATTTGCAATGGAAACTCTTATATGACATTTGAAGATATTCTCGTCTCAATCGAAGCGCCGATCGGCGTCATAACCTTCAACCGGCCCAGCGTGCTCAACGCGCTGCGAACGCAGCTACTTGAAGGAAGTCTCTCGAAGCGCTCGCCGAGCTGGAGCGCGACGACGGCGTATCGCGCGGTCATCGTGACCGGCGCCGGCGAAAAGGCGTTCGCCGCAGGTGCCGACATCTCCGAGCTCAACGCGCTCGCTTCCGCCGGGTCGGGCGCCGCTCAAGCGCGCCGCGGTCAGGCCCTCACCCGGCAGATCGAGCGCATGAGCAAGCCCGTCATCATGGCGATCAACGGCTTTGCACTCGGCGGCGGGTGCGAGATTGCGATGGCCGGCGACATAATCGTCGCAAGTGAGAACGCGAAGTTCGGACAGCCCGAGGTCAATCTCGGTTTGATTCCCGGCTATGGCGGCACCGCCCGCACGACGCGGCGCGTCGGCAAAGGCATGGCCTCGTATCTATGTTTAACGGGCGAGATGATCGACGCTCAGGAGGCGCTGCGTATCGGTCTCGTCAAGAGCGTCGTGCCGGCCGCCGAACTCATGAACGAGGCGAAACGAATCGCGACAACGATCGCCTCAAAGGCACCGCTCGCGATCGCGGCATGCAAACGGGTCATCAACAATGGCGCGCATCTTTCGATCGACGACGCGCTCGAGATCGAAGCGCTCGAGTTCGGAACGCTCGTCGATACCGAAGACATCAAAGAAGGCACCGGCGCGTTTCTTGAAAAGCGCAAACCAAACTGGAAAGGTAAATAGCCGCGCGGTCGATGCCGGCGGCAGGGACGCGCAAGCCCTTGCGGAGATCGGGGCGCCGAGAAAAATCGATAATCACAAGTGGCTCTTAGAACCACCGGTTATGAATTGCTACGATGAAGTTTAAGGCGTTCGGAGCGACTGGCATCGAGCTGCCGGTCATCGGACAGGGAACGTGGAACATGCCGGAAAGCGGGTCGCGCCGCAAGGAAGCGCAGCGCGCGATTCGACGCGGGATCGAGCTGGGAATGGTCCATATCGACACCGCGGAAATGTATGGTGCGGGACGAGTCGAGGAGCTGGTCGGAGAAACGATTCGCGGTATTCCCCGCGAGCGGCTCTTCATTGCCACGAAGGTCCTTCCAAGCAATGCAAGCTATCGAGGAACGCTTGCTGCGGCCGAGCGAAGTCTGGCGCGCCTCGGCTGCGGATACTTGGACCTCTACCTTTTGCATTGGCCCGGCTCTCATCCGCTCCAAGAGACGATGCGCGCGTTCGATACGCTGGTCGAGCAGGGGAAGAGTCGCTTCGTCGGCGTGAGCAACTTCGAAGCCAATGAGATGATCGAGGCGGCCTCGTACCTGCAAAACACGCCGCTTGCTTGTAATCAAGTGCTATACCATCTCTGCGAACGGGGCGTCAGAACATGAAGTCATCCCGGCGGCACGAGCGCGTGGGATTGCAATCGTCGCCTATACGCCCTTCGGACGTGGCGCTTTCCTGCGGTCGAGCCCCCGGCGCGAAATCCTCGAGCGAATCGCGGGGAAACTGGGCGCGACTCCGCGCCAAGTAGCGCTCGCATTCTTGACCCGCGGGCGAAGGCCTCTTTGCGATTCCAAAAGCCGCCCGCGTGGATCACGTCGAAGAGAACGCCGATGCGGGAAGACTCCAGCTCCACGCGGATGACGTGGCCGCCATTGATGAAGCGTTTCCACGAGGCACGCCCGGGGCGCTAGCGACGTTATGATGGCGAGCACCGATTCCTCCGCAATTAAAGAACGTGCGATCCGCATGGCGCTCTCGCTTGGTGCCGGCGCGGTACGGGTTGTCCCGGCATCGGCCGACCGGGAAACGCGAGGGCGCATGCGAGCCGCCTTCGAACGCGGCGATTTAGGGACGTGGGAGTACGACGCCGAGTACGCACGCCGGGCTAGCGATCCCAGCGAGCTTCTGCGCGATGCGCGCAGCGTCGTCTGCCTCGCGCTGCCATATGCCACGCCCGGATCGAAAAGGAGAGCTCCGCTGCGGGGGCGCGTCTCCAACTATGCATGGTCCTCGGACTATCATCCCCGCCTGCGCGAACCTGCTGCGGGCGGTCGCCGATGAAATCGATGCGGCCGCCGGTGCGCCGGTAACGGCGATCGCATGCGATACGCGCCCCTTGGCGGAACGAGCGTTCGCCGCGCGAGCCGGTCTGGGTTGGATCGGCAAGCACACGAATCTCATCGCACCGGCACTCGGGTCGTTCATCTTTCTCGGCGAAGTCGTTACCACGCTCGAACTGCCGCCCGATGCGCCGTTGCGCAAAACTTGTGGCGAGTGCGCGCGCTGCGTCGAAGCGTGTCCCACCGATGCGCTGCGCGGCGACTATACCATCGACGCGAACCGCTGCATCTCCGATCTCACGCAGCGCACCGACTCGATTCCGATTGCGATGCGTCCGCTTATCGGCGATTGGGTTTGGGGCTGCGATATCTGCCAACTCGTCTGTCCGCCGACCGCAGCGGCGCCCTCGGCGTCCTCGTCGCAGTGGGGACCTCGCGACGCGGAGGCTGAACGTCCCTCGCTCGTCGAGTTGCTGAGTCTGCGCAGCAGCGCCTTTAGGCGGCGTTACGCGAAGACCGCGATGGGCTGGCGCGGGGCCGCGGTCTTGCGGCGCAATGCGGCCGTGGCGCTGGGAAACGCGCTCGATCGATCTACCGTCGGCGCGTTGATCGAAAGTCTTCAGCGCGATCCGCACCCAATGGTCCGTGGTCACGTCGCATGGGCTCTTGGAAGGATTGGCTCGCCTCGTGCGATTGCAGCGCTGCGCCGTCACCACGCAGCGGAGAAGGCGGGAGGCGTTCGCGCCGAGATCGACTCCGCTCTGGCGCGCTTCGCATGAACCTGCTCGCCGTGGCGACGGCTGCAACGCTCCTTGCGCGAATGGAGGCCGTCAATCCGAACTTGCATTCGTTCACTGCGACGATCCGCGCGCACGTAACGATGAAGTCGTTTCCGTTCCTCTCGGCCGATCTCGTGGGGACCTACTATTATGAGCAGCCGGACAAGAACAAAGTGGTCTTCACCGGCGGCGTGCCTGCTCGTCGCCCAGCAGTTCGACAAGCTCTACGCACACATCGAGAGCCCATCGCAGTGGCAGGAGCTCTATGCCGTGACGATCGTTTCAGACGACGGCAGAGCGGCCATCTTTAAGCTGGTGCCGCGCAAACACGGAAACGTCGACCACATCGACGCAACCGTCGACGACAAGAGCGCGACGGTAACCTCGATGCGGTGGAACTACAACAACGGCGGCTATGCCGAGATGGCCAACCACTATAGCCGCGTCGAGGGGAACTTGCTCGTCGACTCACAGACCGGGCACGTTGCCGAGCCTGGCTATCTGGCCGACATCACGTCGACGATCGGCGACTACAAGATCAACCCGACGCTTTCGGATAGCGTCTTCGAGAGCCAATGACGGTCATTTCGCTGATTGACGGCTTCAGCCGGCCGATTACGTATCTGCGCGTTTCCGTTACCGACAAGTGCAACCTTCGGTGCATCTATTGCATGCCTGAAGGGGGTTTGCCATGGCTGCAGCGAGCGGAGATTCTGAGCTACGAAGAGATCGCGCAGATCGTGCGAGCCGGCGCATCGATAGGAGTTCGCACGATCAGATTGACGGGCGGCGAGCCGCTCGTGCGACGCAATCTGAGCCGGCTGGTCGCGGCGATCGCGGCGGTCCCGGGAATCGACGACATAGCCCTTTCGACGAACGCGCTCCTCTTGGAGGCTCAGCTCGATGAGCTGGTTGCAGCCGGGCTGCGTCGCGTCAACGTCTCACTCGATACTCTGCGAGCGGACCGTTTTGAAGTGATCGCGCGGCGCCCCGGACTCGATGCGGTGTTGCGCGCGATCGACGCGGCGGTGAAAGCCGGCCTTACGCCCGTGAAGATCAACTGCGTGGTCATGCGGGGCAAAAATGACGATGAACTCTCGGACTTTGCCGAGCTGACGCGTGATCGGGCCATCTTCGTCCGTTTCATCGAACTCATGCCGGTTCACGACAATCTTGGGTTGCAGCGCAACGCGTACGTCTCATCGGACGAGATTCTCGAGCGCATCTCCGCAATCGGCGAACTACGGCCGGTCTCGGGGCCCGCCGGAAACGGTCCGGCGCGATACTTTGCCCTGCCGGGCGCAGCCGGAGCGGTCGGCGTAATTAGTCCTCTCTCCCACGATTATTGCGAGCGTTGCAACCGGGTGCGATTGACGGCCGACGGTCGTCTGCGGCTCTGCCTTTTCGGCGATCACGCGTTCGATCTGCGCTCGCCGCTGCGAAAGGGCGCCACGAACGACGAACTCGCAAGCATTCTTCGCTCGGCAATGCTCATCAAGCCCGAGCGTCATCATTTGCGCCTAGGCGAGGCCGCGTCGAGAATGCGGGCCTTCTCAGAAATCGGCGGTTAGGAGTCTTTTGGTCACGATTGCAAGCAGCGAGCCGTTGGGTAAAGGCGTGGAGGCTTGTCAGGGTATCGACGCAACGGCGATTGCGCAAGCCCGCGCAGAGGCCCTTGTTCTCGAGTATCGGACGAAGCTCGCACGGTACGTGCGCCGCATGGTGGGCGACGGCGAGGTTGCGCTCGATCTGACGCAAGAAGTCTTTCTTTCCGCGTACCGCATGCTCAAAGCGGACCCTTCGCGCGAGCTCAACGCCGGCTGGCTCTACCGGGCAGCAACGAATGCTGGAATCTCGTTTCTCCGTCGTCGGAAAATCTTGCGCATGCTTCCGCTCGACCGTGAGATCGACGGCAGCACGTGGCGCGTCGACGAGCGCAGCGCGGCCTCGGTCGATCTTCAGGCAGCGCTGGCGCGTCTGGCTCCCGAGCAGTCCGCGGCGCTGCTGTTGACAAGCTATGCGGGCTATTCGTCAGCCGAGGCGGCCGCGATCCTTGGCACGACCTCAGATGCGGTGCGTCAGCGGGTCTGCCGCGCGATGCGTGTTTTGCGTACGGTGATGAAGGAGGGCACGGAGTGACGACGGTTCAGAGCGATTGTACGTTAGCGGAAAGGCTAGCCGGAGCGATAGCGATCGGTGAAGCCCGCGATGAGGAACGGGTCGCCTATCGTGCGCACCTTGCCGGCTGTCCGCGCTGCGTGCATGCCCTGGGCGGCGAGCGTGAGATCGAGCGCATCATGGGCGCGGTGGCACGCGCTCGCGACGACGAGCGCTGGGAGCCCGGAGCGACGGGCAACGCTCGCGACACGGCGCATGCGGCGCAATACCTGGACTCTCGCGACGGCACTTGCCGCGGCTGTTGCCCTCGCCATCGGATTGCCGGCGGAGAAGCCGCGGCTTACCGCTCCGCCGCAGCGGGCACTCTCGCAACACGACGCGGGCGCAATCGCAGCCCTCAATACTCAGACGGTGCCGCGCCGAGAAGGGCGCGCCGAGTCGCTCAGCGTCGATGCAGCGACGACGTTTTCGACGGCGTTCGACATAGCGGTGGACCAACGTGGAACCCCGCGGCGCTGCACGATCACAAAGAGCTCGGGGTTTCGTTTGGTGGATCAGTCCGTCTGCCGTGCCGCCATGCGCGCGCATTATTCGCCGCCGGTACAGCGTTAGCTGGAGCTCGCTAGAGAAGTACCGAAACGGCCTGCATGGCGGAGAGGCCGTTCATCTATCGCTTTACCAAGGACCTGCGCCTCGACGATCATGCGGGGTTAGCCGCGGCCGCAGCGCGAGGACCAGTGCTCCCGTTGTTGGTTATAGACCGGCAGGCGGAAACGAGATTACAGTCATCGCCGCGGCGAGCTTCATTTTTCTGCTCCGCCGTCGCTGCTCTCGATAGCGAGCTGCGCGAGCGCGGAAGTAAGCTCGTCGTGCGCCGCGGCAAACTCGAAAGCGCAATTGCGAGCATCGCCGGAACGGTTGACGCGGCCGGCGTCGCCTGGAGCGCCTCGTACGATGCTGATGCCATGCAGAGCGATCGTGAACTTCAATCCCAACTCGAGGATCGAGCGCTGGCGGCGGTGATCGTTCACGACGCCCCGGCAATCCCGCCCGAAGAGAGCGCGGCAGCGCGCAGCGCCACCGGCCCAGGCTATCGCGCCTTCTCGCCCTACTTCGATACCTGGTCGGGCCTTCCGATTACATCGCACGAGCATCCGCTGCTTTTGCGCTTCGGCGTTTCGGACGTCGAGAGTGAACCTCTCCCGGATCCCGACGAGTACGGCGCGCCGGGGGCGAGCGAGCCTGCAGGATCCGCCCTGGCGCGCCGTTGCTTCGAGCGTTTCCTGAAAGAAGGAGCCGCGCGCTATGCGACCACCGCGAACGTCCCTTCGGAGGACGGGACCTCGCGGCTCTCGGCGCATCTCTCCTTCGGCACGATCTCGGAGCGTTCGATCGCGCGCGCCGTTCGAGAGCGTCTTAGCGATCCGTTCGCCCTCAGCGAGGAAAGGTTTTCGTTGCGCCTCTACCTGCGCGCCCTCGCGCATCGCGATTTTTTCCTGCAGCTTTCGTGGTTTCACCCATGGACGCAAGACGAACCGCTGCAGGAGAAGATGCGCGACTTCGCGTGGCAGCGGTCCCATGCGGTGCTCGACCGCTGGCGTTCGGGTTCGACGGGTTATCCGCTGGTCGACGCTGGAATTCGGCAACTGCAGGCGACGGGATGGATGCATCCGCACGTGCGAGCCGTGGCGGCGTCGTGGCTCTGCTTCGACCTCGGGGTCGATTGGAGGGTTGGGCGCGACGAGTGGGATCGTTGGCTAATTCGAAGACGATCCCGCGCTTGCCGCCGGCAACTGGCAATGGATCGCCGGCGTTGGGGCCGACATGGCACAGTACCCGCGGATCTACAATCCCGAACGACAGCGGCGCCGTTACGATCCGGCGGGTCTCTATGTGCGGCGCTGGGTTCCTGAACTGGAGCAGGTGCCACTCGAAGCTTGGCATGGGCGATCGGCAGATTCGCCGCAACTTGCGCTCGCGCTCTATGCCGGCCAGGTCTATCCAAAACCAGCGGTCGACCACGGCGTTGCAGCGCGAGCATTTCTGCGCCGCTATCGCGCGTTTACCGCAGCGAGTTAATCGGAGGCTCCGTTGGGCATGCGCTCGTCGATCCAGCTTCCGACAACGGGAACGCGGACGTCGTCTCCGTTCCAAGTTTTGATTCCGTAATAGACGCTGGCGATTAGAAAGAGTATCGGGAGCAACGGCAGCAGTACCCAAGCGGAAAAGCCCATGAACGGCACTTGTGCTATGAGCCAGAGCAGTGCCCCGAAACCCCAAAAGCCTGCGTTGAGGCCTATTGCTTGGAACGCTTGGCGCCGGAGGCTACGCGATTGTCTGCGGTCCAGAAGCGAGAGCAATGCCAAGGGCCACAGCGGGTAGCCAAGTGCGACGAGCGCGCGGGACTCGGCTGGATCGGCGGGCTCGGCGACGGTCGCCCTCCCACGTACGCTTGCCGGCGCCGGGCGCGGCGGCACCTGACCCGGAATCTGTTGGCGGGTAGCGGTGGCCGCCTCGACCTTAGCTGCGAGACGGCAACTCGGGCAGCCGCCGCGTTCGTCGCGGCACGTCGCGCAGATTGGCTTGCCGCAATCCGCGCAGGGCGCGACCGACGGTACGTTCGAGTGAAAATAGCAGTCCATGTGCCTTTCCCAATCCTCCTGAAAGTGTTGCCGTCATCACGTACCGGATCGCGCTGGGGGAGGTTTCATCCGTGCGATACGGCAAGACCGTGCCGCCGATGAGCCGCCGCTCGATTCTCTCGCGGTTGGTGCGCGAGGCGCGACCTTACTACCCGCGCCTCGGGCTTGCTATGACGTTGGGTGTATTGGCCGGCGTGCTCTCGATCGTTCCTCCCATTGCCTTTCGGATCATCATCAACGACGTGCTCATCCCGATCCACGGGCGATCGCCTGACTTGAAGGCGTTATATCTGGCATTAGGTCTCACCGCGGTCGCGCTCGTGCTTGCCAACTGTGCGATTTATGGCCAGACCTACCTTACGGCGTGGAGCGGGCAGCATCTGGTCGCGCGCCTCCGAGTGCGGCTCTTCGACCGGCTGCTGAACCTGCCGCTCGGCGAGTTCGACAAATGGCGCCCTGGCGAGCTGATGGCGCGCTTTTCGACCGACCTCCAAATCATGATCGATGCGGTGAGCGTTTCGGTCCCTCAACTCGTTGTTGCGCTCGCCACCTTTGCGTCGTCGTTCGCGACGATGATCTATTTGGATTGGCTTCTGACGCTCTCGCTGGTGCTGGTTGCCCCAATCGTATCGCTGGCGGTCTCAAACTTCCAACGCTTGATTTCGGCGAGCACGCATCTTGCGCAACAGCGGATAGCCGACCTTACCGCAAATCTTGCAGAGGTTCTCGGAGGCCAGCGAGTCGTCAAATCGTTCGCTCGTGAAGAGTTCGAAGTCGCGCGATTTCGCAATCGGAACGACGACTTCTTCGGTGCCTACATGAAGCTGACGCAGTTCATTCAAACGCAGCCGCTGGTGATTTCGACCATCATGGTTATGGCGGTCGTCGCGATCATGTGGCTTTCCGTTCGGGAAGTCTTGGTTGGCCGCCTCGACACGGGACGAGTCTTCATGTATTGGGGTTTGCTAGTGAACTTAATGAATCCGATGAATCGCGTAGCGGCCTTTTTCGGCGACATTAGCAAGGCGGTCGTCGGAGCCGGTCGCGTCCTCGAACTGCTCGATCTTCCCGTTGAAGTGCGAGATCCCGTTGGTGCGATACCGCTGCCGCCGGTGCGCGGCCGCATCGAATACGCCGACGTCACGTTCCGTTACACGCTCCAAGAGCCGCCTGCGCTTAACCACGTCAACGCTACCATCGAGGCGGGAGAGATCGTCGCACTCGTCGGACCCTCTGGCGCCGGAAAGACGACGATCGTCAACCTCGTACCGCGTTTCTATCAGCCTCAAGAGGGTCGCGTCCTTCTCGATGGCTTCGACATAGCAACGGTCCGGCTCACGGACTTGCGAGCGGCGATCGCAATCGTTCCGCAAGAGGTGCAGCTGTTCCGCGGTTCGATTCTCGAGAACATTCGTTACGGCCGCATCGACGCGACCGACGCCCAAGTACGCGCGGCCGCACGCGACGCTAACGTTGACGAGTACGTTCAAAGCTTTCCCGACGGTTATGCCACTCAAGTTGGAGAACGCGGCATGCGTCTTTCCGGAGGAGAGCGCCAGCGCATCGCGATTGCGCGGGCCGTCTTGCGAGACCCTCGCATCTTGATTCTCGATGAGGCGACGAGCGCGCTCGACAGTCATTCCGAGGCGATGATCGAGCAGGCTCTCGATCGGCTTTTGCCCGGGCGCACGACTCTGATCATCGCGCACCGCCTTTCCACGGTCCGGCGCGCCCACAAGGTGCTCTTCATCGAGGCCGGCCGGGTCGTCGAGATCGGCACCCACGACGAGTTGCTGGCAAAGGGGGGCGCCTACGCACGCCTTCATGCGGTCCAGTTTTCGTTTGGGAGCCCTTGACTCTCGTGCCTCAAAGTGTCGCGGAGCCGATCGTTCACGGTTTCAGGCCGGAATCCAGCAATAGGGCCGCGAAGTAGTCGGTCATCTGGGACATCCTCCTTCGAAGTGATGCTTTTGAGCGAGGGGTGCCCCTTTAAATTAGCCTCCCAAAATTAGCCTCCCAGAAAGGAAGCTCAGTTGAACCAAGGATTCACCGTCTGGCTTACGGGCCTGTCCGGCGCGGGCAAGAGCACGATTGCCGAGGTACTCGCCCCCGAGCTCACCGCTCTCGGCTGCCATGTCGAAGTGCTTGACGGCGACGAGGTCCGCACCCATCTCTCGAAAGGACTTGGATTCAGCCGAGAAGACCGCGACATCAATATCGGGCGCATTTCGTTCGTGGCCTCGCTGCTCGTCAAGCACGGCGCGGCCGTGATTACGGCGGCGATCTCGCCTTACGCTCAGGCGCGTGCCGAGGCGCGTCAGCGGATCGGCAGCGCGCGTTTTGTTGAGGTCTTTGTGCGCTGTTCTTTAGACGAACTCGTGCGCCGCGACGTGAAGGGCCTGTATAAAAAGGCAATCGCCGGCGAACTGGCGCACTTCACCGGCGTTTCAGATCCCTATGAAATCCCCGAGAATCCCGACGTCGTCGTCGATAGCGAACGCGAAACGGTCGAAGTGAGCGTCGCGAAAATTCTTGCCGAACTTTCGGAACGCAGGTACCTGCCCGCCGATCGCAAGGCTCCCGTGCTTAGCACAAGCTCCGTGGAGGGCGTGATATGATCGTTCCTCACGGCGGGAAGCTGGTCAATCGAATCGTCGATTCCCCCGAGGCCGAACGCGAGTTGCGCGAAGAGGCCAAAGGGCTTTGCACGCTTACGCTTACGGGTCGCGAGTTGAACGATCTGGCATTGATCGGTATGGGCGCTTGCAGTCCGCTTACGGGCTTCATGACTCGCAAGGACTACGAGCCGGTCGTTACTTCTATGCGCTTGGCGAACGCGTTACCGTGGAGCATTCCGGTGGTACTGGCGGTTGACAAGGAAGAAGCGCCCAGTCTGGGGACCCGAGCAGCACTCTACGACGGAGAAGGCAACCTGCGGGGCATCATCGAGGTCGAGGACGTATTCGAATTCGATAAGCTTCGCGAAGCAAGGAATGTCTACCGAACCGATGACGAAAAACATCCGGGCGTTGCGGCACTCTTCGAGCGCAAAAACGTGCTCGTCGGCGGCCCGGTCCGGTTGTTGCCGTCCGAGCGCGATCCGGAGAGTCTCTCACCGTCTGAAACGCGCGCCGAGTTCGAGCGCCGCGGTTGGAATACCATCGTCGGCTTTCAAACCCGCAACCCGGTGCACCGCGCGCACGAATACATTCAGAAGTGCGCGCTCGAGGTCGTGGATGGATTGCTGCTGCACCCACTCGTCGGCGAGACAAAAGGAGACGATATCCCCGCCGACGTGCGCATGCGGTGCTATCGGACGCTTCTGGAAAACTACTATCCGGCCGACCGCGTACTCCTTAGCACGCTCCCTGCGGCGATGCGATACGCCGGTCCGCGAGAGGCGATCTTCCACGCGATGATCCGCAAGAACTACGGTTGCACGCATTTTATCGTCGGACGCGATCACGCCGGCGTTGGTAGTTACTACGGAACCTACGACGCGCAGAAGATTTTCTCAGAGTTTGATCCCGGGGAATTGGGTATCATGCCGCTCAAGTTTGAAAACAGCTTTTACTGCCGGCGTTGTCAGCAGATGGGCTCGAAGAAGACGTGCAATCACGATCCCGAGAACCACGTCTCGTTGAGCGGTACCAAAGTGCGAGAGATGCTCCGAGCGGGAGAGCTGCCTCCGCCCGAATTCTCGCGGCCGGAGGTTGCCCAGATCCTGATCGAAGCTTCGCGCGAACCCGCTTCGGCGTAACGCGCGAAATCGGCTTTAGGTACGGTTCCTAAGCGGTCTGCTGCGCCGGCGCGCGGCGTTGATGGAGCGCGAACCGATTGCCTTCAGGATCGCTGGCAAAGCACGTTATACATGCGGGAAACTCGTGCACGTCGCCGACTTCGACGCCGCTGGCTTTGAGCCGTTCGCGCATCGCGCTCATGTCGTCCACTTCAAAGGCTGCGCCGGTGGAAGATCCGGGCTCGAATCCCAGCGCCTCACCGTTTCCGATTCCAAATGTCACGTTTCCTACGTTGAACTCGATCCAGTGCTCGCCGAACGAATCGCCCGGCTGCAGCCCGAGCGTCTCGCTATAAAAGGCGCGCGCGCGGGACGTCCCGCACGGAGTAGGCGAAAAACGCGACATCTTTGACCATCGGACCCTCCAGCTCTTGCCGATTGCATGCAGAGGCGGTGGAACCCTAGCGCTCGAAAGGGGGAGCCTCCTAGCGTACGACCGGTCAAGGAGCGCATTCATGCTCGTGCTCAGCCGCAAGGCGAATCAGTCCATCATGATCGGTAGCGATATCCGGATTCTCGTTGTCGGCCTCGATGGCGATCAAGTGAAGCTCGGAATCGAGGCACCGCGTGACGTGCCGGTCCACCGCTTTGAAATTTTCGCCGAAATCCACCGCGTCGGTGCGTCTGCCGCTTCATCAAGCAAGCTACGCTCGGTAGGAAAAGCGGCTAACGAGGCCGATATAAGCCGCGATGCCGACCGCAACTGAGATGAATCTCGACGAGCCCGAGCCCGCCGTGCTCTCTATTATGCGCGCGGCATCCGCGAGCGCTCCGCCGCTTGCAAAGCGCGACGTTCGAACGGCGTTCCCAGGCGGGGTGCCGCTCATACCTGTGAAGTGACCGGCGAGGCCATGATCGTCCGTGACTGGGAATACCTTGGTCGGATTCATCGTCGGGGCGTGCATCGCATATAGCGGTGTCGGTGCCGGCGCGCTCACGACCCCGCTTCTGGTTATCTTGCTCGGCGTCAGGACCGACACGGCGATCGGTTCGGATTTGTTCTTCGCGCTGGGAACAAAGCTGGTGGCGATGATCGCCCACTTCCAGAGGCGGACGGTTTCAGTGCCGGTACTCTGGCGATTGTCCTTGGGCGGGCTGCCCGGCGCGATTATCGGCGTCGTTGTGAGTGCACAAATGCACCGGGTTCTCGACATTCACCAGCTCGAGCACGTGCTGCGCATTGCCGTCGGGGCCGCGTTACTGGTTTCGGCCGCGGCAATCATCTTCAATCGCGGGCTTGCGGGCGATACGTGTCCAGGTACCTGATAGCGAGCTTCCGACGTTGCAGATGGTTGCCATTGGGTTCTTCGTCGGTCTCACCGTTAGCATTACGTCGATCGGCGCCGGCTCGCTGACCCTTCCGTTCCTGCTCCTCATTGCGCCATCGTTTGCATTGCGGCGACTCGTTGGCACGGACGTGGCTTTCGCAATCGTCGTCCTCGTGCCGTCGCTGCTCGGCCACTGGCAAATCGGCGACGTTAATCCGACGATTGCGGGATTGCTTCTGATTGGATCGGTACCCGGAGTCTTCGTCGGATCGATATTGGTCACGAGGCTTGCCGGAACGGTGGTTCCGCGGTGCGCTCGCGGGCGTACTTTTCATCGTCGCCCTGTTTTTGCTGCCGATTCACTTCCCGCACTCCTGACCGCTCTGCGCGGCCGCCGCCCGGTCGCGCGCGACAAATTCGCCCGCACGAAAGAGGCTCTCGAAGGTACCGGCGTCGCTCCACCATCCGGCTATGACGTCATAGCAGAGGTCGCCTTCCCGAATGTAGCGGTTGTGCACGTCGGCGATCTCAAGTTCCCCGCGTTGCGAGGGCTTCAGCGACTTAATGAAGTCGAAGACGCGCCGGTCGAACATGTATATGCCGGTGACGGCGAAGCGGCTCTTCGGACGCTCTGGTTTCTCCTCGATCTCGACAATGCGGTCGCCCTGCAAGACCGGCACGCCGAAACGCTGGGGGTCGTCGACTTCTTTCAAAAGGATGCGCGCGCCGGAGCTCTGGGCCTGGAATTTACGAACGTAAGGCGCGATGTCGTCCTGGAGGATGTTATCTCCCAAAATGACCACGATGCGCTGGCCTTCCGCGAAATGTTCGCAGAGTCGCAACGCATCGGCGATGCCGCGTTCTCCTTCTTGATAGGCGTAGTAGATGTTGTTGAGGCCGAACTCTGCGCCGTTGCCAAGAAGGCGAAGAAAGTCCCCCGCGGAGTTGCCGCCCGTCACGAGCATGATCTCCCGAATTCCCGCACGGCAGAGGGTGTCGAGGGGATAGTAGATCATCGGCCGATCGTAGACCGGCAGGAGGTGCTTATTGGTTACCTTCGTGAGCGGTCGCAACCGCGTGCCGAGGCCACCGGCGAGAACGATGCCTTTCATTTTAAACGCACCGCACTTCGCGCGGTGCTTTGGCGTTCCGCCTTCGCTTCGGAGACGTTGCCCCCGAAACTCGGCTCCACGCCCCCGCGCCGACTACGCGGCGCGGGTCCCCCGATTCTCCTGACGGAGCGTCGTCGAGCTCTCACCGGTGCGCATGCGGACCTTTCAAGGGGCGCCACCAAGCCTCGTTGGCGCGGTACCAGTCGATCGTTCGAGCGATGCCTTCCTCGAATGGCACGTTCGGGCTCCATCCAAGGGCGCGCAGCTTGTCGGAGTTGACCGCGTAGCGACGGTCGTGACCGGGGCGGTCCTCGACGCGCTCGACGTGCGTTTCCATCGACCGCCCGCAACGTTGCACCAACGTTCGCGTAAGCTCCAAGTTGGTGCGCGGCGTTGCGGCGGAGATATTGTAGACGTTACCGACTTCGCCCCTTTCGAATATGTCGAGAATCGCGCGAGCGTGATCTTCCACGTAAAGCCAATCGCGAATTTGCAAACCGTCGCCGTAAAGCGGTACCGGCAGATCGTCGATCAAATTCGTTACGAAGAGCGGAACGATCTTCTCCGGGTATTGATGCGGACCGTAGGTATTGCTGCCACGCGTAATCACCACCGGCGCTCCGTATGTCGCGTGATAGGCAAGGACGAGCAGGTCGCCCGCGGCCTTGCTTGCAGCGTACGGACTGCGCGGGCACAGAGGATCGCTCTCGAAAGATTCGCCGTGGGCGACGTCGCCGTAGACTTCGTCGGTTGACACCTGAAGGTAGCGCGGAATCGTCAGCTCACGGAAAGCCTGCAACAGCGTATGCGTTCCGAGCGCATCGGTGCGCAGAAAAATTTCGGGATCCACGATGGACCGGTCCACGTGTGTTTCGGCCGCGAAATTGAAGATCGCATCCACTCCTTGCGCCAGTGCGGCGCGCACGGCGATCGGATCGGATATGTCCCCCTTGACAAAGTGATACCGAGGATGTCCTTGCAGATCGCGAAGATTTGAAGGGTTCCCGGCATAGGTCATAGCGTCGAGATTGACGATTTCGAGGCCGCGCCCGCTCGCGCAAGGCGAGCCGGATGAAGTGAGAGCCGATGAAGCCCAAACCACCCGTCACGAGCCAGCGCATGCCGCGCGCCTTCGGCGCGGCCCTTGGAGGGTCCGCGGTCTCGTGTTATAATCGCGCGGTTGTCCAATTTCACCTCGCATGGACGCGGGGTGGCGATGGCTCCGAGACGCGACCGCGATTCCAGGGATGGGCGCCGGCCGGGGGCCAGAAAGGTTAGACTATGACCGTCGTTACCATGAGGGAGCTCTTGGAAGCGGGCGTTCACTTCGGCCACCAAACGCGCCGATGGAACCCCAAGATGAAGCCGTTCATCTTCCAAGAGCGCAACGGCATTTACATCATCGATCTCGCGCTCACCGTGCAACGCCTGCGCGAAACGTACGATGTCGTGAAACAGCTCGCGCGGGAAGGCCGCGTTATTCTCTTCGTCGGAACCAAGAAACAGGCGCAAGACGTCGTTCGGGAGGAGGCGGAGCGCGCCGGGACCTTTTACGTCAACCAGCGATGGCTCGGCGGCACGCTAACGAACTTCGCGACCATTCAGAAACGCATCGCGCGCCTGCGCGAACTCGAGAACATGAAGTTACAGGGCGATTTCGAGCGGCTTCCCAAAAAAGAGGTCGCCAAGCTTCAGGACGAGATGAATCGCCTCGAGCGCTTTCTGGGTGGGATCAAGGACATGCATCGATTACCCGATGCGATCTTCGTCGTGGATCCAAAGAAAGAACGGATCGCGGTCTTGGAAGCGCGCAAGCTAAAAATACCGATCATCGCGGTGATAGACACAAACTGCGATCCCGACGAAATCGACTACCCGATTCCGGGAAACGACGACGCGATACGAGCGGTCAAGCTGATGGTCGGCAAAATTGCCGACGCGATCATCGAGGGCAAGACCGAGACCGAGAGCGCGTACGACGAGGGCGTCTACGAGGCGTCGGCGCAAGAGTCAGTGGAAGAGGTCCCGCCGACCATGGCCGAGGCCGGCCTTTGATTTCCTATCAGCCTAAGCCGGAGGAGATCAAGGCGCTGCGTGAAGAGACGAGCGCACCGATGATGGACTGCCGCAAAGCGCTCGTCGATGCGGCGGGCGACGTGGAGCGAGCCAAGGCGCTCCTTCTCGAGCGTGGTGCCGCCCAGGCCGCAAAGAAGGCCGGCCGCACCGCCGACGAAGGGCTGGTCACGAGCTATATCCACGCCGGCGGCAAGATCGGCGTCCTCGTGGAGGTGAATAGCGAAACCGATTTCGTCGCTCGAAATCCAAAGTTTGTCGAACTCTCGCGCGATATTGCCATGCATATCGCGGCGATGGCACCCCAGTATCTCGACCGCGAGAGCGTGCCGGCCGACGTGGTCGAGCGATTGCGTGCCGAGTACCGCGGCGGCGTTCCCGCCGAAAAGTCACCGGAGATCGGCGAGCGAATCATCGAAGGAAAGCTGACGAAATGGTTCGAGGAGCACTGTTTGCTCGATCAGGCGTTCGTCAAAGACGACTCGATGAGCGTCGGCGAGTTGATCTATCGCACGGTAGGAGCGCTCGGCGAAAAAATTCGCGTGCGGCGCTTTGCTCGATACGTGCTTGGTGAGTAAGGTGGGCGGCCCGCGATTCGCGCGTGTCCTTTTGAAGATATCTGGCGAGGCTTTTGCCGGAAACGGCACGGGCGTTGACGTGAATACCACCGACGCCATGGCCGAGCAGATCGCCGAGGTGAGGCGCGCGGATGTCTCCGTCGCGATCGTCGTGGGCGGCGGAAACATTTGGCGCGGCAAGGTGCACGAAGAGGCCGGCATGGACCGCGCAACGGCCGACTACATGGGCATGCTCGCGACCGTTATCAACGCTTTGGCCCTGCAGGATTCCTTGGAGCGGATGGGCGTTCCGTCACGCGTTCAAACGGCAATCGCGATGCACCAGATCGCCGAGCCGTACATCCGGCGCCGGGCGATTCGCCACCTCGAGAAGGGTCGCGTGGTCATTTTCGCTGCTGGAACCGGCAATCCGTACTTCACGACCGACACGACCGCGGCGTTGCGCGCTGTCGAAGTAAATGCTGAGGCTATCCTCAAGGCTACGAAAGTCGACGGAATTTACACTGCCGACCCCAAAAAAGATCCGCTCGCGACCCGCTTCGAGCGACTTGAGTACATACAGGTCCTGCAGCTTGGTTTGGAAGTCATGGATTCGACGTCGATGGCGCTCTGTATGGACAATGCATTACCGGTGATCGTCTTCGACATGTCCGTTCCGGGAAACATCCGCCGCGTGATCTGGGGCGAACCGATCGGCACGTACGTCGGGCGCCCCGTAGCGGCCTCGGTGGGGAGTTCTTAGCTTGGCCGATTCTTATTTCAACGAAATCGACGCGAGAATGCACAAATGCGTCGAGGCAACGCGCGGCGAGTTTGCATCGATTCGCACCGGCCGAGCAGCCCCGGCGCTGCTGGACCGGCTCATGATAGAAGCGTACGGTCAATCGATGCCCCTCAGACAAGTAGCCGGCGTCTCGACTCCGGACTCGCGCACGCTTTTGATCACCGCTTGGGATAAGGCGCTCGTCGCGGCAATTCGCAAAGCGGTGGAGAAGAGCGATCTCGGATTGACGCCCAACGTCGACGGCACGGCGATTCGGCTTGCGATCCCGCCGCTCAACGAAGAACGGCGCCGCGACCTCGCCAAACTGGTGAAGAAGAAGGCCGAGGACGGCCGCATCGCTGTCCGCAACGTGCGGCACAAGGCGCATGACGAGCTCAAAGCACAACTGAAATCTCACGACATCACCGAAGACGACAACAAGCGCATGCAAGAGTCGCTGCAGCGGCTTACGGATCGGTACGTCAAGGAAATCGACGGACTCGTCACCGCTAAAGAAAAAGAGATTATGGAAGTGTGAGCGAGGATTTCGTGCTCGTGCCGGAGGTGCAGGCGCGCCGTGCTCTGCGCGGACGGCGTTTACGTTTGCGCGTTCTCGCCCCCTATGGCAGCTGGATTGGCTGCGGGACGCTCCGCGTACTCCGCTTGAAGATCGATGAGCCCGTCGCCCTTCGATTAGACCAGGATGATGCGGGGGAAGCTGACCGGGAGGTGGAGCTGACGGTCGGATACGAGTCGTATCAACCGTGAGCATGTCGCTGGCCGCCGGCATTCGCGCCGACCTCGATTTGCGGAATCTCCCGCGGCACGTCGCGATCATCATGGACGGGAATCGCCGCTGGGCAAAAGAGCGAGGCATGCCCGCGATCGAGGGACACCGCCGAGGTATGATCGCGCTGCGCCACGTGACGCGCGCCGCCAGCGATCTTGGCATCGACGTCCTTACCGTTTACGGATTCTCGACGGAAAATTGGAACCGCGATGCGCGCGAGATCTCGCTGCTTTTCGAGCTCTGCGTGTACTTCGCGCGCAACGAGCTGATCGAGCTCCGTCGCAACAACGTCCGGGTTCGCGTCATGGGCGAGTGGGAGTCGCTCCCGGCTGCACCACGAGGTGCGCTCTCCCACCTACAATCGGAAACGTCGGCGAACGACGGCCTGCTTCTCAATCTGGCGGTGAACTACAGTTCCCACGCCGAACTCGAACGAGCCGTTCGAGCGATCGCGCGCGACGTTGCTCGGGGCACGGTGGCTCCCGAGAGTATCGACCAAGACGTTATCGGACGGTATCTTTACACGGCGGATCTCCCAGAGCTCGATCTGCTGATTCGCCCAGGCGGCGAGCACCGGCTCTCGAACTTTCTACTCTACCAGGCCGCGTACGCCGAGCTTGTGATGACCGACGTCTATTGGCCTGACTTCTCGAAGGATGATTTCGTACGAGCGTTGATCGAGTTTCAACAGCGGGAACGGCGCTTCGGCGCGACTTGACCGAACGACGCATCGTCGTCGGTTTGATCCTCGCCGCGGTCGGGCTTAGCTGCGTTCTCGTTCCCTGGGCCTTCTACGCGCTGATCGTCGCGATTGGACTTGCGAGCATTTACGAATTTAACTACCTATGTGCGATCAAGGGCCAGCCTTTGGAGTACCCGGTTGCCATGCTCGGCGTCTGCGCCTACATCGCGATGGCCGTCTTTGGTCTGTTGCACAAGTGGGAGGGAGTGCTGCTGGCGGCAATCGTAATCGCCGCGTTTGTGATCGGGATGTACGGGGAGCAGAAGGGATACGTCGCACGCACCGCTTACACGCTGCTCGCCGTTCTCTACATCGGCAAACTTCTGACGTACTTCGTTTTCATCCGCCAGATACCGGGCGACGGCATGTGGCTTACCTTTTACGTCATTGTGATGATCGCCCTCACCGACACATTCGGCATGCTTGTCGGCACAAGTCTTGGGCGGCGGCGCCTGACGAAGATTTCGCCGAACAAAACCGTTGAAGGCTCGGTGGGATCACTAACGATCGTGGTCGTCATCGCAACGGCCGCGACCTGGCTCCCGCAGCTCCATCTCCAATGGTGGCAGGGGGCCACGCTCGGATTTGCCACGAGCATCGCGGCGCAAGGCGGCGATCTCATCGAGTCGGCATTCAAACGGGATGCCGGAGTGAAGGACGCAGGAGCGATGATCCAGGGCCATGGCGGCGTTCTCGACCGCTTTGATTCTTACTTGTTGGGCGGCGTCGGCTTTTACGCGACGCTTCACATTCTCGGTATTCTCCAAGTTTAGCGATGGCGCGAAAAAGAGTCGCGATCTTAGGATCGACTGGATCGATTGGCACTCAGGCGCTGGATGTGATCGGGCGTCACCCCGATGAGTTTGAAGTCGTGGGGCTCGCGGCCGGGCGCAATGTCGAGCTGCTACGCGAACAGGTCCTCCGCTTTGGCGTGAGCGTCCAAAGCACGGCCGCGGATGGACGCGCCGGATTGCATCGCGTTGCGGTGGAGAGCGCTGCGGACATCGTGCTCGCCGCGACGGACGGTGCGGTAGCGTTCGAAGCGGTCTTTGCAGCGGTCGAACGCGGCATTGACGTCGCGGTCGCAAACAAAGAGCTCGTCGTTGCGGCCGGCGCGCTGCTGGTCGAAGCAAGTACCCGTACCGGCTCGCGGCTGTTGCCCGTGGACAGCGAGCATAGCGCGATCTTCCAGTGCCTAGCGGGCGAGAAGCCATCGAGCGTTGCTGCCATCGTGCTCACCGCCTCGGGCGGCCCTTTTTGGCGAACGCCGCGAGAAGCGATGGAGCGAGCGGACCTCGCTGCCGCGCTGGTGCACCCGACGTGGCGGATGGGGACGAAGAACACGATCGACTCGGCGACGATGATGAACAAAGGACTGGAGGTGATCGAGGCCAGCCGGCTATTCGGCGTTGAAGGTGAGCGCATACGTATCGTCGTGCACCCCCAATCGGTTGCACACGGCTTCGTCGTTTTTACTGATGGCAGCATCAAGTCGCAGCTCGCCGCGCCCGATATGCGCGTTCCCATCGGCTATGCGCTCAGCTACCCGGAAAGACTAAAATCGTTCTGGGTCTCCAACGGTTTTACCGGCGCTCATCCGAACGATGAGGTTCTCAGGATGCTCGGAGCAAAGGACGGGGAAACGGCGCTCCGCTACGAATTCGAGGCCCCCGATCCGGCTCGGTTCCCTTGCATTCGGCTGGCGTATGAAGCACTGGCCGCTGGCGGGACGCAGCCCGCCGTCCTCTCGGCTGCAAACGAAGTTGCGGTGGAGGCTTTTGTAGGGGGTAGGATCTATTTCGGACGGATTCCCGAGGTCATTGAAGAGACCATGCATCGAGTCCGCCCCGAAGAGCCAACCTTAGCCGGGGTAAGAAGAGCCGATGAAGAGTCGCGCAAAGCCGCCGGAGAGATCGTAGACTCCATCGAAAGGCCCACTCGTTGAATCTGTTTGCCATCGTGACCTTCGTCGGATTCGAAAAGGTTGTCACCTTCCTGGTGATGCTCTCGGTATTAATCGTCCTTCACGAGCTTGGTCACTTTCTTTTGGCCCGTCGCAATGGGGTGCGCGTTAACGAATTTGCGATCGGCTTCGGCCCAAAGCTCCTTGCCTGGACGAGTCCCCGTAGCGGAACGCAGTATACGTTGCGCGCGCTGCCGATCGGCGGCTTCTGCGCGATGGAAGGCGAAGACAACCGGGTTTCGGAGGCGCAGCAACAACGCGATTTCCTTGCCGGGGAGCGAGTCGGCCAGAGCAACTTCCAGGCGAAATCTCCCTGGCGCCGGCTCGCGATCGTGCTGGCCGGACCGTTTGCGAACTTTTTGCTTTGCTACTTGATTCTTTTGATCGGCGCGCTTGCCTTTGGAGTAGCCAGCGACAAATCGAACCAGCCGGTTGTCGGTGAAGTCCTGCCGGGTTCTCCGGCGGCGATTGCCGGTATCCGTCCCGGCGACCGCATCGTGGGAATCGACAACCTCGCCATCACGTCGGGCAAAAGCCTCGTCGACACCATCCATGCCGGTCTAGGAAAAAGACTCGATCTCGTTTACGAGCGTAACGGCATTCGAAGTGAGGTCTACGTCTCCCCGCGTCCGTGTCCGTCGCAAGTAGGTAAGAACCTCGGCTGCATCGGGTTCTCGCCGGTTCCTGCCTACGAGCGGGTGGGCCTGCGAGCGGCGGTTCGCCAGAGCGCGCAAGAATTCGCGGCGGTTGCAAGTCAAACATTCGGAGGGCTCGCACTCCTCGTGACGCAGTTCGCAAAATACGCGCCCGAGATTGCAGGGCCAATCGGCATGGGACAGGTGGCTGCGACCGTGCAAGATTGGGGCTGGGGCCCGTACTTTTCGCTCGCGGCGACGATCTCGTTTGCGCTGGGGCTCTTCAATCTGTTGCCGATTCCGGCTCTCGACGGCGGTCGAGCGGCATTCATCATAGCCGAGCTTGTTCGCGGGCGCCCCGTCGACCCGGAGAAAGAAGCAATGGTCCACATTGCCGGTTTCGCCGCTCTCATGGCACTGATAATGCTGGTCGCGTTCCACGACATTGCCCGCATCATCAACGGTCAAGGGGTGATGTGATGTTGCGCGTGCGGCGCAAGAGCAAGCCGATCTTTTTACAGAACAAGACCGGAAAAACCGACGCAAAAAGCGTATGGATCGGCGGGAATCATCCGGTCGTCGTGCAGTCTATGACGACGACGGATACCGCCGATGCGGATGCGACGCTCGAACAAATCTACGGCCTCGCGATGGAAGGCTGCGAAGTCGTCCGCGTTACGGTCAAAGATGCTCCCGACGCGGCCGGCCTCCCCGCAATCGTACACCGCTCGCCGGTGCCGATCGTGGCGGATATTCACTACGATCATAAGATGGCGCTCGCAGCGATCGAAGCGGGCGTCGCAAAGCTGCGGTTGAACCCGGGAAATATCCGCGACCCCAAAAAGGTGGCAGAGGTTGTGGAAGCCGCCAAATTGCGCGGCATTCCGATTCGCGTGGGCGTGAACATGGGTTCGCTCGCCGCCGACCTGGAAAAGTCACTCGGCCATACGGCCGAAGCCATGGTGCTTTCCGCGCTGCGTCATGTCGAGATTTTGGAGGAGCACGGACATAACGAGATCGCGATTTCGCTCAAGGCACACGACGTTGCCACGACGGTCGACGCCTATCGCCTGATGGACGCGCGGCTGCGCGAGCGGGCGACGCCCTATGCCCTGCACCTAGGGATTACCGAGGCGGGGTTGCTGCGCGACGGCACGATCAAATCGTCGATCGGACTCGGAATTCTTTTGTGGGAGGGAATCGGAGACACGATTCGAGTCTCGTTGGCCGACGATCCGATCGAAGAAGTTCCGGTTTGCTGGAGCATCCTCAAGTCGCTCGGATTGCGCGAAAAGGGCTTCGAAATCACGGCCTGTCCTTCGTGCGGACGTGCCGAGATATCGGTGCTCGAGCTCGGCCGCGCCGTGGAAGCTATCGCGAAGTCGTATACCGCACCCGTGAAGGTCGCGGTAATGGGCTGCGTGGTCAATGGTCCGGGTGAATCGAAGATGGCTGACGTTGGAGTTGCGGGAGGCAAGGGAAAGGGCGCAATCTATCGCGGCGGCGAGCTCGTCGGCACCTATCCCGAGAGCGAGCTGCTTGGCATGTTACGCTTAGAGATCGAAAAGGTTATCGCCGAAAAGTATCCCGCCTATCTCGAAGAGATCGGCGAAGCGGCCGTATGATACGCCGCACCGCCGAGCTGTACGCAACTCTGAGTTGGCGGCGACTTGCCGGCGTAGCAGTCGCGGCGCTCGCGGTTTCAGTGCTGCTGGCTTTCTCGAGGCCGATCGTCATGCTCGTCGACGGCGAACGAGTCGATAGCGACGTCGCGCCGGTGACCACGACGAGCGATAAGGCCTTTGTGCCGTTGCGTTCGATCGCCGACGCGCTGGGCGCCGAAACCGAGATGGACCCCAAGACGGGCGTCGTCGAAGTCGTGCTCGGCGGTCAGTCGCTACGCGTGCGCGTCGGAGATCCGCGCGCTACGCTCAACGGCATGCGGTTCACCCTCAAACACGCCCCGTTCCGCGTACGCGGTCGCGTCATGATCTCGCTCGATGCAGTCGCGCGGGCGCTGCACGTTCATACGAAGTACGATCCGCGAGACGCACGCATCGAGGTCATGACGCCTGGGATCGGCCAAGCGCCAAATCCCGAAGGCGCGACCCCTCAATAACCTGACACGCTCTGCTAGGCGAATTCGGTTAAGCCCTCCGGTTCCTCGACCGGCACGACTTCCGCTGGATTCGAATTCCGGAATCCGTAGGCGAAGAAGAAGACGAGCCCGCATACGAGGGCGATGAGAAACCAAGTCCAGGTCGCTCGCGAGAGACCGAATATTGCCAGGAAGAGCGAGAAGACGATTCCCAAAATTGGAAAGAGCGGCACGAACGGTACGCGGAAGCTGCGCGGCAGGTCCGGACGCCGGCGGCGCAAGTAGAGCACTCCGGCGCAGACCACGGTAAATGCGATGAGCGTTCCGATGTTCACGAGGTTGAGCAAGTTGTTGAGCGGGACGATGAGCGCGAGGATCGCGACGACGGCACCGGTCAAAAGCGTCGTAACGAAAGGCGTCTT
Source organism: Vulcanimicrobiota bacterium (assembly GCA_963719905.1). Lineage (GTDB taxonomy): Bacteria > Vulcanimicrobiota > Vulcanimicrobiia > Vulcanimicrobiales > Vulcanimicrobiaceae > Cybelea. The sequence goes on from CAVRDR010000006.1 coordinate 59,204, forward strand.
GAAACGCGGATGGATCGCAGCGACCACCGGCGGCAGCATGCCGTCGCGAGCCATAACATAGAAAATGCGCGACTGACCAAGCAATGAGGCCAGCGCGACGCTCGTCGTGCCGGCCAACACGCCAACGGTGATCACCCAGGTGAGGGCCGGTATGTGAAGCGGCGCGAGCGCATAAACCAGTGGATTTTTGATCGGTACTTTGTTCCAAGGCACCGCGCCGACGAGCACGATCGCAGTAGCGCAGTAAATTACCGTACCGATCGCGAGCGCGCCGATCACTCCCACGGGAACGTCGAACTGCGGACGCTTGCACTCTTCGGCGGTCGTCGTCGCCGTATCGAAGCCGATGTAGCTAAAGAAGACGTAGGCGCCGATCGCAATGATGCCATAGGGTTGAGCGGACGACGAATAATCCGCAACGCCTCCAAAAGGCCGAAGACTTCCCCACCCGACGGGGTTAAAGTCGTGCAAGTTGCCGGCGTGAACCAGAAATAAGCCGGCGATAACGAAGACGACCAACGCCGATATCTTGAGCACGACGAAGACGTTGTTGGCAGTCGCCGACTCGCGAATGCCCACGGAGAGCAAAACGCTCAAACCGATGACGAAGAGAGCGGCGACGAGATCGTATTGCGAGTGAGCGAGGTCCCAGCTCGAGGGCAGCCACCACGCGCCGTGGAGGATGAGACTCGACTGCTGAGCCCATCCCGGCAGCGCCAAGCCGGCATCCTTGAAAACGTCTTGAACGGCGGCCGAGAATTGCTGAGCGACGGGCGCGGCACTGATTCCGTATTCGAAGATCAGAGCAAAGCCGATGATCCAAGCGAAGAGTTTGCCCATGGTAGCGTAGGCGTACGTATAGGCGCTTCCGGCTACCGGCACCATCGCTCCAAGCTCCGCATAACAGAGAGCCGCAAAAAATGAAGTAAGGCCAGCCAGCAGGTAGGAGACGATGACGGCAGGTCCGGCGCCCTTGACGCCGGTTCCGATCGTCGTAAAAATCCCACCGCCGATCATGGTGCCCAGTCCAATGGCGACCAAGTCCTTCGCGGTCAGCGCGCGGCGAAGAATCTTTCGGTTGCCGAGTTCGCGCAACTTCTCTACGTTGGTGGTCGCGAAGAGTTCGGAAAGAAACGACACTCGAGCGACGCTTCGCACTACGAGCTTGGCGGCCTGCTCGCGGCATTCCAGATATGCTCGGCAACGCCGATTTCGTCGTTGATCCAGCGCGCCCAGACAAAGAGCGCATCCGAAAGGCGGTTGAGATATCGCAGCGGCTCGTCCCCAACTTCTTCGCGATCGTGAAGCGCGAGCAAAAGGCGCTCGGCGCGGCGGCAAATCGTCCGTGCGAAGTGCAGGCACGCGCCAGGCATCGAGCCGCCCGGATGAATGAAGTTCGCGAGCGGCGCGAGGTCTGCTTGCGCTTCGTCTATGCCGCGTTCGAGTGCCCGGACGTCGGCACTGCCGACCGAGGGCCGGTCTTCGCGGCGATCTGCCGGCAGCGTCGCGAGCTCGCTGCCGAGATTGAAGAGCGCGTCTTGCGTCCACGCAAGCCAGGCGTCAAGACGGGCACCACGTTCGTGGTCCGGCAGCAAAGGACGCAATGCGGCTCGCGCTATGCCGATTGCGCTCGAAAGCTCGTCGATCGTGCCATACGTCTCGATACGCGGCGAGTTCTTCTTGACGCGACTGCCGCCGACCAGTCCCGTCATTCCTTGGTCGCCCGTGCGAGTATAGATGCGCGTCGGCTTAGGCATCGCTTTCCTATGCGCTCCGCGGGCGGAAGGTCCTAGGAGAGGCCGTTTCAGTATCGCGCGCGAAACCGGGCCGGTCATGTCCGAAGCGCTCGACGCGGGCGCCGTCAAGGAAATTCCTCCGAAGGCGGCTGACCTCTCCGCATGGTATACGGCGGCTTGCCTCAAAGCAGAGCTCGTTTCATATTCGCCCGTGCGCGGCTGCGTCGTGCTTCGCCCCTACGGCTTCGGGCTGTGGGAGAACCTCTACAAGCATCTCGACGCGCGCTTCAAGGCAACGGGCCATGAAAATGCGTACTTCCCCCTCTTTATCCCGGAAAGCTTGTTGGTAAAAGAGGCGGAACACGTCGAGGGGTTCGCACCCGAAGTCGCTTGGGTGACTCAGGGCGGCAGCGAAAAGCTGACCGAGCGGCTCGCGGTCCGACCCACCTCCGAAGCGATCATCGGAGTTATGTACGCGCAATGGGTGCAGTCGTATCGCGATCTTCCGATTCTCATCAATCAGTGGGCAAACGTCGTGCGATGGGAAAAGGCAACGCGGCCATTTCTGCGCACGATGGAGTTTCTGTGGCAGGAAGGGCACACCGCTCACGCCTCCGCCGCGCAAGCGCGTGAAGAAACGTTAAAAATTCTCGAGCTCTATCGCGATTTCGCGGAAAACGTGGCAGCGGTGCCAGTCTATTACGGCCGCAAAAGCGCCGGAGAGCGCTTTCCCGGCGCGATCGAAACTTTTGCGATCGAGGCGTTAATGCCCGACGGCAAAGCGCTGCAGTCGGGAACGTCGCACGACTTGGGGCAAAATTTCGCCAAGGCATACGATATCAAATTCGTCGACGCCGACGGCTCGATCAAGCACGCCTACACGACGTCGTGGGGCGTGTCGTGGCGGATGCTCGGCGCTCTGATCATGGTCCACGGCGACGATCGTGGGCTACGCATTCCACCAAAAATGGCGCCGATCGAAGCGATCGTCATTCCCATCGTTCGATCCAACGACGATCGGGCGATCGAAGCAAGCACGAGGCTTGCGAGCCGCTTGAGCGAGGCCGGCTTCCGCGTTCGCGTCGACGCGCGCGACGCGCAGCCGGGCTGGAAATATAGCGAATGGGATCTGCGCGGCGTGCCGGTTCGGATTGAGATCGGGCCGCGCGACGTCGATGCGCAAACGGCCGTGCTGGCGCGGCGAGATCGTCAAAAGCAAGAGCCGGGGCAGCGGCGCAGCGTCGCGCAGGCGCAGGTCCCGGACGTGTTGCGGGAGCTGCTCGACGAGATTCAAGACTCGCTCTACGGCCAGGCGAAGTCGTTTTTGGACGAGCACACCTTCGCGACGGTTGACCGCAGCGAATTCTTCGATCTCTGCAAGAGTCGCGCGGGCATGGTCGATATCGCGTGGTGCGAACGACCCGAGTGTGAGGCCCACGTAAAGAGCCTAACGACCGCGACGACGCGCCTCGTACGAAACCTCGAAGAACGAAATTTAACCTGCGTGGCCTGCGGAGAGCCGGCGAAAGCCAGGGCGTATTTTGCGCAATCTTACTAGGATCGTCTCGCCGTCGCCGTTGCGATCGAAATCGTACGGAGCGCTGCCATGGCCTACGCGCCGAGCGTCGCGCAGCTTGACGCGACGGCGCGCGCAGCCGGCAATCGCCGCGACGTTGCGCAGCGCATCGGCGCGTCGATCTTTTCGACTCGATGGCCGGCGGAGGTAAGCCAAATTTCGGCAAACGCACTCTCTGGGCACCTCATCGTCGGCATTCGTATGTTAGGGGTCAAGTTTCATCGACCGATGACGCGCGACGAGTTCGTAGCTGAAGTCGTTGCTCTGGTGGAAGCGAGTTTTGCGGCAGCTCCGGAGACGGAGGAGATCGATCTGTGGACGAGCGTCCCAATCGGCGTCGGGAAGGGAGCGGTGGTCAGCGGCGATCTCGCCAAGCCCACGTCGCGAACGGTATTCAGTTTGAGCACGCGCCGAGGCGAGAGCGTCCAGTCGCTGCGGGACCGATTGGCGGGCCAGAGCGACGGCGTCTTTTGGGACGCGCAATGGGCGCGTTCGGCCTTCCGAGAGCAGGCGTAATGTACGAGAAAACGACGCTTCCCAACGGTCTGCGGGTGCTGACCGAGACGATGCCGGCGGTGCGCTCCGCTACCGTCGGCATTTGGGCCGACGTCGGCTCGTCCGTAGAAAACCGCGAACGCCGCGGGATCTCTCATTTGGTCGAGCACATGCTTTTCAAGGGAACTCGACGTCGAACTGCACGACAGATCGCCGAAACGATGGACGGCGTTGGCGGAAATCTCAACGCGTTTACCGATAAAGAAACGACGTGCTACTACGCGAAGATTATCGACCGGCATATTCCACTGGCTCTCGACGTGCTCGCCGACATGTTCCTGCACTCAACGTTCGATCCGCAGGAGCTGGCCAAAGAACAGAAGGTCGTTCTCGAAGAGATCAAGATGTATGAGGACTCTCCCGACGATCTCATTCACGACGTCTTCTTGCAAACGATGTGGCGGGAATCGAGCCTGGGCGAGCCGACCATCGGATTTGCCGATACGGTCGTGCGCATTACGCCGGACGACCTCCGCACTCACATGCGTGCCCACTACGCGCCGAACTCGGTTGTCGTCGCAGCGGCGGGAAATGTCGAGCACGAACGCTTCGTCGAGCTCGTCTGCGAACAGTTTGCGGGTTTCGAGGGAGTCTGCTTGCTGCCCGAACCGGAGCGCCCGGCAGCGACGCCCGCCACGAAGGTGCGATATAAGGACAGCGAGCAGGCATACGTAATCATGGGTGCTCGCGGTATCGACATCCGTGACGAACGCCGTTATGCGCTCTCGATACTCGACACGGTGCTCGGCGGAGGTATGTCGAGCCGGCTCTTTCAAGAGATACGCGAACAGCGGGGGCTCGTTTACAGCGTCTACTCGTTTCAAGCCGCCTACCGCGCGGCCGGACTTTTCGGTGTCTACGCGGGAACTTCACCGAGCAACGTTCAGTCGTGCATCGACGTTGTCGTCGAGCAGTTCGCGCGCGTGCGCACCGCGCCGATCGACGAAACAGAGTTCCACCTCGCAAAGGAGCACATCAAGGGCAATCTCACGCTCTCGCTCGAGTCGACGTCGGGCCGAATGATTCGTCTCGGTCGCAACGAGTTGGCCTTGCGCCGCGAGGTGACTGCGGAGGAGATCGAGCATCGGATCGATGCCGTGACCGCGCAAGAGGTCCAGGAGCTCGCTCGCGACCTGCTCGTTGAAGAAAATCTCGGCTTGTGCATCATTGGTCCCGTCGATGAGGGGGCAATCGTGTGGGGCTCCCACGCCGCCTGATGCGTGAGGCTTGCAGCGAAGACCTACGTGCCCTCTGAGGGGCTCCGACGCGAGCGCCATTGACAGGAGGTCATGATTGTCCTCAGCAGGTGGCGCGAGCGCGGTGCAGCAGGAGCGGAGCAAGGATGCGGAGCGACGAGCGACCCGAAGAGGGCATGTAGAGCTTGCCATGCAAGCCTTAGTCGCAGCATCGGTCGAGCCACATGTGTGGTCTGGAAAATTGGTCGGCGCGATGGCCATTACGTTCATCGTTCAGGGCGTGACGATTGGAGCGTATGCGGCTCGGCTGGCGGGCGTTCAAACGAAGCGGATTGCGACTTCGATCTCGCTCTTCAATTTGTTCGTGACGACGGGGCGGTTGGCTAACCTTTTTATGGCGTTCTTCGTGGGCCCGCTCGCGGACGAAGCGGGTAATGCCGCGGGAAGAGTGACGGCCGATCCGATGGCGGTCGCTGCATGGCAGCGTCTGTTCGAGACCCAGTTGCGACTGATCGTTTTCGCGGGCACGCTTGGGATGATCGCTTTCGCCCTGTTCTTACCGATGTTCACCTATCTATTTCGCCGAGGCGTCCACTCGTTCGAGGCGCGCGGGTCCGTCCCGCATTCGCTGCTGCGGCTTTCCGCGCCGTCGGTAATCGGCGACGTGCTGGGCGCAGAGCGTTTACCGCGACTTGCGGAGCTGCGGGCATTCGACTGGCGGATCTTGCCCAAGCGTCTTTTGATTTTCAACACCGTCGTGATGTGCGTCTATGCGATCGGCGTGCAGGCGTCGTACCTTGCGTCGGTCCTCGACGCGGGCGTCGCGCGGACGGCCATCGGCCTCTCGGGCGTCATCAATGGGGTGGGAACCATTGCCTTTACGCTTTTCGTCGATCCTACGTCATCGATGATTACCGATCAGGCAATACACGGGAAGCGCACGGTCGAGGAAGTTCGCTCGATGGTGTTCTACTTATCGCTGACGGCCATTATCGGGTCGCTGCTCTCGCAAGCGATTCTCTATCCGGCCGCAGTGATCATCGAGGTGGTTGCACGATTTGCGGGGCAAGTTCATTTTTAGGGTCGTCGCCGTGTTCTTCGGGATCGCGCTCCTGTCGGGATGCGCGGGGTCGATCGAGCGTTGGATCGTGAAGACGCGCGTCCACCAAGGGGACGTCGCGCTTGCCCGGGGCAACGCTCGGGATGCGGAGCTATCGTACCGGCTGGCGCTGCGCGTGGATTCCAAAGACACGCGTGCGCGTGCGGGCTTCGTTGAGGCCGCGGCCGATCTAGCTCAGCGCGAGTATACGAAGGGAAATTTCGACGATGCGTTGGCGACGGTAGACGAGGGGCTCGCCGTCGATTCCCAGAGCGTACGGTTGGCCGCGCTCAAATCGACGATCGATCAGGCCAAGCTTCAGCGTGAGATCGTGCTTTCAAACTACCCTACCTACCGGGCCGCGGGACTCGAGATTCAGCGAGCCTATCAACAGCTCAACCTGAACAACGCGCTCTTGTTGCGAAACTTAAAGCGCTTTGGGTACACGTTCGACGCGACCGAGCTGACGAGTGCCATCAAACGCAGTTATGAGCTCCAGCTCGAACTTGCGAGGAATACAAATCGGTTGATCCTGTACCGTCAGCTCGTCACCTCCGGAGTGCCCGAAGCTCCCACGCAATCCACGACCTTCGGCGCAAGTTCGCTGCTGCCGCTGCCGTAGAGAATGGGAGCGATTAAATGATCCCTTGGCTTGAATCGTTGTCGACGATCGTAGCGGGCATCGTGATCGTCGGTGGCTTCGTACTGATCGCGCTCTTGATCGGGTATCTCGTATCGAGGTTCACCTCCCACGAGGTTCGCATGGCGCACAATGACCGCGCTGGATTCATTCTGGCGGTTATCGGCGTCATCTATGCCGTACTACTGGCATTCGTTGCCATAGGCGTCTGGGAGCGCTTCCAAGAGGCCGAAACGCGCACCTATGAAGAAGCGAGCGCGATTTCGACGGTCTATCGTGATGCCGGGTCGTTTCCGGGCGCGGCCAAGTTACGAGCGATGCTTCGCGCGTACGTGAACTCGGTTATTTATGACGAATGGCCGCAGATGAAGAGGGGCGAGACAGCGCCGATTTCCAATGCCTTGCTCGAGGCGGTGGATCGTGACGTGAGAGCACTGCCCGCGAATACGATTCGGCTGGGAGGCATTCAGACCCAAATGCTGGCGGCGATGGATACGGCGCTGATGGACCGCCAAACGCGTCTGACGATAGATTCCAACGGTATCAACCGCCTCATGTGGGTCGTGCTGATCGCCGGAGCGTTTATTACGGTAGCCTTTACCTATCTCTTCGGCTTCGATCAGACGCTCATGCAAGAGTTGATGATCGGTGGGCTGAGTCTCTTGATCGGTTTGGTGCTGTTCTTGGTCATCGCGCTGGATTATCCGTTCCGTGGCAGCATCTACGTACAGCCGGAGGCCTTCCGCGCTCTCCTCGAAACCTTCAGCGCGATCGGCGGGTAGCGACGGCGGTCCTAGGCATTCGTCGCACGGCAAACCCCCGCCGCGTTGAGGAAGGCTCTCCCAGTTCCGGCGCGTTCGGCGTTGCGAAATTCGCGCCAGAATCGCTCTGCCTGCCGGGAAACATTGGCGGGATCGGTTTCATAGACCGGCCACGCCCCAGTGGCGTCGCGCACCGGAAAGCGCTGCAGCCACGCGCAAAGCTCCAGATTATGTCGGAGACGCCCGTCTTCGATGGAAATGAAGTAGCGAGCGCCCTTGCGGATGGCGCTCTCTTCATCGAACGGCGTCCACACCGCGGGGTCTTCCTCCCAGCCAAAACGGTCGATGTAGTACTGCACGTCAGGTCCGTAATGGCCGATGACGATCAGCGCGTTTTTCGGCAGGGTGCGGTCGAGATCGACCGCATTTCGATAGACTTCCTTGTTGTAGCCATAGTATGGTGCGATCGGCGTGCGGCTGAGCAGTAGCGTTGCCATGGCAACGATCGGAACGAGTGCTAGCAGCGCGTAGCGCGCGATCGGCGCGACGTCGGCGGTGCGTACGTAGGCAACGAAACGCGCGCCCGCGCCCCCGATGACCAGCGCGCAAAGCGGCAGCAGCGGGTACATATAATAGTCGACGCGTTCGACCGTTACAACGACGTAGACGTAGGCCAGGCCGCCGGCGAGCCATGCCCAAAGCAACGTTTTGCTTCGCGACGGTACCCACGGCAACGCGACGAAGCACGCGATCGTCAGCGCAAACGCGATGCTACCCATGAGCGTATCGCGGAACAGACCTAAGACCACGTGAAACTGCCCGGCCTTAGCTTTGAACCCTTGCGCCGTGGTCAGAGCGTCGCGCAATGCGGGGAGCACGTGCAACCGCGTAATGCCGCTGGCCCAGTGCCATTCCGCGTGCGAGTCGAGGCCGCGATCGTAGAGCACCAAAACGAGCAGCGGAAGCGCAATGAGGATTGCGGCGAACAGCGGTCGTATCGGACGCGCGGCCCGTTTGCGCTCGGCCAGTAGTCCGAGCAGCGGCACCACGGCGAATGTCGCCACCGGCTTTGCGAGATAGGCAAGCGTGAGGAGGGCGGTACTTCCCGCTAAGCCGCGCGGAGTGAAGGCTTCGTCCTCGACGAGATAGCGAGTTACGGCATAGAGCGCCGCGGTCAAGAAGAAGACCATGGCGCAGTCCGGCATGAACGTGCGGCCGTAATAAACGCTTCCGGGGAAGACCGCGTAAAAGAATGCGGCGACGACCCCGGCTAAATTGCTGCGGAAAAGCCAGCGACCGAAATAGGCGAGCGTGACGACGGTCGCGAGGCTGAATGCCATCGTGAGGATGCGGCCGAATATTTCATGGACGCCGAAGATCTTGTAGAGCGATGCGGCCAGGAAGGGCACGATCTGGAGCTCCAGCTCGACGTAATTAGGGGGCGGCCCGTTGTAGAGCGTCTGGGGATACATGATGTCGAACCGAAGCCGCGCGAAGTTACGCGCGATCGCCGCAGTATCGCCTTGGCGCCAAGCCGGATGATCGAGGAGTGGATCGTGAATGCCGTGGAGTCGCAGCGCCAACGCGAGAAGCAGCACTGCCCCTAATGCGATAGGCCAGCGGTAGATCCTCAATTGAGGTGGCGAAAGGTCCAATATTTATTGAGGAAAAAGTTTACGAAGACGCCTGAGAGCGTTGCGGCCAGCCATGTCGTCGTAAAATGATGGAAGCCCGTTTTTCCCGCGATGGTAAAGACGACTTTCCCCACGAGCAGTGCAATCGCCGAAACGGCCAAAAACTGCAAGCCTTCGAGAATCGGATTGCGCCGGGAGCCGAACGTCCAGATGCGATTGAGGATGTAGTTCGACACGCCGCCGATCATGAAGCCGATTGCAAAATCGGCGAACCATGACAGCGTCGTCGTTTTTTCGAGCGCATGGGCGACGATGAAGTTCACGACCGTGCCCGAGGCCCCTACGATTCCGAACTTGACGAATTGGCGAACGCCGCGCCGCTTACGCAACCCAATACCAGTCGGCGAAAAGGACGGTAAAAAGTCCAAGCAGAGGCAGTGAGAAGGCGAGTATCACGTTGTTTGCCCAGGGTCGCTCTCCCCAACGTGCAAGGATGGCGAACATCGGAAAGAGGACGAGGGCAAAGCGCGGCATCGACATGAGGTTCGAGGTGGACATCGGCACCAGAATCGACAGCGCCATGTACGCGATGTACGAAGGGCGCAACCGATGCCAACCGCCGATCAGGACGGCAATCATGAGAAAGGTGAACGCAATCTCGAGCAATTGGTTCGCGACCACCTGTCCTCCCGTCGCATGCAGCGCTTTGTGGAAGGCGTTGGCCACGCTCACCCAAGGCATCGCGAAGTGGCGATTCCAGTGGATCTGGACGTGTGAGAAATAGAGTGGATCGGCTCGCAGCACCCAAAGATAGGCCATGTAGACCGAGAGGCCAAGTGGAATGAGGAGGCCGGCGGCAAGATCGTACAATGCACCGGGCGGCAGCGGTCGGTCCTGCGACCACCATTCGATGAGAAACGGAACGATCAGCAGAACGCCCTCGACGCGCGTGAGTGCCGCGAAGAAGCCGAGGAGTGCCGCTAGACCCCACGCCCGCGTGCGCATGTAATAGAACGACGCGACCGTGAGCACGAAGAACAACGATTCAGGATAGACGGCCGAGAAAAAAACGGCGGTAGGGAAGATGGACGCGTAGAAAATCGCGCGGCGTGCCACTGCGCGGTCGTACTCGCGCTCGAGCAGCTTATAGAGGTAGAGCAGACCAAAGAAAAACGAGACGTTGGAAATGAGCAGTCCGGCCACGAGGTGATTGCCTAAGAGCGATCCGACGATTCGTATCAGCAGCGGATAGAGCGGGAAGAACGCCATATCGGTGCCCTGGTATCCTTGGGTCGCAATGTCCAGGTAGTGAACCGCATCCCAGCGTCCCCAAACCGCCAGAAGAGCGTACGAAGATTCTTGGACGTGCGTCCCGGCGCGCTGACCGATGATGACCGATGCAAGCTCGGCGATGACGATGATCGCGACGCGAGTCGCGGCAAAGTCGATGAGGACCTCGCGGACGGTCTGATTGAAACGTGCCGCGATGAGAACCTTGCCGGCGCACGCGAGGGTAATGGCGACGAGGAAGAGCCGGGCGCCATGCGTCAACTGCGGGGCTAAGAAGAATGTAAGCCAAAGAAGCAGGAACGGAAGCCAGGTAAGCGCGTCGTATTGGAGCGACCGAGGAAGCGTTATTCCCGCGCGGCGCGCAAAATATCGCGCGTAGCCGATCCACGCGGCAGTCGCGACAAGCGGCCCGGCTGCGAGCCCTGCCAGCAGGCCAAGCTCGCTGATTGCGCCGTGATGATGGGGCACGATGAGCGCGTACCAGCCGAAAAAACCAAGCGTCAGACCGGCGAGCGTAACCGCGACCAATGCCGGCCATCCTCCGACGATCAGGTCGGGAAAATGGATGCGTCGTGATTGTGTGGGTCGCGAGAGGCTGGTACCGGCGAACACGCCGGAACGATTTTAACAGGAAATACGCCGCTTTCCTTTGTAGGCTCTGGAGTAATGGCACGGTCGATCATGCGAGCGGTGCTGGACCATCCGGTTCATTCGCTTGACTTTGTGAAGGTGACTGAGAGCGCGGCGCTCGCGGCATCGCGTTGGATGGGCCGCGGCGAGCGCGATGCAGCCGACGGCGCTGCCGTCGAAAAGATGCGTGAATCGCTCGGCGACATGGAGATCGCCGGTCGGATCGTCATCGGCGAAGGGGAACGCGACGAAGCGCCGATGCTCTACATCGGCGAGCAAGTCGGCAGCGGGGGCAAAGAAGTCGATATTGCCGTCGATCCGGTTGAAGGCACGAACCTCGTCGCAAACGGCTTGCCGAACGCCATCGCGGTGATGGCGATTGCCGAGCGTGGCGGTCTGCTACACGCGCCGGATACCTATATGAAGAAGCTCGCCGTTGGCGCGAAGGCGGCACCGTACGTGCACATCGACGCGCCCGTGCGCGAAAACCTCGAAGCAGTCGCCAACGCGCTCGAAAAGCCGATGAACGATGTTTGCGTCATCATCCTCGATCGCCCCCGCCATGCCGATTTGATCCGCGAGGTGCGAGAGGCCGGCGCGCGGATTCGTTTGATCTCCGACGGAGACGTTGACGCCTGCATCGCGACCGCAATCGAATCTACCGGCATTCATGTAGCCATGGGAACGGGCGGCGCACCTGAGGGCGTGCTGGCGGCCGCGGCGATTAAGTGCCTCGGCGGAAACTTCATGGGCCGGCTTCAGCCGCGCAATCAAGCCGAGACGGAACGTGCCCTCGAGATGGGTTTCGGGGACGTCAGCCGCATCCTGGAGCTCGACGATCTGGTGCGCAGTAACGACGTAATTTTTGCGCTACCGGCATCACCGACGGGGACCTCGTGCGCGGGGTCCGCTTCTTTGGGAACCAAGCCCGAACGCACTCAATTCTCGTCCATTCCAGCGGGACGGTGCGCTTTATCGAGTCGACGCACCGGCTCGGTGCGCGCCCTCACCTTCGCTAAGTTCGTTCGATGCGCCATCAGCCCCGTCGTCACGACCTTATCGTCGTCGGTGCCGGTTCGGCGGGCTACGCCGCCGCACGCACCGCCCGGGGCGTGGGCTGCGACGTAGCGCTCGTCGACGAGGGACCGCTCGGCGGTCTCTGCATCCTACGCGGCTGCATGCCCAGTAAGGCATTTTTGGCGTCAAGCGACGCGCTCCAAGATGCGCGGGAGGCGCGCGTGTTGGGAATTGAAGCGCAAGCGCTTGCCGTGGATATGCCGTACGTCGCTGCTCGAAAGCGGCAGCTCGTAGAGGGATTCGCGGATTATCGAATCGAGGGGATTCACGAATTCCCGCTTTATCTAGGCGCCGCACGTTTTCTCTCGCCTACGCGCCTCGAGGTCGGCGATAACCTGCTGCTGGATGCATCGAAGTTCGTCATCGCAACGGGAAGCGTGGTGACTTCGAGCGCGGTACCCGGTCTGGCTGAAACGGGCTACCTCGACAGCGACGCGGTGCTCGAGTTGGAAACCATCCCAGATTCGGTCGTCGTGCTTGGCGGCGGTTACACGGCCTGCGAACTGGGCCAGTTCCTCGCGCGCATGGGCGCGCGCGTCACAATTTGTAATTCGCAGCGGTCACTTATTGACGCAGAGCGACGAGGACATCGGCGGCGCGCTCACACAATATTTTCGCGAAGAAGGCATCGAGGTTGTCACTCACGCGTCACTTTTGCGCGCCGAGCGCCGAGACGCAAAAAAGGTCGTGCGTTATCTTCAGGGCGGTATGGAGCGGGAGGCGGTCGGCGACGAGATCTTCTATGCGCTAGGCCGCACGCCGAATATTGCGGGCCTCGATCTTGAAAAGGCGGGTGTCGCGTACGGTCCAGGTGGTGGGATTACGGTTGACCGGCGGCTGTGCACGACAAATCCAAACGTTTATGCCGTAGGCGACGTGACCGGAGAGTATATGTTGGTGCACGTCGCGATCTATCAAGGCGAGGTTGCGGGACGCAACGCGTGCCTTCACACCAGTGAGGCGGCCGATTACCATTTAACCGGTGCGCACACCGTCTTCACCGATCCCCAGTTCGCAGCCGTCGGGATGAGCGAGAAGGAACTGCGGCGCAAAGGAACCGCGTACGTCCGTGGCCGTTACGACTTCGCCGAGCATGGCAAAGCCCAGTGCTTGGGTAAGACGAAGGGTTTCGTAAAGATGATGGCCGACCCCGAGAGCGGGCGTATTCTCGGTGCTTCGGTCCTCGGCGCGCAGGGCTCAGAGCTCATCCACGAAGTGATCGTCGCTATGAGCTTTTCGGCGACCGTCGATCAGTTCATGCGCATTCCGCACCTTCACCCGACGCTCGCAGAGATCTGGACCTACCCGGCCGAATCCTGCGCGGCACAGCTTGGCCGGAAGATTCCGGGTGACGAACAGGTGGAGATGGCGACGAGCATTGCCGGTGAGTGAAGTTCCAGCGCATCTACGCGTTGCCTTGCTGCAGACCAAGCCGGCGAAAGGGCAATACCAACGCAACCTCGCCGCAGCGGGAGAAGCGTTCGCTCAACTCGCGGGCGACGCGCCGGATTTGGTCGTCCTTCCGGAAGCCGCTTTGACCGGATACTTTCTCGAAGGTGCCGTCTACGATCTGGCACTCAGCGCATCGAGCTTTGCGAGCGATCTTGCGCGCACGTGGCGGCAGGCATGCGGGCAACGAGTCGATCTCGTCGCCGGGTTCTTCGAGAACGACGCGGGAACGTATTACAACAGCGCGATCTACGTGCAGATCGAACCCGATAACGAGAGGATCGTGCACCTCCATCGTAAGCTGTTCTTGCCGACCTATGGAGTCTTTGACGAGGAACGCTTTCTGTCGCGCGGTCACCAACTAGGCGTCTTCGAGACGCGCTTCGGTGCGATGGCTTTGTTGATTTGCGAAGACGCGTGTCATAGTATCGTCGGCACCGTCGCGGCCGTCAAGGGTGCTCGCGTCCTCGTCATTCCCAGCGCTTCGCCGGGGCGTGGGGTCGAAGGCGATGGCGAGCTGGAGAGCGTCGCCCAATGGCGTGCTCGACTGCGTCTCACCGCGCTCGAGCACGGCGTCTACGTCATCTATGCAGGCTTAACCGGATTCGAGGGCGGCAAAGGCATGACCGGATCCTCGTGCGTGGTCGACCCCCGTGGCCGCGTCCTCGTGGAAGCGCCCACAACGCAAGCGTGCATCGTCCGCGCCGACCTCGATTTGCGCGACATAGACCTCGCTCGCGCGATCCTACCGCTCCTCGGAGATTTGGAGACGGTTCTCCCCGATCTGCTGCTCGACGACGATCTTCCTTTGCCGGGACGACGATATGACGCTGCCGATCTTTGAGAGCCCCGAGTTGCGGCCGGAGCCGCCCGCCCTCGATCCCGCCATTACCACCCAGTGGCTTGTGGCATTTCTGCGAGACGAACTCGTCAGCCGGCGCGGCATCTTCCGAGCCGTGATCGGCCTATCGGGAGGCGTCGATTCGGCGGTCACCGCGTTTCTCTGCGCGCGCGCGCTCGGGGCCGAAAACGTCCACGCGATTCGCATGCCCTACAAGACGTCGCATGCATCGAGCCTGAGCGATGCGCAGCTTGTCGTGGATGCATTGAATCTTCCTTGCAGGACGATCGACATCAGCGCGGCGGTCGACGGGTACCTGCAGTGGGAGCCGGATGCCGATGCGCGGCGTCGAGGAAACGTCATGGCACGCACGCGCATGGTGGTGCTCTTCGATCAATCGGCGAAGCTCGATGCGCTGCCGATCGGGACCGGAAACAAGACCGAGCGTCTTCTTGGGTACTTTACGTGGCACGCTGATGATACTCCGCCGGTGAATCCCATCGGAGACCTCTTTAAAAGCCAGGTCTGGGAGCTCGCTCGATATCTCGGCGTTCCGCAGCGTTTGATCGACAAGGCCCCTACTGCGGATCTTCAAGCCGATCAAACCGACGAAGCCGACCTTGGAATCACGTATGCGCGCGCCGATGCCATTCTCGCGCAGCTCTTGCTCGGATACTCCGATGTGCAGCTCGTCGAACGCGGCTTCTCCCATGATGAAGTTACACTCGTGCGCGGCCGCGTCGACGCAACGCACTGGAAACGCCACCTTCCGACGACCGCAATGCTCACGAGCACGGCTATCAACGAATTCTACCTCCGCCCCGTCGACTACTGATGTCTCATCCGGAGGGGAGTCGAAGGATCCGCCGACCGTTTTTTCCGGTTGGTCTCAATCTCGAAGGTCGGCGCTGCGTCGTCATTGGCGCGGCCGACGACCGGGAGGCGATTGAAAAGGCAACGGCGCTGCGCGAAGCCGGAGCCGACGTCCAACGCGTGCACGACGTGGATGCGCTGCGTGACGAGGATGTGGTCGACGCGTTCTTCGTGATCTCGACTCCGCAGGATGCCGCGCTCTCCGCACGCCTGCGCGCGCTTGCGGACCGTCATCGCTTCCTGCTCTGCTGCATCGATCAGCCGCGGTATGGCTTCGTCGCAATGGCGGCGCTTGCCAAAGCCGGCCCCGTGCGCGTCGCGATTTCGACCGCGGGGCTCGCGCCGCGAGTGGCTAAGGCGTTGAAGAACGGGCTGCAAAAAGCCATGGACGAACGATTTGCGCGCTTCATCGAACGCTTGGCGGTGGGCAGAGAACGGATACGCGCGAGTCATCCGGCGCCCGAGAGTTCGAGCGTTCGGCGCGAAGCCATGATCGACGCCGCGCGGGGCTTTCAAGCCGACGTGCGTTTTTCGTATCCGCGATGGTTTGACGATATCGATGCCGAGCGTTGAGCTCGTTGCGGTTGGCACGGAGCTGCTGCTCGGCCAGCTCGTCGACACCAACACGCCATTCATTGCGCAGCGCCTGGCGGAAAACGGCATTGACGTTCGCGCGACGCAAGCAGTCGGCGATAACCGCGAGCGGATCGCAGCGGCGATTGCGCTGGCACTCGAACGCGCCGACGGTCTGATAACGACGGGCGGCCTTGGCCCGACGGTCGACGATCTCACAAAGGAGGCAGTCTGCGAGGCGCTCGATGTGGAGACGGAGCTCTATCGCCCGGCGCTGCAGCAGATGGAGGCACTCTTTGCCTCACTGGGTCGCCCAATGCGGCCGAACAATCGCAAACAAGCCGAGCTTCCGCGGGGCAGCCGTCCGCTCGATAATCCCAACGGAACGGCGCCTGGATTTATCGCCTTTACTGCCAGTGGAAAGTTCGTAGCATGCATGCCGGGCGTTCCGCGCGAGATGAAGCCCATGCTCGACGGCCAGGTCGTGCCGTTCCTGCGGGAGCGGTTGGGCATGGGCGAAGCGATTTACACGCGCGTCCTCCATACGATCGGCATCGGCGAGTCGGAGATCGACCATCGTATCGCCGATCTCTTTCGAACCTGCGAGAATCCGAAGATTGCCGTGCTCGCGCACGATTTTCGGGCCGACGTCAAGCTAACCGTGAAGTCACCCTCCGCCGCCGCAGCGGAGGCTGCGCTCGCGCCGCTGGTAGCAGAGATCGAGCGCCGGCTGGAAGGGTACGTCTTTGGCCGCGACACCGAGACGCCCGCGAGCGCGATTCACGCGTTGCTTCGGTCGCACGACCGCATGCTCGGCATCGCCGAGTCGTGCACCGGAGGCAGACTCGCAGCCGCACTGACGAGCGTGCCCGGATCGTCGGAAACCTTCAGCGGATCGCTCGTTGCGTACCGCAACTCGGTTAAGATTGAACAGCTTGGCGTAGGCGCGGAATTGATCGATCGGGTTGGTGCGGTCAGTGAGGAAGTCGCACGCGCAGATGGCGCGCGGAGCCCGGGAACTTCTTCGCGCGGACATCGCGCTCTCGAC
Source organism: Vulcanimicrobiota bacterium (assembly GCA_963719905.1). Lineage (GTDB taxonomy): Bacteria > Vulcanimicrobiota > Vulcanimicrobiia > Vulcanimicrobiales > Vulcanimicrobiaceae > Cybelea. Next base: position 76,182 of record CAVRDR010000006.1, read on the forward strand.
CACGGGCATCGCCGGACCCAGCGGGGGCACGCCCTCCAAGCCGGTAGGTCTGGTCTGGATTGCGCTCGATGACGCCCAAGGAGTTGCATTCGCGCGACGTTTTCAACTAACCGGAGAGCGCGAAGCAATTGCGTTGCGAGCGACGACGCTCGCCTTGAGCATCCTTTGGCAACACCTACAAGGCACGAAAGAGAATCAAAGCTCGTAGCCGATCGCGGCCAGGCTTTCTTGAGTTCGCAACGCTTCCTCGAAGCTGGGAAGGGCGTTGGGCTTGCCCTCGATCTTTTTGAGAAACTCGTCGTAAAGCTCCATGAGGAGCGGGACGTTGTCGTTGATCGATGCGAACTCGCGATACGGCGAAGGCTTACACTCGAGCTCATCGGTTTCGTCCCGATCGGTGGCATAAAGCGTAAGATCGGTTATTGTGGGTCCACTCGCCACCGCGGTCCGCTTTTCACCGTGGACGGCGCACGTATACGATTCGACGGCCGTCGTCGCATCCGCACAGAGCCTCGCCACGACGCCGTCGCCGTACTCGATTAAAGCAAACGCGCCATCGTCGGCGCTCGAGCGAAACGAACCGCGCGCGTCTATCCGGTCGGGGTTCGCGGTCCTGAGTAAGCCAAGGGTGCGTAGCGCGGAGCGACCCGCCAGCCAATTCGCCTGATCGATGATGTGTGATAGCACGGCCCCGGCGAGACCACCGCCGCGCTCTCGCTCAAACCACCATCCGCGCGACCGGTCTCGCTCGAGCCGCCTCAGCGTCGAGCGCAACAAGGTGACCTCGATGTCGCGAAGCGGACCGAGATGATCGTTGGCGACCAGCTCTTTGAGCGCGGCCGCCTGTGGAACAAACCGGAACTCATGCGAGACGCCACAGGCCGTGCCCGCCGTTTTGGCCATATCACACATCGCGCGTGCGTCCTCGACGCTAACCGCGAACGGCTTTTCGGCAAGCACGTGCTTGCGCGCGGCGAGTGCCGCAAGAACGTCGTCCCGGTGCGCGAACGGCGGCGACGCAACCGTGACGGCGTCGAGCTCACACCCGGCGAGCATCTGGGCGCTCGAGCCAAAAGCGTGCGGGATATTGGCGCGGTGCGCGATCTCGCCGGCGCTTGACGGCGAAGCGATCGCAACGACTTCGAAGCGCGGATGATTGATTAGCGCCGGCAAGTGCGCCGTTGCGCCGAAGCCGGCACCGACGATGCCAATACGATAATGTTTCACCGATTCACCGTTTCTTCAATGGTCAGTTCGAGAATATCGATCGCGCGATCGAGCATCTTCTCGTCGATGGTCAGCGGTGGCGTGATCGCGATCGTGTCGCCGTTCTCGCCCGATTGAGAAAAGATCACGCCCCGCTTCAGCGCGCCTTTAACGACTGCAAACGCGGCGGAGGCATCGTGGAGTCCCACGCCCCAGAGCAGCCCGCAACCCCGGACGTCGACTACACCGGCGTGCGAGCTTAGCGCCTCGAGGCGGAGGCGTAGCCGTGCACCAAGTCGTGCGGCGCGCGCAGGAAGCTGCAAACGCTGCATTTCGTCGATCGTCGCAAGCGCCGCCGCACAACCGAGCGGATTTCCAAGGTAGGTGGACGTATGGAGTGCTTCGCCGCTGGAGGGCGGCCAGGCATCCATCACGTGCGCCTGGCCGATTGCGGCACTGATCGGAATGCCCGAACCCATCGCCTTGCCGATGCAGAGAATGTCCGGAACGATGCCGTCGCGATCAACGGCGAACCACGTACCGGTGCGCCCGAAGCCGGTGAAGATCTCGTCGACGACCATCACGATGCGAAGCTCGTCGCAGACGGCGCGGATCCCAGCCAGATAGCCGGCTGGAGGTACGATGCAGCCGGCTCGTCCTTGGATCGGCTCGATTAGGAGCGCGGCGATGTCGTTACGGGCGCGCAACGCCTCGTGCGCGAGCGAGACGGCTTCTGCCGCGTTGGGTAATGCACCGCTGCGCGGGTATTCGAGCAGCAACGGCTCTGCGCCAAGAGCCGCGGCGAACGGCGCTCGGAAGCGTTCGATGCCCCCGACGGAGAGCGCGCCGAAGGAAAGGCCGTGATAAGCGCCGCGATATGCCGCAAAGCGCGACCTTCCGGTTGAGAGCATCGCGCTTTTGAGCGCCGCCTCGATCGCTTCGGAACCCGTCGTCGCTAAGAACATCTTGTTCAAACCCTGCGGAAGGATCTTCGCCAGGTGCTCAAAGAGCCGCACTCGGATTGAAGTGGGATGGACGTCGCCCATGCCGTGCATCAAACGCTTCGATTGGCTCACGATCGACCGGATAACTCGCGGGTTGCAATGACCGGCGTTGGCCACGCCAAAGGCGGCCGTGCAATCGATGTAACGGTTTGCGTCGACATCGGTCACCGTCGCGCCGCGTGCCGAGTCCCAAAAGATCGGAAAATCGTCGGCCAAGAACGTGACGTTGCGCTGTTCGTAGGTGCGAAGATCGCGTGCGAGCGCGGCGCTGCGCGGGCCCGGCATGCTCACGTTTCGTCGCCGAGCCAGCGCACGAATTCGGCGATGCGTGGCCTGCCTCCATGAAAGACGCCGATCGGCGGGGCCTGGAGCGTCCCGAAACGCGCGATCCGGGCTGCTTTCGTGCGCGCCGCAAGCTCGAGCAGATCCGAGCGTCGACCGGTGACGGCGAGTGCCTCGAGAGCGATGCCGTGACGTTCGAGATATTCAGCGGCTTGCGATGCGTTGTCGACGCTTCGAATGCCGATCGTGCGAGGAAGGAAGAGCGGCGGCTCTTCGAGCGGCGGATCGAGGATCGCGAGGCAGCCGGGGAGTGGATCCGAATAGCCGCGGCCGGCTCCCGCGCGAAACGTGGCGAGATCGCGCGCGACCGCGAGGCGCGCCGCGGTTTGGGGGTTGGGTGCCACCGGTGGGAATTCGACGCTCGCGGTGCCCAATGCGTCGGCGATCATTGCGGCGAATCGGTCGACCGCGATTGCGCCCCCGGTTTCGACGAAGAGCGCGTGAAGCGAAAGACACCCTTCGCTCTCGTACAGGACGATATCGCGCGCTACGCCGCATGCGATAGCTTGTGCCTCGGATAGGTTGCTCAATGCTTCGCGCGTCACATAGCCGGCGCTGGCTTTCGAACCAAATGGAATGAAGCGCGCCGGAGGAGGCAGCTTCGACGCGAGACGCGTGAGGGTAGCATCGTTCCCAAACGCAACCACGACGTCGAAGCCGCTCAGATCGATTGCGTCGTCATCGCCGCTCCAGCGCTGTGCCGTTGCACCATCGCGAAGCGCGTCGAGCTCGGCCCCGAGCGTTTCGAAGAATGCGGCGATGAGATGATCTTCGCGATCCTTGACGAGCACGTCGCACTTCGAGCAGAGTGCAAAGACCGCGGGCAGCAGAGCGACTCCGATCGTCGTGCGACTCGAAATGACGCAGACTCGGCCAAGCGGAAGCGCGTGCGCCGGCGGACGTCCGGCCCGCTCCGCGAAATCATCCAAAACGTCGATGCAGCCGAGCTCGTCGGCAATCACCGCTTCTATCGAGTCGCGCCGCAGTGCGCCGAAGAGGCGGTCGAACGCGTACTCCACCATTGGGGCCGAGTATCCGGTTCGCGCGCTGACGGCATCGCGGGCTCGCGCTCGTGGTCCAAAACCGGGATCGGTCCAGCGCGCCGCGGCGGCGTCGATCGCGCCGATAATCGAGCGGACGGGTTTCCTAACCATCGTTTCATCTCTTCAGGAACGCGAAGTGCGACTCCCCGAGGTTCCCAGCCGCAGCGCGGCAAAGGGACAACGCGATGCAGAGCCGCTGGTTCACGCGCCTATTTTTCGTGGTGGTCGCCGCGTTAGCCGTGGCTGGAGTCGTTAGCGGTACGGCGTGCACGCGCTGGGGTCAGCCGGGGCCCGTTACGCCGACGGTTGCGCCGCTCGTTTCCATTTACGTAAGCCCCTCCACCGGAAGCGACACGAGCGGGAATGGAAGCCTAACCAAGCCATACAAAACGCTGACCAAGGCCGTCGCAGTGCTCACCTCGGCGAAGTCGCTCTCTCCAAGCGGCGTCACGATCAATCTGGCGAGCGGCGATTACGATGTTGCCAATGGCGAAAAGTTTCCTATCGTGATTCCGACCAACGTGGCGATTACGGGCACGAACTTCGGATTCGGGCCGAAGAGCGGCGCCTTCATCAACGGCGTGGGGGAGGACAAGATCTTCGAAGCTCTCGTGCATGCTCCGGCGCACACGGCTTACACGACGCTTGAGTTCGCGATGCCGGCGAGCGCAACGGTCAGCGACGTCTACGTCGGCGCCACGAAAATCTCGCTCCCGAGTTCGGGCGCGGGCTATGCATCACTCGACGACCTCGCCACGCTAAGCGGATCGGATTCGAGCTTTGGTGCCGGTATCGTGTCGCCGCTGCGTAACGTCAGCGGCGTGCTCGTCGCGGGCGGATCGTTTACCTGCGCATCGTGCCAAATCCACGGAAACGACTTCGGAATCGGCGCTCTCTCGGTGACGGTCGCGACGGCTTCACCGCCCTCGAGCGCTTCGCCGTCCTCGACCCCTTCGCCGTACTCCGCGGGGCCGTCGGTTACGTTAAGCCATTCGAGAGGCGACAGCACGATCGCGGCCAAAGTCGTCGACCTCGTCACCGATGGAAGCGCGAACGTCACCGCAGCGGGTGAGACCTTCGAACAAGGGGTGTACGCCTACGCCGATACGATCAAGCCGATCGTGCCGGTACTTTTCCCAGGAGCGATCGACTTCGGCGGGGGTGCCGCAGCGTCGACGGGTGGAAACGGCTTTATCGGCGCGCGAAGCACGGAAATCTTAATAACGCGTCGCAACGAAACCGTCAGCGCGCTCGACGATACATGGAATCCGAATCAGCAAGGGGCGAATCGAAGCGGTCAGTATAAGCGAACGAAGACGTTCGCTGCCCCAGTCACTGGAAAAAACGTTACGATACGCGGCTACGCAATCGGTTCGACCGTGGAAGTCGGCCCCGCGGCGGTCCCGACGCCGACACCCTCGACGAGCCCATCGACCTCGCCCACGTCGAGCCCAACGTAACGTCACGGATACGCTACAGAAGATATTCTCCGTTAAAGCCGCTTCGCTGGAGCGGGAGGAAGCGGTTGAGCCGTATGAAGTCGTGCGCGCTCGCGCGCTCGCGCGCTCGGGCGAGCGCCGCGGTTTTCTAGCGGCCCTTCAAAAGGCATCCGGAGCAGCGATCGTCGCCGAAATCAAACGCGCCTCTCCTTCGAGCGGGTTGATCGCTCGGAGCTTCGATCCGGTTGCGACCGCACGCGTTTACGAAACTGCGGATTGCGATGCCATCAGCGTCCTTACCGAGCGCGATCACTTCCTCGGCGAGCTTTCTTATCTCGACGAAGTACGCGCGGTTACGTCTCGTCCACTTCTCCGTAAAGATTTTATGTGGACTCGCTACCAGGTAGCGCAGTCTGCCGCGTACGGCGCAGACTGCGTGCTTCTCATCGTCGCGGGAATGGACGACTCGGCGCTGCGCGACGCGATGGACGAAGCTGCGGCGTACGCGCTCGACGTGCTAGCGGAGGTGCACGATGAAAGCGAACTACGACGGGCGACTGAGGCAGGGGCGCGCCTTGTCGGGATCAACAATCGCAATTTGAGAACGCTCGAAACCGATCTTGCGGTTAGCGAGCATCTGCTTCCAAAGGTCCCGGCGGGTGTCTTTGCAATCAGCGAAAGCGGAATGCGCCAAGCGTCGGACGTTGCGCGGCTACGCGCGTCGGGTGCGCACGGCTTTCTCATCGGCGAGGCGCTCATGAAGGCGGATGACCCACGCTCGTTGATTGCGGCGCTGCGCGGCGGCGCGCGTAATCCGATCGGCGTTTCGTAACGCCGGCCTACTCCGGCGATAGGAAGAAGAGTCCCACGCCGATGAGCGTGCCAAGTACGGCAGTCGCAGCCGGGGCGGTGCGTCTTCCGAAAGAAGAAGCCGCCAAGGCGCCCAAGCCGAGGGCCACAACCGCCGTTCGTTCGGGATCGTAAATATCGCTGCGCTGCAGATAGCAGGTCAACAGCACGCCCACGGTTGCCACTAAGAAAATCAGCAGAGGGGATGATCTCTGCTCGAGCGGCGTGACCACGAGGAGGAGGAGACCTCCGGCCAGCAGAGCGCGCAGCGGCATCAGTGGTTCGCCCGCCATACCGATACCAAGGAAGAAAGCTGCAATGGCCACGGCTCGCAACTGCGTCATGATTTACGGTTTCGCGCCACAGCAAGCGAGCCCCCGCGGTCCACGCACAAGGCTCACGCAATTTCGCCTGGTACTATAACGGTATGACGACGACAGCCACGAAGCCCACGCTCGAAGTCGCGCCCTTTCGAAACGAACGGGTGAAAGACTTCAGCGATCCGGCGGACGCCGCCGCAATGACTGCGGCGCTCGACGCGATGAAGCCGCACCTCGGAAAGCATTACCCGCTCGTGATCGACGGGCGCAAAATCGAAACCGAGAAGAAGATCCGGTCGCTTAATCCGGCCAATCCCCAAGAGGTGGTCGGCGTCACCAGCGCTGCATCGAAGGAGCAGGCCGTAGAGGCGATCGAAGCTGCGGCTCGCGCGTTCGAATCTTGGCGCCACCGCTCGCTTCCCGAGCGCGCCGCCTACCTTTTTAAGGTGGCGGAGCTGCTGCGGGCCAGGCGGATGAATTACTGATGCCCTCTTGGTCTATGAAGTTGGAAAGAGCTGGGCCGAGGCCGACGGCGACATCAGTGAGGCAATCGACTTCGTCGAGTTTTACGCGCGCGAGGCGATTCGTTATGCCCAGCCGCAGCCCATCGTGCCGCTTGAGGGCGAAAGAAACGAGCTGGTATATATTCCTCTTGGCGTCGGAGCGGTAATTCCGCCGTGGAACTTCGCCGGCGCCATCATGATCGGCATGGCTTCGGCGGCAATCGTTTGTGGCAATACCATCGTGCTCAAACCGTCGAGCGATGCCGCGGTCATTGCCGCTTGGTTCGTGGACCTTCTGCACGAGGTCGGAGTACCGCCGGGCGTTGTGAACTTTATTCCCGGCTCGGGCAGCGAGATCGGCGACGCGATCGTTACGCACCCGGAGATTCGCTTCGTTTCGTTCACCGGTTCCAAAGAGGTGGGCTTGCGCATCAACGAGTTAGCGGCCACGCCGCAGGCCGGGCAAAAATGGATCAAGCGCGTGGTCGCCGAGATGGGCGGGAAGGACTCGATCGTTGTCGCGTCCGATGCGGATATCGATGCAGCCGTCGAAGGCGTTGCGGTTTCGGCGTTTGGCTTCCAAGGACAGAAATGTTCCGCGTGCTCACGCGCGATCGTCGAAGAAAAAGTCTACGACGAATTCGTCGACAAACTTCGACGCCGCGTGGGCGGTATCACCGTCGGTGACCCGCGCGACCCGGCAAACTTTATGGGTCCGGTGATTAACGAAGGAGCGCTCACGTCGATTATGCGATACATCGAGCGCGGCGAAACCGAGGGTCGTTTGGTGACTGGGGGCAAGCGCGTGGGCGATCGAGGATATTTCTTAGAGCCGACAGTCATCGCCGACGTCGAACCGAACGCCACCATCGCGCAAGAAGAGATCTTCGGACCGGTGCTCGCCGTGATCAAAGCAAGAGACTTCGACGATGCCCTGGCCATTGCCAACAACACGGAGTTTGGCCTCACCGGCTCACTCTACACCTCCGACGAAAAGAAGATCGAGCGCGCTCGCGACGAGTTCTTCGTCGGTAATCTCTACTTCAATCGCAAGAGCACCGGCGCGATGGTCGGCGTCCACCCCTTCGGAGGCTTCAACATGTCCGGCACCGACAGTAAGGCCGGTGGCCGCGACTACCTGCTGCTCTTCATGCAGGCAAAGTCGATTTCGCGAAAGCTCTAGTCGGTTTCCGGCGCCTCGCGGTAGCAGATCTCGAGCTTGTTGCCCTCGGCATCTTCGAAAAAACAGGCGTAGTAGAAGGGAGTGTACTCCTCGCAGACGTGGGGCGGCTCGAAGGCCGTCGCGCCAGCGACAGAAGTCACTTCCGCTAGACGGTCGACCTCGGCGCGGCTGGTCGCGCGGAATGCGAGGCGGGTGCCATTGGGGCGGTGGCGCGGGTCGAGGACGAGTCCCAAAAAGGGCTCCGAACGGCTCCCGCCCGGCCGGTAGTAGCAGATCGAGTCCGCATCTTCAGCGAGGCGGCTGAAACCCATCGCCGGCAGCAACGCGTCATAGAGCTTGCGGACTCTGGCGAAATCGCCGACCCTCAGATCGACGTGGTCGAATAGCATGACGCCGTTCTCCGAATCTTCCTTGACAGCCCCAAAGGGCGGCGATATGATAGCCGTCGTGCCCTGAGCGGCAGAGTCGCTCGGGCAAGCCCGTTGCGTTGAAAGGCGTTCGGCGCCCGGCGCGGTCGGTGGACTTCGCGTAAGGGTCGTTGCGGGCTTTCGTTCGCTCCTTGAAAACTGAACAGTGCAGCAAGCGCAAAAGTCTGTGGGTCTCCGACCCCGACAAGAGGATGCCGTTCGGCATCGCTTTTCTGGTCGCGAGATTTCTTATCAATCATAGAGTTTGAGGGCCATCTTCAAAGGCTCCATAGTTTTATTATGGAGAGTTTGATCCTGGCTCAGGACTAACGCTGGCGGCGTGCCTAACACATGCAAGTCGAACGGGGTAGCAATACCCAGTGGCAGACGGGTGAGTAACACGTGGTCAACCTACCTCTGTGTGGGGGATAACTAGCCGAAAGGTTAGCTAATACCGCATACGATCGCTCTGGGGCATCCCTAGGCGATGAAAGGAGCAATCCGCACGGAGAGGGGACTGCGT
>CAVRDR010000006.1:87500-387411 GCA_963719905.1 Vulcanimicrobiota bacterium
TTGCAGTAGACCCGAAACCGAGTGATCTATCCATGGCCAGGGTGAAGCGTGATTAATCTCACGTGGAGGCCCGAACCTGTTGTTGTTGAAAAAACATTGGATGAGTTGTGGATAGGGGTGAAAAGCCAATCGAACTCGGAGATAGCTGGTTCTCCCCGAAATAGTTTTAGGACTAGCGTTGCGCGTTAACCCGCGGGGGTAGAGCACTGACAGGGCTAGGGGTCTTACCGGACTACCGAACCCAATCAAACTCCGAATACCGCGGCGAAGTGCGCAGCAGTCAGACTGTGGGGGATAAGCTCCATGGTCAAAAGGGAAACAGCCCAGATCAACAGCTAAGGTCCCTAATCGATGCTCAGTGGTAAAGGAGGTCTTGTCGCTCAGACAACTAGGAGGTTGGCTTAGAAGCAGCCACCCTTGAAAGAGTGCGTAATAGCTCACTAGTCGAGTGATGGGGCGCCGAAAATCCAACGGGGCTCAAGCATCGAACCGAAGCTTTGGGATTACTAAAATAATCGGTAGGGGAGCGTTGTGGCGTAGGCTGAAGCACGACCGTAAGGACGTGTGGACGATCCACAAGTGCGAATGCAGGTATAAGTAGCGATAAATGCGGGTGAAAACCCCGCACGCCGGAAGTCTAAGGTTTCCTGAGCAACGTCAATCGTCTCAGGGTGAGTCGGGAGCTAAGCCGAGGCTGAGAAGCGTAGGCGATGCACAAGCAGTTCATATTCTGCTACCACCGACGACCGTTTAGACCTGGGTGAACAATGCCATGATCCTTCGCAAATGAAGCCGCGAGGGATTTTCGATCGAGCACAAGGAGCGATGAGGGAGTGGTCTTACGGACCATGACCGAGGCGCGACGCAGTGATCGGCGAAAAGACCCGCGGTCATGGCAACGTTAACTCAGGCCTATGAACCGAAGGGGTGACGCAGGAGGATAAGTCAGCGCGCGGATGGATGTGCGCGTCTAAGCCGGTAGGCGGTGCTGTAGGTAAATCCGCAGCACATAACGCCGAGAAGCGAATGCGAGGCTCTTCGGAGCCGAAGTGACTGACTCCACGCTGCCAAGAAAAGCCCCTAGGTAGATCGTAGGTGCCCGTACCGTACACCGACACAGGTAGACTGGCAGAGCATGCTAAGGCGACGGGAGAATCCCTGTTAAGGAACTCGGCAAATTAACCCCGTAACTTAGGGAGAAGGGGTGCCTCCTTTGGTCTAGTGTTTACCACGAAAGCTGAGGGAGGCGGCACAAAATAGGCCCAAGCGACTGTTTAACAAAAACACAGGTCTCTGCGAATGCGAAAGCAGACGTATAGGGGCTGACTCCTGCCCGGTGCTGGAAGGTTAAAGGGAGTCGTCAGCGCAAGCGAAGCGGCGAACTGAAGCCCCAGTAAACGGCGGCGGTAACTATAACCGTCCTAAGGTAGCGAAATTCCTTGTCGGGTAAGTTCCGACCTGCACGAATGGAGTAACGACTTGGGCACTGTCTCGATGGGGATCCCGGCGAAATTGCAGTACCAGTGAAGATGCTGGTTACCCGCAGCAGGACGGAAAGACCCCGTGAAGCTTTACTGTATCCTGATCTTGGGTTTTGAGATTGTCTGTACAGGATAGGTGGGAGCCTATGATCCGGCGGCGCTAGCTGTCGGGGAGGCAACGTTGGGATACCACCCTGATGATCTTGGGATTCTAACTAGCCGCCATAATCTGGTGGTAGGACATGGTCAGGTGGGCAGTTTGACTGGGGCGGTCGCCTCCTAAAGAGTAACGGAGGCGCCCAAAGGTTCCCTCAGGACGGTCAGAAACCGTTCGTACAGAGTGCATAGGCATAAGGGAGCTTAACTGCGAGACGGACAGGTCGAGCAGATGCGAAAGCAGGGCTAAGTGATCCGGCGGTTCCGAATGGAAGGGCCGTCGCTTATCGGATAAAAGCTACTCCGGGGATAACAGGCTTATCTCCCCCAAGAGTCAAGAAGGGCTCCTCGTCCGAGCGATCGGACGATGAACAGTGGCTCATATCGGTGGAACCCTTTACAAAGGGCAATACCGAGGGAAGAGAGTTTGTCGTAGATATGGGTGAGATTCACTCGTTTCATACGAGCTAAGGTCGGCATTGCGATTACCACGCTGCCGACTATGCTATACAAGCTCTCCCTGTAACGACTTCTCGCTGTCGCGAGAGATGAACGTGCGACGCCCCTAGGGCGTAAATTTATCGCGTTCATAACACGCCACCATCTCGAAAGAGATGAAGGTATAGTCTGCGCTGCAAGCGATTGCAGAACGCCACATCGACGGGGAGGTTTGGCACCTCGATGTCGGATCGTCGCATCCTGGGGCTGTAGTTGGTCCCAAGGGTTGGGCTGTTCGCCCATTAAAGCGGTACGCGATCTGGGTTCAGAACGTCGTGAGACAGTTCGGTCCCTATCCGCTGTGGGCGCAGGAGATTTGAGGAGATTGGACCCTAGTACGAGAGGACCGGGTCGAACGAACCTCTAGTGAACCGGTTGTTCCGCCAGGAGCATAGCCGGGTAGCTATGTTCGGATCAGATAAACGCTGAAAGCATATAAGCGTGAAACTGACTCCAAGATGAGATCTCAATCCCGAAAGGGTGAAGAGTCGTGGTAGACTACCACGTTGATAGGCCGGAGGTGGAAGCGTCGCAAGGCGTGGAGCTGACCGGTACTAATCGCTCGGAAATTTAACTAACGTGCGCTCCTCGTGGCACTGGAAGTTCTTCTCTGTACAGCTTTTGAGTTTCCCGACGCGATCGGCTCGAGCTCCGGCTCGCCATTGCGCTCGGGGACCAAGTTTCTGGCGCCCATGGCGGCGGGGCCCCACCCGTTCCCATCCCGAACACGGCAGTTAAGCCCGCCAGCGCCGATGATAGTCGGGCCGCAGGGCCCCTCGAAAGTAGGACGGTGCCAGATTATTCGCAGAGAAGCCCGTCGCACGTGTTGCGATGGGCTTCTTTGCAACCGACCCTGCAAGAGGATCCGCGGATAGGGGAGCTTGCGAACTCGGGCCGATGATCGGATAGGAATCTTACCCGCGAGGCGGATCGCAGGGAGACGCAAGCAGACTACGGCAAGTCATTTAGCCATGACGAAAGAGCTCGAAAGCATCGGATTTGAGAACAACGAAAATGACAAGTACGGGCATCTTACGCTCGTGGATATCCCTGCGGAGGTTGCAGCTCACGGTCCCTGGTTCAACCAAACACTGACGACCGTCAACGACGCCGTGGTTCGGATCGGAATCTTCAAAGGCGAGTTCCCGTGGCACAAGCACGACGACCAGGACGAGTTCTTCCTCGTACTGGACGGCGAGATGTACCTAGACACCGAGCAAACCGGATCGACTCTTTTACGGCGCAATCAAGGCTTTACGGTGCCCAGGCGAACGATGCATCGCCCACGCTCGCCGGAAACCTCCGTCGTGCTCATGGTCGAGCGGGTCGGCATCGTTCCAACGGGAGATTGAACGTCGACGCCGTCTACGGCAGCGCGACGTATTCGAAATTCGAGCGAAACTGCTGCGGACTTAAATTTGTTTGCGACGATAGAGCGGCGAGCTTTTTTTCGTCAGTAAAATCCGCCGGTTCCAGATAGACCATATAATCGCGCGCAACTCGGTAAGCCTCGGTGGATCTATCGACTTGACGAGTTCGAATGCGACCGGTCTGCGGATCGAGTAAATCTTCCAGACCGAGCGGATGGATGCGCCCGCTTTCCAATGCGATCAGTGCACCGCTTCCGCCCTCGACGAGATACCGAACCGCGCCAAAGCCGAGCGTCCGCGTGTAATCGACGTCGAATGGAACCGGCTTCGCGCAGCGCAGCTCGTAACCGATGTCTTTGGCGTGCAAGTCGGAGTTGACGCCGACCACGGCGAGGCGATTGCGTATGGCGTCGCGGAGAATCGTTCCAAGGGGGACGTCGGCAAGGCGCACGTGACCGAAGGAGTCGCGGCCGAGATTATCGCCGGCACGAAAGACGTCGTCCCAGATTTTTTCGGCGATTCCCTCGGCGACGACGGCGACGCCGTGGCGGCGTCCCAGGGCGCGTCGTTTCACGATCGCGCCGACGATGGTATCGCAAACCGACGCCAACGTCGACCGATCGGGAAATTCTTCAGGGAGAACGGCGAGCGTAGAGCCTGCGGCCTTGCACATGCCCAATGCCAGCGAGCCCGACTTGCGCCCCATGCAGACGACGACGTACCATCGGCTGGTCGTACGAGCGTCCTCCATAAGACTTTCCAGAATGCCGGCACCGACGGATCGCGCCGTTTCAAAGCCAAACGTCGGAGCGTTTTCGGGCAACGGCAGATCGTTGTCGATCGTTTTTGGCACTGTGGCGACGCCCATGCGGCCACGCGTTCGTTCCGCGATCCGCGCCGCGCCGTAGGTCGTGTCATCGCCGCCGATGCAGACGAGGTATCTGAGATCGAGCGCGGCCAGCGACCGAACGCAGCGTTCGAGGGTAGCCTCATCTTTGGCCGGATTCGTACGCGACGTTCGTAGTATCGAGCCGCCGCTCGTGTGGATTCGGGAAACGTGGTCAAACGTCAGTTCGAGCGTTTGCGGATCGGTGCCCGCGGCAAGGTCGCGATAACCGTCATAAATTCCCACTGCACGCAATCCGCATTTGAATGCCTCCATCGCCGCGGAAGCGATAACCCCGTTAATTCCCGGCGCGGGTCCGCCCCCCACGAGAATGCCGAGCGCGTCAGTCACGTGCCGGCCTTACGCGATAAATGGCGCCGGCGTCATCGTCGCCGATGAAAAGCGAGCCTTGGGGGCCAACGGCAACTCCGGTCGGCCGCCCATTACGCGCCGTGCAGCCGTATTGAAAGCCCGTCACGAAGTCCGTCCATTGCGTCGTCGGGTTCGTCCAATCGACGTTCTTGGCCGGACGATCGCCGTTCATCGCCACGAAGACGACCCGCGGCGGCTCGGCGTTGCAGCCGTTGTCGTTCTTATGCCAGGAGCCGTGAGCAGAGACGAAAAGCCCTCCGCGATACCGCTGCGGAAATGCGTAGGTACCCGTTTGATGCAACGGATAGAATGTTGCGCCGATGATCGTCGAGTATGCGGGCAGCTCGACAAGCGGTTCGACCGTCTTGGAACAGATAGCGTCCGGTACGTAGGCGTGACGGTTTTCCTCGCACGACGGCCAACCGTAATCGGCGTCACCGGGTCGGCTGGAAAGGTCGTCGAGAAACTCGTACGGATGGCCAGAGGGCAAATCGTCTTGTCCGGCGTCTCCGACCCAGAGCGCGCCGGTTTGTGGATTCACGGCAAGCGCGATCGCATTGCGAATGCGTTTTGCGCGCTGGGTGAACCCAGTACCGTCAGGCTTCATCACCGCGACGGCGGCGCGCGTAGGGTCGAGCTCCGCGCAGGGCTCGCTCCCGCCATCCATCGTTGCGTTGCAAGACGATCCGACCGCGACGTACGCCAGGCCGCCGGAATATGCTACCGAGGTGGTCGTATGGACGTCTCCGTCAGTCCCTGGCGCGACGGGTCCGCTGCGCACGTCTGCGATCCGTTGCGTTTGCGTGGCAGAGCGTTCGCCGCGATAGGGAATTTCCCAAACGTGGTGCATCGTCGCGACGTAAATCGCGTGGCGGGCAGCCGCAAATGCGACTCCGGACGCGCGCTCGTCGTCGAAGGTTGCAAAGACATGCGGTACGCCGGGCTTTCCATCGGCATTTGGTACGATGTAGACGTCTTGCCCCCGCGTCCCCACGATAAGGTCGCTGTTTGGCAATGCGGCAAGCTCGCGAGCGCCGTCGACCTCCGCGATCGTTTCGATCGTAAAACCTTGAGGGACGCGAAGATTAGGCGCGGCGTGCGCGTCTGCCGCCAAGAATAGAGCGAGAGACAGAACCGCCGCACGCATCGAGCCTCTTTCGGTCGCGCGCGCGCCGTTACCCGGCTAGCGCTTTATGCGCGTTTCAGGCAGGCGGCGAGCCGGGCTGCTGGTCCGTTGGCGGACCCTGTTGATACTGTTGGGGCGGTCCCTGCTGATACTGCTGAGGCGGTCCCTGTTGATACTGCTGATCGGGTGGTCCCTGCTGATACTGCTGAGGGGGTCCCTGTTGATACTGCTGATGGGCGGTCCCTGCTGATACTGTTGAGGCGGACCCTGCTGATACTGCTGTTGATCCGGACCTTGTTGATAGCGCTGATCCGGCGCTCCTTGGTCGTTCTGAGCGCCGCCCTGTTGCATTTGGCCGTAGCGCTGACGCATCTGGGCGCGTCGCGCCTGCATTTCCTGGCGGAACTGGTTCTGTTGGTCGCTCGACAGTACGCCCATGAGTTGGTGGCGTAATTCTCGGGCAGATCCCGGATCGCGGGGACTTCCCTGCGGGTGGGCCTGCGAATATTGATTGATGATCGATTGAACGCGCTGTTGCTGGTCACCGGAAAGATTAAGGTGTCCAAAGCGCTTCGTCCAACGATGTTGGAGCCTCGCTGGGCTGGGGTTGGTGTGGCTGGACGACCGGGCCGCGGGCGGCTGGTTCGCTTGGGCATAGGCGCCCACCGGCATCGCAAGCGTTGCGACAAAGGCGGCCACCGCGAAAAACGTGATCCTCATAGGCTCGATCTTATCCCGCCCGGCTCAATTCCGCCTGAACGCGGGATTAGGACCTAGCAAGCGGCCGAATAGCGACTGCGTTGATCGAGGGCGAGACGTGCGCCTCGAAGCGCTTGAAGTTATTGAAGAAGAGTTGCGCAAGTTTACGCGCCTGCTCGTCGTATGCCGCCGAGTCGGACCATGCGTTGCGTGGATTGAGTACGTGGCTCGGCACGTCGGGAACTTCCTTGGGAATCACCAGCCCGAAGAACGGCTCGGCTTCGTAATCGTTAGGTATCCGGCCTTCGATCGCAGCATTGACCATTGCGCGCGTATGCGCAATCGACATGCGGTGGCCGACCCCGTAAGGCCCACCCGTCCAACCGGTATTCACGAGCCAGCATTCAACGGCGTGCTCATCGATCTTTCGTCCGAGCAGGTTCGCATAAACCGTTGGATGATGCACCATGAACGGCGCGCCGAAACACGTCGAAAACGTCGCTTGCGGTTCGCTGATCCCGCGTTCGGTTCCGGCGACCTTCGCGGTGTAACCCGACAGGAAATGGTACATCGCTTGATCGCGCGAGAGTTTCGCGATTGGAGGGAGAACGCCGAATGCGTCGGCCGTCAGCATAATGATGGTCTTGGGGTGACCAGCCTGACTCGTCGGTACGACGTTGGGAATGAACTCCAACGGATAGGCTGCGCGAGTGTTTTCGGTTTTGGCGTCCGAATCGACGTCAAGCGCGCGCGTCGCCTGGTCGTAGACCACGTTTTCAAGGACGGTGGAAAAGCGATGCGTGGCGGCCCAGATCTCGGGCTCCGCGGTGGCTGAGAGCCGAATGACCTTCGCGTAACAGCCGCCTTCGAAATTGAAGACGCCGTCGGCCGACCACCCATGTTCGTCGTCGCCAATGAGCGGACGGTGCGAATCGGAAGAGAGCGTCGTCTTGCCGGTCCCGGACAGCCCGAAGAGGATGGCGACGTCACCGTTTGCGCCGACGTTCGCCGAGCAGTGCATGGGAAGCGTCTCCCGAAGCGGCAGGAGATAGTTCATCACGGTGAAGATGGACTTCTTAATTTCGCCGGCGTAACGCGTGCCGCCGATTAAAATGATTCGGCGCTCAAAGTTCACCAAGATGAAAGTCCCCGTGCGGGTTCCATCGCGCTCGGGCTCGCCCGCAAAGAGCGCTGCATCCACTACCGTGAACTCTGGGGCGAAGTCGCGTTGGGAGCGTTCCGGCGTAATAAAAAGGTGACGCGCAAAGAGGCTTTGCCAAGCGAGCTCGGTGTAGACACGCAAGGGCATGCGATAGCGCTCGTCGGCGCCGACGTAACAATCGAGGCTATACGCTTCACGCTCGGAGAAATAGGCGCAGACGCGATCCCAAAGTAGGTCGAAGCGGCCCGCGTCGATCGGCTGATTCGCGTCGTTCCAATCGATGTGTTGCTCGCTCGAAGGTTCCCGCACGAAGAATTTGTCCTTTGGGGAGCGACCGGTATGCGGGCGCGTATCGACGATAAGCTGACCATCCGCTCCCAGAAACCCTTCGCCGCGCGCGATCGCGTGTTCCATCAGCGCAGGCGCTGAGAGGTTCTCCCAGAGTTTACCGACTTTGAGCTTTTCGGGTACGGAAAGAATACTGCCCCTCCTCTTTTAACGGCTCGTATACTGCTTTCCCGAACTCACTGGTCGAGCCTGCAGGCGGCCTGCGACGCCTGCGTCCAATGCAGGGCCTATGCGCTGGATGATTCTATTCCCGGGCTTTGCGGCGATCATACTGAGCGCCGCGACAGCCCGCGCGGTCTTGCCCTTTCATTTCGGTCTCTTCGCATCAGGGCCCCTCGATGCGATCACCGACGTCGCCGGCGTTCGTGTCGCAAATCTAACGAAAATCGAGGGCGGCAACATTCGCACTGGAGCGACTGCAGTTCTGCCCAACGCCGATCCCTGGACGCACAAGGTCTCGGCTGCCTTCTTTGCCTTCAATGGGAATGGCGAGATGACGGGAACCCACTGGATCGACGAGTCGGGTTATCTCGAAGAGCCGGTCGTTCTGACCGATACGCTCGACGTTGGAAGAGCGGCGGACGGCGTCGTCAGCTGGATGATCCAGCAGCATCCCGCGGTCGGGCGCGGCGACGATGTTCCCCTTCCCGTCGTGGCCGAGTGTGACGACGCGCTGCTCAACGACATCCAAGCGCGAGCGGTGACCGCAGCCGACGTCGTCGCGTTGCTCGACTCTGCAAAGCCCGGAGAGTTTGAGCGCGGCAGCGTCGGCGCCGGGACCGCCATGAATGCATTTGGTTTTCGGGCCGGCATTGGGTCCGCGTCACGCGTGCTTCCCAGCGATGAAGGAGGCTATCGTGTCGGGGTGCTCGTCAACGACAATACCGGAAGCAGCCGGCGGCAGCTCACGATCCTCGGGGTTCCCGTTGGGGAGCGTCTCAAAAATGAATACCGCCCGATCTTTCCAAAAAAAGTGGCGCTCAAAGGACGGCTCGGTCAGGGGAGCATTATTATCGTGATCGCGACGGATGCGCCGCTCGACAGCCGCCAGTTGCGCGCGCTGGCATTGCGGGCCGCAATGGGTATGGCGCGAACCGGCTTGACCTCGTCGGTCGGGAGCGGCGACCTTATCGTGGCGTTCTCTACATCGCGAGTCTTCGAGCAGGTCGCCTATTTTACGGTGGAGGCGCCGAAGCAGCCGATTCTCGAAGACGACGATGCGCTGGACTCACTGTATACCGCGACGGCCGAAGCGACGCAAGCGGCGATCTACGACGCACTGTTCGAGGCGAAGACAATGACCGGGCGCAACGGCGTTACGGTCTACGCCCTTCCCGTTGCGCGCGTCGTGGAAATGCTGCGCGCCGCTGGTGCAATCGCACCGTGACGCGCAGGTTGCCGATGGAGCTCAATGAACGCTCACCATCCATTGGACTCCGAACCGGTCGGTTAGCGAACCGAATTTCCCGCCCCAAAAAGCCTCTCGAAGCGGCATCGTCACCTCACCGCCCTCGGCGAGCGCGTTAAAGACGCGTTCTCCTTCTGCCTCGTCGCTCGTTGCCAGCGAGAGCGCAATATCGTCGTCGCCGTTGGGAGCAGAGCCGGGGCGTCCGTCGGACGCCATAAACTTCACCTCTCCTGCCTCGAAGCTGGCATGCATGATCTTATCGCGGTACTGCGCATCGACGTCCTTCTCCATCGGAGAGCCCGCGAAGCGATTGATGCCGACGATCTCACCTCGCAGGCAGTCCTTATAAAAATTGAGCGCTTCTTCGCAGCGTCCGTGGAAGAAAAGATATGGCTCGAGCTGCATGCGATCGTAACTCCTTCCTAAAAGCACGACAAGGGTCGCCCGCGTCGCTTAGGGTAAACGTCCGAGTGTCCTGCCGCCCGATTCGTCCGTGAGTCAGTTCGTCCACCTCCACGTCCACTCCGAATATTCCTTACTCGATGGGGCCTGCCGTATCGACCGTCCCGGCGACGTTCGAGCCGGGCTCTGCCGGCGCGCGGCCGAAGTTGGAGCGACCGCGGTTGCCTTGACCGATCACGGCGTCATGTACGGCGCGATGGAATTCTACTATGCGGCGCGCGCGCTGCGGCTTACCCCCATTCTGGGCTGCGAAGCCTACATAGCGCCACGCGGGCGCTTCGATCGCACGGCGCGCGAAGAGGCTCACGTCACCCTGCTTGCTGCGGACCTTATCGGATATCGCAATCTCATTGCGCTCGTCTCGAAAGGCTTCTTAGAAGGTTACTATTACAAGCCTCGCATCGACCTCGAACTCCTAGCGCAGCACCACGATGGTCTCATCGCCCTTTCGGGATGCCTGTCGGGATTGGTCGCCGCGCCGCTGCTGCGTGGCGACTACATAACGGCGCAGCGCAACGCTAAAATATACGTCGAGATCTTTGGCGATCGCTTTTATATCGAGGTCATGCGCCACGGCATGCCGGAGCAGGACGCCATCAACGAAGGACTCATTCGCATCGCGCGCGAGTTGAACGTTCCCATCGTGGCGACAAACGATTCGCATTACCTCGAACAGAAAGACGCACCGGCGCACGACGTTCTACTCTGCATCGGCACCGGCAAGACCGTCTCGGATACGAACAGGATGCGCTTCTATTCCGATCAATTCTACCTCAAATCACCGCAGGAGATGCGCGATCTCTGGAGCGATCTTCCGGAGGCCTGCGAAAACACCGTTCGCATCGCCGAGCGCATCGATGTCAGGATACCGGAGAAAGTCTTCCACCTGCCCCAGTATCCCGTCCCGCAGCAACATGGAGGGCCGGAGCGCGGCGATGCGGAGTATTTACGGGAGCTCTGCGAGATCGGATTGCGCGAGCGCTACGGGGAGGAGCGTGTTGTCGGCGACCCCGCTCTGCGCGAACGGCTGGAATACGAACTGGGCGTCATCACCACGATGGGCTTCTCTTCCTACTTTTTGATCGTCTGGGACTTCGTGAAATATGCGCGCGACGCTGGAATACCGGTCGGGCCGGGACGCGGATCGGCCGTTGGATCGCTCGTCGCATATTGCTTGAAGATTACCGATCTGGATCCGCTGCGTTTCAACTTGCTCTTCGAACGCTTTCTTAATCCCGAGCGTATTTCGATGCCGGACATCGACACCGACTTCTGCGTCGACCGGCGCGATGAAGTCATCGGATACGTCACGGAGAAATACGGAAAGGACAGGGTGGCGCAGATCGTCACGTTCGGAACGATGGCGGCGCGCGCCGCGATCCGCGACGCGGGCAGAGCGCTCGGCGTCCCTCTTCCCGACGTCGACCGGATCGCGAAGCTGGTGCCATCCGGACCGGGCGGCTTTTCAATCAAACGCGCCATCGAGCAGATCGCGGAGCTCAAAGCGATCTATGCGAGCCAACCCGAGATACACAAACTGCTCGACACGGCTAAGGAAATCGAAGGGCTCGCGCGCAACGCGGGTACGCACGCTGCAGGCGTCGTTATCTCGGCTGGACCGCTTATCGAATACACCCCGCTCTGCCGTTTTGGGGACGGCGGCGTCAATACGCAGTATGACATGGATTCGATCGAGCGCATCGGGCTGCTCAAAATGGACTTTCTCGGCCTGCGAAACCTGACCGTGATGGAAAACGCCGTTGGAGAGATTCGCAGGACCGTCAATCCCGACTTCGACCTTTCTGCGCTTGCCTTCGATGATGCCCGGACGTATGAAATGTTGGGGCGTGGCGAGACGGTCGGCATTTTTCAGCTCGAGTCGGAAGGCATGAAGCGCGTTTGCGCCGAGCTGCAGCCAACCGGATTTGACGATATCGTTGCTTTGGTTGCGCTCTTTCGCCCGGGACCGATGGATTGGATCCCGCAGTACATAGCCGGAAAGCATGGGCGGGCAAAGCCCCAGTACCTCCATTCAAAGCTGCAGCCGATTCTGGCGGACACCTACGGAATTCCGGTTTATCAGGAGCAGGTGATGCGAATGGCGCGCGAGATCGCGGGCTTTACGCTGACCGAAGTCGACGAGTTGCGCAAGGTCATCGGTAAGAAGCAAAAGGAAAAGATCCCATTCTACCAAGAGAAGTTCGTTGCGGGTGCGGCCGCCACGTCGGGAATCGACCGGGCCCTGGCGGAGCGGCTCTTTCATCATATCGAGCCGTTCGCCGGCTATGCTTTCAACAAGGCACATGCGGCGGCGTACGCATGGATCGCCTATCAGACCGCCTATCTCAAGGCCAATCATCCATTACAATACCTCGCCGCGTTGATGACGTCGGTCAAAGACAGGACGGAAAAACTCGTCGAATACATCGATGAGGCCAAGAAGGTCGGAATTGACGTCTTACCGCCTGACATCAATGAATCGCTCGTCGATTTTACCGTGGTCGGCGAAGCCATCCGCTTCGGCCTGGCAGCGGTAAAAGGGGTTGGCGAGGCGGCGGTACGCAACATTATCGAAACGCGAGCGCGCGACGGACGTTTTTCCGATCTTTTCGATCTCGCAAAGCGAGTCGACCCCAAGCAGGCCAACCGCCGCGTCTTCGAAGCGCTGATCAAATGCGGGGCGCTGGACGGCATTGCGGGTAATCGAGCGCAAAACCTGGCTGCGCTCGATACGGCGCTCGAGCTTGCCGCGCGCACGGCGCGCGATGCCGAACTCGGGCAGGTTTCACTCTTCGGTGAGACGAGTGCTCAAACGCCCACGTTGGCACCCAAACTGCCCAGTGTCGCGGCACCAACGACGCACGAGATGCTCTCCTGGGAACGTGAGACTCTTGGCATCTACGTCTCCGGCCATCCGCTTGCGGAAGTCGCACCACTGCTCGCTCGGGCCGGCGCGATGCCGATCAAAGAGTTGCGAAATCTTCAGGACGACGCAGCAGTAACCGTTGCCGGTACCGTTACCGCCGTGCGCCGCACGGTCACCAAGAACGGCCAGCAGATTCTGGTGGCGCAGCTCGAGGATACCACGGGGCTCTGCGACGTCGTCCTTTTCTCGAAAACCTATCCTTTAGCCCAGCACCTCTTCGTAAACGACGTCATACTTATCGTCAAAGGGCGTGTACGATTGCGCGAGCGTCCCGGCGCGGCACCGGGCGACGAGCCGCGCATCGAGCTCTCCGTCGCCGCGAACGAAGTCTCACGCTTCGTGCCTCCTGCCGTCGCGTCGCTTGGCGGCGCAGTGCGCGGCTGGCACGTCGATGTGACTCATCGCGAACAGATCGATCGCTTGGCGCGGCTGATCGATGAGTGGCCCGGAGAGGTACCCGTCGTAATGCACGTCCGCGGACGCTCGCAGCGCGTCGCGCGTGCCATCGCAAGCGACGCTCGAGTGCGCGGTGAGCTCGAGCGCATCTTCGATCCGCAGGGCGTGCGTGAGGGCACCCTGGACGCCTACGGATGAACGTCGTGCGGACTTCCGACGCGGCCGCTCTTACCGGGCTGCTCGACCTCGGCTGGAGCGTATCCCAGCAGGTCGTCGACGACGTCGGGCAGGTCTTGGCAGATGTCCGCGCACGTGGCGATAGCGCCCTCGTCGAGTACGTCCGGCGTTTCGACGATGGAAGTTTCGAGCTTTCGAAGCTGCGCGTGCCTATTCCGATGCTCGACACCGCAAAATCGCTCGTAGCGCCGGAGGTCGTGGCGGCCCTCGAACTCGCGAGGGAACGCATCGCCCGCTTTCACGAGCGCCAACGACAGCCGGATATATCGTACGTCGAAGAAGACGGAACGCGGTATGCAGTGCGGCGATGCGCTTTGGATTCAGTTGCCGTCTACGCATCGCGAAGCGGAGCTTCGGTGGCGGCCTTGATGGGAGTGGTACCGGCGAAGATCGCGGGCGTTTCGCGCATCATCGTTCTCTCGCCGCCGACTTCCGCCGGCCTTTCCGCAGAGCTGCTCTTCGCCTGCGCACTCTGCGGCGTAAGCGAGCTTTACGCTGTAGGCGGTGCCGCGGCAATCGCAGCGGCGGCGTTTGGAACAGATTCGATCGGGCGCGTCGGCAAGGTCGTCGGACGCGGTAGTACCTGGACGACCGAGGCGAAGCGGCAGGTATTCGGATGGTGCGGTGTCGACGCGCTGGCTGGACCGACCGAGGTGCTCATCGTAGCGGACGACGCAGCAAATAGCGAGTACGTCGTCGGCGAACTTCTCGCTGAAGCTGAGCTCCCCGGGGTGACGCGCCTGGCGGTCCTCTCGGAATCTCGGCCGTTGCTCGAGGCCGTCGCTCAGCTGATCGATACGCTCGACCTCCGGACGGTCGATCGAAATGAGTTCGTCAGCGATGCAATATCCACGCATTGCCGGCTAATCGAGGCGGGCTCCAGAGACGAGCTCTTAGAAGTGATCAATCGCTTCGCTCCGGCCTATCTGTCATTGCAAGTACGCGATCCTTTGGCCTATTTGGATCGCGTCTACGCCGCCGGCGCCGTTTTCGTGGGCGACATGTCGCCGTTGGTGAGCGGTGAGTATCTTGCCGGTACGAGCCGCGTCGTTCCGACCTCGGGAACGGCACGTTTTGCGTCGAGTCTCTCCTTAGCCGACTTCACTCGCAGCTTTAGCGTCGTCGAGAATACGCAAGAGCGCGTCGCGCACGATGCCGCAGCCCTTGCGTCGCTCGCCGATCGGGACGGACTACCGCATCACGCTCAAACCGCGCGCATGAGGAGCGGTAGTTGACCGCTCCGCAACTCGTGGCGTTCGACGTGGACGGAACGCTGGTGGCGCGCGATCTGGTGATTTCGAAAGGCGTGCTCGACGCCGTCGCACGGATGAGCAAAGCTGGAACGGCGGGCTGTCTGGTCACCGGGAGGATGTATCGCGCTACGCTGCCGTTCGCGCGCGAGCTGGGCTTTAACGCCCCCGTGATCTGTTATCAAGGCGCTGCGGTCGTCGATCCGGAGACCGATGAGGTGCTGGCACACACCGCGCTTGCAAACGAGATCGTGCGCGAACTTATTGCAATCACCGAGCGGGACCACATTCACTTGCAGCTCTATCGCAACGACGAGTACTACTGCGAAGCGCGCGACCGGTTCTCCGAACTTTATGCCTCACTTTCGATGACGCAACCCGTAATCGTGCCTTCCCTGAGGGAAGCTTTCGCGTACAGCCCGGCGACGAAGGGACTCGTCATTGCCGACGAACCAGTCGCGCAGCACTATGCGGAGAAGCTCGGAGAGATTTTCGCGGGCCGCGCAAACGTGACGCGCAGCCTGCCGGAGTTCGTAGAAGTGTTCGATCCGAGGACAGATAAGGGCACGGCCCTGAGATTCGTCGCCGCCCGGTTAGGTGTCGATATGGATAGGACGGTTGCCATCGGCGACTCCTGGAACGACGCGCCGCTGCTTGGGGCCGCAGGCTTCGCCATTGCAATGGGATCGTCACCGCCGCAGCTACGCGCGATAGCGGATGCGGTAGTTGCGGACGTCGCACATGACGGCGTCGCCGAGGCAATCGAAAAATACGTGCTCGCGTGCCAATGAAGGCACGGCGGCGCCGGCGGTCTCGCGTCGCGCGCATTCGACGGTTTTGGATGCCGATTGCGCTCGGGACCGCGGTCGTGCTGATCCTGCTTGCCGTGGCGGCGACGTGGCCCGGATTCTATCCCGATCAGGTCGCCGTCAGCGGGAACCAGCGGGTCACTCGGAGCGAAATCTTAGCCGCGGCCGCTGTTGCGCCCAACATCAGCATCTGGTTTCAAAATGCCGGCGCGATGGCACGTCGGATCGAAGCGATTCCTTATATCGAAACGACCCACGTTCATCGAGCGTTACCGGCATCGATTCGAATCGTCGTCGTCGAGCGCGTGCCGTTCGCGGTTCTGCGCAGCGGTCCGTCTGCTGCGGTCGTCGATCGTAGCCTGCGCGTACTCGAGCCGGCAACCGGCGCCGATCCGCTTCCGATACTTGACCTCGAACCTGGACTGAATTTTTCGCCCGGAGAGTACGTGCGGACGCGCCATGCGATTGAGTTAAGCGATTGCTACACGGCAATCGCTGGTCGACGGATCGATCCGCGTGAGCTCGGCTTCGACCGCTTTGGAGGGCTGGTCGTTACCCTGCGCGGAGGGCTGCGTTTGCTTCTCGGCGCCGATAACGATCTCGGCCCGAAGCTGACGCTTGCCGATGCGATTCTTTCACAGGTGGTCGGCCGTCAACGACGTGTCGCGGCGATCGACTTACGGGCTCCTGCGGCTCCCGTCGTCGTTTATCGGTGAATCAGAAGCCGAGTTTAGTGGGTCGTCAAGTCCAAGAAGACCATCACGTTCCCGCTGATGAGCGAGAGTTTGAGCTGGTCGTTCGGCTGCACTTTAGAGAAATTGACGTACGCACGCCCCGCAGGCAGCGTGGCCTCCTGACCATTGTCCAGCACAACGTCGACGTGCTTAGCATCGACCACCTTGACAACCTTGACCGTATAGGTGCCATCAGGAATACTTGTCGAGGCGACGGTTGCGGCGTGGGCTGCGATCGGCAGCATGACGATGCAGAGCGCGAAGAGTAAGCGAATGCGACTCACGGCGTCAGACTCCCCCAGTCGGCAAAAGTGCGATTAAGGCTGCATCATAGCTCAACCAGCGCTGAGGTTCCACAAGCCAGCCGACTTTTCCGAAATTCTCCACCCATTTGGCGGGTTCTCCTCAAGGAGATGACGGAGCACTCGCCAAGGCTTGCGAATCTTGTCGGCGTCTGCTAGGTGTAGTAGGATTCAGGCAGCTTGGCCACAATATATTGGGGCTGAGCGGCGGACTTAGGACAGGTGTGACGGACCGGATGAAGCACGAGACCGTATGCGGGCTCGATATCGGAACGACCAAAACGTGTGCGGTCGTTGCCGTTAATGGCTCAGCCGGACTCGAGATCGTCGGAGTCGGGGAAGCGCCATCACTGGGAATGCGTAAGGGCGTCGTCGTCGACTTAGACGAGACGATCAAATCGATCGAGGCCTGCACTGAAAAAGCCGAGCGCATGGCCGGGATTCATTTTAGCGATGTATTCGTTGGAATTACCGGCGAGCACATCCGAAGCACGAACAATCGCGCGGTGGTCTCCGTCTCAGGCGACGACCGCGAAGTCACCAGCGGTGACGTTCGCAGAGTGATCGACGCAAGCAAGATCATCAACCTGCCCAGCGACCGTCAGATCATCCACGCGCTCCCACGCTACTTTACGGTGGATGGGCAAGAAGGGGTCAACGATCCAATTGGAATGGCCGGTGGACGCCTCGAAGTCGACACTCACATCATCACCGGCAGCACGAGCTTCATTACAAACGTGCTCAAATGCGTTCAACGAGCCGGCTTGGAGGCGTTGGGGATTGTCTTCGAGCCTCTGGCTAGCTCGGCGGCGACGCTTTTAAGCGAAGAGAAACAGGTGGGGGTAGTCTTGCTCGACATCGGGGGCGGGACGACCGACATCGCCGTCTATTCGCTGGGCAGCGCGATTTACACGGCAACCATCCCCATCGGAGGTAACGTCCTGACGAGCGATATTTCGCTCGGCCTCAAGACGACGCTTGCGGAAGCGGAAGAGGTCAAGAAGCGCTTCGGCGCGAGCGAAAACGAGGTGCGGTTCGACGTCCGGACGCTGGACGGGCGCTCGACGCGCGAGCATTCGACGGCAGAACTGCGTCAAATCGTCGTCCCCCGCGTGCTCGAAACGCTGCGTATGGCAAAGCAAAAGATCGTTGAGAACGTGCCACGGGATTTAGTGCTCGGCGAGATCGTGCTCACGGGGGGCGGCGCGCAGCTTCCCGGCATAGAGCGGATCGCCGAGGAGGTTTTTGGATTGCCCGTTCGAATCGGGGCGCCTACCACGCTCGGTGGCTTGACCGATGCCATGGCGGCCCCGCAGTACGCTACCGCAATCGGGTTGGTTCTCTTCGGTGCCAATGGTGAGCGGGACGCTGCATCGCGCGTCGGGCGACGCGGTAACACACTCTTCGCAAAAGCCCAGCGTTGGCTAGCGGACCTTTGGACATAACGGTACACTTTTCGTTTTTAAGGAAGGACCCGAAGAATGGCTGATGGACGACGCTCCACATCGGAACCCGAGCACACCGCGGCGATAAAAGTGGTCGGTGTCGGCGGCGGCGGCTGCAACGCCGTCAATCGGATGATCGCAGCAGGTTTAAGCGGAGTCGACTTCTTCGCGGTCAACTCCGACGTGCAGGCACTGCGCGGTGCATTGACAGAGAACCGCGTTCACATCGGAGGCAGTCAAACACGCGGCTTAGGCGCCGGCGCGAATCCGACGCTTGGGCGCGAGGCCGCGGAAGCGTCGAAAGAAGATCTGTCACTGATTCTGGAGGGAGCCGATCTCGTATTTTTGACTGCCGGAATGGGCGGAGGAACCGGAACCGGTGCCTCGCCGGTGATTGCCGAGCTCGCGCGCGAGTCGGGCGCTTTGACGATCGCCGTCGTGACGAAACCCTTTGCGTTCGAGGGAAAGAAGCGCATGCAGATCGCCGAGAATGGAATCGCCGAGCTCGAAGCTAAGGTCGATACATTGATCACGATTCCAAACGAACGCATCTTGCAAGTGATCGAGAAGAAGACACCGCTCAACGAAGCGTTCTCGTACGCCGACGACATATTACGGCAAGGGATCGCGGGCATCAGCGATCTCATCACGCAGCCCGGCTTAATCAATCTGGACTTTGCCGACGTCAAGACGATCATGACGGATGCAGGATCGGCGATGATGGGCATCGGTGAAGGGAGCGGAGAGCACCGTGCCGCGGATGCCGCGCAAAAGGCGATCGCATCGCCATTGCTGGAGACGACCGTCGAGGGCGCCCACGGAGTGATCTTCAACATCACGGGTGGTCCGGATATGGCGATGTACGAAGTGAACGAGGCGGCCGAGATGATCAGCCGAGCCGTCGATTCCGAAGCGCAAATCATCTTCGGCGCCTCGATCGATCCGGCGATGTCGGGGAAGGTGCGCGTCACCGTGCTGGCGGCCGGGTTTGGTTCGCGTCGCGGATATCGCGGGCCGCAAGGTGGATACGCCTTCGACACGGGCAGGCTCGAATCGGTCGCTCCCGTTACGATGGACGATATCGACGTGCCGGCCTTCTTACGCTATCGGGGGTAGGAGTTTCGCGGACTCCTCGTGGCGTATAGCGCACGCGTCCTGCTGGACTCCGTCAGCACGATCGGGGTCCGGCTGACGACGCTCGAGGTTACGTTCCCGCGTTTCGTTCTCGCGGAATTTAATACGCATCGTCTATTCTCTCGCAATTCGGCGAGCTCGAGGGCCGTTCCGACGTCAAAACTGATCGAGCGCGTTGAGCGCGACCCCGTTCTGCCGTTGGAGTGGGGCCGTAATAAAGCCGGCATGTCGGCGAGCGAGCTTCTCTCCACGCAGGAAACGCAAGCCGCAAACTGCGTTTGGTTGCAGGCTCGCGACGACGCCGTTGCGCGCGCGCGGCGGCTCCTCGAGCTCAACGTGCATAAGCAGGAGCTGAATCGGTTGCTCGAGCCCTTTCTGTGGCACACGGTAATCGTGACGGCCACGCAATGGGAAAATTTCTTCGAGCTGCGCTGCGCGCCCAACGCGCAACCCGAAATTCGGCAAGCCGCGCTTTGCATGCGCGATGCCATCGCGACGAGCCATCCGGGAAGCGTCGCCCTCGGAGGGTGGCATACACCGCTGCTGGACCCCGACGAGATCGACCTGGATTTAGAGGTTCGCAAGCGAGTTTCGGCGGCGCGTTGCGCTCGAGTTTCCTACTTAACGCACGAAGGCCGGCGCGAAATCGAAAAGGATCTCGAACTCTACGAGCGTCTCAGATCCGATCGTCACTTAAGCCCGTTCGAGCACGTAGCGACGCCGGCCGGCGACGTGGAGTTTCACGCAAACTTTCGGGGTTGGATACAGATGCGAGCCGAGGTGGAAAGCTGCAGCGAACCATCATTGCAAGCGCGGCGAGCAGCGCAGCCCACGTCGGGAATTTGATCGCGAACCAGAGCGCGTTGCCGCTGCTGCGTCCTTGCGCGTAGTCGCGCCACTCGTTTTGGACGAGGTCGTTGGGCGCATATGCTCGCGAGCTCGCCGCCGGAACCGGAAGATACGGCGGGTGCAATTCGAAGGCGTAGATCGCAAGAACGATGACGCAGAGCGCACAGAGCGCAGGCCATCGTGTAACGCGTAAACGCAGAAGAATGAAGCTGGAGACGAAGATCGAGGCCGCAAAGAGTTGTTTTATGCCCCAGACGAGGATCCACGGGATCGACAAGAGGCACAAAGCAATCGCGAAGACCGTTCTTGCAAGCCCTCGTAGATTGACCGCCAACACCAGAAGCGCCGGCAGCGCGAAGCAGAGCTCTTCCTGATGGAGATATGCTCCGCCGATAACACAGCAGAATGCCGGAAGAAAGACGAGCAGTTCGCGCCTGCCCGCGACCGACGTCACTCGCGGCGCCAGGAACAACCCGATTACGAGAAGCGCTAGGTAGGAGAAAGCGCCCGCGAGCCTCGCCAGCGCCGGTGAAAAGCCGAAATATGCCAATGCATACGTCAGGCTGAACTGAAATGGAAAATGAATCTCTGAGGCAGCCTGCGCCGGAACAACGCGCAACGCGTACTCGAGGAGGACGGGCCCTCCGACGGCTCTCAGGGCCAGGAGCGCGAAAATCCCACCCGTCAAAACCACCGTCCAACGCGCGCGGGGCACGAAGCAGAGCGTTGCCGCGATCACAGGAACTCCGACGATGGGCTCGATCGACGTCACCGCGGCGAAAAATCCGGCGAGTCGGTCGTTACCCCGTGCAAGGAGTAGCCCACAAACAACGAGTGCAAGCAACGCAAATGGAATGACTTGACCGGTATTGAGCTCGACGAAACCGGTAGAGAGCAACAAAGCTGCGACGCTCAGATCGAATGGCACGCCCACGCCGGCGAGCGCCAACGCAGCCAAGGCTATCGACGCCACGATCGCGGCTGCATCGATGACGCGCGCGTCCTCGAGCGAGAGCCGAGCCAGCGCCATGAACGGGAAGAAATCGTAGGCGGGCAGCGGCGCTGGAAACGCAACCCACGGGTTGCGCGCAAAGAGTTGGCCGCGGAACGTATCTCCAACATTTACACGACGCTCGCACGTATGGAGCGGCTCGTAGGTGTAGGGATTGGTTCCCCGATCCAAGGCCCACCCGGCGCAATAAAAATCCGGGAAGTCGTCCATGGTTCGCCACGGCGCGTTCGCGCCCAAACGGCCCAAATCGTGCAGTGCCGTAACGGCCAGAGCGGCCATAACGGCGGCGACAACGAGTTGTCGGCGCTTGCGGGAACTCACCGGAGAACGGGCAGCTTCTTCGCGCGTAAAGCAGTCAGAGAAGCTGCGAGCATCGCAATCAGCGCTGCCCAAGTCGGCACTTTAACGAGGAACCAGGTGACGCTCCCGCTCCCAAGCTGTGTGACGTATGCGTGCCACGCTCGCTGCGCCAAATCGTTCGGAGCGAAGCTACCGACGGTCGTCGCTACGAGTGCGGCTGGCGGTGCGAGCTCGAGCAGATAGATGCTCGCGGCGATCGATGCCAAGGTCTCGACCGTAACGGCGCGCTCCGCGCGGAGACGCAGTAACAAGGTCGCCACGACGAACACGGTCGCGAGAAAGAGTTTCTTCGTGATCCATACTAAGATCCACGGAACGGCGAGCAGGCAGAGGGCCACGACGGCGACGTTTCTTGGTCGCCCTTGAAGCGTGCTCGTGAGGACGAGCGTGGCCGGTATCGCAAACGAGAGATCGACCATATGGACGTAGGGACCGCCGATCAGGCTACACGCGCCCGGGAGATACGCGATGAGTTCGCGCTGATCAAGCGTTTGCGCGACGCGCCGGCCTAGCCAAACTCCCAACACGAGCATCGCCACATACGAAAAGTCGCCGACGGCGAGCGCCGGTCCCGGTGGCACACCGGCCATTCGAAGAAGATACGTGAGGCTATACTGATAGACGTAAGCGGTTTCCGCGGCGGCCTGGGCTGGAAGAACGTGCGCGACGTACTCGGCGGTACCTAAAAGGCCAACCGTCGCCGTGCCGGCGCCGGCGAGCACAAGAGCCGTCACGAGAAGGCTCAACCGCGCGCGGGAAACCCAGCAGATCACCGCCACACAGACCGGCAGGCCCAGATGCGGTTCGATGAGCGTCAGTGCAGCACAGATGCCGGCGAGGTGATCGCGCCGCCGCGCGAGCGCGACGCCGCAAAAGACCAGCGCGACGAGCGCAAACGGAACGACTTGTCCGGCATTGAGTAAGACGTAGCCGGCAGGCAGCGCGAGCGCGAGCGCGGCAACGTCGAGTGGTACTGCCACCATCGCGAGACCAAACGTCGCCGCTATAAGAGCTGCCAAGATGGCCAGCGCGCCGATGATGCGGGCGATCGGAAAACTCAGCCGCGCCGCGAGCATGAACGGCGGAAAGTCGTACGGCGGTAGCGGGGCGGGAACGACTCGCCGCGGATCTTTACGATACGCGCTACCTACGTTAACGGCATGCTCGCAGCGATGGAGCGGCTCGTAACGGTACGGATCGGCCCCTCGGTCGAGCGCTAAGCCGGCGCAGTAGAAATCGGGGAAGTCGTAGAGCTGTCGCCAAGGAGACGCCTCCCCGAGGCGTGAGAGATCGCGCAAAGCTGCGGTCCCAAGAAGCACGAGCGCCACGAGCAGTACGCCACGCGCCGCTTTCATGTCGCAAAATAGTCGTCGCGTCGCGGCAACTCCTGCCGGGTATTGCGCTTTCGAAGTGCGTGGTATATAACGATTAGCAACGGATGCGGCGTTCGCGTCGCTGCCGCGGGTGTGATAAGAAGAGGTAGGGTGTGGCTCTTCGGTACCGTGCAACGTCGTTGTGCCGGCTCCTTGAGCGCGAGCGTTACGTTGCGGAATACTGGTATCTCTGTCGGCGGGCGGCGTGCCGATTCATGCGCCGCGGCCTCGATCGAGCGGACCTCGAACAAGTCGGTGCAATCGGCTTGCTCAAAGCAATCGATCGTTACGATCCGATGCAGACCGCGCCGTTCGAGGCTTATGCATGGCTTCTCATTATCGGGGAGTTGATGCACTACGTCCGCGATAGCGAACGATTCTTGCGAGCCCCGCGTGCTGTGCGCGACCTGGACCGGCGTTGGGCCGCGGCCGAGCGCAAACTCTGGTCGCTGCTTGGGCGCGAACCGTTGGAAAACGGAGATCGCTCGTTGCCTTGCTGCGACGCCGGCTCAAATACGTGAAATACGCACCTATCGAGCTCGCAGCCACGTGCTCTCCTTCGAGTTGTCGAGCGGTTTCGAGCCATGCGTTCCATCCTCCGGAATTGAAGAAATGCTCGACCGGCTGACCGTAGAGCGGTTGCTGCGGTCCCTCTCTCCGCTCGAGAGACAGATCGTCGTTTCCATCCATCTGGACGGCGCAACGGTCGTCGAGCTGGCGGCTCGACTCGGGTATTCGCGCCGACACGTGACGCGGTTGCATCGCGCGGCCATCGACCGCTTGAAAAGCTCGAGTGAAGTAGGCACGCCGCGCGGCGCCGAAGCCAGTTGCGATGTTTCGGTACCTTACCGCCGGTGAATCGCATGGGCCCGCGCTCATCGGTATCCTCGACGGCATTCCGGCACATCTGCGCCTGGACGTCGAAGGGATTAACGAAACCCTCGCGCGACGACAGGGCGGTCACGGACGCAGCGCTCGGATGAAGATCGAACGGGACGAGATCGAGTTTCTGGCCGGAGTACGCGGTAGTGAGACGCTGGGATCGCCGATTGCGGTGGCCGTGCGCAACCGCGATTATCTCACGCCGAAGGTACGAGCGTTGATGGATCCGATTGCCGGTACCGGTGACCCCCTGACGAACCCGCGACCCGGCCACGCAGATTACGCCGGCGCACTGAAATATCGTCAACGGGATTTGCGCAACGTGCTCGAACGCGCGAGTGCGCGCGAGACGGCGATGCGCGTTTGTTTGGGGGCCATCTGTGCTCAGTTTCTTGCGGCGCTCGGCATACAAACGCGCAGCTACGTCGCGCGAATCGGCGAGGTCCAGGCCCCGCCTCTCGACGAGTGGGACCAGGCTGAGGTCGAAAGCAGTGCCGTACGCTGCCCGAATCGCGAGGCTGCTGCGGAAATGATCGCGGCAATCGATGCCGCGAAGAAAGCGGGAGACACACTGGGCGGACGCTTCGTCGTACGCATTGATGGGATGCCCGTTGGAATCGGGAGTAATCGCCAACCGGACCAGCGGCTCGACGGCATCCTTGCTGGAGCGGTCATGGGCATGCAGACCGTTCGAGCTGTAGAGATCGGGCTTGGCGCGGAGATTGCGGGAACGCCGGGATCGAAGGCGCACGATGTCTTCGCGTTAGCCGGCGAACGCGTCGTGCGCAATACCAATCGCGCCGGCGGCATCGAAGGCGGGATGAGCAACGGAGAGCCGATCGTCGTGCGTGTTTCCGTGAAGCCGATTCCAACCTTGATGAAGGCATTACCGTCGGTCAACCTCCATCAGGGCACCGATGCGCCGGCAACGATCGTTCGCAGCGACGTCTGCGTCGTCCCGGCAGCGGCGATCGTCGGCGAAGCGATGGTCCGGCTCGCACTCATGGAGCCGCTTTTGGAGAAATACGGCGGCGATTCAATGGAGGAAACGCTCGACAACCTTCAACGTAGTCGCGACGCGGCCACGCGACTCTTTGCTCGATGAAGCGGCACGTGGCGCTTGTGGGGTTCATGGCGTCCGGCAAATCGACGATTGGTCGGAAGCTCGCGCGCAAGCTCGGTTGGGCTTTCTTCGATACCGATGCGTTTATTGCCCGAGCGCACGGTGCGATTTCGGCGATCTTCGCAAACGAGGGCGAGATGGCGTTTCGCGGTTACGAACACGCGGCGATCGCCGACGCGCTTCAAAGTGTCGAGCCCAGCGTGCTATCACTTGGAGGCGGCGCGCTTACCGTGGCCGAGAATCGGCAAGCCCTCAACGATCGTGCGTACCGCGTCTTCATCAGGGTGTCGGCGGAAGAAATACTCGCTCGAGCACGGCGAAGCCGGACCATACGGCCGTTGCTCGGCTCGAATCCGACGCTGGAACGAATCAACGAGCTCTATGCGGCGCGGATGCCCGACTACGAGAGCGTAGATCACGTGATCGATGCGACGCACCGAAGTGACGCAGAGGTCGTCGACGAACTCGTCGGCTGGTTGCGCCAACAGAAGCTCGACACCGGTCGCGTCGCATCCTAGTGCCGGAGCCTTCGCTCAATGACGATCTCGGTTATCCGGTCGTCGTGGGCGAAAACCTGCGTAGCGAGCTGGCAGCATTTGCGCGTAAGCGCGGCCGGCCGAGCATCTTGCTCTGCGACGCCAATCGGCACGTACGCGTCTTTGCCAATGACGTCGCGGCCGCCGTTGGGGACTGCCCGGTGCTCTCTTTCGCGCTGGGCGAAACGCAAAAACGCCTTTCTACGGTCGAGCGGGTGCTCGACGCGATGCTGCGCGGCGGCGTGGAGCGCTCGAGCATCGTGCTGGGAGTGGGCGGAGGCGTCGCAAGTGACCTCTTCGGTTTCGCGTGCGCGACGTACATGCGCGGCGTTCCCTACGCGCACGTGGCGACTTCCCTGGTCGCGATGGTTGACGCGGCGATCGGCGGCAAAACCGGCGTAGACCTGCGCGGCGGCAAAAACCTCGCGGGCTGCTTTCGCGATCCGATCGGCGTCTTCTGCGACGTTCGAGCGTTGCGTACGCTGCCCAGACGTGCGGTAGCGGAAGGCCTTGCGGAGATCGTCAAAGCGGCTATCATCGAAGGCGGCGACTTCTTTGCCGCGCTCGAAGAGCTCGCGCCGCATCCTTTTGCCCGGTGGCCATGGATCAGCGTGATCGAATGGGCGATCAAGGTCAAGACAATGACGGTTGCCGACGACCGCGTAGAGTCCGGCCCGCGCGAACTGCTCAACCTCGGGCACACCTTTGCTCACGCAATCGAACGTGCTTCCAACTATTCCATGACGCACGGTGCAGCGGTCGCGGTAGGTTTGCGCGCGGCGGGATTGCTCGCGTTGCGCACCGGCCGCTTCAGCAAGGCAGAACATTTGCGCGTTCTGACGCTTTTGACGTTGCTAGGCCTGCCGCTGCAGACCTCGGTGGCGCCCGAAGCCATCTTTGCGGCAATGAGCAGCGATAAGAAGAAGCGTTCGGGGCGAACGCGATTCGTAGTACCGCGCCATATTGGAGACGTCGAATATGGCGTCGAGTGCGCCGGTCAAAGCGTACGCGCGGTCCTGTCGTGCCTCCGGGAACCGCCAGAGAAGTTCCGTGCGCGTCGTTGACGTGCTACCGGCAATTCGTTCTTCGCGCTTCGACCTGCCGCTGACGTACGACGCCGGCTCTCTCGAGCTAAGGATCGGCGATGTCGTACGCGTCCCGCTGGCAAGCGGCGAGGTTCTCGCGTTCGTCGTTTCTGCGCCGCAGGTTGCAGAGCCGACGCAACCGCTCAAGCCCGTACTCGAACGGCTCGACGTTCCCCGTGCATTTGGCGAAACGGGTCTGCACCTCGCGCGCTTCGTGGCAGAACGCTACATTTGCACGCTCGGCGAGGCGCTGAGCGCGGCCGTGCTCGGGAATGCGATTCCCCGCATGCGCGCTTCTTTCGTGCGCGGCGCGCGACCGAGCCCACAGCGACATCACTCGGTGCCATCCCGTCTCATCCGCCTGATTTGGGACGACCTCGCCGACGGCTTCGGGC
The DNA here is from genome assembly GCA_963719905.1 of Vulcanimicrobiota bacterium. Taxonomy (GTDB): domain Bacteria; phylum Vulcanimicrobiota; class Vulcanimicrobiia; order Vulcanimicrobiales; family Vulcanimicrobiaceae; genus Cybelea. The sequence goes on from CAVRDR010000006.1 coordinate 114,317, forward strand.
TAGAGCAACTTCTGCGCCACCCTGAGGCGCGGAGGATCGGCGATCGAAGCGCGCTGCTCGCCCACGTTCGGGCGCTCACACGCTCGGGCGCATTGCGTCGCGGGCGTCATTTGGTCGAGCCGCGCACGACCGAATATCGCATACGCGTCCTCGATCCGGGCGACGCGACCATTCGAGGTAAGAAGGCAAAAGCACTGACGGCGTTCGTGCGCGAGCACCCGGGCGTTCCACGCGCCGATGCCCTGCTTGCGGGTTTTAGCAGTGCAGTGATCGCGCGCGCGGTGCGCAGTGGTGCCCTGCGCGAACGCTCCGTCCGCGCCGAGGCGCGGCGGCCGGCCGCCGGTTTATCGGAGTCCCCGATCGCAACTTTCGAGCAATCTCGTGCGCTGGAGTGGATCGATGCCGCACTCGATGCAGGACGCTTCGCGGCAGCGCTTCTTTATGGAGTCACGGCGAGCGGCAAGACCTTGGTTTACATCGAGGCGATCAAACATCTGGTGCGAGAAGGCGGTCGCGCAATCGTGCTCGTGCCGGAGATCTCGCTAACGCCGCAGACGGCGCAGCGCTTCGAGGCGGCCTTCGGCGAGCGCGTCGCGGTCTTGCACTCTGCGCTCTCGGAACGGGAACGTTTCGATGCGTGGCAGGCTTGCGCGCGCGGCGAGGTCGACGTGGTCGTGGGAGCACGCAGCGCTGTCTTTGCTCCGCTCGACCGCGTCGGCTTGGTAATCGTGGACGAAGCGCACGATCCGTCCTACAAACAAGAGTCCGTACCGCGTTACCATGCTGTCGCGGTCGCGCGCGAGCGAATGAAGCGCGAAAACGGAGTATTGCTGCTCGGCAGCGCCACGCCTTCGCTTGAGAGTTACGCTGCGGCGAAAGGCGGCAGAATTGAACTGTTGGAGTTGCGCGAAAGAGCTACGGCCCAACCTTTGCCGGACGTACGAATCGTCGATCTGCGAAAAGAGTTCGAAAGCGGCAATCGCAGCATTTTCAGCAGCGCGCTGGTGCAAGCGTTGGGAGAACGGCTGGAGCGCGGCGAAAAAAGTTTGCTCTTCGTGAACCGTCGCGGTAGCGCGGGCGCATTGCTGTGCCGTAGCTGCGGAAACTCGCCGCACTGCCCGCGCTGCAGCGTCGCTCTATCCGTCCACCGCAGCGAACGATTGCTCCGCTGCCATTACTGCGACTATCAAGCGCCTATCCCGCAGATCTGTCCGGCCTGTGGGCTGGAAACAATACGAGAGCTGGGCATCGGAACGGAACGGGTGGTAGAAGAGGTCCGCCGGCTTTTTCCGCAGGCGCGCGTCCTTCGCATGGATTCCGATACGACGACGCGCGTCGGCGACCACGCTCGGATTCTGAGCGAGTTCGAGGCTGAGGGCGATGTTTTGGTGGGGACGCAGATGGTAGCGAAGGGCCTCGACTACCCGACCGTGACGCTGGCCGGAGTCGTGGCCGCAGATCTCGGGCTCTACCTCCCCGACTTTCGCGCGGCGGAACGGAGCTTCGCCTTAATCGCGCAAGTCGTCGGCCGCAGCGGACGGACCCGCCGTGGGGAAGCGATCGTGCAAACCTACGCGCCCGACCATCCCGCGATCGGCTTTGCCGCACGTCACGACTACGATGGCTTCGCCGCGGCGGAGTTGGAAGAACGTGCAGCGGCAGGGTTTCCCCCCGCCCAACGCCTGGTCTACGTCGGAGTGATCGGACGCGATCGCCGGCGCGTCGCGGCGGCCGCTGCTCGGTACGCAGACCAAGTACGGGATGCGGAGGGCGTGGAAGTGCTCGGACCCGCGCCGTACCCAATTGCTCGGCTTAACAATGAATGGCGATACCGGATAGCGCTACGCAGCCAGCGTCCCGCGCTGCTGCGAGCAATCGTTCGCGAGCGAATACTGAAAGCGGCGCGCGCGGATCGAACTACTCGCGTGGCAATCAACGTCGACCCGTAAGAAAGCTATTTTTTCCGGGACGTGCGGCCTTTAGCGGGTTTCGCGGGCGTGGTTGCGGTGCGTCGGAGCGCTTCGGCGAGCCGCGCCTTCTTGCGTGCCGCTTTGTTTGGATGAATGATGCCCTTTGCCGCGGCCTTATCGAAGGCGCTCTCCACCGGAGGCAATGCGCCCGCGTCGGCGGAGTCGACGGCGCGTTTGAAGAGCGTCTTGAGTTGGCTCTTGACGCTCTTATTGCGGGCAGAGCGCTTTTCGGATTGGAGCGCCCATTTTTCGGCGGCTTTGATGTTTGGCACGGCGTGTATCATAGCAGCACCGCTGCGCGAGTGTCTACCTCATAGGCCGCTAGGTCGGCTCCAGCAGCATCTTCCGGTAACTCGCGTAGCGGCTGGGTGCGATCAGCCCCTCCGAGACCTCCGCCTGGACGGCGCAATCCGGTTCGTGTAGATGCGTGCAGTCGGTAAAACGGCAGCGCGAGGCCGGCTCGCGCATTTCAGGAAAGGCCTCGCTCAACGACCGTGCGTCGATGGCGCCGAGGCCGAACTCATTGATGCCCGGGCTATCGATGAGAAAGCCGCTCTCGGTTCGATAGAGGCGTCCCGCAGTCGTGGTCTGTTTCCCCAGGCCGTGCCGCGAAACGTCGCCGATGGGCGTATCACCTCCGAGTGCGCGAAAAATCGTGCTCTTGCCGACGCCTGAATTACCGACGAGCAGGGCGCGCCGACCGGCTATGAGGTCCCGCAGCGCATCGACATTATCGCCCATCTTGGGATTGACGGCGACGGTAGGGTATTCCAACGCTTCATACAGCATCATCAGAGCTCGCATCTGGACGCCATCGGTGAGATCGGGTTTGGTAAAAACCACCGCCGCCGCGATCCCTTCGATCCCAGCGAAAGCGAGGAGTTGGTCGAGCGTAACCAAACGCGGCGCCGGATTTGCCAGAGCCGTTACCGTAACGAGCAGGTCGACGTTGGCAGCCATCGTTTTAGCGCGTCCACCGGCGCTTCGGCGCTCCAGCGTGAAACCGCGCGGCTCCATGCGTTCGACGAGAGCATGTCCGTCTTGGAGAATGCGCACGTCGACGATGTCGCCCGGGACGGGCATGAAACGGTCTCCCGCCATACGCCGGAGCTGTGCGATTCGCAAACCGCTCTCCCCGTCAACCGAGATCCAGGCTGAGTTTTTCCCAGTTGAGACGACGAGTGCCCGACGAGGCTGCGTTACACGCAAGATTGCATGGTTGAGACGGCTAACGATGAAGCAAACGTGACTTATCTCACTTTGAGCATCGCGGACGATCTCGACGGCGCGCGGCGCGCGGCGATCGACGACGCCGTGCGGAGGGAAGGCGGCAAAGCCGTCTGGCGCAGGAGCGAAGCAGCAGCGTGTTCGTACGCGTTGCTCGAGCTGCCCGACGGGTACGACGGCGCCGCACTGCGGGCGCTCTCGGGGGCAACGGTGCACGAAAAGGTGGTCATCGCCTTGGCAGTTTTCCCTACGGTTGCGCAAGCCATTCCGACGTTGCTCGGCGCCCTTGGCGGCCGCGGAAGGCCCGCCGGAGTCCTGAGATGTCGGGCCTGCAATGGGGGCGTGCTCGTCGAGTGGGATCCGGACGTTACCGATACGCGAGTCATCATCGCCCTCATCGACCTCGAACTCGAGCGTTTCGGCAGCGGACGCGTTGCGGAGCTACTCTCGCCGCTGCCCGATGCGCTGATAGCGAAGATCGCGGCGAGCGGCTTGGAGGCGCCTCAGATCACCCCAGAACGAATCTTGGAGCTGAGGATCGATCGTGCTTAGCCCGTTGGGATACGTCGGCATTCCGGACATCATCGACGTCATCGCAACCAGCATCCTGATCTATTACGTTTTGCTGCTGATTCGGGGCACCCGCGCCGTGCAAATTCTCACGGGAATTCTGGTTTTGCTCGGATTGCTCGGCATCGCGACGCTCTTTCACCTGTACCTGCTCGGTACGATTTTACGACTGCTCGTCGTCGGTGCTGCCGTGACGATCCCAATCGTCTTTCAGCCCGAGCTGCGCCGCGCGCTTGAACAGATTGGTCGAGGCAGCCTCTTCCGGATTGAGAGTGAAGGGACTTCGCTGCCGACCGGCCGGACCGATGACCGGACGATTGCCGCGCTGAGCCGAACCGCTTTTACGCTCGGGCGAAGCCGGCGCGGCGCTTTAATGGTAATCGAACAGCAGAGCGGGTTAAAAGATTATTGCGAAAGCGGAACTATGTTGCGCGCCGACCTCTCTGAAGAGCTGCTGCAAACGATCTTTGCACCCACGTCGCCGCTGCACGACGGTGCGGTCGTCATTCGCGAAGGCCGCATCGAAGCTGCCGCCTGCGTCTTACCCTTATCGGAACAGACGCCTACGAGGGGCAGGGTCGGTACGCGTCATCGCGCGGCACTTGGATTGACCGAACAGACCGATGCTGTGGTCGTCATCGTCTCGGAGCAAACCGGGGCGATTACCATCGCGCGAGCGGGGCTGCTCTCTCGTCCAATTGACGACGAGCAACGGCTCATCAAAATGCTGTTGGCAGTCACGCGGCCGCCGCGACAGCGCCGGCGCCGGCCCGCCCTAATCGCGCATCTTCGTTCGCGCTTGCGGACGCAGCGTGGCGAACCTGCGTCGCGGGTTTCGTGAAGGCTCGTTCGGATTGGAGATCGTCAGAAAGAACTTCGCGCTCAAAGCGCTTGCGGTCGCGCTGGCCCTCGTTGGCTGGGCCTATTTCCGTATTGCCGGCAATCCGTTGGTTGCGGCGGCCGAGTTCCAGCAGCTCTCGATTCCAATCTCCGTGGCGAACTTGGCTCTGGGAGACGTGGCGCGGTTCACCGATCACGAAGCGGTCGTGACCGTCGCGACGAAGCGGGGCGCACCGCCGGTTAAACCGGAAGAGATCAAAGCCGTGCTCGATCTCTCGAACAAAGGGACGGGCGTCTATAACGTTCCCGTGGTGCTCGTTGCGCCCGACGTCGTCGTCCAAAGCCTCAGCCCAGCGTCGGTCACCTTGGCCATCGAGAGAATCGAGCAACGTTCGTTCCCGGTAACGGTCCATTACGTGGGGGCGCAGTCGGGCGGGATCGTCGTAGGCGGGGTGACGATTGTGCCAAAGACGGCGGTGGTTCGGGGACCGAGTTCGCTCCTCGCGCAGGTTTCCGGAGTGCATGCGGACGTCGCGCTGACGAATCAACCGAAAGCAGTCGACGAAATGGTACGCCCGGTTGCGATCGACGCTTCGGGCGCCGAGCTCACGGATATGTCGCTCTCGCCGAACCTGGTGCGCGTGCAGGTGCGCTTCTCGCAGGGGACCGCGCCCGCGAAGTGAGCCGGCTCTTTGGCACCGATGGCGTGCGGGGCGTAGCGAACGTCGAGCTCACTCCGGAACTCGCGTTGCGAATCGGGCGCGCCGCCGCAGGTTTGCTTGCGGATGAGGGAGAGCCGCGCAGCCCAATCGTTGTCGGGCGAGACACCCGCCTGTCGGGAACGATGCTGGAGGCCGCGCTCGTTGCCGGGATCACCTCGGTGGGGCGCGATACCATTTCGCTTGGTATCGTTCCAACGCCGGCGGTCGCGTGCATCACGCGAGCGGTCGGCGCTGCGGCGGGCGTCGTGATCAGCGCGTCGCATAATCCCATCGCAGACAACGGCATAAAGTTCTTTGGGCCCGACGGTTTCAAGCTCTCGGACGAGCTGGAAGATCGGATCGAGGCGTCGCTCGAATCGTCAGAGATCCCGCGGCCGGCCGGCACCGCGAGTCGGGGTGGCGCGTGTGGCTCAGAATCTCGGGCGGCACTATTATCGGGAACTCTACGCAGGCGCTACGGAGCTGCGTGGCCTGCACGTCATCGTCGATGGCGCTTTCGGGGCGGCCTTTGCGATTGCGCCGTACGCCTTTCGCAAGCTCGGCGCGGAGGTCACAGAGATAAACTGCGAAAACGACGGAGCGCGCATTAACGTCAATTGCGGCGCGACGGATCTGCGTGGATTACAAGCGGCGGTTCGCTCGAGAATCGAGGCAGGCGAGCGACGCGTCATCGGCGTGGCGTTCGACGGCGACGCGGATCGAACGCTCTTCGTCGACGAAACCGCGGCGATCATAACCGGCGATCATGTGATGTTCGCGCTGGGGTCTGCAATGCTGACGACCGGCGAGTTGGCCCGGCGGACGATCGTTGCAACAGTGATGAGCAATATCGGCTTCGAACGGGCGCTGCGCGCGCGCGGGATCGAGCTGATTCGCACTGCGGTCGGTGACCGTTACGTGCTCGAGCAGATGCGTGCCGGAGGCTTCAACTTAGGCGGCGAGCAATCGGGTCACGTGATCGATTTTCGCTACAATACGACGGGCGATGGTCTTCGAACCGCGATTACGCTGCTTGGACTGGTCGCGGCGCAAGATACGACGTTGCGCGAGTTGGTCCATCAGGTCGTCTACGCTCCACAAATACTCGTCAACGTTCGGACCCGTCACATGGCAGTTCTCGACCGTGGGGGACGTTCGCGAAGAGATCGCCGCAGCCGCGGCCGCCCTCGGCGAGTCGGGCGCGATTATTGGTTCGCCCCTCGGGAACTGAGCCACTGATTCGGGTAATGGCTGAGGGAGACGATCGCAGTTTTGTAGAGGAGCAAGTTCGTCGGGTTGTCCAGCGAATCGAGCAGGAGGTCGAACGGTTCGACGCGAGCGCCTAGGAATTTGAGGCCAAGTGGGTCGGAGGAGGGCGGTCCGCCATGATGCCGAAGCGTCGGCACAACAGGGGACTCGCGAGCGCCACTACTTCGAGCACGGTTCCCCATGCCTGCATAGGTCACTGAGTCGGAACGAAGTTCCGAGCGGGGGATTCCCCGGTAGGGGTGAATGGGCCGGTCGGCCCTAGGGCGATTCTTTCCCGCCCGAACCCGTCAACTAACCCCGCAAGTGTCGTGAAAGAGGAGCGGATTCTTGCGTCATGTGTTAGCTGTTGGGGCGTTTGCCCTGTTATGCGCCGGTTCGGGTGCCATTGCGCGAGCCGACGGCAGCGCAACCACACCTCAGGTCGACTATGACAGCGCTTCCGGCGCGGTAAGTGCCCAAGCGATGAGCCCGGATGTCGCGGAGTGGACGTCTCACCTGTTGGTCACGACGCCGAGACACCATCGCAGCGGCATCGAACGCTTTACCGGCGGGATTCTCGCCCGCACCTCTAAGATCACCCAGCAACTTACCCGCAGCGCGCTGCACTTTTTGGGGGTGCCGTACTCCTTCGGCGGAACGACCGCTTCGGGCTTCGATTGCTCGGGCTTCGTTCAGCACGTCTTCGCGCTGCTCGGCATCGGCCTGCCGCGGACCGCGGACGCGCAGTACGATGCCGGCAGGCCCGCCGTCGGCGGTCCCCGCCCGGGCGACCTCGTCTTCTTCGACACGTACGGCGGCGTCTCGCACGTCGGCATCTATCTGGGGCGAGGGAAGTTCGTCCACGCCAGCTCTAGCCACGGCGTCACGGTAAGCCGGTTATCCGAGTCGTATTGGGCCGCCCGCTATGTCGGAGCAAAGCGCCTCATCGCCACGCGCTAACTCGCGCCGGCGAAGCGATGGGATTTGGGGTCGAAATCGCCGCCGCTGCACTTGTCCTTTCGCTCGCCATGAGCGAAGCTATGCGTTGAGCCACGAAGCGATGGGGTGTAGCCAAGCGGTAAGGCAGCGGACTTTGACTCCGCCATGCGTTGGTTCGAATCCAGCCACCCCAGATCGCTTCCAAGCAACAAGTTTCTGTGAGAAGCTTTTTGGGTCAAAATGCCAAGCGGTTCTCGAGGGGTGGCCGCTCGTCTGGAAAGCGCAATGTGCAGTGTTTACGCACAGATTACCCTGGCATCTCAGAGAGTCACGCTGATTTTGGCATTTCGGTTCGCATCCAGCCGGGCATGACTCGGAGGACATCAAAACTGGAAGCCGTTGGTTCGAAACCTGTTCGCGTTTCTTGCGGGCCAATGGGTGGAGTCGCCGCGCGAGGGCTGCCAACTCCGAACTAATGGCGGCTGCGCGGATCGCGCTCCGCCGTACTGACAAGCGACCTCTAAGGGGTTGGTCTCCTCAAGCTCCGAACCAGCATTACGATGAGCGGTCGCGTTTTCTTAGTTGTCTTCATCGCCTTCGCTGCGTTGCTGCAGGGGTGCGGAAGTGGCCTCCCTACTCCTGTCCTCTCCAACGCCGAAAGTTCGCAGCAGACCTCTAGCGATAGCCAGTCCGGACCTCCAAAGTGCAAAGGTCAAGTTATCAGTTACCACCACGCGGAAGTCACAGAACGCATTCCAAGGAAAGGCGCAAGCCTGTGCGTACCCTCGTTCCGCGGCTTCGGTGGCTTCTTAGGGTTTCCAGGCGTCCATCCCGCGCCGCAACCTGTTAAGCTCATTGTTACTGTCCCCCGCCGAGGAGGCGTGTTGCCTGGGAACCACCAGCCCATGTTCAATCTGGAATGGTTACCGGCCGACCAGTTCACATTTGGTAAGACTGCCCCGCCTGGCGGGATAAGCGGAGCGACGATGATTCCCGGAAAAACCTACACTGGCTCCGGCGTCATCTATTTTCATGGCGGCCACAAGGACGTTGGCCCATGCTATTCCGTTGCTAAGCGTGGGAAGTATGGCGGGGTGTTCAACAACCTTGGAACGCTGATGGAAAAACAGGACGGCTCATTCCTAACTTGGGACTTAACGATTTACGAGGGCAAAGAAGCAAGCCGGAAATGCTAGATGGTCGCACTGCCCCAGAAATAGGGATAAATAGCGGCAAAAGCCTCCGAGCGTTCTCTGGTTGCCGGAGGGCGAGCGGCTCGGGGGCTGAGGCAAGGTTCTTGTCTCAGGCGAAAGGCTCGGGTTCTAGGATTGTCTGTAAGTTGGTTCACAGACTGTTTTTGCGCAGGTTTCGAACCAAAGCAAGGTCAGCCCAACCTTCGCCGGAAGGTTTCGGAGCAACGGATTTTGGCAGCGCGCTGAGAACCTTTAACGTTGAAAAAAGCAATAACGACAAGGGTTTTTCGAGATAACGGCCTGGGGTTTAGTGGGCAACCTGCCACCCCAGCTTTAGCGCTAGTCGTCCGGGCCGCTGTCGAGATCTTCGTTCGATGGCGGCCGGCTTAGGAAATAGCGCGGCCCGAGCGGCGCGTCGATCTTCTCGAAGCGTCGCGGTCCGTTCGAGGAATTAAAACAGTCCGAAAGGTTATCGGCGCGTACGTCCGTCGTGTGCATTGACGGCAACCCGAAATTCTGTTCGGTAAATTTCAGAATACTGCCAAACTCGTGCTGAACGTGTGAAACGTACCCCGCTTTGGCATATGGAGAGATGACGATGAGCGGGACTCGGAACGAGAGTTCGTAGGAGTTGTATTGCGGCGGTTTCACGTGGTCGAACCATCCGCCCCAGTCGTCCCAGGTCACGAAGATAACGGTCGAGTTCCAAAACTTGCTTTCTCCGAGCGCGTTGACAACCGAAGCCACCCAGGATGGCCCCGTGCCATTGGTCGTCCCGGAATGGTCGGAAGCCTCGACCGATGGAGTAACCCACGTCACGTTGGCGAGTTTTCCCCGTCCGATGTCCGTGAGCACTTGCGCGGATGGAGTTCTGACGTTTCGATAACGACGGCTGAACCGAATTTCGCGAATGGAATCGTAAGCCTTCCAAAGTCCAGGCCCCGGACTCTCTTGGTAATAGCGCCAGCTTAGGCCGTGGTTCTCGAGCACGTGGGCAAGCGAGACGCGGTTGAAACATGGATAGGTCCGCTGACCTTCTTTGCCGTTTTGATCGATTAGGCTGACCAGAGTCCCGATCGGCGAATCGCAGCCGCCGTATGGGCCGCTGATATGTTCGCTGTTGTAAGGGTTTTCGGCAGCCCGAAGGGTGGAACTATCGCTAACGGCTGAGGTTCCGCTAATGAGGTATTGGTGCGCCGGGTAACTGGGGCCTTGGTTCGTCTGAAACATAGAGTCGGCGAACGCGTATTGCTCCGCCATCGTCCAATATGGCTTCGTTTCCTTCTGCGGAACGTAACCGAAGGCGCGCCGGGCTTTGGGCGGACATCGATGCGGCTGTTCGCAGTGCGATGCATCCAGGTTCCACCCATCAAGTTTGCCGTTATCGTACTCGGCCACAAACGACTTATGCTCGTGGTAAAGAAGATATGGCGCCGTCAGTTTAATGAGCTTCAACGGCACCATTTGGCCGCTTGAGCTGAGTCCAGATTTCACAGTGTTGGCGCCGGGGAACCCATTGAAAAGGTCGTCAACCGTCCGGTTCTCCTGAATGATGATTACGACGTGAGTGATCGCCTTGAGCCCGGCGGGACGCTTTACCATGCGGGCGGGCGCTCCAGCACGCTGTGGCGTCGGCACTCCGATTTGCGCCTGCGATCCGCTGCAGCCGAAGGGTGCTCCTAATGCGGCACAAAGGCCGAGCGCGCGGCGGCAATTCCATAACTTCATCCGCCTCGTCCCAAAGCACGCATTGAGACTCGAGGTTCGGTTTAAGACGACTGCGACCTCGCGTTTGCATGGCTTGCAGCCGCTCCGAGTACGGCCAGCATTAGAAAACTAGTTGACACGGCCGGCTCGCCTTATTATGCTTGTATTATGAAACTAATAGTTGAATCACGCCTCAGCGGGAATGCCGCGTAAAAGGTCGCCGGTGCTCACGGACCACGAGCTGCGGTTAATGGACGTGCTATGGCGTAAGGGAAAGGCGACCGTCGCCAGCGTCGTTGGGGCGCTTGCTCCGCCGCCGCTTTCGTATAGCACGGTTCTGACCACCCTGCGAACGCTCGAGCAAAAGGGTTACATCGCTCATCAGGAAGACGGGCGCGCGTTCCGCTACTATCCGGTGGTCGAGCGTCGCCAGGCGGCAAACTCGGCCTTGCGTTATCTGCTCGACCGCTTCTTTGGGAACTCGCCCGGAGCGCTCGCGGTGTCGCTGTTGGACGACACGCGGCTGAGCGATGAAGATCTCGCACGAATCGCAAAGGCGATCGCGCGGCGGAGGAAAGAGACGAAATGATCGTTCGGGTGCTACTGGCCGGTCTTTGGCAAGGTAGCGCGATCGCGGCCATCGCGTATCTCGTCTGCTGGGGCGTTCCGCGGCGAAACGCGACGACACGCTATGCGGTGTGGTTTACGGCGTTACTCGCACTGGCCGCCGTTCCGGTCTTAACGACCTTCTCGAACGCAGGCGGATTTTTGCCGGCTGCTTTTCAACCGCATGGATCATCGGGTACGTGGTCTGTTTCGCTGCTTCCGACGCGCGCGCTCGAGATTATGGCGGCCGGATTCTTGACGTCCGCAACGCCATGGATGGCCGGCGTGTGGAGCGTTGGCGTCGGCGTCTGTCTGTTGCGCCTTGGCGCGAGCCTATCGTGCGTGAGTCGAATACGCAGAAACGCCGCGGAGCTTCCAACCTTCGACAACGTTTTTGTTTCCGAGGATGTGGCTATACCGGTCGTGGTAGGATTTCGCAAGCCGGCGATTGTGGTTCCCAAAAACCTCTCGGAAACGCTCCGGCCGGCAGATTTGGCGCGTGTCGTCGCGCACGAGCGCGCGCATCTTCGGCGCCACGACGTCCTTGGAAATCTGATTCAGCGTCTCGCCGAAGCGTTGCTGTTCTTCAATCCCTGGGTCCATCTCGTCAGCCGCAACCTGGTGCTTGAGCGCGAAGCCGCGTGCGATGACTGGGCGGTTCGACAAACCGGTGCCCCTGAAGAGTACGCCGCGTGCCTCGCATCTCTAGCGCAGAGTCTGAAGCGCTCGCGGTCGCCGGTCGCGACGCCCAGCGCGTTAGGATCTGGGCACGCACTTGTTGCGCGCATCGAGCGGCTTGCGAGCGCGTCGCATCCCATCACGCTCAACTACTACGTCATCGGAGAAACGGTCATGCTTTTTGTGATATTGACGCTCGCGGTCGAGGCGTTCTCACCAGCTCTGGCATTCATTCCTCCAGGTTCGATTTCGGCGGGTAGGCACGCCGCCGCGGGACTAGTTGCCGCCGCTTGCAGCAACCCCAATGCCCTCGCGCAGTACATCGATGGCCCAGCTCCAGTCTTGCCGCATGGGGTGAAAGTCAAGGGATCGGCCACGGTCCTGGTTGCGATCGCCCCGAGTGGTAGCGTCGTTACCGGGAGTGTTTGGAAAACGAGTGGCAACGCTGCTATCGACCGAGCCGTGCTTGAGGCAGCGCAGCACAGCAAATATTCGCCACCGCTAATCAACTGCGAGCCGGTCGGGGGGACGTACCTTTTCCACGCCGAGTTCACGCCCAACGGGCCTTAAACTCGATAATATCCCAGCACAACGGGTATTTCTACGCGTCGCCGGCGCGATGGCGCAGTCGAGGATCGATTCTAAAGAGGGTTGAAGAACTCCAAACGCAACGACCGCACATTGAGTGGGAGAAGCCGAAGGAGTAAGATTGAGCGCTCGCATTGCCACGAACAGCTGGGTATGCTCCGGCTCCGCGAGCTGCGTCGACCGGCGGTACTTCGACCACCCGGGAGTAGCGTATTTGGCGGCCGGCGGCGATTCCGGTTTCAACGAGTTAGGCGCTCCGGCTGCCTTTGATAGCGTCGCTGCAATCGGCGGCACGGTGCTTTCAAAGACCGACTCAAAGTATAGCGAAACCATTAGTGGGCCTCTTTTGGCAAGCGCGTCACCACAAGTTTCTCCATAGGATCGGCGGATCGTGCCACGGATATAGCGATGGTCAGTACTCTGCGTGCGGCAGTTGGGGCTCGCCGAAGGGGATTGGAGCATTCTGACGGCACGATCGACGGCGCTCCACATTACAAATGGAGATGGAGCGCTTTACTTGCTCCAAAAGGCAGGCATTGCGGGAAGCCATGTGGCCTGGCGTGACGCGCTCAACGACGGTCCGGTGCCGGCTGGGTTATCGCTCGAAGAGACGAGTGCGTTGCGCGCACGCTATCTTGCGCAACAGGGTTACGGAAAACCGATTAAACTGATTTACGACTTTTCACGACGCGACGCACAGCTTCGCCGCGCGCAGGAGTACGAAGAGGTCGTGCTCTGGTTCGAACACGACCTCTTCGATCAACTCCAGCTCCTTCAAGCACTTACTGCGCTCGAAGAGCTCAACCTCGACCCGGGTCGCGTCTCAGTCGTGCAGAGCGATCACTATCTCGCAAGCATGACGGTCGATGAGATCCTTTCCCTCTTCCCAAAGCGTCGTACGGCAACGCCGGCAGTTTTTAAGTCGGCCCGCCGTATGTGGGAACGCTTCACATCGCCGTCACCGGCCGACTTGTACGCAGCCGCAGGAGAGGATGCCATCGGCCTGCCTTTCTTGCGTGCGGCCCTCCAGCGGCTCTGCGAAGAGTATCCCTGGAAACGCGATGGCCTGTCGCGCTCACAGCGGCAGGCGCTTTATGCCGCCGCACAAGGACCTGGTACTCTTGAGGAGCTCTTTGCGCGCGCGCAGTCGCGCGAAGAAGCATACTTCTTGGGCGAGCGCATCTTCGAAAAGCTGGTGGAAGATCTTCGCGCCGGCGATGGTGCCCTCATTGAAGAAGAAGGGGGAAAGCTCATCCCAACCGCGTTGGGTCGCCGCGTATTGGCCGGCGATGTGGATTGGCTCGAGGCGCATTCGATCGACCGCTGGATCGGCGGCGTCCATCTCGTCGGCGATCATCCGGTGCGCTGGGACGACGATGCGGCCCGTTTCGTAACGCAAGAACCGCCTCGGTTCAAGGCTAAGCGCGGCTGAGGCGCGAATGGGCAGCCGCTAAGATGACGCACGACGAGTTGAGCATCGACCTCAGAACGGAGGAAGGCAGCGGAACGCTCGTTTTTAAGCTTCGCGGAAGCCTTGATCTCGCAACCGCTCCGACGGTGCGCGCGGCGCTGAGCGAGGCGGCCGAACAGGGCAGCCACGATGTTATCGTCGACCTTACGCAATTGGAATTTCTCGATTCGACCGGGCTGGGAGCTTTGATCGGCGCCCAGCGTCGCACCACCGAGCGCGGCGCCTCCTTTCGACTGATCGTCAGCGACGGTCGGATTTCGCGACTGCTGAACATCACCGGGCTCATCAACGTATTTGCGGTCTATCGTTCGATCGAAAATGCGCAAAACGATCGAGATCGGGTTAGCGCAGCGCCGTAGAGTCTAACCGTACGCTTCGTCGAGGAGCTCGACGACGTGCTTCACCGTTGCGCGATAACCGGCGTCGCGTAGACCTGCCGCGACCTGAGTCGCACAGCCGGGATTTGCCGTCGCGACGATCGTTGCACCGGTTTGCCGGATTGCGTCGACCTTGCGACGCTGCAGGCGTGACGCCATTTCCGGTTGCGTGACGTTGTAGACGCCTGCGCTTCCGCAGCAGACCGCGCTTTCCGCCATTTCGACCAACCGAAGCCCGGGAATACGCGACAACAATCGGCGCGGCGCTCCCGTGACGAGTTGTGCGTGAACGAGGTGACACGGCTCTTGGTACGTGACCGCTGCGTCGAGCGGCCTGGTCGCCGGTCCCAAGTCGAGCGCGTCGAGGACTTGGGTGACGTCTCGGACTCGTTTCGAAAAGCTCTTGGCGCGCTGCGCCCATGCGGCATCGTGCGCGAAGAACTCGCCGTAGTCTTTGAGCGCGCTGCCGCAGCCCGCGGCGTTGACGACGTAGACGTCGGCGCCGCTGCGTTCGAACGCCGCGATATTGCGCTTGGCGAGTTCGCGCGCAAAATCCATTTCGCCGGCATGAACGGCAATCGCGCCACAGCAGCCCTGTCCGGCGGGAACGGTAACCGATAGACCACCGCGGCGCAACAGTACGCACGGTGGCGGAGTGGACCTGCGCGAAGGCAACCGACATGATGCAGCCGACGTGCAGGAAGGCGACGCCTCGAGGCTCGGTCGCATCGAAACGCTGATTGCGAGCGATGAAAAAAGCGCTCGATATCGTTGGGGCCAGCTTTGCGGCGCGTCCGAGGCCGAAAACCGTTGCGAGCGAGATAAGGCGAGTGTGCTGTGCGAACCGCAGCAGGGTCGCGGCGATACGCATCAGGTGCAGACGGGCGAAGAGGGCGCGTACGAGGAGCCGGCCCAGGCTGCCTTCCTGCGTACCGGTCGAAGCATCGGCGCGCCGAATCTGCGTCCGGGCCGTCTCCACGAGCTGGCCGTACCGAACGCCCGACGGACAGACGGCCTCGCACGCGCGGCAGTCCAAGCATTGCCACATTTGTTCGACGAAGCCGGCGCTCAGTATATCGAGTCGCGATTCGCCGACCGCCTTGATGAGACTGATGCGACCGCGCGGCCCGGACGTCTCCGTCATTGTCTCGAGATACGTCGGGCATGACGGCAAGCAAAGGCCGCATCGAATGCAGGTATCGTAGATCGATGCGGCGGGCTGGTCGGTCCCGGTGAAGCCCGTTAGCGTATGCTCGGTCATCGGCTTGCGTGCCCTTCGCCTTGAATGAACGTCATTGCTTCTGACGAAACCGGAGATCGTGAACAAGCGCATTAAGGTAGCGGTTACTGGCGCGGCCGGACAGATCGGTTATGCGCTCGTTTTTCGAATGGCGTCCGGGCAAATGTTCGGTCCGCAAACCGAGCTCGAACTCCAATTGCTCGAACTGCCTCAGGCGCTCGGCGCGCTTGGCGGCGTCGTGATGGAACTCCAAGACTGCGCCTTTCCGCTGCTAAAAAACGTCCGGTACGGTTCCGACGTCAAGGAAGCTATGCACGACGTCAACTGGGCGATCCTGGTTGGAGCCGTCCCGCGCAAGGCCGGCATGGAGCGATCCGATTTGCTTCGCATCAACGGCGAAATCTTCATCGAGCAAGGCCGAGCGATTGACGAGCGTGCGGCGGACGACGTCCAGGTCTTCGTCGTCGGGAATCCAGCCAATACGAACTGCCTTATCGCGATGAATAATGCGCCGCGCATTTCGAAAGATCGCTTCTTTGCCATGACGACGCTCGACGAGCTGCGCGCGCGTGCGCAGCTCGCCCAAAAAGCCGCGGCCGACATTTCGGAAATCGCGCAGATGGTCGTGTGGGGCAATCATTCGACAACGCAGTATCCGGATTTCGCGCATGCCAAGATACACGGACGCTCGACCTACGACGTCATAAACGACCGCGGCTGGCTCGAGAACGATTTCATTTCGACGGTCCAGAACCGTGGCGCCGAAGTGATCAAAACGCGAGGAGCATCCTCGGCGGCATCGGCGGCGAACGCGGCGATCGTCGGCGTTTACAATCTGACGCACGATACGCCGCCGGGAGAATATTACTCGGTGGGACGTTGCTCGCACGGCGAATACGACGTCGATCCGGGCCTTATCTTCTCGTTTCCATCACGGACGCAAGACGGCGTCTCGCGTATTGTTGCGGGCATCGAGCATGACGAATTTGGCCGGCGAAAGCTCGCGGCCACGCTCGACGAGTTGCGGAAGGAGCGCGATGCGGTCAAAGAACTGGGCCTGATGCCCGCGAACCAGGAAGCATGACCGCATCCGGAAGGGACCACCCCGAGGTCGACCTTATCCATGTGAACGTCGCGTCGGCGGCGGGCGCTTATACGGTAGGCAGCGCGTCCTTTTTTCGCTACATCCTCCGGCTCGGTGAGCTGGGGCTGGCCCTCTCGCTGGCCGATCAGGAAGCGGTCGACGTGCTCGCGGCCGTCCCGCACGCGCTCGGCGCCGAGGAGGACGTTTCATTCCTTTCGGGTCCCGGCTGGCGCGTCGTTCCAGCGCAAGGTGAGCTGGATTGGCCGGTTTTGGAAGCAACCCCCGAGCGGCTTCACAGCGTACTCGAACGCGCGCGTGGCATTTTGTGGGCGCATGCGGCGCGCTTTCACGTAAGCGCTCGCGAGATCGCAGCGATCGAAGGAGAGCTCGATGAGGTTTACGGCGTGCTCATGCGCGCCGCGGCCGCGGGCGTTGCCGTGAACATCTCCTACGTAGCCTGACGTACTCGGCGTGAGGACTCTCTGCGAGCTGCCGCTGCGCGGAGCCGGCGGTGAGCCGATTTCTTTTGCGCGCACGATCCATTCGCACGGCTGCGCGCACTTGCCGCCGGCGATCGTCGAGCCTTCGCCACTGGTTTATCGCCGCCGGTTTCGATTAGGACGACGCGTCGCGGAGGTAACGATGCGCGAGCGTCAAGGAAAGCTCGTCGTGCAGACGGCGTCGTCTCTGCGGCCGAAAGAACGTACGGAGATCGAGGCCTCGATCGCGCGCATGTTCCGGTTTCGCGACGATCTCTCCCCGTTTTACGCGCTCGTTGCTGGTGACGGCGAGCTGGGATGGGCGGCGCAGGGCGCCGGGCGCATCTTGGCCAGCCCCACCGTCTTTGAAGACGTCGTCAAAACGATCTGCACGACGAACTGCGCGTGGTCGGCAACGATTCGCATGAGCAGCGCGTTGGCCGAACTCGGCGACGGGGCTTTTCCGGAAGCACCCGCGCTCGCGGCGGCCCCGGATTCGTGGTATCGCGAGGTTGCTCGGATGGGCTATCGCGGGCCCTACGTGCAGACGATCGCAGGCGCGGTAGCCTCCGGCGAGTTGGATCTCGAGTCATTACTGAAAGTCGAACGCTATACCGATGCCGAGGTCGAAGAAAGGCTACTCTCGCTTCCGGGAATCGGGCCTTACGGAGCAGCGCACGTGATGCAGCTGCTCGGGCGTCATCGCCGGCTGGTTCTCGACTCGTGGACTCGGCCGAAGTACCGCCGCCTGGCCGGAAAACGGCGAGCCGCCGACTCGACGATCCGGCGGCAGTTTGCCCGATACGGAAAGTATGCCGGCCTCGCGTTTTGGCTCTACCTCACGCGCGACTGGCTCGAAGAGTAGCACCGCAAAGGGCGCCCGGCCGGTCGTGCAATAAATCCCCCTATGCGCTGGCTGAAATCGATTCCCGCCGTGTTCATCTTTGCGCTCTCTCCGCTGCAGATAGTAGCGGGCACTACCGGAGGCATCACTGGGCGCGTCGTCGAGGTGCGAAGTAATTCGCCCCTTGCGGGCGTGGTGGTCACCGCGAATTCGCCGTCGCAGAGCGCGAGGTCTACCACCGATGCGAGCGGTACGTTCCGCTTCCTCTCGCTTTCACCCGACACGTACACGCTTTCGTTTACCAAAGAGGGTTACGATCCGGTCACGCAACCCGGACTCACCGTGGTTGCCGATCAGGTGCAGACGTATAACGCGTCGATGCTCAAGACGCTGAGAACGATTGCGCGCGTGACCGCTCAATCCGCCGCGAGTTTGGTAAAGCCGGGAACGACGAGCGACGTGTACTCGATCAATGCTTCCGGCCAAGAAGCACGGCAAGGTGCAGCCGGTCCGGGCAGCTTGAATAATGCGTACGGCGCGCATTGCGTCGGCGCCCGGCGTTCAGGTCGATCCAGGGGAAGTCGGGTGGTGGCAGACCGTCCACGTCCGAGGGGGAGACATCGACCAGGTCGGCTACGAGTTCGACGGTATTCCCGTCAATCGCGCCTACGATAACGCGCCCCAGACGATGCTCTCGACTTTGGGAAGTCAAGAAGTTCAAGTCTATACCGGTGGCGTGCCGGCCAGCTCCGACGCGCAGGGAATCTCGGGCTACGTCAATCAGGTCGTCAAGACGGGCACCTCTCCCGGTTACGGCGACATCAACCTCGGCGTCGGCTATCCGGCATTCTATCATCAGGCCTCCATCGAGGCGGGCGGATCGACGCCCGATCGGCTTTTCAGCTATTACGTCGGCATCGGCGGCAGCGATCAGTCCTTTCGCTACGTGAACGGCAATAATGGCTCGAATATTCCAAACTCGTTCTTTTATCCGACGAGTCCGCTTCCAGGCACGACCTGTGGCGTATCGACCTGTACGGCATTGCCGTACTCCAACGGATACGTCTATACCGGAGCGCCGTCACCAGTGCTCTTCACGAGCGGTCTTGGATTTTCGCTCGCCACCCAATCCCTGCGTGACACGATCCTAAATTTTCATTTCGGGATCCCGCACCACAACAGCGGACTGCGCGACGACGTTCAGGTCCTCTACATGACCAGCGAGAACCTCAACCAGTACTACAGCTCGATTAACGATTTCGGTGCGAACACGCTTTTCGCGCAATTCGGCCCGCTAACGTGGGACGACTCCTTTCAATACCGCGGTCCGCCGTTCCAGCCGTTTCGTCCCTCCGACGTGTACAAATATTTCTACCCGTCGAGCCCGCCACACCCGTTCCAAGGCTTGCTGCCCGATAACATTCGCGACCCCAACGACAACGGCGTCGCCGTCGAGAAATTGCAGTACCAGCATGAGTTTACACCGTCGTCGTACGTCCGCATCTACGGTTACTCTCTGTATTCGAACTGGGACATCAACGGCTACAACTCCGACGCGCAGCCCTATTACGGATGGGAGCTTCCTTATTTTCTTCCCGACCACACGCACGGCTTCAACCTGAGCTACGTAAACCAAGTCAGCTCGCAGCACTTGCTCAGCGTCGAGGGATCCTATACGTACTCGAGTCTTCAGCGATACTTCGTTACGTACTTTCCCTCAGACTGGAACATCACGAACTACGTCGGCTCGAACGGCAAGTGTTACGATCCGTCGACGGGCCTGCAGATCGGCTGCTACGACCAAACGCAGGGAACGCTTACGAATCCCCAGCCGCCGGTGACCTACTCCTGCAAAGCCAGCCCGAAGCTGCCGGCCTGCGCTGCGGGGATCAACCCCCAATGGCTCGTCACCAATACCTTCGAGCAAGGAAGTCAGGGACTCAATCAGGTGGCCGCTGCTCTCACGGGTTACTCGATCAACGACCAATGGCGTCCCGACGACCGTCTGAACGTGAACCTCGGCTTGCGTATCGAGAACTTCAGCTATTTCTTCGGCAACACCAGTCCGGACAATCCCGCCCGGCAGTTCTGGTTTAACGCCTATAACGCCGAGTTTTGCTTTGCGCCGGGCGTTAACAATAACAAGCCAATCGATCGCACAGATAACGGCGTCGGGCCTTGCCCGGTCGTCAACAACGTGCAAACCGTTGCGCTGGCGCAGTCCCCGTACGGGCCGCTGGTGAACACGAGCGGCGGTTCCTACGCGACCGCGCGCTTTCAGCCGCGCCTCGGCTTGACCTATACGCTCAATCCTGACGACGTGCTTCGCGGTTCCTTCGGCGTCTACGCGCGGCCGCCGAACTCTTCTTGGACGCAGTATAATACCATCGACGAGAACCTGCCGGCGTTTCTCGGCGACCACTTTTACGGCTACGGGTTCAACACGCCCGACCATTTGATTCGGCCCGACACCTCGTACAACTACGATCTATCCTGGGAGCACCGCCTGAAGGGAACGGACTGGAGTTTCAAGCTCAGTCCGTTCTTCCGCGCGACGCGCGATCAGTTGCAGAACTTCTATATCGATCCGCAGGGCGGCCTCGAGTCCGGACTCAACGTCGGCAGTCAGCAGAGCAGCGGCGTCGAGTTCGCCCTGCAGAAGGGCGATCTATCGCGCGATGGGCTGAGCGGCCAGCTCGCCTTCACGTATACCTACAGCAAAATCAAGTACGAGAACTTCACAAACACCAACCAGAACGTGATCGATCAGCTCAACGGCTACATTTTGGCGTACGACGCCTTCCTCAAGGGCCATGGCGGCTTTCCGTGCTACTTCTACGAGTCGGGCGGCGGAGCAGGAACCAACAACTGCAAACAGCCCGGCGTCGTGGCGAACCCCTACTACAACCAGCCGTATCAAAATCCGTTTTCGCCGACTGCGTGGTACCCGACATATGACGTCATTCCCGGCCCTGCCGCCGCAGCGAACGGATATGCCGTGCCTTACGTCGCGACGCTCTTGGTGAATTATAAGCATCAGCGATTTACGGTGACGAATTACTGGAACTTCAACTCGGGTGCCGAGTACGGCGCACCGACGGCATGGCCCGGATTCAATCCGACGTCCTGCTACGCGCCTCCGGCAAGCTGGGTAGCGGCGCACGGTAAGGCGCCCGATCCCGCTTCGTGCGACGACTTCGGAAGCCTTGCCGCTCTTCATTCCGGATCCGTTCACGAACGGCTACGACAATCTTGGGGCTTTCAAAGAGCCTTGGCAGCTGCAGATGGGCGTCTCGTTCAGTTACGATGTAAGCCCGCGCGTGACCGCGCGACTGAACTTCACGAATCTCCTCGACATCTGCGGACAGCGCGGCTACGCTTGGGATAATCCGTACGTCTGCACCTACGGCTCGCTGCCGACGAACTTCTTGTATCCCGCGGGGAATTTCTATCCCAACTCCGTTTCCTCGCACCCGCCGCCGCAGCTGCAATATCCCTACGCGTTCTGGTTCAACGGCAACAACACAGGCTTCTTGGGTGTCGTCGAGCCGCTGCAAGTAACGGGCTCGCTGACCCTGAGGCTTTGAAGGCAACAAGCATTCTGTGAGTCGTGACACCAACGATCGGGGCACGGGTCACGAGCTGCGCATACATTCGGTCCCAACCCGAGCCGAACAAATTCGAACTATGGTGGAGATCGTAGCGATTGTTGCGGCCGGAGTATGGGCACTCTATACGTTTGTGTACGAGCAAAAAATCAAACCGCTTACCGAAGACGCGGCGTGGGCGGTTCCGACCAGCGTCGACCAAGGCCCGACCGTGAACGGCGTCGTCTTCCTCACCGTTCACAAGCGCGTACAGAACACCGGGAACGTGGGCATTGACCTGGCGGCTGAGGCGCTCAGCGTCTATGGCGAACGGATGGAGAAGGGGTCGACGCGGTATTCGCGGATCGAAACTTCGACGCGTGCCGAAGTGATCGCCGACGTCCCGCGCCGGCCCGTCAAACTTCTCTATTCGATAGCGAGGCTGCGATCGGGCGCAGTCGGCGGAAGTCGGACCAGCTTCTTTTTGCCGCCACACAGCGCAGCCGAGGAAGAGTATCTCGTCGCCGTCCCCGCCAGCGCGTATCCCGTCGTGCTGATCGCGCGCAAGGATTACGTTGAAAAGGCTCCGATCTTTCCGAAGATCGCCATTCGGATCGTGAAAACGCGCCTAGGTGGATACGACCTGCAATCATCGGAGCTTCAGGGCGAATACGACTCCGCAAACGAGTACGCGGTTCGGCCGTAGTGAGATTCTCTCGTTTGCTCTGCGCCGCTGCGCTCGCCGCTCTGGCGTCGTCTTGCGCTTTGGAGAAGAACGCCGGCACGGTCCCGCCCACGACGGGAAATCTAGGCGCCGCCATTTCCCGCGCCGGGTTCGAATCCGGAGCACGAGTGGGGTCCCTCGAATGCCAACCACTGGGAACCCGTGAACGCCGCCGATCCCAGCTCGAACTGGGTGTATCAGATGACGACGCAGCAGCGTCCGGATTACCTGCTGTTTCGCGCGTCGAGCGACGGCGGAAGAACGTGGCGAGCGCGCGACACATCTGCCGCCACGGCTTACGCGTGCCGTTTCAATACGATCCGCAGATCGCGGTTACCAACGCGGGGACTCATCTATGCCGTGTGCCTTGACGGCTTCCGCCCTGGCGTGGCGTTCACGCGGTCGCGCGATCACGGCAGGCTGTGGAGCACTACCGTCAGGCTCGACGGAACCCTGCGGTACAGCGACAAACCGACGCTCGCGGTCTCGCCCTCAGGTAAAGACGTCTATGTCTCCTTCAATTCTTTCAATGCGCTGTACGTCGCCATGTCGCACGACTACGGCGAATCATGGACGGCGCCCGTCAAAGCGACAACGGCACGCGAATGGTATTACTCGTATGGCGGAGCGGTCGCGCCGAACGGATCGATCTGGTTTGCCGTCGACGGCGAGACCGGGCCGGATGAGACGCGCAGTGGTCATGTGGGGCTCGTGACTTCGTCCGACGGCGGCGCGACGTGGCGCGAGATTCCGTTCGCGGGAACCCACGAGGGAGCGCCGTGCAGGGTGAAGCACTGCTATCCCGACTTTTATACCGGACAAGATGCCGTCGCGGCGGATCGTCGCGGCAATCTCGTTTTCGTCTTTGCAAAGAACCAGCGCAAGCAAGGCCCTAATGCGTTTTTGTCAGCACATCAAAGGATGGCGGCTCGACGTGGAGCGGGCCGGCCGAAATTAATGCGGCGGGAAACACCACGAGCCCCGCCATCGTTGCGGGGCCGCACGCCGGCGATTTTCGCCTCGTTTGGCAAGACAACCGCAACGGCCACAATGCATGGAACACCTGGTACGCGCGCAGTGCTGACGCGGGCGCGACGTGGAGCGACGCCGTTCGGCTCTCGAATCGCGGCAGCGGTGCGCCGTATAAGCACCGCGCCGGTTACGATTTTCCTTTCGGCGACTATCTCGATCTAGCCGTCGATTCGCGAGGCGTCAATCACGTGATCTGGGGAGAGGGTTCGGCGGTGTATTTTCCCGGCGGAACGTGGTGGACGCGCGGCTTTAAGTGAGGTCATCGAGGGAGCGCGCGTAACGATTCGCTTTAGGCAGAAGAAGACGGCGGCGCTAGTAAATACGCGATTTAACGGTCCGGCATGCGGTCGCGGGGATGGGCTTCGTCGTAAGCGCGGCGCTTATGGCCCATCGCAAGTTGCAGGTAAATGCCGGTCGTGGCGAGGCTTTCGTGGCCAAGCAGCTCGCGAACGGTTTCGAGGTCGACCCCGTTCTCGACGAGATGCGTCGCAAAGGAATGGCGCAGGGTGTGCGGGCTGGCGTGCTTTTGGATGCCGCTGACGCGGTAGATGGCGTTGAAGATGCGCCAGACGTGCTTGGGCGTGAGCCCTTTGCCGCCGCGTCCCAGGAAAAGCGCATCGTCGCCGCTGCGCGGTCGCACGCGCAGGTATGCTTTGATCGCAGCGGCGGCCGTGCGATTGATGACGACCGTACGCTCCTTGTTGCCCTTGCCGGTTACGCGAATCGTTCGTTCGACCAGGTCCACGTCGGCGAGCCGGACCCCCGCGAGCTCCGCACGCCGCATGCCGCTGGCGTAGAACAACTCCATGATCGCCGCGTCCCGGAAGCGCGCGGCATCGGTTTGGCCGGCAAGCGACGTGCGCAGCAGCGTCATAACTTCGCTCACCTTGAGTGGGGCGGGCCGGCGTTTGGCCACCGAGGGTCCCGGAATCGCCGCCGCCGGATCGCTTTCTAACGCGCCGGTAATTTTAAGAAACCGGTAGAGCGCACGAATCGACGAGAGCTTACGGCAGACCGTTCGGCTATGACAGCTTCGAGCGTCGAACAAGTGGGCGATATATTGGCGAATCTGTGAGGCCGCGACCCCGCGCAGCGAGGGATCGGGAAAATCGTCCGGCCGTTCTGCGTGCTTTGCTTGAAGAAAACTCGAGAATTCCGACAGGTCGCGCTCGTAGGCGGCGACCGTGAGCGGACTGCGCTTGCGCTCGGTGAGCAGGTACCCGGTGAGGTCCCGTACCAGCGGATCGGGCGCCGGAGGGGGCTTCTTCGAGGCGGTTGAAAGCGACATAATAAATCTTTCATCGCATTCGCGCGCGGGCAAGAAGCCTCCTGCGGGCGCAGCGGCGTCTTGTCTGTGGCCCGCGTCAGGCGCGCTACCACTACTTCTCTCGCCCGTGAACGCGCCGCGGACGCTGCCGACGAGCAATGGCGTTTCCACGAGCGCGAAGAGAGCCGCGAGCGCGAGGGGCCAAGCCGATATGCGAGCGAACGCGGGCCGGCCGAGATCATCGAAAAGCCGCTTAAGGGTGTTTACAGGTCAAGATCCAGGCGGTTAACTCGAGCCTCTTGAGCATCGCCGTGTCGTGATTCTTGGCGGCCTCGGGGCACGTGCCGTTCAGAAAGCGATGGCGATTATGGAAGTACTCTACGTCGACAACGAGGCGATTCGCATTGGTGTAGACGTCGAACTGATGGCACCAGCCCTGCGTGTAACATTGCTCCACGACGGCAAAGTCAAAAAATTTAACGAGATCTTTGACCTGATTGTTGTCACCCTTTTGATCGACGGTCAGCCCTCGGGCGTGCGCGGCCTTGGCGACCCACGTATCGTACGTGAGCTGCTCCGCAGAGGTAAGCGGAAATCCCGTCTTGTTCTGGTAGCCGTCCAGATTATCGGGGTCGATTCCGTCGAAGCCCTTCTTCTTGCAGAGATCGTATCGGGCGGCCATGATCGGCTCGAGAATCGACGTTTGCCGTATGTCGAGCCACCGTTCGCCGGCCCAGTGTCCATCTTTGTCCCCCAGGACGCTCTTCGGAAACCTATCGGCGTCCGGACGCCAGTTCTCCCACGTTCCCACGTCGATATAGCAGATGACGCGCTTGCCCATCGCATGCAGCTTGGTCACGGTCTGCGCGCGCGTATCGAACATATCGAGATCGAAGATCTTCGCGGGGTAACTCAGATCAAGCTTTCCGTCGTACTGAATCTGATACGATTCGCCCGCCGCCGGGATCCAGCGGGCACCGGCGGCCGCAACGGCACCACTATCGCTCGGTACGCCGGGGGACGGCGTCAGAGCGCCGCCACCGCAGGCTACCAATAAGAGGGCGAGTCCGGCGAGTGGAACGATACCGTGAAAGACGCGCAGGACGCTCATAGAAGGAGCGTTCGTGAAGCTCGGCCTTCTTCTTCTGACGCTGGCGTTCGCGGCGTGCAGCAGTCCGTCGCCGTACGTTACCACGGTCGGGATTCTGAAGCCCGGAGCGACGCTGGTAGTGCGGGTGGACTCGGCAACGGTGAACGCATATCAACCAGCCACCGGCCAGCGCCGCGATCTCTTTACGATTGCGGCGACCGCATTACCAAAAGGAACGCCACCACCGGCGCCGCGTCTTCGGGCGGCCCCACTCGGTCTCGTGGTGCACGCGGGCGGCACCCTGGACTCGCTGCTCGTGCGCGTGCCCGACGGCGTGAATCTCGTCGTGGAGTCCCGTAGCGGCGACGTCAACGTTACCGACATCAGTGGCAATGCGCGCGTCGTCGCGCAGCGCGGCAACGTCGATCTAAAGCTCTTCGGCTACGCGCAAGCCGCCGTGGGACGCGGCAATCTTTCGGTGATGATGGGCGCCACGCAGTGGCCCGGTACGCTTCACTTTTCGACGCGGCGCGGCGACGTCGAGGTCTGGATCCGCGCCAATACCGCGTTCGGCGTGCGTCTGCACACGAGCGACGGCGTGCTCTTTACCGACTTTGGGCTGCGCGGAGCGTCGAACGGAAACGCGGAAACGATCGACGGCGCTGTTGGGGGGCACTCGGCGCAGCGCATCGACGTCGACACATCTGCGGGAGCGGTGCGGCTCCTGCGGCTACAGCCGCAACCGTGAGCCGGCGAGCAACGTCTCCCGCGCCTTGACGAGGCGCACCATCGCGTCGTTATAGGGCGTGGCCGTCGCCGTCCGACGCCCAAATGCGACGACCGCACCATTGATATGGTCGATCTCGCTGGGGTGACCGGACTCGAGGTCGTAGGCCATCGAGCTTTTCGCGTCCGCGCCAAGCGCGACGACCTCGGTAACGTACTGCCAAGGGTTGACGAACGGAAGATTGATCTTGAGCGCGGCCGCAACGCTGGCCGTCTCCTCCGCAAGCGCCTCGGCAAGACGCGCGGCGTTTGGGTCTTTGGGTATTTCACCGGCTTCGCAGTCCAGGAGTGCCGAAAGTGCATTGACGGCCGCGTTCGCAACGAGCTTTCCCCAGAGATGCGGACGAATATCGTAAACGACCGAAGCGCGCAAACCGCTGCGCACGAGCAAATCGGTCACGGCTCGAGCGGTTGTCGGGGAAGCCGTCATCGTTCCGATGATGGTATTGCCTTGTTCTGAGCTTCTCACGTGGCCGGCGCCGATCGTTTGCGAAGACTCGGTGGTGATTCCAACGATCACCGGGACCGCTCCGCCGAGCGCGGTTTTGATCGCGTCTTCGTTGCCGATGCCGTTCTGCAGCGAGATGACAGGCGCAGAAGGGTCGAGTTCGCCCGCAAATGCGCGCAGCGCCCGCAGGGTATCGACCGCTTTGACGAAGAGAAACAGCATCTGCGAATCGTAAAGGTCACGCGCTCGCCGTGCAATCGAAACCTTCCGGGCCGGCTCGTCGTTGACGCGCAGGCCGGTGCGCTCGACCGATTGCGCAACCTGCGGGTTGTCGTCGAGCATCGTCACGTGAGCGCGGGCGGCCAAATGGTAGCCGAAGAGCGTCCCCATGGCGCCGGCGCCAATGATGCCGACGCGCGGCCGTTCCGCTTCTTCTGCCACTAGTTAGGAGCCACTAGAACTGGTACTGGAGGCCGAACGTATTGCGACGCGAGGCGTGCGTAATGTCGCGCTGCCCGAAGAAGAGCTCCGTCCCGGGAGCGAGGTGCAGGTTTCCATAGAGGTCGATCATCGGATAGGTTAGATCGTAGACGCGCGCCTCAAAGCCGAGGCCGTGGAGCGGCGCGTACTGGCCGAGCACGCCAACCTGCGAATACAGAACGCCTCCTCCGATCTGAAAGCTGCCGGCGTTTTTCTCCAACACCGCGTTCCAAGTCGTATTGTTGCCGATGGCGTTCGCGCCGAACATGACGCTGGTCGTGCCGTGCGGCAACACTACGAGGTTGATGTCGCCCAGCGGGCCTTGACTGGTGGTGAGAACGGGATTGAGTCCGGCGTTGTGCTGCGGCGAGAGCCCGCTCAAGCGCACTTGGACCGCGATCAGATTGCGGGCCAGCGAAGCGAGTTTACCTTGCAGCTGCGAGCGCGCCGCCGGAGAGATTCCACCGCTCGCCGGCGGATTGGCGGGCGCGCTCCCCGGGTATGGCGAGGTGCTTGGCACCGTGAGCGGAGCGGGCGTCGCTCCCGCGTCGACGCCGTAAACGTGGCTGGTTCCTCCCAGCTCCGCTAAAAGCGCATTGGCCTTCTGCAGAACCGCATCAAGATTCGCGATCGTGTTGCGCATCTGGGCTTGCGTCTGCGGATCACCCGTCACGGTGCGCAGATCTTTCGTCAGCGCGGCGAGCGTCTGGGTCGTGTCGGCGATGTTTTGAGTCGTCGCTAAAACATTCGCCTTGAGGCGCGGATCGGTCGCCAGATCCTGCAGCGCGCTCATCGAGCGATTCAGAGCCGTCGCGGTGGATTGGAACTGGTCGAGTAGTATGCCCACCTTTTTTGAATCGGTCGTTGCGGCGGTGTTCAGTGTCGAGGAGAGCTGCACCACGTTGGCGCTGGCAGCGCCCAAGTTGCCTTGAAGGTTTGTACCGAGTGCGAGGAACTCGTCGGTAAGCCGCGCGAGCGATGCCTTGGTGGATATCGTCAGGTCATTGGCGTTGTTCAGGGTCGTTTGCAGCGTGTTGAGCAGCTTGGGAGTGCGCTGCGCGATTAATCCCATAACGGTATCGAAACGCCTAAGTTCGCCTTGCCCCTGCTCGAGCAGATCGGCAATCGACGTTCCGTTGGTCCCGCGGGGCTGATCGGCGATCGGCAAGACTTGTCGGGGAAGCAACGGTACGGGCGGCTTTTCGCGCGGCGGCACGATAACGACGGCGGGAGATCCGGTCAGCGGCGACTGGATCAAGAAGCGCGAGGCCGCGGGGATATCGATGTTGCGGTTGATGGCCAAGATGACGTCGACCGTGTTGTCGGCAAGTAACTCGATCGAATCGACCGTGCCGATGTCGACGCCGCTGAAGTAGACCAAAGCTCCCGGCGTTACACCCGCCGCCGATTGAAAATGGATGCCGATGCGATACCCGGTGTGCCGGGTTCCGAAATCGGTAATGACATAGAAGACGCCGAAAAGCAGAAGCAGTGCAACAATCGCGAATGCACCGACCTGAGCTTGCCTACTCATAGGAGAATTATTAGGCTTTGACGGGAGAATCGCCTCGCTCCGAGGCCAAACGGGCTACCTTTGCAGCAGTGCTCTTCCATTGAGCGAAAACGAGCTGCCTGCGCCGGCGGCGTGGCTGACGGAGGCGCTAATCGTCGCGAAGATAGAGCGTCCAGGGCCTCTCGGGGTGGTGATCGGGCGGAAAAGTTTCGCCTGCAGCGAGATGCAGGCGATGCCCGCACTCCGAGCATTCGTACTCTCCGCCGACCACGACGGGCTCGCCTCCATTGCCAAAAATCTCAGCCATGCTTCCCTCCCGTTTTCGTACGAAACGACGCCGTGCGCCGGCGTTCGGTCTACAGCGGGATCGGGCCTACCTCCGAGCCCTGTAAGAACTGAGCGACGATCGGGTTGATGGAGCTCTGAATGCGTTCCGCGGTATCGTAGGCGATAATCGCACCCTCGAAAAGCATCGCGACATAGTCGGCCATCGCAAAGATCGAGGGGAGATCGTGCGAGATCACGACGGCCGTCCCATTGAGCTTCTCGCGCAGCTTGAGGATGGTGTCCGTGATTAAGTTGGTCACGATGGGATCGAGGCCGGTCGTCGGCTCGTCGTACAGAACTAGGTCCGGCCGCGTTACGATAGCGCGTGCGAAACCGGCTCGCTTGAGCATGCCGCCGGAGAGCTCGCCCGGCAGATTGTCGTACGCGTCGGTAAGGCCAACGCTTCCAAGCGCGTCGAGCACCGCACGGCGGATTTCGCCGTCTGAGAGCTTGGTGTGCTCGCGCAGTGGAAGCGCTACGTTCTCGCCGACCGTGAGACTGTCGAGCAGCGCGGAGAATTGAAACGAGAGGCTGATCTTCTGCCGCACGCGGTTGCGCTGCTCTTCGGACATGTGGCAGATATCCTGACCGCGCACGAACACATGTCCCTCGTCAGGTAAGAGCAGGCCGTCGAGCAACCGCAGGATCGTTGATTTGCCTGCACCCGAGAGGCCGATTACGCACGTGATGGCACCCTCTACGATTTCGAGCCCGCAGTTCTTCAGAACGACACGCTCCCCGAATGCCAGCGTCACGTTTTCGATTCGGGCAATTGCCTTGGACTTCGCGGCGTTTATAATCGTCATTCTAACCGAAGAGCAGGAACGAGAGCACGAAGTTTGAGATGAAGATCAGAATCATCGCGAGCACGACCGCGCGCGTCGTCGACTGCCCGACGCCGGCGGCGCCCCCGCGCGTCGATAGTCCTTGGTAGGCGCCCACCATTGCGATAATCGCGGCGAAAACCAGCGATTTGAGGATACCTTTCACCACGTCGCTGAAATCGATGGACTGCCGTACCGAGGAGATGAACCCCTCGTACGAGATGTGCGCGTAGGTCTGCGCGACCCACATTCCGCCGAGGATGGAAACGACGTCGCCAAAGATCGTGAGCAGCGGCAGCATGAGGAGCAGCGCGACGAGACGCGGTACGACGAGAAAGCGCGAAGGCTCGAGACCCATCGAACGCAGCGCCTCGACCTGCTCGGTAACCACCATCGAGCCGAGCTCGGCCGCGATCGCGGAACCGACGCGCCCGGCCACGACCACTGCCGTGAGCATCGGCCCAAGTTCTCGCACGGAAGCATAGGCAACGGCACCGCCCACAAGGTTTGCAAACCCGTACGCGACGGCTTGCTGGGCCGACTCCAGCGAGATTACCATTCCGGTGAAGAGCGTGGTGAGCATCACGATGGCCGCGGACTGCACGCCGAGCAGCGCGCACTGCGAAATCGTCTCGGCGATGCGAATGCGAAGGCGCGCCATGAATCCGAGGGACTCGGCCGAAAGCAGCGTTAACCCGCCGGCATATTCGAAGAAATCGCTGGTTGCGCGACCGAAGCGCTCGAGGACTCTCACGAAACGTTCGCCTCAAGTCTGCGAAGTGCGTCGAGAATCGACCCGGTTGCCTCGATCCGCTTCACGGCGACGCCGCGTTCGGCCGCAAGGTTGAAGTGTACCTGGTTGACACGTTCCAGGCGACGATCGACGTCGCGCAGATGCGTGCGCGCCTCCGCATCGAACCCTTCGAAGTAACGATGAACCGCCTCCAAATACGTGGCTCGCGTCGCTTCGTCGACGGCCCCGTCGCCAATAGCTGCTTCGATTGCGTGCTGCGCTCGCTTCATCGCGCGCTGCGTGATATGGAACGCTCCGACGCGGGTTACGAGCTCCAGCAAGGCCGCGTCAATGGGCATGAACGGGCAGCGATGCGCGCAGTGCCGCATTTTGGATAGAAAAAAGCTGGCGGATTCCGGTCTCGGCCAGCGCTAGCAGCGTGTCGAGATCGCGTCGATCGAACGGCGCAGCCTCGGCGGTCCCTTGCAGCTCGACGAAACGTCCCGCATCGGTCATGAAGACGTTCATGTCAACGAGCGCCTGACTATCTTCGTCGTAAGCAAGATCGAGCAGCGGGTGTCCGGCGACGATGCCGACGCTGATTGCCGCGACCATTGCGCTCAGCGGCCAATGCGCCCGATCGGCCGGATCGAAGCGCGTGCGCAAGGCGAGCGCGAGCGCGACCCAAGCTCCGGTGACGGCCGCGGTCCGCGTGCCACCGTCGGCTTGAATGACGTCGCAATCGAGCCAAATCGTACGCTCGCCAAGCTTCGCGGTGTCGGTCACGGCGCGTAGCGCACGCCCGATGATACGCTGGATCTCCTGCGTTCGTCCGCCAACGCGACCTTTAGATGCTTCGCGCTGCGTGCGATCCTGCGTCGCTCGCGGCAACATAGCGTATTCGGCGGTCACCCAGCCGACGCCCCGACCTTTCATCCAGGCAGGGACGCGCTCTTCCACGGAAGCGGCACAGATGAGTCGAGTGTTGCCGATGCCGATCAAGACGCTGCCTTCGGGATATTTCAAGAAGCCGGGTTCGATCGTCACCGGACGCAGCTCGTCTGGGCCTCGGCGGTCGCTGCGGACCATTACTCGACGGTGACGGTTTTGGCGAGATTGCGTGGTTGGTCCACGTCCTTGCCCTCGATGTCGGCGATGTGGTACGCGAGCAGCTGCAAGGGAATGATGTTCACGATCGGCGAGAGCAACTCGTCGACCTTGGGCACCCAGAAAACGTGATCGCTCACTGCGGCGATCTCGTCGTCCCCGCGATTCGCGACGACAATCACCGGCGCTTCGCGCGCTTTCGACTCCATCAGATTCGAGATCATTTTTTCCCGCACGCGATCCTCTGTGGCGATGCCGACGACGGGCACGCTGGAGTCGAGCAGCGCAATCGGGCCGTGCTTCATCTCTCCGGCGGGATAGCCCTCGGCATGAATGTACGAGATCTCTTTGAGTTTAAGCGCGCCCTCCAAGGCGGTCGGGAAATTGACGTAACGACCGATGAACAATACGCTTTGTGCCTTTCGCAGGTCTCGCGCGACCTTTCGAATTTCTTCAGAGGTATTGAGCACGATGTCGACGGCAGCCGGGAGCAGTTTCGTCCCTTCTGCGACCTCCTTCAAACGTTGCTCGTCCGTAGAGCCGCGTAGCCGCGCGAGATAGAGGGCGAAAAGGGTCATGGCCGCAACTTGAGAGACGTACGTCTTGGTTGCTGCAACGCCGATCTCCGGGCCGCCTCGCGTAAAGAGCATGCCATCGGCGAGGCGGGTAAGGTGCGAGCCGAGCACGTTGCAAATCCCCAAAACGTCGGAGCCGGCAGCCTTCGCGATTCGCACGGCTTCGATGGTGTCGGCCGTCTCGCCGGACTGCGACATCGCGATGACGAGCGCCGTCGGATCGATCACGGGATCGCCGTAGCGGAACTCGCTCGCTAGCTCCATCTCGACCGGCAGGCGCACCAGCGAGCGAAGCAAATACATGCCGACCATTCCGGCGTGGTAGGCGGTGCCGCATCCCGTGATTGCGATTTTGCTGATGCTTTTCAAGCGCTCCGGCGTGATTTCGCCGAGTTCGTTGCCGAGATGAACCATACCGGTGTCGTCCACTCGGCCGCCCAGCGTCTCCTTGATGACGTAAGGCTGCTCGAAAATCTCCTTGAGCATGAAGTGCTTGAAGCCGGTCTTCTCGGCTGATCCGGCATCCCACGTGATGACAATGGGATCGCGCTCGATGCGGGCGCCGGAGTAATCGGTGAGGCGGTAGCCGTCGCGCGCCACGACCGCGATCTCTCCTTCCTGCAAGATGATCTCGCGTCGCGTGTAAGGTAGTATCGCCGGCGTATCCGAGGCGACGTACATCTCGCCCTCACCGATGCCGAGCACGAGCGGACTGGCGCCATTGCGCGCAAAGACGAGATGATCCGGATCGTCGCTGGAGATCACGCCAAGCGCGTACGCACCACGCACGTCGTGGAGCGTTCGGCGCACCGCTTCCTCGAGATCTCCGTCGTAGTGAAGTTCGATCAAGTGCGCGAGGACCTCGGTATCGGTCTGGCTGCTGAACACGTGGCCGAGCTCGAGAAGGCGTGCACGCAATGCAGCATAGTTTTCGATGATGCCGTTGTGGACGACGGCGATGCGCCCCCGGCAATCGAGGTGCGGATGGGCGTTGGCGTCCGAGGGCGGCCCGTGCGTTGCCCATCGCGTGTGCCCGACGCCGACGACCCCGGAGAGCGATTCGCCGTTATTCAAACGCTCCGCGAGCCTGGAAAGCTTGCCTTCGGCTTTGGAGCCTGCCAGCATTCCGGCCGAATCGATCACCGCGATTCCGGCGCTGTCGTACCCGCGATATTCCAGGCGCCGCAGCGCGTCGAGAATGATCGGGACGCTATCGCGTCGCCCGATGTATCCGACGATCCCGCACATTGTCTTACCCCACCTTGCTCCGCACTATTTTATTCCTTCCCTGGTGCGCCGGTAGTTGATCTTTCCTTCAGCAATCTCGTCGAGCGCGATCGAGACCGGCTTGTTCGGATTGATGCTCTCTTGGTCGACGAGCGGTTCGCTCGCGAAATATTCGCGGCGATCGCTTGCGGGAAGCTGTTGGACGCGGATCCAAATTATTCAACTGGCGGGCGCGCTTAGTGACGATGTTGACGAGACTGAATTTGGAGTCGGCGTGCTCGAGCAGCGCGTCGAGATCTCCGAATACGGACTTGCTCATGAAGTATCGAATGATTCCTCTCTGTTAGGACGACTCGACACGGCGGATAGAGTCGTCGGGGTATCGATGGATGCGAAAGCGCTCCGCCTGCAAGATTGCCTCCAGATCGCGCACCGCCTCTTGCGGGCGGTCCTGTGCGTTAACCACGATGTAATCGAATCTACGGATGAACTTCATCTCCTGCTGCGCGATTTCGAGCCGTCGCGCGATCTCTTCGTTTGTTTCGGTTCGTCGCGCGAGAAGCCGCTCGCGCAAATTCGAGAACCGGTCCGGCACGAGAAATATCAACACCGCGTCCGGATACGCGGCCTTGACGGCGAGTGCCCCGTTTACCTCGGGTTTCATCACGACGTCGTATCCCTCGGTCAGACTCCGCTCGACGTAATCGCGCGGCGTCCCGTAAAGGTTGCCGTTATACTCGCGCCATTCCAATAGCCCGCCCTCGCGCAGGAGCCCGTCGAACTCCGACCCCGAAACAAAGAAGTAGTGCTCTTCGTTGCGTTCGTCCGATCGAGGCGGGCGCGTCGTGGCCGAAACCGAGTATCGCAGACTCGGGCGATGCTCGCGGAGTGCCTCGACGAGGGTATCCTTGCCGGCTCCCGACGGTCCCGAAACGACGAATAGCAGGCCAGGCCCCGTGCTCAACCCCCTTTTGTGTTGCGGATGGCCGCGGGGCTCTCCTCTGCCGTCGCGCCGATTCGCAGTAAAAAATCGCATCCGCGGCCGTCGAGCTGCGGCACGCGCGCGGCCTACGGCAGGATCTTGAGCATCGCGAAGCCGCCGGCATCGACGACAATTGGAATGCCGGAGGAGATTGCGTCCTTACTCAACCGCCCGTTGTCCTGCCACTCGTTCCACACCGTCGAGAAGAGCCGCACTGCGCAATCATCACCCTCGACGGCGGAATACGAGGCGGCCATCGCCGCGGTGCGCTCCCGAGAGTTCCCCACAAAAATGAGGATGCCGTCGTTTCCAGCAAACGCTACGACGGCGGCCTCCGGATCGGTGACGCGGACGCCATCGGTCACGTCGCGGTTATAGGTCGTTCGCTTCGCGAGAGACGGCAGCTCGGAGGTGGTGTGCACGTGCAAGCCGTCGGGCATCCGGCATGCAATCCACCCAATCGATCCGCCACGAAACGGCACGTTGATCGCGGTCAGCCAGCGCCAGTCGTCTGCAAGAGCCGGATTGATCTCGTCGCGCAGCTGCATCACGCGCAGACCTCCGGCGCCCTCGATGGCGGCCCAAAGATAGCGCGGCGCGTCCCAGGGCGAGAGCATCATTCCTTGGTTGGAGAGGATCTCACCGTGGAGCCACTCCGAGAACTGGCCAGGCACCGTATTGTTGCGCCGCGGATCGATGGAAAAATGGTGAAAGCTGCTCGCTAGTGCTTTTGCCATGAAGCTGGGCTGATGCTTCGAAGCGGCAAACGCGAACCAATAGGAGACGGCTACCCAGACGCCGCCAAGCAGACCGTAGGCTTTTACCGGACCATAATCGAGCGCGTTGCGCGGCACCGTGCGGATGCCGGCATCGGTCCAGAATTGCGCGTCGCTAAGCGCGCTGATAATTCGGGCCGCGCGGTCGGGTGGTGCGACATCGAAGAGCACCGGAAAGATCAGGTCGGCCGTGACGTCGGTGCGGCGCGAGCCGTCGACGTCTATGTTGAGCAAGTACAGATCGTTCTCGGGATTTACCAGATGCGTGTTGATCGCATCGCGCAATTCCTTTGCCGCCGCACGGAACGTTTTCGCCTTCTCGTCGCCCAAACGGCGAGCGAGTTGGGAGAGCACGACCAAAGCGGCGTAACTCGCCGAGTTGAGTTCGGTCGACGCACCGCTGATGCGATAGTGTGGAATGATGTTACGCCAGCCGACGATCCCCCGATCCGCCGTGCCCGTAGCGGTACACCAGATAAGGCCGTCCGCGTTACGCTGCGAGAGCATATACTTCATGGCACGAACGGCACACGGATAACACTCGCGCAGAAAGTCGTCATTTCCCGTTGCCGCGATGTGGTGACCGAGCGCGATGACCACGAGCGGCGTGTCGTCGTTTACGTTGAGCCCGTAGTCTTCCCAGGTATCGTTGCGAACGTCGTAATACTCGACGATCTTTCCGTTGGGCTGCTGGAGTCGAAAATATGCCGAGAGCGACTTTCGGGCGAAGTCCGGATCCAGGTAATCGGCGCCGAACGTCATCCATGCGGTGTCGCGGCCGACGCTATTGTTGCTGCGGGTGGGGTCGTTCGTGAAGCACCAGCCGGTCGGAGTGTAGGTTTGCACGCGCAGCATATTGGCTTTCGCCCATAAGACGCCGTGATTGACGTCGACGCTCGGCGTACGAAGAACGGAGCGTCGCAGGAACGTCCAATAATAGTCGGTGGTTCGGCGACTCGCCTCAATAGCAGTTGGACAGCGTTTGGCCGAGGCTTCGAGATCCTCGCGCGAGCTTGCCGACAGGAGGAACAGAAACTCGATTCTGCGCTCGCCTCCCGGGGGAAGCTCGACCGCCGCGTGCAGTACGCCGATCGGGTCTCCATCCTGCGATGCTACCGAGTTGGCAAGTTGCCCCGGCGAAAGCGCTCCGACGACTTTACTGCGATCTGAGGTCGTCTCCCATCCGTCGGCCGTCTCGAGCATCGCGAAGAGCCGAACCTGCGACGGCGTCTCGCGGTTCCATGCCACGATGCCGCCCAACGCGTCATCGTACTGCGTGACGACGTCGTGTTCGGTATTACCGCGCAGCTCGCAGAAACCATACGTGTCGAACGATGCCGGCAGTCCGCCGGTGTTTGTCAGATGGACGCGATAGTAAACCGCCGGCGGCGGAATTTCGTCTGTGCTTCGCCACGCGTCGTTGTATGGGAAGATCTGCTCGTGGACGCGCACGCCGTTATCGAGCGTGAAGATATGATCTTGCCGCTCCGGGTGAATGTGAAACTCACCCTGAAGGCGGCCGAGGCGAACCTTGCTCGAGCGATCCCAATGGTGAACTTCGACCGCACCGATAAAATCGTAACCCGCGTCGGGTGAGTAGATCTTCTGAATCGAGCCGGTCGGCTTGAGTACCGTGCAGCAGCGCGGGGCGCCGATCGTGCTGCCCTGGGCCATCTCTTCATCGCGCAGGACGTACGCAAAGCGCGGATCGATGACGGCGTGATGCGAAAAGCCGGTTGACCCCGGCAAAAGATCGTAACGAGTGGTCACGCCACTCTAGGCCGGGATTATGCAGAGGGCGCTTTGCATTGCTGCGCCGACATTGGGATCGGCCGGCGCTCCGCGCGGGCGAACGTACGTGGTACGTACCTCCTGACCGTTACCGACCGTAAAGCCCTCCGCAAGCGTCTCCCCGCCGGGAAGCGTAAAGGTTGCAACGCCCGCAGCGCCGGGACATGGCGCAAAGGGCAAACTGCCGCGGAACTTGGCGCCGTGATGCTGCATCAATGCCTCAATGGTCACCTGTGAGGCCAAATCTTGGAGCGTGCCGCCAAACTTTCTTTTGGCGTAGAAGTACTCTTGAGCGGTCGCGCCGCTACCGCTTGACCAGGCGGCGCTCGCGCCGGGCATCGGCTGCCATCCCTTCGGAGAGACCGGCGAACCGCCGTGACCGCAGGCGACGAAGAATGCGAGCGGCGTAACGGCCAAGGCTATTCGATTTCTCACACTAAGAGGGTTTGATGCTGACCGATTGGGTCCTTATCCACCGGCTGGCTCACGAGCTCGAGGACCGGTTGCGCGGCGCAAGGGTCGGCGATGCCGGCCTGCTGGCCGACGGGCGCATCGCGATTCTTTTCCGGCGTCGCGGAGAGGGCGTGCTCCTTGCAATCGATCTGTTTTCATCGCCGCCGCTGGTCACGCTCGAAGAAGGCGAATTGGGAATTGGCGTGGAGCCGGGCTTCGTGCGCGCGCTTGCGCGATCGCTGCAAGGGACGATCTTGCGCTCGATGAGTGCGCGGCGTAACGATCGGCTGCTTCGATTGAGCTTCGCCTCGCGTTCAGCGTTTGGAGTTGGCGAAGAACTCGAGCTCTATCTGGAGTTGGTTCCACGCTTCGGCAACGTCGTGCTCGTCAAGGATGGCAGCGTCATCGCGGCACTCAAGGAATTTGGGCTATCGGAGAACCCGCGCCGGGCGGTGCAATCCGGTGCGCCCTACCTTCTTCCACCGATCCCCGTGAGGGCCGCTGCGTTTCCCCCAGTCAACGACGAGGATGCGATTGGGCAGCCGCTCTTCGTCTATCGCCGGGGCGGAAAACTCGTGCAAGCCTACGTCGTCTCCCTGGAGGGATTCCAAGATGCGGAACTCTCCCGGGAAGACTCGATTTTACAAATCTTCTCCGACCTGCGGTTACAACAAGCGTCGCGCTCGGGAGAGCAGCGAATTGTCGCGCGCCGGCGCGCGCTCATCAAACGGCTCGACGACCGAGGGCGCAAGCTCCGGACCGAGCTCGCTTCAGTCTCGGAGAAACTTGGGCGTGCCGAGGAGCGCCATGCTCTGCGCACCGAAGGTGAGAGCATTTTCGCGAGCCTGCACTTGGTCGAGGAGCCCGAACGGGATGCCGCCAAGGAACGTGCCGCTCGAATTTTCGCCGAGTACAAGAAACTTGCCAAAAGCATTCCGCACCTCCAAACGCGCGAACGCGTGCTGCGCGGCTCGCTCGAAGCGGTCGAAACGCTCCATTGGGAAGCCGAGCGCGCCGGCGACGAAGACCTCGAAGCGGTCGAAACAACGGTTGCAGAGCTCGGACCGAAGCGCCGAGCGCTTGAGACGCGTCGGGTCGCCACGCGCAAGCGGCCGTTGCTCGAGCTTCGCACGGCGCGCGGATCGCGGATTGTCGTGGGACGCTCGCCGATCGAAAATGCCGACCTCACCTTCCGCGTCGCTCGGCCGAACGATCTCTGGTTCCACGCTGCGCGAATTCCCGGCGCGCACGTCATCCTCGCCCGCGACGATCGAACGACGGCGCCCGACGAGGATCTGGCGCTGGCGGCCTCGCTTGCGGCGTTTTACTCGCGCGCGAAGTCTTCTTCATCGGTGCCGGTAGACTACACGCTGCGCAAGCACGTGCGCAAGCAGCGTGCGGCTCCGCCCGGTCTGGTCTGGTACACGCACGCGAAAACCATCGTCGCGGAACCGAGGTCGCTCGATTCGCTCCGGTAAGAGCCCCATGCGGGAGGACCATCCCGCAGAGCGCGCAACACCCGCACGTAGCACCACTCAGGAATCCGAGGAGGCTAGAACGTGAAGAATCCATTGGACTCGCTGTCAGGTACGGTCGTCAGCGGTTTCATCCTGACCGTCCTCCTGTATTTGCTCGCACGCGCAATCGTGTCGCATGCGATGGGGGCGGGAGCATAAGATGTGGCAAGATCCCATCTTCCGCTGGTTCCACATCTTAGCAGGCATCATGTGGATCGGGTTGCTCTACTTCTTCAACTTCGTCAACGTCGCGGCTGTCAAAGAAGCGACCGCAGCCGGCGAGGCCGGCCCGATCTCGAAATACGTCGTGCCGCGCGCTCTTTTCTGGTTCCGCTGGGGCGCCGTTGCGACGTGGATCTTTGGTGCAGCGCTACTGAGTAACTTTCACGGACCTTCCGGCGGAAACGGATTCATCGCCGCCTTCGGGTTGCAGGGCGCGATGGCACCGATTGGACTTGGGGCGTGGCTCGGAACCATTATGTTGCTTAACGTCTGGGGTCTCATCTGGCCGAATCAAAAGAAGATTCTCGGCTTCGTTGCGGCGACCGATGAAGAGAAGGCCAAGGCGCGGCGCATTGCGTTCCTTGCTTCGCGGACGAACACGATGCTCTCGATTCCGATGATCTTTTTCATGGCGACGGGACCGACGTCAATCGGTCAGGCAATCTACCATTAGAACGGCGTTGGAGACGGCGTAAGCACGAGCTTGCCGACGTGGGCACTCGACTCCATCCGAGCGTGAGCATCGGCGGCTCGCTCGAACGAATAAACCGCGTCGACAACCGGGACGATCTTGTCGCGCTTGGGCAGCAGCGGCCAGATTCGGCGCTCCAGCGCCCGCGCGATCGCGCCCTTCTCGAGCGAGCTGCGTGGTCGCAAACTCGAGCCGAGAATTGCGCCCCGCTTGGCAAGGAGACGCCGTAGGTCGAGCTGGACGCGGCTACCGTCGAGCATAGCGATGCATACGACTCGGCCATCGAGCGCAAGACACTCCAGGTTACGCGCGACGTACTCCCCGCCGACGATGTCGAGCACCACGTCGACGCCGCGGTTCTTTGTGAGACGCTTGACCTCAGCGACGAAGTCGGCTGTGCGGTAGTCGATCGCATGGGCGGCACCGAGTCGAATGCAGGCGGCGCACTTTTCGGGTGAGCCGGCGGTTGCAAATGAGGTTGCACCCAGCGCGGCCGCGAACATGATCGCGGTCGATCCGATGCCGCTCGTCCCGCCGTGAACCAGAACGGTTTGCCGGGCACGTAATCGCGCGCGCGTGATGAGGTTGTCGTAGACGGTGAAGGCATTCTCGGGAAGGGTTGCGGCCTCGATCGCGCTCCAGCCCTCGGGTATTGGAAGCACTTGACCCGCCGGAACGGCGACGTACTCTGCGTAGCCTCCGCCATTGGTCAGCGCGCAGACGCGATCCCCGACCGTCCAGCGGGAGACGCGCGCGCCTACGGCGGCAATCTCGCCGGCTACCTCGAGGCCGAGAATAGGCGACGCGCCGGGCGGCGGAGGATAGTTGCCTTGTCGCTGCATGACGTCGGCATGTGAAATGCCGGCGGCCTTCACGGCAATCAGCACTTCACGGGCCCCGGGCTGTGGGGCTTTGGTCTCGGTCACCCGCAAGACCTCGGGGCCGCCGGGGGCGTCAAAGGTGATGTATCGCATAACCTGCCTCACTTCGAGATGAACATTGCATCGCCGAAGGAGTAGAATCGGTACTCGCGGCCGATCGCTTCGGCGTAGGCGTCCAAGATACGCTCGCGTCCGGCAAATGCGCTTACGAGCATCAGCAACGTCGAGCGGGGCAAATGAAAGTTTGTGATCATTGCTCCGACCACGTGGAACGCAAAGCCGGGCGTGATAAAGATGTCCGTCTCGTGTTCGCCGGGTTCGATGTGTCCGAACGACCGAAAGTTACCCTCCAGCGCGCGCACCACCGTCGTCCCTGCGGCGACGATTCGGCGACCTTCCCGCCTCGCCCGTTCCAGGGTAACGGCGACTTCGGACTCGATCGCATACGCCTCTTCATGCATCGTGTGTTCGTCGAGCGATTCGGCCGTGACCGGACGGAACGTCGCAGCGCCAATGTTGAGCGAGCAACGAACGATCTCGATGCCGCGTTGCGCGATCTCGTGCAACAGTTCTGCAGTAAAGTGCAGCGATGCCGTCGGCGCGGCGACGCTTCCAGGGATACGCGCAAACACGGTCTGGTAGCGCTCTTGCAGGTGAGGCGAATCGCTTTTTATGTAAGGCGGAAGCGGCATACGACCCGCGCGCTCGAGAAACGCTTCAAAAGGTACGTCGAGGTGGAAATCGATTTCGCGCATTCCTTGCGGTAGCTCGCGGCGAATCGTCGCTTCTCCCAGCGAGCCGAATCTAACCCGG
Organism: Vulcanimicrobiota bacterium; assembly: GCA_963719905.1. Classification (GTDB taxonomy): domain Bacteria; phylum Vulcanimicrobiota; class Vulcanimicrobiia; order Vulcanimicrobiales; family Vulcanimicrobiaceae; genus Cybelea. Next base: position 155,706 of record CAVRDR010000006.1, read on the forward strand.
TCGCCGGCGTGTAACCGGCGAGCCGGTCGCGCGAGGGCGATCCAGGTGACCGCACGCGGATCGTATCGCATGGAATCGGCGGGATGGAGCAAGAGCAGCTCGACGATGCGAGGCTTTTCTTTGGCCGTCGACATTCGCTCGCCGAGAAGACGAGCCGCGATGACGCGCGTCTCGTTGAGCGCCAGGAGATCGCTACGATCGAAGCAGATCCGGCAGCTCGCGAAAGCTGCGGTGAAACGTCGCGTCGCCCTCGAGCACCATCAAGCGGCTCGCATCGCGCGCCTCCGCGGGAGTTTGCGCGATCAGCGCATCGGGCAGCGGATAGTCAAACGCCGCGGCGGAAAGCGTCGTCTTAGTTGAGATCGCGCAGGACCGTGCCCGGGAAGTAGTACGTAAGGATTTCTGAGGGCGTGGCTCCCCGCAGCGCCATTCCGCGGGATCCCCATTGGCACAGACCCACGCCATGTCCAAGTCCGGCACCGTCGATGAGAGCGGCGGCGCCATCGGGCGTCCGACGAACGTTGCTCAGCAGTAAGCTCGGCAACACGCGAGAGCCGACGGCATGGCGAAAGGCGGTCCCCGGTACGATCGCACTGCCGCGGTCGGTTACCACCTCGAACGTTCGCACTCGTCCACTGGCGTCGCGCACGCTCACGCGCAGGTCGTCGATTCTGGCAAGTGGCGCAACCGTTTGGAGGCGCGGCGCGATCGCTTCGAATGCGAGGCTGCGCTCCCAGCGATAGTTCGGAGAGCCGGCACAGTAGGTGCAAACCACGCCGCCAAGGTAGGGAATCGCCGCATTACCCCACGCGTCTGAGGACGATTCGGTATGTCCGCCGCAGCACGAAGAGTACGCGATTTGCGCGAAGCCACCCCCGAACGCAAGCACGTTGCCGGCCGTTGCATCGACGGCGGCACTGCCGGAGACCGTCTCTCCTGCGATGCCGTCGTAGAGCTGATCGAGTTCGGAGGGAACGAGATCGTAGGAACGGCGCGGGTCGCTGCGTTGCAAAACGTAGGTGCGTGCACATATCGCCTGGGTCTCGAGTGCGGGAGGCGGCCACCCCGCGGGCATTTCGCGCGAAACGACGCTGTAAAGATACTCCTCGAGGTCGATGACGTTGACGATTTGCCCGTCGTCGGTTCGTCCGAAGCTTCCGCGGTAAAGCTTGCCGTCGAAGGTGAAGCTTTGGGTCGACACCACAGTGGCATCGCCACGGCCCAGGAGCACTCGCAATGCCTGACGGCGCGATGAAGTCGCGGGATCTGCTTCGTTCTGCGCGCGCGCTGGACGCATGCAAAGCCAGGCCGCCGCTCCGAGCATCAAAAAACCGGCGCGCTGCACGAGCGCTTCTTAGAAGAGGCGGTCCTGCGCGGGCGCTGCGCCCGCGAGGCCGAGATGTCGATAGGCCTTTGCGGTTGCGCGCCGTCCGCTCGCGGTTCGCGTAACGAAGCCTTCCTTGAGAAGATACGGCTCGACGACATCCTCCAGCGTCTCCGCGTCTTCGGTAAGCGTCGCGGCGATTGCGGCGATTCCGGCCGGTCCGCCACGGTACTGTTCGACGATCGTGCGCAGGAACGCCCGGTCGAGCCGATCGAGCCCGAGCTGATCAACGCCTTCGCGCTGCAACGCCTCCTCGGCAATGCCCGGCGTGACGCGGCCGTTCGCCCGTACCTCCGCGAAATCGCGCACGCGCCGTAAGAGCCGGTTCGCAATACGCGGCGTGCCGCGGCTTCGTCCCGCAATCGTTGCAGCGGCATCGCCGTCAATCGGTACACCCAAAACGCTCGCCGAGCGACGAACGATCCGTTCCAGCTCCGCCACAGCGTAGTAATCGAGATGGTGCACGATGCCGAAACGCTCGCGCAGCGGCGCGGTGAGCATTCCGGCGCGCGTCGTCGCGCCGACGAGCGTAAAGCGCTGCAGGGGAAGCTTCAAAGTTTTGGCGTACGCACCGCGATCGACGACGAAGTCGATCTGGAAGTCCTCCATCGCGGGATAGAGGAACTCTTCCACGACGCGGCTGAGGCGATGAATCTCGTCAACGAAGAAGAGGTCGCCCTTCTCCAACGCGGTAAGAATGCCGACGAGGTCTTTCGGTTTCTCGAGCGTCGGACCGCTGGTGGGCCGAAAATTTGCACCCAGCTCGCGTGCGATGAGCCCCGCCAGCGTCGTCTTACCTAGTCCCGGCGGCCCGTAGAAAAGCACGTGTTCGAGGGGCTCGCCGCGCTGCTTGGCGGCGTCAATCGAGATGCGCAGATTCTCGACGACGCGCTCTTGGCCGACGTACTCCTCGAATGAGCGCGGGCGTAAGCTCGCCCCGTAGAGCTCCTCTTCGAGGGTATCGTGCGGATCGACGATGCGCTCGTGCTCGAGAGTCCCAGCGGGTTCGAGCGAAACGTCCGCGGGGCCGAGCAGACGTTTGCGTGCGCTCATAATGCTTCCTTCGCTTTATGACGGTATATTTCCGCGAGCAGCCGTTCCGCGTGGTCGATCGACGGCTCTGCTTCGAGAGTCCGCCGAATCATCGCCTCACCTTCGTTTCGCTTGTAGCCCAGCTGCAAGAGCACCGCCAGCGCTTCGTCGGCGAAGTCGGGAATCGGCTTCGACGGAGCGGGGGGCGCGTCACGAATGAGCAAGAACTTTGCGACCTTCCCTTGGAGTTTTGCGACGATGTCGCGCGCTTTCTGCTGCCCAACGCCTGGAAGGGTCTTCAAGAAGGCGTAGTCGCCGCGATCGATGGCTCCGGCGATCGTCGACATCGGGGCGCTGAACGCCCGCGCCGCCGAGCGCGGCCCAATCGACGCTACGGTGAGGAGCGCTTCGAAGAATTCACGCTCGATCGCATTGGTGAATCCGTAATACGTGAAGCGTCCGCTGTTGCCGTCCAGATTGACGACCGAATAGATCTCCAGAGTGACTCGGTCGCCCGGCGTAGCGGAAACTTTTTCGGCGATGCAAGGCGGGAGCACGACTTCATAACCTAATCCGCCCGTTTCGATCACGGCGGATTCGCCACTGCGTTCGATGAGGGCACCCGCTATTCTAGAGAACACCAAAGGGTCCGCCGCGGTCGACCACGTTCAGGAAGGCGAGCGCGAGCGCAAGCGCATCGGAGACGTCATACGGCTTTGGTGCGCGACGCAGGCCAAGCAGTCGCGTCACCATCGCATTGACCTGCTCCTTGCGCGCGCTTCCCGAACCGACCAGCGCGCGTTTCACTCGGGTGTGTCCCAGCGTATGGACGCTGACGCCGGCCTGGGCGCTTGCGAGACAGAGTACGCCGCGTGCGTGTCCCATCAAGAGCGCGGTTCGAGGGTTTTTGTAGGTCGTGTAAAGTTCTTCGATTACGACGAACCCCGGCGCCGTCTGAGCGATCACTTCGCAGATGCCGGTGTGAAGCTCGCGCAACCGCTCTTCGAGCGTCTTTCCGTTCGGCACCACGACCCCCGCTTCGATCAGCCGCACGCGACCGTTACCACGTTCCACCGCGCCGTAACCCGTCGTGCGCAGCGCGGGATCGATTCCGAGGATTCGAAGCATCGGCGTTTTCACCGTCGTGTTACGGCGGCGGGGTCCCGTTGATGGTGACCGCTACGGAAGAACCGGGGGCAAGCGGCGTTCCGGCGCTCGGCTCGGTTCCGATCACCTTTCCGCCCGCGCCGAGGTTCGTCGTATATTGCCACCGCGCAACCGAATAACCATAGGCGCGCAGCGTCTTGATTGCATCCTCACCGGTCATGCCGACGGTATCGGGAACTTCCCCCGAAACCGAGAGCATAACGATCACGGTCGAACCTTGCGGAACTTGACCGGCCGGTGGCGTTTGAGCGACGATCGTTCCGTTGTTTGCACTCTGTTGTACGAATCGAACGGCGAACTGAAAACCGGCCTGGGTCAGCATCTGCCGGGCGGAATCGTAATCTTGGCCGACAATATTAGGCAGGCTCACGATGGGAGCGCTGCCGGAAGGCGACGGCGCGTTCGGCACGCCGGCGTTGACGACGACGCGCACGATTGCATTGCGGTCCACCTGCGTGCCCTTTGGTATGTTTTGCGACGCAATCGTGTCGGGCGGCGTTCCGGGAACGGTCTGGGACTCATCGAGCGTGATACCGAGGCGCTCAGCAAGCGTCCGCGCGTCTTCGACTCGCATGGCGACAAAGTCCGGTATCATGACCGGCCGAGGTCCGTTCGAGACGATCAGCGTGACGCGACTGCCTTCAGGTACTTTTGCGCCCGGCTTGGGTAATTGGTCGATGACGTTATCTCTGACGGTGTTGTCGAATCGCCTCTGGAGCGTCACGGCGAAACCGTCTTCCTGGAGCGTACGTTCGGCGTCGCTCGCGCTGTAGCCGCGCACATCGTTGAGTCCACGCAGCGGCTTTCCGTTGCTGACAACCAACTCGACGACCTGATTCTTCTCGACCTTCACTCCGGCCGGCGGCGATTGGCGTATGACGTGGTCGGGCGGAACGGTTTCGCTTGCGCTCTTCGTAAAGCGGGTGCGCAATCCGGCATTGACGATCGCTTCCTGCGCATCGGCCTGCGTCATGCCGGAGTAATCGCCGACCAAAACTCCGCCGGCCAGCGGCGAGAACGATTTGGCGAAAAGAAAGTAACCGAGCGCAGTTGCTGCGACCAACGCGCCAAGAAGCGCGACGACCGGCCACGCCGAGCGACGTGGCTCGCGCTCGATAGAACGGGCCTGCGCCGCAGAGAGGCGATCGGGCATCGGCGAGCGCCGTGGCGGCAAGCTGGTGGAAACCGAGGTCGGCGCGTCGTCCGAGATGCGGTAACCTGCGACGCTTGGACGTTCTCGAGCCTCGCGCAGCGCGGTGGCCAGTTCGCTCGCCGACGAAAAACGATGCTGAGGCTTCTTCTGCAGCAGCCGGTTGACGATTGCGGCCAAGGCGGGACTGACCCCAGTTTCGCGTACGTCGATCGTCGGTACCGGGTCGCCGATATGTTTGAGTGCGACGGTCACCGGCGATTCCCCGGTGTACGGCAGCTTGCCCGTCAGCATCTGGTAGAGCACGATGCCCAGGCTGTAGAGATCGGCCGTTTCGTGCAGCTCGTGTTCTTGCGCCTGTTCCGGCGAGATATAGTAGACGCTGCCCATCACCAGGCCGGGCTTGGTCAATGCCATCGTCTGCTGTGAGACGGCGCGCGCGATGCCAAAATCCGAAAGCTTGACGACATCGTCTTTGGTGACGAGGACGTTAGCGGGCTTGATATCGCGATGGAGCAGACCTTGACGGTGGGCATAAGCAAGACCGCTTGCGATTTGCGCGGCATAGTCGATCGCGACCGGCTCGGGAAGGCGTCCGTCGGCGGCGATGATCTCCGCAAGCGAAGGTCCGTCGACGAGCTCCATGACGATGAAGTACGTGCCGCCTTGCTGGCCTACGTCATAGGTGTTGACGATGTTTGGATGCGAGAGCTTCGCGGCCGATTCGGCTTCTTGATAAAAGCGGCGTACGAACTCGGCATCCGCGGCATACTGTTCCAGCAGTACCTTGACGGCAACGCGCCGGCGTAACAGGATGTCGGTGCCGCAATAGACCGTCGCCATCCCGCCTTCGCCGAGCTTCCGGTCGAGCCGGTAGCGATTATTGAAGATGCGTTCTTCGATCAACGGGGAACCCCTGAGGAAGTCTCTGTGCCGATCGCAGCGAGCAGTTTCGCCGCAGATCGAGGCGCGTCCGAGGGAGCATAGTGGAGTTCTATGTGACCGAGGGCGCAACAATGAGATGCGGCGAAACTGCCGCTGCCCAAGGGGTTTGGCCGCAAAGCCGCCATCTGCGGTGTCGAAGGCTCGGTCACAGACTGCTTCGAGTATGCTTCCTCGCCTTCTCCTTGCATCTGACGGCTTTGCGGTCCAAACGATCGGTGCATGGACTTCCTCAGAGGTTCACCCCGCTCTCTAGTGCCGTCCTGATCACGTCACGCGCGATCGGTGCGGCATACGTCGCGCCGTACCCGACGTTCTCGACGACGATCGAAACGGCAACGCGAGGCTTTTGCGCGGGCGCAAAGGCAACGAACCACGCGTGCGAGCGGCCCAGCGGATTTGTCGCCGTGCCGGTCTTTCCGGCGACCGTCACGTGAGGCAACTGCGCCGGAGTTCCGGTTCCGCGCTGCACGACCGCAACCATCATGTTCGCAACCTTCGCGGCAGTATCGGGTGATACCGGGCTTGCCAGCGTCGCGCTGCCCGACGAGCTCGCAGATATGCCGCCGCTGATGACTTCGCGCACGAGATACGGCCGCGGCTCGTTTCCGCCGTTTGCAATCGTCGCGCCCAGCAGCGCCATTTGCAGCGGCGTCATGAGCAGCGCCCCCTGCCCAAAACCCATCTGAGCGAGTTCACCGGGTACGATGCTCGATTTGGGCGGCACGCGGTCGCGCTCGGCCGGGATCTGAAAGTCGAGCGAGTTGCCGATTCCCCAGCGCCCCAGGTACTCGTAGAAGGTATCGACGCCCATCTTGAGCGCAATCTGCGCGAAATCGACGTTGCTGGAGAGGGCAAAGGCCGTCGTAAGATCGGCGTACCCCGTCGCTTCGCTCTCGTTATCGTGCAGCGTGAAGTCCCCGATGACCAGATAGCCCGGATCCTCGAATTTCGAGTCCATCGTAACGGTGTTGCTATCGAGCGCTGCGGCGGCGGTGAAGATCTTGAACGTCGAGCCGGGGGGATAGAGCCCATCAATTGCGCGATCGAGCAACGGCGCTGCCGGATCTTCGCTCAACGATGGAAACTCCGCATCGAAATCGTTGGGATCGTAGCTCGGCACGCTTGCAAGCGCGAGGACCGCGCCCGTGCGCGGATCGATCACGACGCCGGCCGCGCGCGGGTACTGCGAGAGCAATCCGAAGAGTTTTGTTTGAACGGGAGGCACGATCGTGGTAACGATGTCGGCGCCCCGAGGCGCATCGTTGCTGCCACGCAGAGATGCGGCGAGCTGACCGAGTTGCCCCAGCGGATCGCCGCTGAAGTCTGGCGAGGTGAGGGCCCGGTCAAAACTACGCTCGATGCCGCTCGTACCATAGCGTGCAGACGCATACCCGACGCTTTGGGCGAGTTCGGTGCCGAAGGGATAGACGCGCTTTCCGGCGACGGTTTCTGCAAGCACCGTGCCGTCGGTCGCGAGTATCCGGCCGCGCCCGACGTCGAGCAGCGCGTGTCGTGGATTGCCCGCCCGCGCCAAAATCGTGGGGGCGGCAATGAGCTGAACGTAAATTTGGCGTACGGCCAACGTGGCAAAGAGCAACACGAAGAACGTCGAGAGATCGCGGATTGCGCGGTTGGTCACGCTTCACGCAGCAGTACGACGCTGCCCGCAGTCTTCACGGCCATGTGCGAGCGCCCGGAATCTTGCTCGAGCACCATGTTGACGATTGCGTGCCTTGTCGAATCCGGTAGTTCGCCAAGTGTCAGCAAGAGCTCGACGCCGAGTTCCGCCAGGAGATCGGAAACCACGTATGCGCAGGTGGGAATCGTTTCAAAATGACGCGGCTCGTACGCGCTCTCTCGCCAGGGTCCGCGCCGGCCAAAAACCTGGGAATGATAATCCCAAGCGCACAGCTCCTTCTCTTTCCACTTGAAGTCATCGCGTACGCAGAGCCTTCGGCAAGCCACACATGCGACCAGCCCAACGGGCGGCTGCGCGAGCGCGTCGGCTATCTCTGCAGGAAGATCGTCTGCGTTGAGAACGCCGCGGTCGTCAAGCGGCTCGGGAAATGGCGCGTTCCAACCGATCCGGGCCAAGAGCTCGAGGTCGCGGATGGATGCGACGACGGCATGCTCGTCATCGGCCGGAAAAGTGCGGTCGATCCAATCGAAGAGCCCGGCGAGCGGAATGCCAACCTCTTGCCGGGTGTCGCCGATGGCAATACCCAGCGGCGTCCAAGCGAGCGGAATGAGATGTACCGTTATCTCGCCGCCTTTTGCAGGCCCCAAGCTATTGACGACGGCCAGCGTACTCGCGCTGACGCCGATGACGAAAACCTGGGCCTTGCCTGGTGATTCTACAAGGCGATCGTCACCGGAGCGTTGCGATACTCTTGCAGGCTGCGTGGCGGTCCAGCCTTGCTTGTGAGCGCCTCCGCCAGCGCTCGAGCGGTATCGAGACTCGTCAAACACGCAATACTCGCTTCGACCGCGGCTCGACGAATCTTGTAGTCGTCGGAGATTTCCCGCGGCCCCTTGGCATCATTGATCACTAAATCGACTGCGCGCGAACGAATTACGTCGAGCACGTGCGGTGATCCATCCGCGATCTTATTGATCGGTTCCGTCGCAACGCCCGTCTCCTGGAGCATCGCACGAGTCCCCGGGGTTGCCACGAGCGTATGCCCGAGCGCGGCGTACGCACGAAGAACCGGTATCGATTCGTCCTTCTCTTCATCGGCAATCGATACCAGAATGCGCGCGCCGCTACCCGGCAAACGAATGCCCGCCGCCAGGAATCCCTTGCGAAGCGCTCCTCCGAACGAATCGTCAATGCCGAGTACTTCGCCGGTAGATTTCATTTCCGGCCCGAGCATGGTTTCGACGCCGCTCATCTTAGAGAAAGAGAAAACGGGCACTTTCACGACGACGTAGGGAACGTGGGGGCGAAGCCCCGTTCCGTATTCCATGTCGCGCAGCTTCTCGCCGAGCGCGACGCGAGTCGCGGCGGCGACAAGATTGATGCCCGTTGCCTTTTGAATGATCGGAACGGTGCGGCTTGCGCGCGGATTGGCTTCGATAATGTGAAGCGTGCCGTCGTGCATGACGAACTGGATGTTGATGAGACCGCGAATGCGCAGCTCGGCGGCGATTGCAAAGGTGAGCTCGGCGATGCGCCGTTCGGTCGCGGCATCGATCGACCGGACCGGATAGACGCCGATCGAATCGCCGGAATGAACGCCGGCACGCTCGACGTGCTCGAATATTCCGGGGATCAGCAGATCGTCGCCGTCGAAGACCGCATCTACCTCGAGCTCGAGTCCGCGCAAATACTTATCGACGAGCAATGGCGCTTGCGAATCAATCGCCGGAGCGGACTCTGCGTAAGCCGCAAGCTGCGCTTCGTTGTGAACGATCTCCATCGCGCGGCCGCCCAACACGAACGAGGGACGCACGAGGACGGGAAAACCGAGTTCGCGCGCGATCGCTCGGGCCTCGCGAAAGCTTCTCGCTGCCCGACCTTGCGGCCGCGCGACGCCTAATCGCGCAAGCGCGGCATCGAACTGCTCGCGATTCTCGGCCATGTCGAGCGAGCGCCGATCGCTGCCTACGATCGGAATCCCGCGCCGGCTCAGCTCGCCCGCCAGATTGATCGAGGTCTGTCCGCCGAAGGCGAGGATCACGCCGAGCGCTTCCGTCGCGCGATACGTCGCCTCGACTTCATCCGCGGCGGGCGGTTCGAAGACAAGCGTATCGGAGATGTCAAAGTCGGTCGAAACCGTCTCGGGGTTGTTGTTGATCACGACGGGCGAAAGACCGAGGCTCTTCAACGCCCAGGCGGCATGGACGCAGCTGTAATCGAATTCGATCCCTTGTCCGATGCGGATTGGGCCGCTTCCGACCACGACGACGGCGTCGCGCGGCGTTTTACGCATCTCGTCGAGCTCGCCGCGCGAGAGATAGTAGTACGGTGATTTGGCCGGAAACTCGGCAGCAGCGGTATCGACCATGCGAAATGCCGGTTGGCGCGCACGCTCATTGCGGTACGTTCCGTCGTGCGTCAGCATTGCAAGGCCAACCGTCGAATAACCGCTCTGCAGTGAGCTGGTAATATCGGCGGCGGAGGGAGTACCGCGCATGCGCTCTTCGAGATCGACCAGCTCGGCCAGCTCGAAGAGCCAAAAACGGTCGATCGCGCAGAGCGAATGGATCCGCTCGATCGTAGTGACGCGACCCTCAGCCGGAGCGCGGCGCAAGAGTTCGCAGACCGCGAAAAGGCGCTCGTGCGTCGGCTTAGCGACCGTGGCTTCCAGTTCGGCATCGCTCCAGTCGGCGAGTGCGCCGGTCAGCGCTTCGCGGTTCAAATCGAGACCGCGCACTGCTTTGAGCAACGCGGCTCGAAACGTGCGGCCGATTCCCATAGCCTCACCGGTCGACTTCATCTGCGTTCCAATGGTCGTGTCGGCGATCGGGAATTTGTCGAACGGCCAGCGCGGTATCTTGACGACGACGTAATCGAGCGTCGGCTCGTACGCCGCTTTGGTCACGCCGGTAACCGGGTTCGGGATTTGATCGAGCCGCTGCCCGAGCGCGATTCGAGTCGATACTTTGGCGATCGGATACCCGGTTGCCTTAGAGGCCAGCGCCGAACTTCGCGAGACTCGTGGATTAACTTCGATAATGGCGTATTCGCTACGATCGGGATGGAGAGCGAACTGTATGTTGCAGCCGCCTTGGACGTCGAGTGCGCGAATAACGTTGATGCTGGCGGTGCGCAACATTTGATATTCGACGTCGGAGAGTGTCTGCGAAGGCGCGACGACGATCGAGTCGCCGGTGTGGACGCCGACCGGGTCAATGTTCTCCATGTTGCAGACGACGATGCAGTTGTCCGCGCCGTCGCGCAGCACTTCGTACTCGATCTCTTTCCAACCCAGCAGCGAAGTCTCTAAAAGAGCCTGATGAATCAGGCTCGCATTTAGTCCGGCATCGAGAGTCGCCCGCAGCTGCGCCTCATCGTAGACGATCCCGCCGCCGGTGCCGGCAAGGGTATATGCAGGCCGCACGACGAGCGGATAGCCGGCTCGCTGCGCGAACTCAAGGCCGTGCTCGATCGCCGTGACGATCGCGCTTTCGGGCACCGGCTCGCCGATCTCCAGCATCTTGAGCTTGAAGCGCTCGCGATCTTCGGCGAGTCGAATCGTTTCAATCGGCGTTCCGAGCAGCTCGACGCCGTAGTGGCGCAGCACGCCGGCTTCCTCCAACTCGACGGCCAAATTGAGCCCGGTCTGGCCGCCGAGCGTTGGCAGCAGCGCGTCGGGCCGTTCGCGCGCGATGATTTCTTGCAGCGAAGCGACGTTGAGCGGCTCCAGATAGACCGCGTCGGCGACTTCTGGGTCCGTCATGATCGTCGCCGGGTTCGAGTTGACGAGAACGACGCGATGGCCTTCCTCTTGCAGCGCGCGGCATGCTTGAACACCCGCGTAATCAAACTCTGCGGCCTGACCGATGACGATCGGTCCCGACCCGATGACCATCACGCTGCGCCGAGGCACTAAAACGTTCTTATTACCGGGAGCTTGCCGAAGTCCCTTGCCGCGTCGTTCGGAGCCGGATCTAGGCTCTCAGCTGAATTCGGCTCCCTCAGGATCGGGGAGCATCTTATCTTCTGCTGCAGCCTGATCCGCCCTCAATCGGCACGAAGGCGCGGGGCTTCTGCGCAAGATCGATCGTAGAAGTTCCGAGGTCGCTTGCGCGCGAATCGCTGGCTGCAAGCGGTGGCAGACCAAACGTACTCTCGACGAACTTCAGCACGCTTGCGCTTTCGAATTGCGTGTGGGTTACGAAGCCACTGCGGGCATACGGTGATACGACGAGCACCGGAACGCGAAAGCCGAGACCTTGGCTATCGAGGGCCGGTGGCGGCGCATCATCGTACCAGCCGCCGAATCCACTCCAAAGGATAACCACCGCGCTCGTACTCCAGAACTTGCTCTCACCAACGCCATTGACGACGGATGCAACCCATGCGGGGCCGCCTGAGGCCAACGATCCGGAAAGATCGGAATCGGCAAACGAGGGTGTCACCCAGGTTACGGATGCCAGCTTTCCGGAGCAGACGTCGGTAAGAAAGCTAGGCGACGGCGAGGTGCCGCTGGCTCCTCCCTTTATCCAGCCGTACGCATCCCAGCTGGCGACGATGCTCCGTCTTGGATCAGCCGTGCGATAATATGCCCAGGTAAGACCGTCTGCATTCAAGTTATCGGCGAGCGTCCGGTACGCAAAACACGCTTCTACCTTTCCGCCGCTCGACTCACGCACCCACTGATGGTAGACGCAATTGGAGAGAGGCGCGTTACCGAACGGCTGGTTTTCGACGCCTGCGTCCATTGCGGCGATGAGATACTGGTGGGATTCGTACGTGGGGTTGCCCGTCGATGAAAACATCCGATCGCCAAGCACGTATTGTTGCGCGAGCGCGTAGTATGGCTTCAATTCGCGCTTCGGGACGTACGCGTACTCCGGACGCTGATAGCCGGGGCAAACGGCACGTTCGGCACCAAAGTCTCCGGTCTTGCGGTCGCGCTCGAAGTCCTGGAACGTATCGGAGAGCCGGCACTTCGCCTCAAGTGGGATCGTCTGAAACCCCGCGCACTGCGTCTGCGCTCCAGGGTAGCCGCAGAAAAGATTATCGAAACTGCGGGCTTCTTGCACGACGATGACGATATGGGCAATTCGCGCCGAGCGGGCGTCGCGCGAGCTCGCCGAACTGATTGAACCGGAGGGAACGGCGCTCTTGCTGCTGCAAGCAGTGACTGCTACGGCAGCCGCGGCTAACAGAAGCGCGGTGCGATTGTATCGAAACATCGGAGACCTCGTTCTCTGGCTGCGCAGTTCTCGGCGTTCTCCCGTGCGGCGTCCTCTTAGAATGGTCTTTTTCTTAAACCTGCAGCAATAAGGGGGCCGGCCGCGATTTTTCAAAGCAATACCTTGCATAAAATACTAGGGTCATCGCAGCGCCGGTTTAGCCATGACGAGGCTCTTTTGAAGCCCTCAGGGTTGCAGGCGCGTCACGCTCCAAGCGCTCTCTGAACGCGTATAAAGAATGCGATCGTGCATGCGGTTAGGGCGGCCTTCCCAGAATTCGATACGCGCAGGCGCGAGCAGGTAGCCGCCCCACGAGTGCGGGCGCGGCACGTCTTCTCCTTCAAAACGTTGATCGAAGTGCGCGAAGCGTTCCTCTAAGATTGCGGGCGACTCGAGAGGTTCGCTCTGTTCCGACGCCCACGCGGCAATGCGATGTCCGCGAGGGCGCGCGTTGAAATAGGTGTCGGATTCATCCTCGCCCAGCGGCGATACGATGCCTTCGATGCGCGCTTGCCGATGAAGCTGCGGCCAATAGAGGACTGCGGCCGCGCGGGGATTCTCTGCGAGCTCGCGTCCTTTGCGGCTGTGATACGACGTGAAGAAGCGCAAGCCGCGCTGGTCCAGGCCGCGCAAAAGTACGATCCGAGCCGACGGGATCCCACGAGAATCGGCGGTCGCCAAACACATCGCAATCGCTGAAATGGTGTCGGGGCCGCCCGCCTCATCGACCCATTGGCCGAGCAACTCAATCGGGTCGATCACGGATAGCGGCCGAGTCCAAAGCCGGCGAGAAATGCGGCCATCATTGCGAGCGCGCCGGCAACCGCAAAGCCTAACGATGCGTCGACTGGTTTGCGCGCGAGCGAGGTGATGCGGCCCAGCCGCGCAAGGGCTTCGCGAAGCTGCGTGGCGTTCTCGGCCCGGGCATAGGCGCCGCCGCTTGCACGGGCGTAGCCGCCCAGCGCCTCTTCGTCGATGGTAGCCTCCTCATTGGTTCCCGGGATGAGGCCGCCGTTTGGCGTCCCGATGCCCACGGTATAGACCGGAATGTGATGGGCGCCCAGCCATTGCGCCACTTCCATCGGATCGGTACCTGCGTTGTTCACGCCGTCGGTGATGAGAATAACGACGCGGTGGCCGGTAGATGGAAGCATCTGGGCCGCGAGTTTGAGGGCATCCCCGATCGCCGTCGCGCCGTTGGGCAGCGGGACCGCATCGAGCGCCGCGGCGATCGCCTGATGGTCGGCGCTCAACGGCGCAACGACGCCGGCAGCTCCCGCGAAGGAGATAATGCCGATCCTCGTGCCCGCCGGGCTTTGCGCAATGAATGCTCGGGCCGCACTTTTCGCCGCTTGCGCGCGCGTTGGAAAGACGTCGGCTGAGGCCATCGATCCCGAAGTATCGATGCACATGAAGACGGAGCCATCCCGAACCGGCACCAGCATCGTTACGTGCGGACCGGATACTCCCAAGACGACGCCGGCGAGCGCTGCCAGCCAAAGGATCTGCAGGCCACGGGGAATCCACGGTCGCGGCTTCGCGGCTTCAACGAAGAACGCGACGTTCGAGTAGGCCAAATCCCGAGCCGTCGCGCGCCGTTGGAGCCGCTCGTAGAGTATGGCAAATGCGACAACAGCGAGAATGCCGAGCGCGAGCCGTGCGGGATGATCGATGCTCACGCGTGATGGAGCCCGAAGGCGGCTGCAAGCGATGCGCAGCCGTCCTCTTCTCGCAGAATTCCCGAGCGCCAATTCGCGGACCCAAATCGCGCGAGCAGAGAGTTCTCGCGGCGGCGAACCGCGTCTGCGAAGGCCGCACGTTCACGCGCCCCAACGTATGCGCGTACCATCCCTCCTTCGGCTCCGCGCATGCGAACGATCCCTCCGAGCGGCAACCCTTCGAACCACGGATCACGCGCAATGAGCGCGGTGCAGTCGAAGCGAGCCCCCAGGTCGGCCAGATTGCGATCGGCGGCCGAGTCGAGATCGTACCAATCGCCGATCGCCAGCAACGCGCTGCCGCGAGGAAGCGCGGCACCTGCGGTCCGCAGCGCGCGCAGGGAATCGAATCTTTCGGCGCGAGTGCAGTGACTCAGCGCTCGATGAGCGTTGCGCTGGAGCGATGGCGGCGTCACGCCGCCGGCCTCGACGCGAATGCAGCGGTCCTCGCCAAGCGCCGCACCGAACCAGGTCTCCAGTGCTTCCCGCGCGGCGTCGAGCAGTGTTCGACGCCTGCCGACCAGCATCGACGGCGACGTGTCGACGATCGCTGCCAAGGTAAGCGCGACGTCTTCCAGGACCACGCGCGACTGAAGTTCGCCGGAGCGCGCCGTGGCAGCCCAATCGATGCGGCGAACGTCGTCGCCTGGGAACATATGCGCGCAACTCGACGAACTCGTAGCCGTCTCCACGATAGATCGTCGGCGAGCCCGCACCCAAATGTCGCGGCCGGCGGCGTGCGCGCAGCAGCGCCTCCCGAATGGTCACGGTGCGGGCACCGCAGCGACCAGCGCCTCGATCACGCGGTCGACGCCGATGCCTTCCACCGCCAGCCGATAGTTGAAACCGATGCGGTGGCGCAATGCATGTGGAGCGACTGCCCGCACGTCGTCGGGAAGGGCGAAATCGCGGCCGTCGAGCAGCGCGACTCCACGCGCAAGGAATGCGAGCGCGAGCGTCGCGCGCGGGCTGGCGCCATAGTCGATCAGTTCAGCAACGGGCAGCACGGCGCCCGAAGGCGAGGGGACCACGACGTTCGCGGCGTGGCGGGTCATGGCAACGAGCTCGACGATATACCGCTTGAGTTTTTCGTCGATGTGTACGCTGTGGGCTTGGGAGCGCCACGCCCGGACGTTGTCGAGCGTCGCGACGGCGCTAACCGGCTGGGTCGCAGCTATAGCGAAGCGGTCGAGAATTACCAGCTCTTCTTCGCGCGACGGATAGGCCACGTTCACTTTCATGAGAAAGCGGTCCATTTGGGCGATCGGGAGCGCGTACGTCCCTTCTGAATCGAGCGGATTCATCGTGGCCATTACGACGAACGGATCGGGGAGTGGGTACGATTGTGGCCCAATGGTGACCTGACGCTCCTGCATCGCCTCGAGAAGCGCGGACTGCACCTTTGCCGGCGCGCGATTGATTTCATCCGCCAGCACGACGTTGGCGAAAATTGGCCCCAAAACGGTGGCAAAAGCGCTTTCCCTCTGATCGAATATACGTGTCCCCACGATGTCGCTGGGTAGCAAATCCGGCGTAAACTGAATGCGTTTAAAATCGCCCTTGAGCGCCGCGGCCAAGGAACGGCAGGCCAGCGTTTTCGCCACTCCGGGCGGCCCTTCAAGCAGTACGTGACCGTTGCAGAGCAACGCTAGGAGCAGGGCCTCGATGACTCCCTGCTGTCCCACGATCGTCTCCCCAAGTGCGATCCGAAGGTCGCCGGGCCCTTGCGCTTCGATCATGCAGCCGAGCCGATGTAGCGCTCGAGCGCCGAGCAGGCATCTTCGATTGCCGGAAGCAGGTCGTCGTCGTGCGTGAACGCGCTTCGCTCGAGCGCGATCAGGAGCCGGCGCATCGTGACCTCTCCTGACCCTGGGCGTCGCAGCACGTCGCCGAGCGTTTCTCCGTCGTAACCACCCACCATCCGCCAAATCGCGGTCCGTACCGCGACCGCGGCGGCCCGCGAACGTTGCGTGCGCAGTACCGCGAGCGCGTCTTGCGCCTGTTCCCGCGGCGAGCGCTCGCGAATAAAAGGCGCTGTTGGCGGCACAGCCGATGCGGGAAGCGGAGTGCGACGCCGAACGAGCAGCAGTACGATGATCGCGGCGCAGCCGATGCCGAGTATCCAAAGCAGCAGCCACAGCAAGAATCGCGCCGCGGCGAGAAGCACGCGCCCTCCGCTGCGAACTGCGGATGAACCCGTTCCTACAACCCGCAGGCGCAGCGAGTTGCTATACCACTCCTTCGCCTTCCCGTCGCGCGCATCGATCGCCAGCAGCGTTGCCGGCGCTATTGCCACAGCTCCCGGGTCGTGCGCGACGACGGTAATCGTCTCGCGATAGAACGTCCCGTGCTGACGGCTTGCCGTCTCCCGTTCGTCACCAAGCAGCTCTAGCTCGGCGAGAATCGGCAAATTTATATTTTGTATTTCTCCTACTCTCTCTCGCACACGCAGCGTAAGCACCAGATGGAACGGCACATCGATCTTTGGCGATGCGGTGTCAACGCCAAGGTCGAACGACTCTACGGTCAGGCGCGCGAGCGTCTGTCCATCCGCGGCTTGCACCACGGCCGCGAAAAGAGCGAGGATTGCCGCTATGCGCGCGGCAGCTCGTCTAACCACTCTGCGAAGAGTCTGCGCGCGTCGAATGGGCCGGGTGAAGCTTCGGGGTGAAACTGAACTCCGGTAATCGGGAGCGCGCGGTGGCGAAAACCTTCGTTCGTTCCGTCGTTGAGGTTAGTCATGGTCGCTTCGAGCTCGTCCGGCAGTGATGCGGCATCGACGGCATAGCCGTGATTGTGCGCCGTGATGAGCACTTCCCGAGCGTATCGACGCGATCACCGGTTGATTTCCGCCGCGGTGTCCATAGGGAAGCTTGTACGTGCGTCCGCCACAGGCAAGTGCGAGGAGCTGATGTCCTAAGCAAATCCCGTAAAGGGGCTTGCGGCCGACGAGCGCCCGCAGAAGCTCGATGGTCTGCGTCAGATCGGTTGGGTCACCCGGTCCCGGGGAAATGAAGACCGCGTCGGGGTCCGAAGCGAGCACCTCCTCTTTTGTTGCGTCGTAAGGTACCACCACGATTTGCGCCCCGAGTGCTTCGAGCTGTCGCAGGATCGCGCGCTTTACGCCGCAGTCGACGAGCACGATGCGCCTTCCCTGCTGGGTGCCCACGCTGTACGGTTCTCGGGTCGCGACGCTCGGAACGAGCGCCTTCGTGCTCGCAGTGCGTACGAACTCGGTGAGCTTCCGCTCCGCTTCGCGCGAGCGCGGCGTCGCCTACCGCGAGCGCGGCCCAAATCGTTCCATGTTCGCGCAATGAAATTGTGATCGCACGAGTATCGGCGCCGATCAAAGTTGGAAGCTCTTGCTCGTCGAGCCACGCCGGCAAACTCTCTTTGGCGAGGTGATGCGACGGCCGTTGCGCAATCTGCTTGATCACCGTGCCGGCGACGCAGGCACGCCGGTACTGCGCGGCGCCGCCGGAGATGCCGTAGTTGCCGATCATCGGATAGGTAAACGTCAGAATCTGCCCGGCATACGACGGGTCGGTGAGTGCCTCTTCGTATCCAGTCATGCCGGTGTAAAAAACCGCTTCGCCCAGGGCGGTGCCCTCGAAGCCGAGCCCGTGGCCGTCGAAACGGCTCCCATCGGCGAGAAAGAGTGCGGCGCGAGGGCTCGTATGCATCATGCCGCCCAACTCTCAGCGCGATATTGCACGACCCCGCCGACGATCGTCGCCAGCACCTTGCGAGGCAGCCGGCGTCCGGCAAAAGGCGTGCACTTGCCCTTCGATGCAAATACTGCTGGGTCGACCGTCCAGGTGCGATCGGCAAAGATGGTAATGTCGGCCGGTTCGCCGATCGCCAGGCTTCCACCGCGAATGCCGATGATGCGCGCTGGGTTCGTCGAAAGCAACTCGATAAAGCGCCCCAGCGGTAAATCTGGAAGCGCCGCGGCGTAAGCGCCGACTGCGACCTCCAGCCCCGAGAAGCCTGGGGCGGGATTTTGCGCATTCCGGTTTTTCTCCGCCGGCGAATGCGGCGCGTGATCGCTCGCAAAGACGTCGATCGTGCCGTCGCGCACGCCGCGCCGGAGTGCCTCCACGTCTTCCTCGGTGCGCAGTGGCGGATTGACGGTCGCCGCAGCGCCAAGCTCTGAAACGAGCGCGCTTGTGAAAGTCAGGTGATGCGGGGTTACTTCGCACGTTACTCGCGTTCCCCGTGCGCGTGCCCGCCTTACTTGCTCGAGCGCATCGGCGGTGCTGAGATGCGCGACGTGCCAAGCTTTCGCAGTCTGCTCGGCAATCAAGAGGTCCCGCGCCACGATTCCCGCTTCCGGCTCGGAGTGCTCGATAAACGGCGCACGAAGGTTGCGCGCCAGAATCGCAGCTTCCCGAAGAACGCCGCCATCTTCGACGGTATCGCCGTCATCGGAAAATGCGACGGCACCCGCTTCCGCCAAGGCCGAGAAGTCGCACGGTTGGGCTCCCTTACGCCCGCGCGTAATGGCTGCAATTGGATAGACGCGACAGCGAGCATGAACGGCGGCTTCTCGCATCAACCAGCCAATGACGGCGGGATCGTCGAGCGCCGGCCGCGTGTTCGGCATACAGGCCACTGCGGCGAAACCACCGCGAACCGCGGCTTGCGTACCAGTGGCGATCGTCTCTTTCTCCGGGAACCCCGGCTCGCGCAGGTGGACGTGCATATCCACGAATCCGGGCGCGACGATTGCGTGCGCGGCGTCGAGAATCTCTTCGTCGCCGGAGGCTTCGAGATGCTCCCCAATTTCGGCGATCGCGCCGGCGCGCAGACGCAAATCGCGCAGCGAATCGAGGGAAGTCGCCGGATCGACGATCCTGCCCCCTTTGATCAGCAATCCGCTCATCGGGCGTTGACGAGCAAATCCAGAACGGCCATGCGTACGGCGACGCCGTGCTGGACTTGCCGGGCATACCTCCAGCCTGCGAACTCCAAAACCGAATCGTCGAGCTCCACCCCGCGATTGTAGGGTCCCGGATGCATGACGATGGCATCCTGGCGCGCGAGCGCCAAGCGGCGCCGGTCGAGCCGATACCGCTCGACGTACTCGCGATCTGAGATCGGAATTTCGACGAAGCGCTCCCGTTGAATTCGTAGCAGAATGATTGCATCGAGCGCCGGAAGGACTGCGTCGAAGTCACGTTCCACGCGGATCCTGGTACCCGCATAGCTGCTCGGGAGGAAGGATTCGGGACCGATCAAGACCACCGATGCGCCGAGCCGCGCCAGCCCACGAATGGTCGAGTGCGCGACCCGGCTGTGGAGCACGTCGCCGACAATTGCAATCGTGCGGTCTGCCAGCTCGCCGAACTCTTCAATAAGCGTGTAGATGTCGAGAAGCGCTTGCGTTGGATGGGCATGCACGCCGTCCCCCGCATTAATCACGTGGCCGTCGAATGCCAGCGCGATGCGTTGGGGAAAGCCAGCTTCATAGTGTCGTACGACGACGACGGAGATGCCCAGCGCGCCCAACGTGAGAGCGGTATCCTCTAACGTTTCGCCTTTGGTTGCAAGGCTGAGGTTCTTGGGCGCGAGATTGATGACGTAGGCCCCGAGCGCTAACTCGGCAAGGTTGAATGACGTGAACGTTCGCGTGCTCTCTTCAAAGAACATGTTGACGCAAGCTTTCCCTGCGAGCAATGGCCCGGGCGCGTTCCGTTCGAACTGCGCCGTCCGATCGAAGATCAGCGCGAGCTCCTCGGCGGTCAAGTCGTCGAGGTCGATCAGGCTACGGCGTATTCGCACTCAGGGAACCTGACTTTCCACGATCGCGACTTCGTCGGTAGCCGCGGGCCGCGGTGCGAGCACCACTTTAACGTGCTCGCGCGGTGTTGTGGGCAGGAAGCGCCCGACGTAATCCGGCTGAATGGGAAGCTCGCGCAGGCCTCGATCGACGAGAACGCAGAGGCGGATGGCAGCCGGTCGCCCGAGATCGGTAACCGCATCGAGCGCGGAGCGAATCGTGCGCCCGGTATAGAGCACGTCGTCGACGACGACTACGATACGACCCGCGAGGTCGAGCGGAATCCTGGATTCGGGAAGCTCGTGCGTCACGCGATCGTCGCGGTAGAGGTTGATATTGAGGAAGCCGAGGGCCGGGGCGCGTCCGCTTATTCGTTCGATCTCGCTCGCTAGGCGCTCCGCGAGCGCCTCACCTCCACGCCGGACACCGAGCAGCACAAGGCCCGCAGCCGCCTCGTTGGGCTCGAGAATTTGATGCGCCAGCCGCGCAATGATCCGCTCGATCTCGGCGCTATGCGCGAGCACGCGGCGGTCTGCAGCGGTCGTCATGCAGGCTCCTTTAACTCGTCCAATGCCGCCTCCACTCTAGCAAGCTCGCCGCGATAGGCCGCGAGCTTTGCTCGCTCTTTTTCAACGATGCTCGCGGACGCTCTCGCGACGAAAGCTTCGTTGCCGAGTTTACGCTCGCCGCGCTCGATTTCAGAGCGTAGATGCGCGGCCTCCTTGCGATAACGCTCCACAAGCACGTCCCTGGGTGCGCGCACCGCGATAGCGGCAAGCGCCGATTCGGTGCTGTCACCCACCGGCGCTCCGCGCTCAATCGAGGCGGTGGTCAGCAAGGCTAAGAGGCCGGCCATCTCATCCGAGACGTTTGCCGGAAGATCCAGCGCGACGCGATCTCTGGGGCGAAGGCCGAACTCGGCCCGCAGGTTGCGAACGCGCTCGACCGTGCGCTGGAGGAGCGTAAACGCACGCGCGTCCGCCGGAAACGTTGGAACCTCGAGTGGATCGGGCCAGTTTGCCGTGACGATCGTCTCGCCGTCGTGCGGCAGCGCAAGCCAGATCTCCTCGCTGATAAACGGCGCGATCGGATGGAGCAAGCGCATTGCAGCGTTCCAAGCGTAGGAGAGTACCGGCGCCCTGGTCGCTCGGTTTGCATCGGCCTTGGTCGCCTCTATGTACCAGTCGCAAAACTCGTACCAAATGAATCGCCACATCGTTTCCGCCGCATTGCCGAAATCGTACTCCTTGAGCAGTCGTCCCATGCGCTCGATCGTCTCGCGAAGGCGCGTGAGAATCCAGCGGTCGGCGATCGTGAGCGCCGATGTCGACGGCAGCGTCATCGGCGGCGGGAGCTCCTCGGGCAGTGCGAGGATGTACCGCGTTGCGTTCCAGATCTTGTTGTTGAAGTTTCGGGCCTCTTCGCAACGCGATTCCTGGTAGCGTATTTCTTGACTCTCGAGCCTCATCTGTCGAAGGATCGAAAAGCGGAACGCGTCGGCGCCATACTTCTCCACCAGGTCCATCGGATCGATCACGTTTCCGATCGATTTAGACATTTTTCGGCCCGCGGCATCAAAAACGAGCGGCGTAATGACGACGTCGCGAAACGGGATCTCGCCCATCACGTGTAGACCCAGCATCACCATTCGCGCGACCCACAAGAATATGATCTCTCCCGCCGTAATCATGACCTGGGAAGGATACCAGCAGCGTAGTTCGAGGCTCTCATCCGGCCAGCCGAGAATCGAAAACGGCCAAATGCCGCTCGAGAACCACGTGTCGAGCGTATCCGAGTCGCGCGTCAGCTCTTGGGTTCCATAGGTGCTCGCAGCGATCTCGAGTGCGGCCTCTTCGCTTTCGGCCACGACTTCTTTCCCGTCGGGCGTGTACCAGACCGGAAGCCGGTGCCCCCACCAGATCTGGCGCGAGACATTCCAATCGCGGATGTTTTCCAGCCACTGTTCGTAGGTGCGCCCGTAGCGCTCGGGCACGAATCGCAAGCGGCCGCTGCGGTATGCCTCCAGCGCCGGCGCGGCCAACGGCGCCGTCTTGACGAACCATTGCAAGGACAACAGCGGCTCGACGACGTCGCCGCTGCGTTCGCTCGTCGCGATCGAATGACGGCCATTTTTCAGAGGCCGTCAGCACTCCGAGCCGTTGCAGATCCTCGACGATTCGGGCGCGCGCCTCGAAGCGGTCGAGTCCCGCGTATCGGCCGACGGGTACCTCGTCGCCGCGTATGCGGGCATCCGTTCCGATGACCGACGGCATGGGCAGCGAGTGGCGAACGCCGATTTCGTAATCGACCGGATCGTGCGCCGGCGTGATCTTGACTGCGCCGGTTCCGAAGTGGGGGTCGACTGCCTCATCGGCAATGATTGGAATCTCGCGTTCGAGCAGCGGCGGTAGCCAAGCACTGCGCCCAATGAGCGTGGCGTAGCGCGGATCGTCCGGGTGGACCGCGATCGCGACGTCAGCGAGCATCGTTTCCGGTCGCGTGGTCGCAACCTCAATTCCATCGCCTCGATCGTCTGGGGAGAACGGATAGCGGATGCGCCAGAGGGTGCCTTCATGCTCGACATGTTCGAGCTCTGCATCGGAGACGGTCGACTGCGCCGTGGGGTCCCAGTTGACCAGCCGAGTGCCGCGGTACAAGAGTCCCTCGCGGTAGAGCTGCACGAAGACCTTCCGCGCCGCCGCCGAGAGACTCTCATCCATCGTAAAATGGGAGCGCTGCCAATCCGGTCCAAAACCGAGGCTGCGGAACTGCGCCTCGATCTGGCCGCCGTAGATTCGGGACCACTCCCAGGCGCGTTCGACAAAACGCTCGCGGCCGAGATCCTCCCGTCGCACACCCTCGCGCGCGAGCTGTTTTACCAGGACCGCCTCCGTCGCGATTGCGGCATGGTCGACGCCGGGAAGCCAGTCGGCATTTTCGCCGAGCATTCGATGGTAGCGCGTGAGGACGTCCATCGGCGTGTACGTTGAACCATGGCCCAAATGGGCGCGCGCCGTCACGTTTGGGGGCGGCATGCAGATGATGAACGGCGGCCGCGCCGGATCCGGCTCCTCGTGAAAGTAACCGTTACGTTCCCAGCGCTCGTAGAGGCGCGCTTCAGTCGCTCGAGGGTCGTAGTGTTTGGGGAGGTCCATTAGTTGCCAGCGTTCCTAAGGGGTCAGATTTGCGCCAGATCGCGGAGCGGCCGGTCGAAGTTTACAAATTAGTAATCGAGACCGGCCGCGACAATGAGCTGGCACAAATATGGCCCTTTAGGCGGGCATGTCCTTCTTCTGCTCGTGGTACACGAGCGTCGGAGACTCTTTCTTCTCGATGACGTCCTTGTTCACGACGCACTTCTTGACATTTTGAAGCGAGGGCAGGTCGTACATAACCTCGAGCATCGTCTCTTCGAGGATCGAGCGAAGACCCCGAGCGCCGGTCTTGCGGCGTTGAGCCTTGCCGGCAATCGCGACCAGCGCTTCTTTTGTGAACTGCAGATCGACCCCATCCATGTTGAGAATTTTCTGGAATTTGACGAACGAGCGCGTTGCGGGGCTCGGTGAGAATCCGGCGTAGCGCTAGCTCGTCGAGGGCGTCGAGTGTCACCACGATCGGCAGTCTTCCGATAAACTCAGGGATAAGCCCGAATCGCAGGAGATCTTCGGGCATAAGCTGCTGGAGGAGCTTGCCGACGCGAAGCTCGCGCTTCCCTTCGGGTTGAGCACGGAAACCCATGCTGTTGGCCGCAACCCGCGACTCGATGATGCGCTCGAGACCGTCGAACGCCCCGCCGCAGATGAACAGCACATTGGTCGTGTCGATTTGAATGAATTCCTGATGCGGATGCTTGCGGCCACCCTGTGGCGGCACGTTTGCGGTCGTGCCTTCCAGAATCTTTAGGAGCGCCTGTTGAACGCCTTCACCCGAAACGTCGCGCGTGATCGACGGGTTCTCGCTCTTGCGGGCGATCTTGTCGATTTCGTCGATATAAACGATGCCCTTCTCGGCGCGCTTGACGTCGTAGTCGGCCGCTTGGATCAACTTGAGTAAGATGTTCTCCACGTCTTCGCCGACGTATCCCGCTTCAGTGAGCGAAGTGGCATCGGCCATTGCCAGAGGCACGTCGAGAATCTTGGCCAGGGTTTGGGCGAGATAGGTCTTGCCCGAGCCGGTCGGACCGACCAAAAGTATATTCGACTTTTGCAGCTCTACGTCGTCGGCAGCCGCGCCGACATTGATGCGTTTGTAATGATTGTACACCGCGACTGCGAGCGACTTCTTTGCCCGCTCTTGACCGATCACGTATTGATTAAGGATGTGATTGATTTCTTTCGGCTTGGGAATGTTGCGAAGCCGCAGATTCTCGTCAACGTTCTTGTAGAGCTCCTCTTCGATAATCTCGTTGCAGAGCTCAATGCACTCGTCGCAGATGTAGACGCCGGGGCCGGCGATCAGTTTGCGCACCTGCTCCTGCGATTTTCCGCAGAAACTGCACTTGAGCTGACCCTTATCGTCTCCAAAGCGAAACATCGCGCGCCGATTATCCTCTCTTTATGCCGGTAGCGGCAGGCCTTGACGATTTTCGATAATCTGGTCGATTATCCCGTATTCCTTGGCCTCGTTCGCCGTCATAAAATAGTCGCGCTCGATGTCCTTCAGGATCTGCTCGAGCGACCTATTCGTCGTTTCTTGGTAGATCCGTGCGACCGTCTGCCGAGTGGCCAGCAGGTCGCGGGCGGCAATTTCCACGTCCGTCGCCTGACCCCCGATCTGAGATACCCAGGGCTGGTGGATGACGATCTTCGCGTTTGGGAGGGCGTAGCGCTTTCCCGCCGCTCCTCCGGTCAAAAGAATGGATCCCATGGAGGCCGCAAAGCCCATGCAGATGGTCGCCACGTCGGGCTTGATAAAGCGCATGGCATCGTACATCGCCAACCCAGCGGTTACGCTCCCGCCCGGGCTATTGAGATACATGTCGATGTCCTTCTCGGGGTCTTCCTTCTCAAGAAAGAGGAGTTGCGCGATAACGAGATTCGCGAGGTGGTCGTCAATCGCGCCGCCGACGAAGACGATACGGTCCTTGAGCAGGCGCGAGTAAATATCGTAGGCACGCTCGCCGCGCGCTGTTTGCTCGACCACCATTGGCACCAAGTGTCCCATACCGTCTTCTACGACGTCGCGCCGGGGGTTTCTTCGTCGATCGTGACAACGGCGTTGTCGATGAGGAAGTCGAGCGTCTTGTTTCTGACGATCCCGTCCACGAGCGAGAGCAGATTGTTCCCCAAGGCCTTGCGTATTCGAGCCGCCGGCTGACCGTAACGCCGGGCCAGCGCTTCGAGCTCGGCCGCAATGTCGGATGGCGTCGCAGCGATGTTTTCAGCCTTGGCAATCGCTTGAATCAGAAGCGCCGCTTTAACCCGCGATTCCGCTTCACCGCGTTGGGCGGCTCGAAGCTCTGCATCCTCTTTTCCTCCTTCGCGCGCCGCAGCAGCCTCTTCAATGAGCGCGTTGAGCTCGTTCTCTACCAGCGAAGAAGGCAGCGGGAAATCGTGTGCGGCCAGGAGCCGGCTCATGACGGCATTGCCCACGGCGCGGCGGCCCCGGCCCGCGGCTACCGCCTCAAGGCGCCGGCGAAGGTCCTCACGTAGCTGGGCGACCGTTTGGTTTTCGGAGATCGTCTTCACAAATTCGTCGTCGATCGTGGGCGGCTCCAGCTCCTTGACCTCCTGGAGCGTCACCGTGAATTGGGCGGGCTTTCCGGCGAGCTCCGCCGAGGGGTACTCGTCCGGGAACCGGACCTCGACTTGTTTGGTCTGACCCGGAACCATCCCGACGATGCCGCCGGCAAAGCCGGGCACGAATCGGCCCTCGGAGAGCTCGACGATCTGACCCTCGCCGCGCCCTCCTTCAAATGGCGTCCCTTCGATGAACCCTTCATAATCGAGTGTAGCGACGTCGCCGAGGCGTGCCGGCCGCTCCACCGGGATGAGCGTCGCACGTTCTTTGGCGAGCGCTTCGAGACTGCGCTCGACGTCGACGTCCGGAACGGCGGAGGGCGGCCGCGATACGGCGACGCCCTTATAAGCGCCGAGCACGATCGAAGGTCGAACCTCGACGGTAGCCTTTAGACGGGTTGGGCGCCCCCCGGCCTCTTCCAGCACCTCGAACTTCGGCCGCTCGACCGGCTCGACGTCATGTTCGCGGACGGCCTTCGCATAGACCTCGGGAATAACTTCGTCGACCGCCTCCGTGGTGACCGCGTCGCTGCCATAGGTCTGCTCGAAGATTTTGCGCGGCACTTTTCCTTTGCGAAAGCCCGGCAGGCGCACGTTCTTCACGAGCCGGCGAAAAGCACGGTCTTCCGCAGCGGCGAGTTCGGCTTCCGTAAGCGAGAACTCGAGCGCCACCACGGTCGGGGCTAGCTTCGTCAGCGTAGAGTCGGTCATAGCAAAAATCAGCGGAAGACGAGATTCGAACTCGCGACCCTCGCCTTGGCAAGGCGATGCTCTACCACTGAGCTACTTCCGCGGGCGTCGCTCGCTCGATTCTGGTGCAGCAATACGGGATCTTGCGGCCGTTTGCGGACGCGCATCCTGCGCCCCGCGGCACTCGACTCTGCGCTGCTCTCGCCATCCTGGCTCGCGCGCATTCACACGCCGCGCGACCCGCTGACCGCACCCAGAACCAGCTCGCTCAGTTAAAATTAAGGCATCGACCCGATTTTCGTGCCCATTGAGTGTGGGCAAGCAGAGACTCGAACTCTGACGGGTCGCCCCACTGGATCCTAAATCCAGCGCGTCTGCCAGTTCCGCCACTTGCCCGGCGACCCCGATAGATAGAACGTGCCGGATGCTTTTCCTGCCCCACGCCGGCCTCGTTACCTGCGGCGTTTTGTTCGCGGTCCGACGAAGCGTACTCGTCAAGCCGAATCCTTCGGCGGCATGGGATCGCTGAGCCTGACGAGTTCCCGTACAAAATAGTCGAACGCATCTTGAGGCAGACGAATGCCCTCTTTCGAGCAGATGTCTTGCAGAATATTTTCCGCCTGTTCGGGACTCAGGTGATGCGCGCGAGCGCCTCCGCCTTTCGCCGACGTCTTGATTTTCAACCAGATGCGATCGATCACCATCCGACCTCACTGCAGCCTTACCCATTAAGCGACAATTTCATGAACGGCGTGGGCTCCCTCACTCCCTGTCGGGCGCCCGCTGATCGGCGGCCTGGTTCTTGAAATAGTTTGCGTCATACGGGGCTTGAATTGGCGTGAACTTGCGAGGCGGCCGCGAGAAGTCGAAACAATCCCGCTCCGGCGACTTTGCGCGTGCGTCGCTTGCGGCTAAGCGGCCCAGGCCAAACTGGTCTTCTATGAATCGCAGGATGCTGCCGTGCTCGTAATGCAGGTGCGAAACGTAAGCCTTTTTGGCATACGGTGAGACGATCAGCAAGGGAAGCCGCGCGCCCAGTCCGTCGTTATCGACATAGGCCGGCGCCTGCGGATCGTACCAACCCCCGTAGTCGTCCCAAAAGATAAAGATCGCGGTCGAGTTCCAGTACGGCGATCGGCCGATCGCATTGACGACCGAGGCCACCCAGGACGGACCGGTATTCGAGCCGGATCCGCCATGGTCAGAGTTTTTGAACGTTGGCGTGACCCAACTTACGGTCCTAAGATGTCCCTTGGAGACGTCGGTCAAGAAGCGCAGCGGCGGCGAGACGATGTGCATACTCCACTCGCGACTGTAGTAGATGTGCTTGATTGCCTGATAGGCGCTCCAAACGCCGTGACCATTGATCAGTCCGACGGCATAAAACGCCCAGGAAAGACCGGCCTTATCGAGCTCGTCGCCGAGCGTCTTGGGATTCCAGCACGGAACGACGTAGCCTTGCGGAAATTCACGCCGTGGACCCACGAGGGCTATCTTGTCAGTCCGGCCGCCCGGGCATCCCCAAGCGCCGAACGGATAATCGATCGAGGAATCCGGATTCTCACCCGTGATGATGTACTGATGTGAGATGAAGCTACTGGAATCAAAATTCGACGCGAACATCTCATCACCCAACACGTACTGTTTCGCCATATCAAAGTATGGCTTGGTCTCGCGGTGCGGGACGTAACTATATGGGGGATGCTTATGCGGGCAAGGCTGCTGCGCGCCACCGCAGGTCCACGTCTCGCGATCGAAGCCGTTCATCCGGCAGTGGGTGCCCGGAATTTTTCCGATGCCGTTGCAAGCCGCCAGGAACCCCTTGGCATTGTGTTCGAGGTCCCACGTCGTTTCGAGCGGTGTCGGCTTAAGCTCGATCTTCTCGTTGTTCATGCCGTACCCGTACGCCGCCGTCTTTGCGCCGGGATAGCCGTAGAAAAGATCGTTAAAGCTGCGATTCTCTTGAACGATGACGACAATATGCTTGATTTTCGTACTCGAGCGGTGAAATGGCTGGACTAAACCGGTGTCGCGCTCGAGGTTGGCAGGCGGGAGTGCCAGCGAAGAGACCGGCCCACCATTGCCCTTGCAAGCCGAAAGGAAAAGCGCCGCGATCGCGATTCCGAGCGACCACTTTCCAAACGATGTGCTCATCACGAGCTTTCGTTCGCGTTCCACCAGACGTCCGAGGTACATTTGTTACGTTTTACTTTGGCTTTCGTTAAGGATGGCCCCACCGCGCGCCAACTCCGGTGCGCCCGATAGCCTGACGGCCGCCGACCGTCGAACGAGGGCGCCCGCTTCGTGTGCATCTCGCTGACAAAGGAGAAACGACCGCTTGAATCAGAGTCTACCCGGACATGGTCGTCGACCACTTTTCCAGCCTCGCCGAGCTCGAGTCCGTTCGATCCCGGTGGATTGAGCTGTACGACATCGATTCTGAAGCGAACTTATTCCTTTCGTGGGAGTGGCTCCATGCGTCCCTTGCCACCGAGAAAAAGCGCTGGATCGTGCTCGGCGTGCGCGACGGCGAAGGGCAGCATATCGCTTTCCTGCCTTTGACACTCGGGCGCTTTCCGCCGCTCGGACCGGTGCTGAGCCGCACTCTGTCGCTGGGGGGCAGCCCGCGAGCGGACTTTACCGGCATGGTGGGCGTCCCCGGTCAAGAGTCGCGTTTCATTCCGGCGTTCGCGCGTGCGATCGAAGAGCTGGCGTGGGATAACTTTGCGCTGAACAGCTGCGACGATCGACGCATTGCCGCGCTCGTCGAGGAATTTTTGCCGAGTCGCTTTCAGATAGTGCGCGGTGAAGCGACCCCTTGTCCGTACGTCGAGTTGCCCGCGACCTGGGAAGAGTATCTCGATGGACGAGGCCGCTCAACTCGGCGCACCATTCGCTCCCATCTACGCAAGATCGAATCGTTACCCGGCTACCGCCTCCATTTCGCCCCGTCCAGCGAAGCCGACCAGGCCATCGAAGCTCTCTTGCGGGTCAATAGCATGCGCTGGAAAAAGGATTTGCGATCCTGGCAGCAGGTTTATGGCGAGCTGTTCTCGCGCTGTTACGCCTCAGGCCGCTTTCAAGTGGCCGCTATGTATCAAGGCGAAGCGTTAATGGCCGCGCAAGGCTTTTACCTCGAGAACAAGCGGCGCACGGTAGTTGCTTACATGATCGGTCATAACCCTGAATACGCGCAATTTTCACCCGGAGTGATGTTAGGCTGCGCCAGCATTCGTCGCGCAATCGAAGAAGGTTATCACCGCTACGAGCTTTCGCGCGGCGACCAGGCCTATAAAATCTCGCTTGCGACGGACGTCAAGTACATTACGAACACGACGCTCCGGCGAAGAGGCGTGCGAGAAGCGGCGCTCAACGCGGGCAGGGACGGCTTTTCCGCTGCGAAACGCCTGGCGCGAAACCTCTTAGTGCACCGGGCGTGAGCTCGAAAACTCAAAATCTGCACCGGCGGCTGAGCCGACGGGAACTTTACCGGAACGCGTGGTTAACCGTCGAGGCTTATCGGGTCGTGCATCCGAGCGGCGCACCGGGGGAGCACGTATTGGTCGTAAGCCCCCAATCCTCTGGCATCGTCGTTGAAGATGACGGTGAATTGCTCTTCGCGCGACAGCCAAGGTTCGCCGCGCAGGATCACGTCACCGAAATCGTCAAGGGCGGCGCCGGTGCCGGCGAGTCGCCCTTGGATTCGGCGAAGCGAGAACTGCGTGAAGAGCTGGGAATCACCGCTCGCAAATGGTCCTACCTCGGATTAGTGCGTGAGATTCCCTCGATCGTGGATCCACCGGTCGCGCTGTTCGTGGCGCGTGAGCTGGAATACGGCGTGCCGGAGCCGGCGGACGAGGAAAGCATTACTATCGTCCGACTCAAAATCGCGGCCGCCCTCGACGCTGCCGTCAGCGGTGAGATTGACGATGCGGTCACCATCGCCGCGCTCTTCCGCTTTGCCGCATCAAGCGGATACCTCACGAGTAAAACGTCATCCGCTTCTAAGGCATGAGCGGCTCGACGCCTCTATAGCTATCGCTGGTCGCCGATGGGTCTTCGCAGGATTACGACGAGCATCGTGAGTGCGACGGCAGCAACGATGACGCCAACAAACATTTGCGCGATCCGTATTCGGCGTTCGATGCCCGCGCATCGAGCGAATTTAGCGATAAGGAAAGTTTGAGCGCACCAGGAAATCCTCCACCGGTCTGCCTGCCAAGTCCCGCGCGCGACTGTCAAGTCCGTCGGCCAGCCGGTGGCTTGTTCATCCCATTCGGCACGAGCAGCCGGAGAGTTTCCCAATAGCGCGTGCAACTGGGAAAGTGATACAGCGTCGATGCGCCTGACGCGCCAGGTCCGGTCGAAACTTCGGGGCCTCAGCCAGTTTAAGATTGACTCATCAAACGGGTAGACGTCGATGTCGTGCAACAAGCCGTTGGGCAAGACTCGCATCGTATAGAACGCCGGGTTGTTCCCATAGATTGGTGAGAGCGATCCGAACACAATCACCGGTACGGTGCCGGCGATCATAAAGTCGAAACGGTGCGCATGCCCTGCGATTGCATACGCAACGCGATCGGCTGGTGCCGAGAGCGCACCCACCAGTTCGGCATTGTAGCGTGATTTTAGAAACGTCCAGCTCAAGAATCCGCGCACGTAGTCGGTTGAAAATGCATCGTATCCGGGTGGTACATGCATCATGACGACGTTGCGCGTGCCGCGCGGCGTATCCCGCAGCGTCCTTCGCAGCCAAGCCAGCTCTTCGGACGCAGCTTGGTTGTGATCGCCTGCGCATTCGCCTCGGTATTCACTCGAAAGCAGCACGGTATTGAGAACGACGAGTCGCATGCCACGGACCGGAAGCCGCATGGTGTAGTAGCCACCACGGACAAAGGACGCCGCAAAGCCGGGCGCGGCGCCGTCGCGATTTACCAATGGGTTCCAGACGCGCGCGAGCGTGCCCAGGTACGTGCTGCCATCGTCACTCTTATAGTCGCCGCAAGGAATATCGTTATTCCCAAGCGCGATCGCGAATTGCGCCGTGGGAAACGCGCGCTCCAGCGCTACCGCAATCCAGCGCATCGTCCGAATCCCCGCCTCGTCAGGCGCCACCCCATTATGGGCGGCCTGCTCCCTGAAATTCTGCATGAGAAAATCGCCTGGAAGCAATACAATAGCGGGATGGTGCACTGCGCGCTTCATCTGTTCAAGCGCGGACTTAAAAAGCGCTCGGTTTGCATCAGTAGCGTTTGGGCTAGGCTTTATGGAGCGATCGAACAGATTGAGATGAACGTCGCTTACCGTGAGCCAGACCTGCTCGCCCTGCGCTGATACCGGGCGCCCGGCTAGCCCAAACGCCACCTGAATCGAAACGAGCGGCGGAACTACTTTCGCGATCGTCCGAAAAAAGCGAAAGAAACCAACTCTGAACCCCAACAAAGATATCCTATATCATCCGGCTAATAAGGTTTCCGAGAATCAATTCACGTACAATCATTACGGAGTCCCATTTCGAGAACTCAGCATAGCGTCTAAGCGCTTGGTTGCTTTCTGTTTGCAAGCTAGGGGATTTACTTTCATGAGTCGTTTACGTAAACTCATCGGCGGATGCGTTGGCGCTGCGCTAATCACGGCGTGCGCCGGCGGCTCAAACGTATTTGCCGGACGACTGCCGACCTTAGAGCGAACCTCCGCGCGAATGTCGGTTGGTGCAAACCTATTCGTCGCAAACAACGCGGTAAAAAGCACGATTAGCGTCTATGCTCGGGAAGGACGCAAGCTCTTACGGAGGATTTCCGAGGGCCTCAGCGGTCCGATTGCACTGGCATTCGACTCTTCCGGCAACCTCTACGCGGCAAACTTCAGCGCTGGCAACTCCGTTACGGTCTACGCGAACCACGGCAAGACCCTGCTGCGCACGATCTCCCATGGCGTCGAGTCTCCGATCGCACTGGCATTCGACACCTTGGGCAACCTCTACGTCGCGAACTTCAACGGTAACTCGGTCACGGTCTACGCTCCGGGCAGCGGCAAGCTGCTGCGGAAAATTTCCGCTGGTCTCGATGCTCCGATCGCATTGGCCTTCGACAGCTCCAGCAATCTCTATGTCGCGAACTTCAGCAGCACCAATACCGTGACGGTCTACGCACCGGGCAGCAAAAAGCTGCTGCGAACTATTTACGATGGCCTTAATACTCCCATCGCGCTCGCCTTGGACGACTCCGGCAACTTGTACGTTGCAAACAATCTCGGCAACACCGTGACGGTTTACACTGCGGGGACAGGTGAGCTCCTCCGAACGATCTCGCATGGAGTGAAATATCCGCAAGCACTGGCGTTTGACGCCTCGGGGAATCTTTATGTTGCGAATTACCGGAACAATACAGTGACCGTCTACGCTCCGGGCAAAGGTTCGGTACTGCGCACGATCTCGGAGGCAGTGAACGCTCCGATCGCTCTGGCAATCGGCGGCGCCGGTAAGCTCTATGTTGTAAACAGTGGCAATAGCACAGTAACACTGTACGCACCGGGCAGCAATACCCTGCTGCGCACGATCTCCCGTTTGGGAGGACCGCAAGCGCTGGCGTTTGGCCCGTGAACGCAGGTCGAGCATTTTCCAATAGAACTGCCGGCGCCCCGATTCGCGTCCTCGCATTCCTCGACGACACCGTTATTTCGGGCAACGTAAAGCCGGTCCTGACTCTTGCGAGGCGCGCGCGTGCGGTTAAGGAAGAACGGCGCCCGCTAGAAGTGACCATGCTAGCCTTCTCGCGGACGGAGCGTGAGCCCCCGTTGGTTACCTCACTGCGGAATGAGGGCTTCGCGGTGGAAGTCGTGCGTGAGAATGGGCCCCTCGATTTCGGGGTTTTCCCGCAGCTGCGAGCCATCGTCGGTCGTCGCCGACCAGACGTGTTCTGGACCCACGGGGCGAAGACGCATTTTCTCGTGCGACTCGCGGGCCTTCAGCGCGGAAGGGCCTGGGCCGCTTTCCACCACGGCTACACGGCTCCGAGCCTTAGGTGGAGACTTTACGACCAACTCGACCGATGGTCTCTACGCGGCGCTGATTGCGTCATGACGCCGTGCGACGCCTTCGCGGCCGATTTGAACGCACGCCTCGGCATAAAACGAGAACGGCTGAGCGTGCACAGAACGCCGATCGCGGCGAACACGTTTGCAACGAAAGACACGAACGTTAGAGGGCGACGAGAACTCGATCTGCCGGCAGACGCGCGGATCGTACTTTCCGTCGGGAGATTATCGAAAGAAAAGGGCCACGCGGACCTCATTCGGGCAATGGTCCACGTCAGGCGAATGAGCGACTTACAGATCCTATTGGTGATCGTCGGCGACGGCCCGGAGCGCACGCGTTTGGAGGCCCTTTGTGCACGACTAGATATCGCCGGCGCGGTGCGCATGGTGGGATATCAGCACGACGTATCGGCATACTATGAAGCGGCGGATGTCTTCGCCCTTACGTCGCAAACCGAGGGTTCCCCAAACGTGCTCTTGGAAGCGATGGTTGCCGGGGTGCCCATCGTCGCAACGGCAGTCGGAGGCGTGGGCGAAATGATTCACGACGGCGAGAACGGCTTGCTGGTACCGAGCGGCGACGAGGAAGCAATCGCGCGCGCTATCGTTACGCTGCTCGAGAGTACCGGATTGAGCCTTGCCTTGACTGGGGCCGCGCGCAAATCGTTGGCCGACTATTCCCCGGAGCGGTATTACGACTCCGTTCGTTCCGTTTTTGAAAAGATCGTCGCCTCGTAGGCTCGGGGTCAGATTTACATATCGGGTGCCCGCAGCGACGCAGGGCGGCTCATGAAATAGGACGGCGGGTAACGCACTTTCACCGGCTTGTAAGCACGCGGCTTCTGCGTGAAATCGAAGCTGTCGAGCAGGCTGTTTGCGCGGGTGTCCGTGTAGCCGCGGTCGGGGCCCTTGGACTCAAGCGGAGGCAAGTTGTATGTCTCCTCGACAAACTTCAAGATGCTGCCAAACTCGTACTGCGTATGGATGACGTGGTGAGGCCTCGCGTATGGGGAGATGATGATGCACGGTACGCGGATGCCGAGTCCGCGAAAATCTAGTTGCGGCGGAGCCATGTGGTCGTACCAACCGCCCCAATCATCCCAAAGGACGATAATCGCAGAAGACGACCAATACGGGCTTTCCCCGATCGCATTGACGACGCTTGCTACCCAGGACGGCCCGGAGTCACTTAAGCTCCCTGCGTGATCGGAGTCGGTAAAATCGGGAGTCACCCAGGACACATCGGCTAATCTGCGGTGGCTCGCGTCGATAAGCACCGTTTGCGGTGGCGAGATCACGCTTCTTTTCCAATCGGGGCCGTAACGCACTTTCTTTATTGCATCGAATTCTGTCCACGGCGACGACATCACCGTCGTAACCTTGGGAGCGTAATATTTCCAAGAGACGTTGGCAGCGTCGAGCGTGTCCGCCATCGTGCGGAACTGCGTCAAACACGGGAAGGGGCCATTGTAATAAACGACGCGCTGTGCGGTCACGACGCCCGTGATTGTGCCTTTGGGGGCATCGCAACCCCACGGTGAGTCGGTCGCGCTCGGCAGTTTACCAGCGAAAGATCGGATTTTATACTCGCGGTCGCAGCGATTAGATCTAAATGGGCGGTGAAAGTCTCTCCGAACATCGTCGGAAACATATGGTCGGCGAGCACGTACCTCTTTGCCAAATCCCAGTATGGAGCCACGAGCTTACGGTCAAGGTACGAGTACATGCTCAAACGCGCCGGTGGCCCGGATGGCGGCTGCGTCTGCTCGTGATTAAAGCCGTCCATCTTGCCGTTATCCCAGCTGGCTATGGCCGCGTTCCAATCGTGGGTCAGATCCGATCCGCCGAAGGTCCTTGGCGTGAGCGCAACCTTCTTGCCGCTACTGGTGTAGCCGTACGTTGCGTAATCGGCGCCCTTGAACCCATAGAAGATGTCGTCGAAGCTCCGATTCTCTTGCACGATAATGACGATGTGTTTGATGTAACTGCGCAGAGGCGGCGCGCCGGGGAGTCCTTGTGGCGGTAGAATTGGAGTTTGGCGGGGACCAATGCCGCCGCCGCACCCGCTAAGGATCACGAGCGCGAGAATACCAAAAAGCGTCTTCACTGAAAGAACACGTTACCCCGCGCCATTGCCGAGCACCTGCACGGTTGCTCGCTCGCCTTGCAGGCTGCTGGCGAAATCCCGCTCGCCGTTGCCGAGGGAATGTTGCGTAGTGCTCGCCACGGGATGAATGGAGCGCCTCAGCGCGGGGGGACTCGCCTGCATGCCTCATCAAGGGCCGGCAATACCGTTCGGGCCTTCCTCCCAGGAGGCGCCCGCAACGGCGTCATCGTTCAGGAGAAGTAAAGCAAGTGCCCGCTAGGCGCGCTTTCAGTGATTCTGCCGGCGGCGCGATCCGGCGACTGGGGGCACGAACACCCCTCGCAGACCTTCCCTCTCCCCACGCTCTTTCCAGCCTACTGCATGTCGACGGACAGTTGACACTCGGCAGGTTCACGGATACGACCTTGGGCCTAGTTGTTTTCCAACAGAATGAGTCCGCACGGGCCACAGAGCCCATAGCTTCCGGCGCCGCCGAACTTCACGGTTTGCGCGACCAGCGAGTTGCTCCCCGTGCAGTAGGTCCCGTTTGCGCACGGCAATGAGATCGAGCCACCGGAAACGCCCTGATACGGCACCGACGTCATCTCGCCGCCTTTCAAAGCGAGCATGTAATGATACGACGAGATCGAGTCGTGCTTGAACCACGAACTCGCAACGGGCTCGGTCGTCGTGCTCGAATTGAAGCAGGCCGCAGCCTTGCCGTGGTCTGCACCATTGACGTAGAGATGCTCGTATTGCTGACAAAAGATCCCTGACGAGCCGACGCACTGCGAGAGCAGCGCGACCGCACCGCCGCGGTCGCCGTTCGCCGACGGACAACCGCCTCCGACCGTCTGGACCCTGCCGTTCCACACGAACTTCGGAACGGAAACCTCAGCTCCAACCGGTACGAGCGTATCTTCGAAGAAATAAGGCACTTCGGTCGACGTCCCGCGCTCGGTGTATTGTTGCGAGATCACGCGATCGGGAATGCCGGTCGCCGGATTGGCGACGAGCCAACGCCAAGCCAGGCCGCGAGCCGAACGCGATAGCCGCCCGTTACGTCGCCCGGACCGCCAGAGCCGTAACTGACTTCGATGTCGACGATCTTGGTGTTCGCACATCCGCCGCTCGTATGCGAGTAAAGATTCGCGTTGGTATTGATGCCGACAGTTGTTGTCTGGCTGTCGAGGAACTGAACGCCGAATCGCCCGAAAGACCGGACGCTCCGCCTGCATGTACTTCAGATTTCCACCCGAGACCCTCGTACAGATGTTATCGATCGCGGCCTGATCGTCGATCATGCCTGCAGAACCCGGGGCATGGCAGTGACCGTTGGCAATGTCGCTGCACCCCGAAACATCGCCGGCTCCGGTTGCAACCCGTTAAATCCCACATTGTGGCAGATGCTACGGCAAGTCCCATTGACGAATATTCCTAGTGCCGTTTCGTAGTCGGTATCGTCATGATAGGACGAACTCCCAAATTCGTCTGCAAAACCCGACGGCGATGTGCCGCGGCCGTACTCCGTCGATACCTGTGCGCTCCCGGAGCCGCCGACATAGATCCATGCGAAGACAGACCCTTCATCTTCCATTATCCCGTACGGTGACGGAAAATCGTACTGATAATTCTTGCCGTTCCATACGTTGTTGTAAAGCCAACTGTTGAGCTGGCTGTTGCCAGGATCCATGCGCATAACCGCATTGCCGTTATCCGGCTGGCATAAGGAACCGCTGGAATCGGCGTGTTCTGATAGGTTAAGCGGTTTGATTTGTTTTTGCGCCCGGAAAGTTGTGGATGAATCCGCTTTCGTCACTGCTGTCGGCGTATTTATATGCCGCAAGGGTAGCGGCCGTGTTGCAATAGTTATCGAGAACGTTGAAGTACTTGTACGGTTGGCAGGTTGAAGTACTGCTAACGCCCGGACAGTTGCTTGCCAGCGACGAACTCGAAAATGGGGAGTTATCCAAGATCATGGCAAAAAGATGCCGGTCGGCGACCGCGCCCGGGTCCCTATCCCCCTCACCGCCGAATCCCGATACGGGAATAACCAGCGGAACACCCTGCGCTCGAGTTGAGCCGCGGCGATGAACCGCCCGTATCCGCGGCGATTTATCGCTGGTGTGGCCGATCGAATTATCCGGGGCGACGAACGTTTGTTCGGCAGGCCCAGGCGGGCGGAGGGGGCCGAGTTTGATTCCCCAGGTCCCGAGCCTTCGGGTGGAAGCTGAGAGGGCGCTGAGGATGTTGGTCCGCCGCAGGCGCAGAGTGCCAAGAGCAAAGCCCGAACTGCGATAGCATTAAACCAACGGTATGCGTTCATCCGAGGCATTATGCCAGAGAGAGTCACATGAACGCAACCGTTGACTTAAAAATAAAATCGCAATTTCAATTGTCCGGTCGGTTACCCGCGTTGCGCGGGCCCTGACACTTTGTTGCAATGTGAGAGCATGACGCCGCAGTGACCGCGCACGTATTGCTTCCGTTACTTGCGAACGTTACGATTTGCGCGAGTTATCCCCGTGCAATACTTTGTATTCGCGCAAGTGCGTGCCGTGATAGAGCCGAATTAAGTTCTCGATAAGGTACTGGCGTCATACCCCTCAAGGCGACCCGTATTGATACGACAACGCCGGGTCTGGTCGCGCTTGGGCCTTCTGCTCACAGTACTCTCAGTCGTCATGCCGCTATTGAACCCGCCGTATTCGTAATCGGTCCGGCCGCCCAGCACTGCACGAGCAGCGCAATCGCTCGGGCGGGCATGCCGGTCGCCGACGAGCCAGCGCGTGTAGCCTCGCTGCTAAGTCCAATTGGCCTCCGTCCAGCTTAGCCGTTACGTGTGGATTCTGTCACCTCGGGCGGGGCGACGCCAGCGGCCGTGCATTACGATTGACATGGTATACTCACCCCGATGCCACAGAAAGTCGCGAACGGCGACGATCCCAAGTTGACCGCGCGTCCCGACCGCGGGACGTTGCTCGCGCTCGCCGGCATTCTGCTTGGGGCGGCCGCGCTGAGGCTCGCGTTCGTCCCGATCCTGCGCCACCGCCAGACGCACGATATTCAAATTTTCATAAGTTGGGCGCAGCTGTTGATGCAGTACGGAAGTCACCATCTGTACGAGCACAAGGACACGATCGACCACTTTCCGGTAAACTATCCGCCACTGTTTTCGCTCGTGCTTGGCGCCGTCGTCGGCGTTTACCGGCTGGCGGCGCACGGCAGCGAAAACCTCGTGCTTATGGGCATGCTCCTAAAACTTCCAGCTATCGCCGCGGATCTCGGGCTGTGCGTCCTCGTTTTCGCGATCGTGCGACGCTGGGACGGGCCGAGGCCGGCGCTGTGGGCTACCGCAATCGCAGCATACGCTCCGACAACGTGGCCGATCTCTGCACTCTGGGGCCAGGTCGACTCGATCTCCACGGTGTTCATGGTTCTCGCGCTGGCGTTGACGTTTTTCCGACGCTACACGCTGGCGTGGAGCGCGTTGGCGTTGGCGGTGCTCGTCAAGCCGCTTCCGGTCGTAGTAACGCCGCTCCTTTTCGCGGCACAGCTCCGAGACCAGGGATGGGTGCTGCGTCTGGTCGCCGGGCCGGCATGCGCGTCGTAATCGCATATCTCGTGTCGCTGCCGTTCGCGCCGACCCCCGCTCCGGTCGGCGTCATACGATGGCTTGCCGCCGAGTACGAGACGGGGCAAACTGTTGCCCCGTGGACAACGTTAAACGCGTATAACATGTGGAGCCTGGCCTCGCAGCCCGTACAAGGTCGGGGACAACTTCTTTGGCCTTCGGATTCTGAGCTGAGGCTTGGCTTAACGTTGCGCACTTGGGGATCGTTGGCGTTCTGCGCGATCATCTTGCCAACGACGTGGACGCTCTTTCGCCGTCTGCCGCATGAGGACGATCGTGTGGGGCAAGAACAGCTCATGACCCGCGCGTGGTTTATCGTCCTCGTCGGATTTTTCTTGGTCGAAACGCGCATGCACGAACGGTATATTTTATTCGCATTGGCGCTGGCACCGCTCATGTGGTACTGCGGTCGCTGGGAACGGCGGTCGGCAGCGACGCTGATCGTCACGTTCACGATCTGCGTGACGTTGGTCTTTGGCTTCTACGAACACGGCTGGCTGCCGGAGCTTCTGCCCGTGACGCACGTGCTTTCCATCGTAAACCTCTTCGCCCTCGCTGCCGTCATGATCGCGTACTTTGCGCCGAAAGAAACGACGGCCCGAGCCCCGGCGAACGGAGCCGGGACTTCGGCAGCGCGCGCCGCCGGACGATGATCGTTGGTTAAGCGCTGGCCTTGAGGCGGCACCGGCGCGGTCCAGCACCGGTGCCGCCCACGTTAGTTATTTTGTAGCAGAACGAGGCCGCACGGGCCACAAAGCGCGTAGCCTGCGCCGCCGAACCTGTCGGTCTGCGTGGCCAGCGAGTTGCTCCCCGTGCAGTAGGTCCTGTTCGTACACGGTAACTTGATCGAACCACCCGGTACGCCTTGATACGGCACCGATGTCATCTCGCCGCCTTTCAAAGCGAGGAGGTAATGATACGATGAGATCGAGTCGTGCTTGAACCACGAACTTGCAACGCGCTCGGTCGTTGTGCTCGAATTGCAGCAAGCTGCAGCCTTGCCGTGGTCTGAACCATTGACGTAGAGATGCTCGTATTGCTGACAAAAGATCCCTGACGAGCCGACGCACTGCGAGAGCAGTGAGACCGCACCGCCGTTGTCCCCGTCCCGTGACGGACAACCACCTCCGACCGTCTGCACCCTGCCGTTCCACACGAACTTCGGAACGGAAACTTCAGCTCCAGCCGGTACGAGCGTGTCCTCGAAGA
Source organism: Vulcanimicrobiota bacterium (assembly GCA_963719905.1). Classification (GTDB taxonomy): domain Bacteria; phylum Vulcanimicrobiota; class Vulcanimicrobiia; order Vulcanimicrobiales; family Vulcanimicrobiaceae; genus Cybelea. Next base: position 196,140 of record CAVRDR010000006.1, read on the forward strand.
AATAACCGATTTCGCTCGGCGTCCCGCGCACGGTCGTTTGTTGCGATGTCACGCGATCGGGAATGCCGGTCGCCGGATTGGCGACGAGCCAACGCCAAGCCAAGGCCGCGAGCCGAACGCGATAGCCGCCCGCTATGTCACCGGGACCGCCGGCGCCGTAACTGACTTCGATGTCGACGATCTTGGTGTTCGCGCAACCGCCGCTCGTATGCGAGTAGAGATTCGAAATCGTATTGATGCCCATGACGATGGTCTGGCTATCCATAAACTGAATCCCGAATCGGCCCGAAAAGACCGGACGCTCCGCCTGCATATACTTCAGATTACCACCCGAAACCCTCGTGCAGATGTTGTTGATCGCTGCCTGATCGTCGATCATGCCCGAGGAACCGGCGGCATGGCAGTGACCGCCTCTAATAACGCTGCATGCGCCGACGTCCCCCGCTCCGGTGGCGACACCGTTAAACGCGACGTTGTGGCAGGTTCTACCGCAAGCCCCATTGACGAATATCCCGATGGCCGTTTCGAAGTCCGTAGGGTCATGATACCGTGAGTTCCCAACCTGATCGGCAAAACCGGACGGGTTTACGCCGCTGCCGTATTCGGTCGATACCTTGGCGCCGGGCGCGCCGCCGACGACGCCATACGCAAGAACGCCGGCGGTGTCTTCCATTATTCCGTACGGCGCCGGAAAGTCTTTATCATAGTCCGATCCGTTCCACACGTTGTTATAAAGCCAGGCGTTGAGCTTAGGATCGCCCGGATTCATCCGCACGGTCGCGTTGGTGTTATCCGGGGCGCACCTGCTCCGCTTTGAGTCGGCGTCATAGCGATTGCTTTTCGTTTTTCCATTCGGATAGGTGTGCAGGATTGCGTCTTCGTCGCTGCTATTGGCGTACTGATACGCCGCCAGGGTAATCGCGGTATCGCAGGGATTGTGGAAAAATTCACGTACTTGTACGGCTCGCAAGTCGAAGTACTACTGACGCCTGGGCAATTTGCTGCGAGCGACCTGCTCGAAGCCCAGCCGGTATCCTGGATCACGGAAAAAAGATGTCGGTCGGCAACGGCGCCTGCGTCTTTATCTGACGACCAGACGGGAAGGACGAGCGGAACGCCCTGCGCCCGTGGTAAAACCGAGCGGAACTCTCTACGCTCATGCGTTCGCTGCGCAAAGGCAGGTGCCGTCGACGTCGAGCCTGCTCCCGAAACCGCGGAGGGCGCGGGCGGAAGCTGAGACGGTGCCGTTAAGGATGCTTGGCCGCCGCAGGCACAGAGGGTGAGGAGTAACGCCTGCATTGCGGTAGCGGGAAACTGACGGTATGCATTCATGCGAGGCATTATGCCAGAGAGTCTGACAGTAAGGCAACCATTGACTTAAAAATAAATCGCAATTTCGACTGTTCGCTTGGTTCCCTGCAGGGTACGATGGCGCCGGAAATATAAAGCGCCGGCGCATTTATACGCCGGCGCCGGAAATGTAAGCGCCGGCGCGGTTAAACGCCGGCGCTTATCGTGTTAGTTATTTTCCAGTAGGATGACGCCGCATTGGCCGCAGAGCGTATCGCTTCCATTGCCTGCGAACGTTCCGACTTGCGCCGAGAGGCTATTGCTGCCCGTGCAGTACGTTTTATTCGTACACGTGCTCAGCGCGATCGCGCCGCTCGAAACGTCTTGATACGGCACCGAAGTCATCTCGCCGCCTTGTAAAGCGAGCACGTATTGATATGACGAGATTGGATCTTTCTTGAACCAGGAACTCACGATGTTCTCGTTCGTCGTACTCGTATTGAAGCAGGCCGCCGTCGCGCCCTGGTCGGCTCCGTTGATGTAGAGGTGCGCGTACTGCTGACAGTAGATTCCCTCCGAGCCGACGCACTGCACGAGCAGTGCGACCGCCCCGCCGCTGTCGCCACTTGCTGACGGACAACCGCCGCCTACGGTCTTTACCTTGCCGTTCCACACGAACTTCGGAACGGGGATCTCAGCGCCATCGGGTACAAGCGTATCCTCGAAGAAGTAAGGAACCTCGGTATTGGTACCTCCCTCGCTGAACTCGCCAGAGATAACACGATCGGGCATGCCGGTGGCCGGGTTGGGTACGAGCCAGCGCCATGCCAAGGTCGCGAGCCGGACGCGATAACCGCCGGTAACGTCGCCTGGACCGCCTTCGCCGTAACTGGTCTCGAGATCGACGATCTTGGTGTTCGCGCAACCATCGGCAGTATGCGAGTAGAGATTCGCATTGGTGTTGATACCGACGACGTGGTCTGGCTGTTCAGGAACTCAAAACCGAGTCGTCCCGCAAACACCGGGCGCTCCGCCTGCATGTACCTGAGATTACCACCCGTGACCGTTGCGCAGATGTTGTCGATCGCGGCCTGATCGTCGATCATGCCCGAGCCTCCCAGGCTATGGCAGTGGCCGCCGCTGATGATGCTGCACGACCCGACGTTTCCAGATCCTCCGCCTGCGATGCCGTTGAAGGACATATTGAGGCAGGTTGCGCCGCCGCACGCGCCATTAATGAATGACCCGATCGACGATTCGAAGTCGGTGGCGGCATGATAGGGTGAGTTTCCGATTTGGTTTGCAAAACCCGATGGCTTGACGCCGCTGCCATATTCGGTCGATACGGCCGTGCCCGGGCCGCCGCCGACGACTTGAAAGCCGAACGCACTGAGGGTGTCTTCCATCACCCCGTACGGAGCCGGAAAATCGTTGTTATAGTTCGTGCCGGTCCATACGTTCTTATAAAGCCAGGCGTTGAGCGCGGGATCACCGAGATTCATCCGCATGGATGCATTGGCGTTGTCGGGCTTGCAGTCAGGACCGCTGGGGTTTGGAGTTTGGATGTAACGATTGCTCGGCGTTATTCCGTTCGGATAAACGTGCAAGAACCCGTTTTCGTCGCTGCTGTCGGCGAACTGATATGCCGCCAGCGTGACGGCGTTGCTGCAGATGTCGTGAGAGAAACTAATGTATTTGTACGGTTGGCAGGTCGAGCTGCTGCTGACGCCCGGGCAGTTTTTCGCAAGCGACTTGCTCGTGAACGAGCTGCTGCTATCGAAGACGACGGCATAGAGATGTTGGTCCGGGATAGCGCCCGGGTCGGTAAATTTCCCCAGACAGGAATGACGAGCGGAACGCCCGGCGGCGCTACCTGCGGAGCGCTACGAAGAAGCGCCCGAATATGCGACGACTTGTTGCGATAATAGCCGACCAGATCGCCGTGAGCATTGATGCCGGTCAGGACCGTCAAGCCATCGGCTTTGGCCGCGTCGACGGATTGCCAGCGAGGATTGCTCTGAGCATCGCGCAACAGAAAGCCGTGCGTTCTGCCCGAAGCGTCAACGTACGAGCCGACGATCTCACCTTGCTTGTTCGTTCCGAGCGCCTTGGTCTCGACGGAGCGCGGATAGGAAAACTCGGCGAAGCTGCCACTCTGCAAGAGGAAACCCTCAACCGAGCCGCGTGACGTCGTCATGTAGCCGACGACCTCTCCTTGGTCGTTGATGCTCGACGGGGTCACGCTGACGCCGTGCAGCGGGCGAATGCGCGTAACATTGCCGTTCTTCGCGCCGATCTCAAAGCCGACATCGTTTCCGTGCCGGTCGGTGTAAAAGCCCACCTTCACGCCGGCATCGTTGATGCCGAGATACTTGGTCATGGTCGATTGATCCGGGCCGGCATAATGGGTCCAAACGCCATGTTGTTGCATGAACGCCGCCGTGTTGCCCTTAGCGTCGACATAGTAGCCGACGATGGTGCCGGCGTTGTTGACCGCGGTAACCGCGGTGCCAGCCGTCCCGGCAAAGGCGATCTTCTTGAAATCGCGTTGGCTATAGGGCGGGTGGACGACATACGCCGCTATCCGCGTACCGTCACCGGCGGTATCGACGATATCGCCGCGATCGTTTATTCCCAGAAACTGATTAAACGTCGGATTATCCGGCGCGTCGAGCGTTCGCTCGGGCGCGGCCGACGTTGCGTCTACCGCTCCTCCTCCTGAGGTCGTCGGCAGAAGCTGAGATGGTGCCATGGCCGTTTGTCCGCCACAGGCACAGAGAGCAAAGAGTAACGCGTACATTGCGGTAGCACGCAACCGATATAAGGCGTTCATGCAAGGCATTATGCCAGAAGCCCGCGGCGTTAACGTATAAACGCGCCCGGACGTTGAGTTAGAGTATTTAAGCGTGGTTTGTTATTCGTTAACGCAAACGCCTAACGGCTGTCGTATTACTTCTTCTGCAGTAAAACGAGGCCGCACGGACCGCACAACGTATCGCTTGCGTTGCCTTTGAAGGTTTTAACTTGGCCCGACAAGCTGTTGCTGCCCGTGCAGAATGCTCTGTTCGTGCAGGTCGTCAATTTGATCGAGCCGCCGGAGACGTCCTTATAAGGCACCGAGGTCATCTCGCCGCCTTGTAAAGCAAGCGTGTATTGGTACGACGAGATCGGGTCGTGATTGAACCAGGAACTGACGACGCGTTCGGTCGTCGTGCTGGTATTGAAGCAGGCCGCCGTCTTGCCGTGGTCCGCTGCGTTGATGTAGAGGTGCTCGTACTGCTGGCAGTAGATTCCAGCAGAGCCGACGCATTGCACGAGCAGTGCGAGCGCTCCGCCGCGGTCGCCGTTCGCTGAGGGGCAGCCGCCGCCCACGGTCTGCACCCTGCCGTTCCACACGAACTTAGGAACGGAAACCTCAGCGCCATCAGGTACCAGCGTATCTTCAAAGAAATACGGTACCTCGGTCAGCGTCCCGCCTTCGGTGTATTGGAATGAGACGACGCGGTCGGGGATGCCGGTCGCCGGATTGGCGACGAGCCAGCGCCATGCCAGGGCCGCGAGGCGGACGCGATAGCCGCCCGTAACATCGCCCCGACCGCCCATGCCGTAACTGACTTCGACGTCGACGATCTTGGTGGTCGCGCAACCGTCAGAGGTGTGAGAGTAGAGATTCGCGTTGGTATTGATGCCCATCGTGACGGTTTGGCTGTTGAGAAACTAAAGCCGAACCGGCCGGCAAAAACCGGACGCTCAGCCGCTAGGTATTTGAGATTATTACCCCTGACCGTTGCGCAGATGTGTCGATTGCTGCCTGATCGTCGATCATGCCCGAGTAGTACTGGTCGTGGCAGTGACGGTTGCTAATGATGCTGCATGCGAAACATTCCCGTACCCGGTCCCTACGCCGTTCATGGCCACGTTGGGCAGGTCGCGCCACAAGCACCATTGACGAACGTCCCGAGCGCCGTCTCATAGTCGGCGGGGTCGTAGTACGGTGAGTTGCCAAATTGATCTGCAAAACCCGACGGCGACACGCCGCTACCGTACTGGGTCGATACCTCGCCGAACCACCGACCACAATTCCTCCCAAGACCGAGGCGTCATCTTCCATAGCCCCATACGGCGGCGGAAAATCATTTCGATAATCCGATCCGGTCCACACGGTGTTGTAAAGATACGCGTTGAGCTTGCGGTCACCCGGATTCATTCGCATGACCGCATCGGAATTGCGGGGCCGGCAATTAAGCCCCAGCGGGTTCGGCTTTGCCTTAGCGGTGAGGCGATTTGACAAGGTCTTTTTGCCTGGATACGTGTGGAGAACCGATTCGTCATTGCTGTCGGCGTAGCGATACGCCGCCAGCGTTAAGGCGTACTGCAAAAGTTATAGAGAAGGTCAACGTACTTATACGGGCGGCAACCAGACGGATTCGACACGCTAATGGCGCCCCCCGGACAGTTGCGCGCAAGTGACAAGCTCGTCGTTTGAGTGTTGTCGAGGATGACGGAAAAAAGATGCCGGTCCGGTATCGCACCGGGATCAGTATCTTCCTCGCCGCCATATCCCAAGACTGGGATGGCGAGCGGAGGAGTCCGGCCCGTCACCGGAGCGCAGCAGCGGGCTTGCAAGACAGCCCCCGCGCAAAGCAGAGCCAAGAGGCATAGAGCGGCAGCGGCGTGCTTCAAGGCTGCAATAAACGGCGGCGGGCTGATCCAAGCCGTTCCACCGATCCACCCCAAGCCGTCCAGAGAGGCATTTCATGCGGACCCGTAATAAGCACGAGGAGGATGTAACTTCGGCAGCACTCGTCTTTAGGACTATATGAATGCAGTATTAAGTCAGCTAAAGAAATCAGTCCTCTCGGGTTTCGCGCTCGCCGGCATCGATCGGCTCGCGCTCTCGTCACATGCCCGCGACGCGCTCGTTCTCGTATATCACGCCATTTTAGCCCGAGAACACGACGAGCCGTTCCGATATCATCACACGATCGCCGAACTCGAAGCCCATCTCGACTGGCTCGGTGTCGTTGCACGCCGGTGGGCCTAGCCGATTTCACTCGCTGGAAGCGCGGCGAGTGGCAGCCTCGCAGGCCTCCCGTTCTGATAACGTTCGACGACGGCTTTCGCAATAACGCGACGTTGGCCGCGCCGACTCTTGTCCCAAAGGGTTTCCCCGCATTGTTTTGCATCGCTTCCGGGTACATTGGAGGCGATCGAGTCCTGTGGCCCGATGAAGTTTTCGCGCGCGTTATCGCGTGGACCGGGACATCGCTCGAAGGTCCCGACGGAGCAGTTCACCCCGTTCCCGAATTGAGGCCCGCTCGGGAAGCACTGGCGCTTTCGATCGTCGAGGCATGCAAGATTTGCGATGACGAACGCCGCCGCGAGTTCGTCGCCTATCTTGCCCGCGAGACGCCGCGCGCTGACGCCATGATTGACGCTGCCGTACAGGAGTTCATGTCCTGGGACGAGGTTCGCGGCCTAGCCGCCGCGGGATTCGATATCGGCGGCCACACGATGACCCATCCCATCCTCAGTCAGCTATCGTCCCGAGACCTGCAGCGAGAGCTTTGTGAGAGTCGCGCGTTGATTGAAACCCAAACGCGTTTGCAATGCAAGGCGTTGGCATATCCGAATGGCCGCTCGCGCGATATTGCGGAAAACGTTCTCGCCGCAACGGCCGAAGCCGGTTACGACCTTGCGTTCACCGTTTCAAATCAATGGTGCGCTCGCACTCGCGATCCGTTCCAGCTCGACCGCATCTCGCCGCCGGGCCATAGCAGTCTCGCGACCTTTGGCTTTCACGCAAGCGGCTGCCGGAATTGGCTTCATCGCCTCACGAACGGACGCACCAGCCAACCTATCGGCGTGATGAATGGTGACGAGCTCACGACGGCCGGAAGAAAAAACGGGATACGCCAATCGCCGGGCGAGAGGAAGCGACGCACGAGCTCACGCGCCTGACGCCATTCACCCCAGAATCCCAACATCGCAGCCGCTTTACATGCGAACACCTTGAGAAGACGCTCGAGAAGGGGAAGCAAAGTCTTCGGGCATGCGTTACGGAGGATGCGTGGATCGAGCAAGAACGGCTCGATTGGACGCGCACCACGGTAGTTTCGACACAGTTCAGAAGCTTCAACATCGAGCTTGGAGAGTGCATGCAGGTTGAAGTACATCGGCTCGTTTAAAAGGATTTTGAGCCAAAGGGTCGTGTCTTCACCGTACAAGCAACGATCCTCGTAAAAGCCGCCCCACCGCCGGATGACTTCACTTTTTGCAAGGATGGTGCTCGGGTTCATGAACGCGAGCATTGCGAAGAGCCGACCGGGCGTCGTATCCTTCGAAATGAGGAACGGGCCTTCGACGACGCCTCGCGTTCTCCAGTACTCCGTCTGCCGCGCGCCGCTGGGATACTTGGTCCAGCCGCACACGACGGCCCCCGAGGTCGGATAGCGCTCGAATACGCCAAGATTCTCCTCGAGGAACCGAGGCAACCAAACGTCGTCGGCATCGATGAATGCAACGTGCGGGGCGCTCGCCTCGCGAAGCCCGCGATTGCGCGCCGCGCCCGGTCCGGCGTTTGCTTGACGTAGCAACTTGAATCGAGGGTCGCGAAACTTCGCGACGAGGTCCGCGCTGCCGTCGCTCGAGCCGTCGTCGACGACGATCACTTCGAAATCCGTCACGGTCTGTGCCGCGACCGACTCGAGCGTGCGCAGAACGTACGGCGCCTTGTTATACAGCGGAACGACGATCGATACCAGCGGCAATTATCAATCCTTCATTCGGGCCGAACTATCGGCCGATGGACAGCCAGTCCGACTGCAAGAAGCATTTCGGTGAACAGCAGCCATGAAAATTTTGCCCCTAAGACATCGACGAAAGTCGCGGCCACGAGTAGCCCGACGAACGCGGCTCTGTATACGGTGCGCAGCCAAGGGTACGGATGTTCGGGGCCGATCGAGCGTACGCTGCGATATTGTAGTATAAGCGCGACGATCATGACGACGATTCCGACGATGCCTGATTCGGTGGCCGTCGAGATCAGTAAACTGTGAGGCGCTCGGGTCCAACCCGCTGACACGGGCTGGAAGGCTAACATGAAAGCGCGATCGTACGCCGAGGGGAACGTCCCTACCCCACTGCCGAGCAGCCAATGACGCCGAAAAACCTCAATGGCGACTCGCCAGATATAAAGCCGCCCGGCGCCGCTCGCCAACGTTCCTTCTTCGAAAAAGCGCGAAGTGATCTCGTTGGGAATAGCAAGCATCAGGCCAACGACGACGGCTAACGCTGCACTCAGGGCTAGCCGATACCTGCTGGCGATGATACCGACAATTGCCATCGCTATGAGCGCCAGCGTGGTTCCTCGGGAAGCCGTCAGGTAAATTGCGGTAAGCGGGAATGGCAACACTGCGACTAATCCGATACGGCCCCAGCCTCGGGTTTGACCGATTGCGCCCAAAGTCATCGCGACCGACAAGAGGAGCGATGCTCCGAAGCGATTTGGATCTAACGTCGTACCACCGAACGTAAGGTAGAGACGACCCACTTGGCCACTGAGGGTCGATAGCTCGTGGCGGGCACTGAACATTGCAATGATACCGACGACGCCGCCGCTGGCAATCGTACCCGCAATGACGGCGCGAAACTCCTCGGGCTCCATCGGCACCGCCACGATAATGACGAATAAAGCAAACGCGGAGACGATCGTAACCAAAGTCTCAATGGACAGGGTCGGATCGATGCTCCAAGCCAAACTTAAGGCCATCATCCCGACCACCGCGCCCCAGCCGAAGACCGCAAAGGGAAGCCGAATGCGGATGCCTCGTTTGACGATCGTGGCAATCGCCGCCACGGCAACGGCAATGCCCAACAATTTTGTTACCGTAAGCGACGATCCGACGAGGAGCACGTCATCAATTGGGACCAAAACGATATAGAGCGCAAAAAGAGTCGCTAGCGGGTGACGGGCGGTCCCGAAGACGAGGAGCGGCAGTGCGGCGATGAGGATCGCCGCGGGCAATCCCACCGACGGCTGACAGAGCAGCGGAATCGCGAACGACGCGTGGCAATTTCCGGTCGTGACGCTTACGACGAGAGCCAGAGCGACGCAACCGACAACGAGCAGCGCCACGATGGCCCAGGCGAGCGTTGCATCCACGCCGCTGAGCCGTTTCGAGCTATACGCCGACATCATCGGCCCCGCAGGACGGCGACGGCGCTCGTCAGCAGCACGTAATAGGGCCGCAAATCGTCGGTCGATAAAGCGAAGATCCTGCCGAGTCCCGTACCGGTCCGGCGAACGAAATATACGGCGGCTGCAATGAATGCGATCGAGTAGGAAAACGACGTCGCCACCGCAGCGGCTATGATTCCAAAGTGCGGCAGCGCCAGCGCGGTGACCACGCCGCTAACGGCTGCCGATAGCGCGCTAAAATAAAAAGGAAGACGAGGCTGGCCCAATTGCTGCAAGAAAAATGCGGCCAACGCCGGCATCATGCTGTAAGCGACGATCCCCGGAAGCAGCGCTATGGTAACTACCGCGCCGTATGCAAATGCCGACCCATAAATAAGCGGCACAAGCGGGCGCGCTACGATGGCGACAAGCACGGCCGCCGCAAAGACGAGCACGAGCGAGTGGCGCATGCACTTCGCCGTAACCTCAATGGCCCTTTCATAATCCTGGCCGCCGATGTCTTTAAGCGCCGGATTTATCATGGCGCTGCTCAACTGCCAGATAAACTCTCCGATTCCAATCCCGACCGAATAGACGCCCAGCGCCGCGCTGCCCATCATAAACATCACCAGGAAGACGCCGATTCGAAAATCGAGATATTGCAGTAAACTGCTCAGGCATGCCTGGCTGCCGAAAGTGAGCTGCTCTTTGGCGAGCGCCTTTAAATCGACGGCCGCCGGGCTACGGCGATATCGCCGCAGCGCGAGCATCGTGTAGATTCCGCCCAGAACGTAGCTTGCGGCCCAGATCGCCAAGACTACCGTAAGGCTGCGATGAACGAAGAGAATCAGCGGGACGTAAACGAGCACCGCGGCGACCGGCGGGATCATGCCGACGATATTCGCGCGCCGCACGTCACCGTCGCCGAGGAAAATGCCCATCGCCGACTGCGAAAACATAGCGAACGGCAGTGCAACCGCCACGAAGAAAAGGCTCTGCTGCGACGATATAAGGTGGCCGAGCAAAATCATCGCGAGGATGAGCGGCGCGCTGATTGCGATAACCACGAGAATCATCACCCGAATCACCGCTGCCGACGGGAGGCCTCGCCTGCCGTACTGCCAGAGGACCGCTTTATTATGGCCGACGGTCGCCATCAGCGCGAAGGCCAGTATCGTGCCGGCGTACGTGAACTCGCCCTTGCCGGTCGTCAATAAGGTGCGGGCAATAACGACTGCGCCACCGGCGGCGACGAGCTGCGCGGCAACGCGCATCGCAAAAGTCTCAAGACTCTTTTGTGCGATCATGCTCATGGTTAGGGGCGCCGGCTAAGCCGCAAGCGGTGCGAGCGCTTAGCGAGCTTCGCTCAGGTGGACCGAGCCAAGAGTGTACCAGTCAAGCAGCGCGACGATCGCTATGGCAGCGAAGAAAGCAACGACGACTACCGTCAGCAGCGCAGGCATTCGAGGCGGCCTCGCGCTTGCGAAGCTTGGATCGGCAGGCTGGAGGACCGATAGGTCGCTGACCGCCATGCTCTTCGCCACGACGGCGTTGAAGTAATTGCTCTGAAGGGCGTCATAGATGCCTTCAGCCGCTTTGACTTGGCGCTGCAGTTCCGTAAGCTCCTCGATGTCCTGGGGATAGAACCGCAACTGGTTCAGGAGCGACGCCTCTTGAGAGCGCAGCAGGCCTAGCTGGGCCGAATCGCCGGCTATCTGAGCCTGCAAGTTTGCCGTCTGGCTTGTGAGCCCCGTTTTGAGGGGATTTGGCTCTTCGGTCCTTGACGTAAGCTTTGTGCTCGGAACGACCTTCAAGGCGGACTCGAGGCTGGCGATCTGCTTTTCAGTGGCGACGACGTCAGGGTATTTCTCGGTAAATTGTTGACGCAGGAGACGGAGCTGGACGCGCTGCTGCGCAAGCTGTTGCTCGATTTGATCAGCGACCGGAGAGCTGCTGATCAATTTGCTTGCGTTGACCGTTCCGGCCGAACTCGCAAGCTGCGCACCGAATTATCGAAAGCTGACCCTGGGCCTGCGTTCGGTCGGCGTCGACGGCTCTCGCTTTGGACTGGATTTCACTGATTGCCGAAAGCAGACTCGTCGTTTGCGTGGACGCGTCGGCTAACTCGTGGCGAGATTCAAAGAGCGTCAACGCGCGGTTGGCATTCGACAGGTTGGCCTGCGCGTTGTTCAGAGCTCGCGAAAGCGAGGTTGCGGCTTCTGATGCCTGGGAAGCCGCCAGCACGCGTTGTTGGTCGATAACCGAACTTACGAAGGCATTCGCTATGCTCGCCGATTCAGTCGCATTGCGCCAATCGACGCTGATGCTCATGATATCTGAATCCGCTCCCGAAGCCGTCGTGAGCGGCGTCACGGTCACGTTTCTCTCCAGCAACTCCCTTGCGGTGGTTTTTAAATCGAGTTGGCGGATGACGCGCTCCGCAATTGCCGGCTGCCGTGCCAGCGCAACGTAGGTTTCAATTGCTGTGTCGCGTCTCCAAGCGAGAAGCGCGTCTATCTGCGGGTAGGTCGTTGCCTGTACCGTCGTGTCCGGGCGCTTGACGAGTACCTGGCTCGACGTCGAATACGTACGCGGCAGCAGCATCACCCCGGTCGCGCCGGCCACCAGAAAAAGCAGAAAAAGAGCGACCGCCAAGCGGCGCCGTCGGCGAATGGATGCTAGCAGCGACGCGAGCTCGTACATTTGCTAGCGCACTACCATCGCTGCGGCACTGGGAACCGCCAGCAAGTATAAATAATACAAGGCGAAGGGAATGTTTGCGTAATTCGATCGGTCGGTCTGCTTTGCCTTAGGAACGTAGACGACGTCGCCCGGCTCGAGTAGCGGGTTTGCGGAGTAATCTGCATTGAGGAGCATGTTGTAAGCGTTGATGTTGTAGAGGTGAGGAGTGCCGTTGACGACCCGGTTGATCGTAATGTGATTAAGGTCCGCAAACGACGTCGGACCTACGCCCGCCTTCACCAAAGCATCGACGAGGCGATCACCCTGCTGCAACTCGAATTGGCCGCCGTGCTCGACACTGCCAAGGACCTCGATTCTCGCCGGGGTTCCTTTTAGGACGAGCACGGACACGGTGGGATGTTTGACGTAGACGGAAAGGGCCGCGGCGATGCGATCGGCTGCGTCCGTCGGGCTCAAGCCCGCCACGCTGATCGACCCGACGAGAGGATAGGTGATCGTTCCATCGGTCAGCACGGTAACGGTTTGAGAAAGCGCGGGAATCGTGTTTGCCGGGGATTGTCCTTGAACCGGAATCGAGTTAACGCCCTGCGTACCGAAGACCAGCACCTGCAGCTGATCGTCGGCGTGAATCGTATACGGGTTCGTTTCAGCCTGGGCAGCGGTTGCCGATAGACAAAACAGCAGCAACGCCGCAGCTAAGGAATGAGCCGAGGCCGAGAGTAAACGCTTCATTGTTAAGGCGTACGCGTACAGGCGCCGTGGCATCCTGCAGGCGTACTACAGAGGCTGAAACCTAGCATTATTTTTGCATTATTTTCGGCGAGGAGCAACCGCTTTCCCGCCTCGAAGTGCGGCGGCAATCTGCCGTCTAACCTGATAGGCGGCCCACCGCCATTCGAGGCGACGATGCTCTGCGCTGCTAATGACCCGTTCTCCGCGCTGCGCTTCCACGTGGTCGAGGATCGCGGCCACCGGCACGTACCATCCGCCTCGCGCGGCGAGATCTTCGAGTATCTCAACAACGCGAGCATCGACCTTGCCGCCCTGGACGAACCCATCGGCAACGTGCGCGTAGACGATGCAGCAACCCTCAGATTGCTCGAGCCGCTCGACGCGCGCCGGCGCAAGCAACTCCACGAAATGCTCGACGTCCGACCCGTCGCTGGCTGAGAACCAACGGCTCACCGCCGGGCGGCGCGGATCGTGATACGGCATCCACGGGTCTTTGCGCGAAGTCACCGTGTCGTCGAAGTTGAAGCCACGAACGTAATGCAGCCTTTCGGCGCATAAATTTTCCCAATGATACGGCGTGCCCGGCGTCGAGCCGAGAAAACGTTTGCGGCCCGAGAGCCGGCGAAACATCTCCCGGAGGAGCGGATTATCGAATCGCTCTTCGCCCCAATACAAGCACTCCGGATTCACCGCGTGGTTCGCGTACGTCCGAGGATAGTTGCCAAAAACCTGGCGAAAATAATCGAGCGCGTCGCGGTGAGCAGAAGCGTCGGTCCCGCCCGAACGGGCGCCATGCCACGCGATCTCAAAGCCCGCATCTCTAAGTTCCACCGCCCACGCACGGTACGCCGGATTTTGTAGACTATCGCCCCGAAAAGGATCGTCGGGAGGCGAATCATACGCCCAGACCGTCTTGGTCGTGCGAAACCCATACTCGACGAAGCACGTCGTAGAAGGGTTTGACGTTCTCTAAATAGGCACGGTCCGTGTCGTCCATGATCGTGAACGCGAATTTCGCGCCGGTCGGCCAACGGTTCACGCTACGCGAACTCGATCGGAGCAACCCTTAGCCGATGTCCGTCGGGAATATTCCAAAGATAACGTGCATGCCGTAAGGTTCGAGGTCGATCTCTGCAAGGCACTTACCGGCGATGACGTCATAAAGGGCGATATGCGTGGCTTTTTCTTCTCCCTTGATGTAACGCTTCACCCATCTGACATTCTCTTTAAAGCGGGTTTCCCGAAATCGCGTAAATCCGACCCACATGTGCGATTCACTAACGATCCCTAAGCCCCGACACCACCCTAAGTTGGAGTTTCCCGGGTTGTCGATTTTGTTGAGGTCTATGACCTTCTCGGTTTGAAAGGTTTTGGCGTTGACGATCACGACGTTGCCGTTGACCGTCGTAAAGTACACTTTTCCGCCGTAAACCTCGCCGTCGTGACAATAAGAGACCGCCACGTCAATTCTCGAGGCCATGTCGCTCAGACGAGACGGCGTCCTTTTGATTGCAGCGGGTGACCCACAGAGCGTCGTCCAGATAAAACGTGTAGTTCGGGTGCGATCGGTGCGGTTTGGTCGTTGCAACCAGCCGATAGTCGACATCCCGCGAAAAGCGCGCCCACGGACTCTCCCCAAGCACCCCCCACTCGTGCAATATCTTCCCATCAAAAGTAGTCTCTACAACCATGTCGAGTCCGGTGCTCGTCACGATCAAGTTTCCGTCTTTGCTCGGACGCACGTGGTGAACGTCGTTAAAGCACGGTAAAGAGACGTGCTCGAGCAACGCCAACTGCGGTATCTGGTAGACGAGCGCCTCAGTTCGGGTACAGGTATAGAGCCGATCGCCCTGTACGACCCCGCCCTCAAAGGTGATCGAAGAATCCTCGAGACACGCGTCTGGGGGCGTAATATACTCGACGCATCGCTCGACCGAGCCGCGCTCGAGGTTGACGCGCAAAATAACGCCCTTTTGAAACGTCGCCCACTCCTCGCGGGCTTTCAAACCCATGGGCCTGTGCTGGCCGCCGGTGATGTACAAGGACGTCAGCGACGTGCTCTTAGGACGCCCGGGTAAGCCCGCCTCCTGAAAAATTTGGGAACCTCCTGGAAATGCTTCTGCGGTGAGTCGCTTACGACGTCCCACGCTGGTCGCCGCACTTGTTCAATTCGAGGACATGCCTTTCCGCCTTCGCAGCGTAACAAAACCGCGTAGCCATCCTACACCGAACGCCAAGTGCATCGTCGCAATGGCGATTGGTTCCAAGAGCGCGAGGGCAATCCGTTTGGATCGACGCACGCCGTCGACGAACCCAATGCCCAGGAAGCAGAGGTAGAGCAGCGGCACAATTGCCGCCAAGATCACCCGCCCCATGAGGAGCAAAACCGCCGAGCTCGCTAATCCCAACACCAGTACGGGCGGCGCGTAAACGCGCCACGGCACGGAGCCCGGATGCTGAACCTCGGTCCACCGCCTATAAAGTCCGTAACTTACGTACTGCCTTGCGAGACCGATCAGCGACGGACGCACCCAATACGTCACCTCGATTTTCGGAGAAAGAAATACCTTATGACCGGCGGAGCGAAGCCGGTAGTTAAACTCACAGTCCTCGTTAACGAGATTGGTCTCGTTATAAAAACCGACTTCGTCAAAAAGGCTGCGGTTCATGAACGTGCCCATAACTGAATCGCACCATTGCTCCTCTTTCGCGTGACGATACTTCGAGTCGCCCACGCCCAGCGGCGAAGACATCGCGAGCGCGATCGCTTCCCCAACCAGTCCGTCGCCGCGGTGCCGAATGACTCCGCCTACGTTCGCGGCGCCCGTGCGCTCTCGGACATCCTGACAAGCTGCCAGATAGGTTCGCGAAAATCTGGCGTGCGCGTGCACGATGCAGACGATCGATCCGCGCGCCGCTCTTATGGCTAGGTTATATCCAAATACCTGGTGTCGTTTGGGATTGTCGATGAGGCGAACGTTTCCGCGAGCCGAGTATCGTTCTACGATCTCTCGCGTTTTGTCGGTGCTGCCTCCATCGGCGACCAACACCTCCACGTCGGCATCGAGTCCTTCTTGGCCGAGCATGTCCTCGATGACCGCGCCTATATGCGCTTCCTCGTTCAGCGTCGGCACGATAACCGAAATCAGCGGTCTCTGCTTAAGGGCAGGGACCGCAGCCACCGGGCTACTCATCAGTCGTCCGTTCGAGGCCGCCTACGTGATGGCCTTGAATCGTTTACGCCGGCCTGCTCGTGGCCAGGGCCAACGGCGAGAACGACTACCAGTGTTGAAATAAGACTTCGACAGCGGTCTTAAACGTGATGAAGATATCTAACATCAACGAGTAGTTCTCGATATAGAATAGGTCAAGGTCCAAACGCTCGCCGATCTGGTCCATCCCGGGACTGCGCCGCATGTGGACGTGTGCCCAACCCGTCACGCCGGGCCGAACCAGGTGACGCTCGTCATATCGCGCGTACTCTGCTCGGAAACGCTCCACGAACGTCGGCCGCTCCGGGCGCGGCCCGACAATCGACATATTACCAAGCAGGACGTTGAAGAACTGAGGAAGTTCGTCGATGCTCGTCTTGCGGATAAATTTTCCGACTTTAGTCACGCGGCTGTCGTTGGCTGGGTCACCTACCGCCCATACGGGACCGCATTGCGCTTCGGCGTCTCGCGCCATCGAGCGAAGCTTGAAAATCTCGAACGGCTTCCCATCGCGTCCTATTCTCGTTTGCCGGAATATGACGGGGCGCCCCGACTCTATAAGGATTGCTATCATGGCGATCAGCATGACCGGCCAGGTCAGCAGAACCCCGATCGAACCGACGGTCAGGTCGAAAACGCGCTTCAAGAAGACGTTAACCGGCGAGCAGGCTGCCACGCGGCCCGCGAGCAGAATGGGCTGCCGTTGCGTAGCCAGGAAGTTTAGGCGATAGGCTTGCAGCGAGAGTCCCGGGGGTGCGAATCCTATCGTGATGCGATCGCGAGCCGCGCGCTCAACCATGAGAGCGGTGCGAACCGTCGGCATCCCTGAAAATATAATCTCGTCGCAGCCCTCTTCTCGCAAGCGGTCGTACCACGAGAGATTCGAGCCGTTCAGGACGTCTGCCATCGCCTGCTCGGTTCCCTCAACGGGAATCAACGTGAGAACGCTTGACCCATCTCCCATTGCGTTGGCTATTGGGAGGAGCTCCGAAGAGCTTGCGACGAGCGCGATTCGGCGTTTGCGGCGACCGGCATGGATCCTGAAGCGGTGATGGACGATGGACCGGCTCATGCCCACGAGCAGGACCGATAATCCAAAGGAGCCCATCAAAACCAGCCGTGAGCTCGACAAGGCCGGAACGATGCTGAAGATCAGTAAGAGCGGGACTACGCCGGCCGCCAGGCCGACGACGACGTAATACCACTCGTCCCTGGAGTCCAGCGCGTAGGAAATCCGGTACAAGCCTAGCGTCTTAAACGTCCATACGGAAGTGGCCGTCCACATCAATGCGGACTCCACTACCCTCGGATAGTCCAGAACGTGGTTCAGATATCCGGCGCCCATGACGGCCGTCCACGCAGCGACGGCCAACATCGCCAGGTCGCTCAGGAGGAGGAGGAAGGCTCTGTCGTTCTCAAATACGCGGATCGAGCGGCTCCGCGTGGAGGGCTCCGATGATCGATCCGCAGTGAACGCATGTTCGGGAACCGTTTCCACGACGCGATCCAACGTCGTCACGCCTCGGCCGGGGAAGCGAAATCGCGCTTGCGGCGCGGCGCACTCTTCCGTACGGGCATCGTAATGAGATCCGAGTTCATCGGATCTGGCGCCTGGTCGTGGTCAGAACCACCATTTTGCGGTCTACATCTCCCTTGTCTCGAAACCAAAGTCGCCGGCATGGAAACTTTCCAACCTAGCAGCTCGCTTCGAACCCGCCTTTTACCGCTTTGTTAATGCGTTAACGATAATCAACGTAGGGTTACCGTACCCGAACTGTAAAAACTCGTCTGTACGGTTCCGTACAGATAGCCGTTATATTTCTGATATAGACTGAGGCTTTATTAAAGGACGGTTATGCGACACTGCGCCCGGCAGCCGCAGGTCGAATCGAGGTCCGCCAGGCGGCGCTATCGCTAGGCTGGGGCCGCCGACCCCGCGTCGACGTTGTTATACCGAAGCTGTTGAAAGAACGTCTCGAACTCGAGTTTGGTCGCGGCGTAGCATTCGCAGGCCGCTCGTTCCAAAGCGGCCCGGTCCGTGATCGTCATCTGGCCGTGGCAATAGCGAATTACCCCTGCCCGCTGTAGCGTTTGAGCTGCGACGGATACGCTCGCTCGTCGAACGCCGAGCATCGCTCCCAGGAACTCGTGCGTGAGTGAAAACGTTCGATCGTGCGCGGCATCGTGAGCCATAAGAAGCCAACGACAGCAGCGTTCCTCCACCGAATGAAGGATGTTGCAGGCCGCGCTCTGCGCCAAGTGGTTCAAGGCAACGCCCGCATAACCGCGCATGACCGCAAAGAGCTCGCGATCGCTCGCCAATTTTTTGCGGAGCACCTCACGACGAATGCGCAGAACCTCACCCGGTATCAGGACGATCGATTCGAAGACCCCTCGATCGAGGTCAAAAATGGCGCCGAGCGGAGCGATCCCCTCCGGACCGGTGGTACTGATCTCTACCGCTGCACCGTTCTGCATGGATTTCATCAGCGAAATCATGCCGGACTCAACGAAGTAGAAATGCGAAATGGACTCACCGGTACGCCCGAGCACTTGGCCGGTCTTCGTGTCGAGACGCTCCATGCTCGGCCAAAGACCCCGGCGGCTCGATTCGGAAAGCGCGGCTATAATGCGATTGCTCGAGGTCGGAGGTTGGCCGCGAAGAGCATGCGCGGGCGAAGCGATTCTGCCTCGCTCAGTCATGGTGACCACCGCTCGATTACTCTCGGCGAACGCACTGCAGCCTTTCCTCGATCGCTCAAACCTCAAGATGTTAGATGGCTGCAGGGTCATGAGAGCGGGGCGTCTCAAGGCCACCGTATCACATCGTTGGTGTCCCGGCTATCGCTAACCGAGTACCCGCATGAAATTGCAGCGCAAAGTGGCGAGCCCCCGCGCATTTTGCGCGGGGGCTTCCGTCGAACTTGCACCGCCAGGGACTCGAACCCCGAACCAAGTGATTAAGAGTCACCTGCTCTACCATTGAGCTAGCGGTGCCTAGCTGTGCGCCCTCCGGGGATCGAACCCGGGACCAACGGATTAAAAGTCCGGTGCTCTACCGACTGAGCTAAAGGCGCTTATATCGACGCTCCCGCTTCTGAGTTGTACGCAGTGGCGACACAACGTCCTCCGGCGTTGCGTGGGGTGACTGACGGGACTCGGACCCGCGACCTTCGGTTCCACAGACCGACGCTCTAACCAACTGAGCTACAGTCACCACAAGAAAACAAATTTTACCATGCGCCCGGAGGGACTCGAACCCCCATCTTCGAGTTTAGAAGACTCGTGCCTTATCCCGTTAGACCACGGGCGCAATGCTTCTGGTCGGGGCGAGACGACTCGAACGTCCGGCCTTCGCGTCCCAAACGCGACGCTCTACCAAGCTGAGCTACGCCCCGAGATATCGCCACGTGCACTCGGCACTTGCAGCAATACGACGTTACTTCCTTTTCGGCTGCGCGCCGTGACCACCACGATGTCCACGGTATTGCACTCTGCGCAAAACCGAGCTGCGGTTTCTCGCTACAAGAGCAATGGGTGATAGCCGACATACGTCGATAGATCGAGCATCAGCGAATCGGCGGCGATTAAGTACGATTCGTGAATTCGCAGGCCGGCGCGTAATGACGCTCGAGCGATCCGGCGATTGGATCCCGGTACGAGCGTCGTGCACCACGACGCAGAGTACGTTCGCTGGAGCGTAACGAGCGCATAGGCAAAGATCTGCACGAGATAGGGTTCCGATGCGCACGCCACGGGCCCGATTCGGCCGTCGGGCCAGACGTACGCATAGCCGACACACTCGCCACTCAAAAAGAAGACCTGACCCGAGCCGTTTTGAGCGAAGTACGCATGATCCGCCTGCCGCACGGTCCCGCGCGTTTGACGATCCAGCTCGTTCAACGCAAAGGCATGCGTCACCGGATCGATCGCGTCGACCGCAAACCGGTATTCGCCGGCCGCCATCTTCGCGAGTTCTTCTTCACGCGGCAGGGCGCCGGCGAAGCGCACAACGGAATCGCGCGCCGCCATGCCAAAGCGCAGCGCCAAGGCGAGGGATGCCGTGTCGCGAGGATCGAGCGGCATCGAACGAGCAACCCCGTCAGCATTGACCAAGGCCGCGCCCAACAGCCGGGCGCCGATCCCTTGATCGCGGTATGACGGCTCCACGAAGAGGTCGCCGACGTAACGCTCTTCTTCCGAATCGTGCGCAACCACGATGCCGATGACCTCGCCTTCGTCGCGCGCCACCCAAACCGTGCCGAGTTCTGAAAAGCGCAACGAAAGCCACCGGCCGGCTTCATCGATATTTCTTCGCCGCTGAATCTTCGCAACGCCGTCGAGTAATCCCGAGCCACCGACAATCTCAACCACGTTCGCGAAGCATTGCCAGCAGCGCGTCGGCCGCATGGCGCCGATGGCTGACCGCGTTCTTCTCCTTCTCCGAGAGAGTCGCGAAACTTCGCCCCTGGGGCGTATACAGAAAGAGCGGATCGTAACCGAAACCGCTCGCCCCGCTCTCCGCTTCCAGAATGTAGCCATCAACCTCGCCGCGCGCAATGAGCGGTAAACCTTGAGACTCGATCAACGCCAACACGCAGACAAAGCGAGCCGTCCGCCGATACGGTGGTACTCCGCGCAGCTCGGCCAGCAGCGCCGCGCGCCGCTCCGGCCAACCGATCTCGACTCCGCCGTAGCGCGCCGAGTGGATTCCCGGCCGGCCGCCGAGAGCATCGATTTCAAGCCCACTGTCGTCGGCAAGGACGCCCGCGGCGACGTGACGCTCGCGCAACGTTTCGACCAGCGCACGTGCCTTGAGAATGGCGTTCCCGGCGTAGCTGGTCTCGTTTTCCAGGACTTCGATTGCGACCGGCTTTCGCGGTGTTACGATTTGCAAGGCCGATCGTGCGAAAAGCGCCTTGAGTTCCCGCAGCTTCCCCGGATTGTGCGTGGCGACGTACGTCTTCACGAACCCAGCCGTAAGACCGCCATAAAGGCCTCTTGCGGGAGCTCCACCTTACCGACGCGCTTCATGCGCTCTTTTCCAGCCTTCTGCTTTTCGAGCAGCTTACGCTTCCGGGTGATGTCGCCACCGTAGCATTTCGAGAGCACGTTCTTGCGCATCGCGCTCACCGTCTCGCGCGCGACGATCTTCCCGCCGATCGCGGCCTGAATCGGTACCTCGAACATTTGGCGCGGGATCAGTTCCTTCAGCTTCTCCGTCAGCGCGCGGCCGCGCCCAGCTGCCTTGTCGCGCGCCACGATAAAGGAGAGCGCGTCGACAACTTCGCCATTGAGCATGATCTCCAGCTTCGCGAGGTCGCCTTCCCGGTAATCCGTCACCTCGTAATCGAGCGATGCGTAACCTTTGGTCCGCGACTTCAGCACGTCGAAAAAATCGACGATCACTTCGATCAAAGGCATCTGGTACGTCAAAATAACGCGGCCGTCGTGTAGATACTCCATGTTCGCGAGCTCCCCACGCCGGCTCTGGGTGAGCTCCATGATCGCGCCGACATGCTCGGGCGGAGAAATAATCGTAGCTTTGACGTAGGGCTCTTCAATCGACCGGATGACGTTGGGTGCCGGAAGCTTCGAAGGATTGTCGATGGTCATGGTCGTTCCATCGGTGCGCACGACGCGGAAGACAACCGATGGCGAAGTTGCGATTAAATCGAGACCGTAGTCGCGCTCCAGCCGTTCCTGGACGATCTCCATGTGCAACAAACCCAAGAAACCGCAGCGAAATCCAAAGCCGAGCGCTACGGAGCTCTCCGGTTCGTAGACTAGCGCAGCGTCGTTGAGCTTCAGCTTCTCTAAAGCGTCGCGGAGGCCGTCGTACTCGCCTTCGTTCGGGTAGAGTCCGCAGTAAACCATCGGCACTGCCTTGCGATAGCCGGGAAGCGCCACGTGTGCCGGATCGCTCGCCGACGTGATCGTATCGCCCACGTCGATCTCACCGAGGGACTTGATGTTGGCGATGACATAGCCGACGTCGCCGATTCCGAGCGCCTCCGTCGCTCGCATCTGGGGCGCGAAGACGCCGACCTCCGTGCACTCAAAGACGCGCTCGTGAGCCATCGAAATAAAACGCGTTCCCGGCGAGAGCCTGCCGTCTACGATACGAACGTAGTTGACCACACCGCGATAGGGGTCGAACTGCGCGTTGAAGACGAGCGCGCGGAGTCGATCGCGGTGACCTTTTGGAGGAGGGATGCGATCGACGATTGCCTCGACGATCTCCTCGATCCCAATGCCGTTCTTGGCGCTGGCCAAAATGCACTCGCTCTTTTCCATCACGAGCAGTTCCTCGACCTCGCCCATCACCCGAGCGGGGTCTGCCGCGGGCAGATCGATCTTGTTGATGACCGGAATGATCGTGAGCTCGTGCTCGAGCGCGAGATGATAATTCGCGAGCGTTTGGGCCTCGATTCCTTGCGCCGCATCGATAATTAGCACGGCGCCTTCGCAGGCCGCCAGCGAGCGCGAGACTTCGTAGGAGAAATCGACGTGGCCCGGCGTGTCGATGAGGTTGAGCCGATACAGCTCTCCGTTCTTGGCACGGTACTCTAGCGTCACCGGATGCATGCGGATGGTGATGCCGCGTTCGCGCTCGAGCTCCATCGCGTCGAGCGCCTGAGCCTCCAGCTCGCGCGAATGGACCGTGCGGGTTATCTCCATCAACCGATCCGAAAGGGTCGTTTTGCCATGGTCGATGTGTGCGATGATGCAGAAGTTGCGAACGTTGCTCGCGACGTCGATGCGGTGCGGTCGCTCGGATTTTAGAGCCAATGAGTGCTAGTAACCGAAGATCGGGATGCAGCTGTTGAAGACGAGGTGCTCGAGGACCGGCCGAACCAGCAGCTGCAAAACGAGCAGAAGGACGAGGAAGGCGAGATCGAGACCGCCCAGCGGCGGGATGATGCGGCGCATCGGTATGAGCACCGGCTCGACGACCGACGCCAAATAATACACCCAACGCCCGCGGCGCAGATCCGGCACCCACGAGATAACCGCGTAGACGAGTAACAAGATCGTATACACGTTGACGACGTAGAGCGGCACCTTGGCGACGTCGCAGAGCAGCGAATTCACAGCCGCGCCGTTCTACGATGCAGGCGCCCGCGCCCGCTCGATCGCTTCGAGTTCTTCTGCAGAAGCTTGTACCGTCGGCTTGAAGCCTGCGACCGGCTTGCCGAAGGTGCGCGTATCGCTGCGCGAGTAGATGCTGTTGAGCACCACACCGTCGCCATGTCGATTGAGCAAGGCGAGCGCGTAGGAAAGCCCCGCTCCGCTATCTGCAAACGCATCGTACCGAACGAAACCGGCGCGCGAGAGGTCGGTTGTAGCCAGCGCTTCGAGCTGCGCGATACGATCGTCGAATCCTTGCAGCGCCGTGCGAGCCGTCGCTTCGCCATCTTCGAGGGCGCCAAGCCGCCCCGCGGCGCTTCCGGCGTTCCCCGAGAGAAGGCTGTCGTGTAGCTCGAGCAGCCGACGAGTCCGCGTTATCGATGGGCGCGACGATCGTGATGTGATAGACGAAGAGCGCCGCGAGCGCGCCAACGAATGCGCCTGCGGCAGCATAGAACGTTCCCAACTGCATCCTTTTAAGCTTCGCGAATAGGCCACGACGAGAGCTAGGGGGCTCACGGCACCCGTAAGGGCCCGCTTACCGTTGCTACCTTCCGGTTCTGGCGGGGTTCGCGGGGTTACGCCGCGTGAGGCCTAGCTCCCATCATGGCCACGCCATGATACCATACGGCCATGCTCCGCATGGTGGCGAGCTTGGGCATCGTCTTGGCAGCGGCGACGCCCGCGATGCGCCTTCAAAGCAGCGACTTTCCGCCCGCCGGGGTTATTCCGGCCCCATCGATGGCGACCGATTGCGGGGGTCAAAACCGTTCGCCGGAA
This sequence comes from Vulcanimicrobiota bacterium, assembly GCA_963719905.1. Lineage (GTDB taxonomy): Bacteria > Vulcanimicrobiota > Vulcanimicrobiia > Vulcanimicrobiales > Vulcanimicrobiaceae > Cybelea. The sequence continues at coordinate 220,167 of CAVRDR010000006.1, forward strand.
CTCACATGGGCCGACGCGCCAAAGGGAACGGCGTCGTTCGCCTTGATCGTTCACGATCCCGACGCTCCGATTCCGGGGGGCTTCTTCCATTGGGTCGTCTACAATCTCCCAGCGACGGTCCATGGTCTCGCCGCCAACGAAAAGCTTGCTGCTGACCAGCTCGGCAAGACGTCGCGCGGCCAAGCGGGATACTACGGACCGTGCCCGCCGCCGGGCTCGACGCACCACTACACGTTCACGCTGCTCGCCCTCGACTTGCCGCACATTTCGGCCCGCGCGCCGATGACTGCCGACCAGCTTGAAGCGGTTGCGAAGGGACACGTCATGGCGACCGCCGTTCTAAACGGCACGGCATCGCATCCTTAGGACCGCATCGGCCAAACGTCGAAGCCGAAGCAGCAATGGATGAAGTCACGATCAAAGTGCGCGAAAGCGGTCCCTATCTCGTTCGGGGGAAGGTCACTCTTACCGATGCGGATGGCAACGTCTACACGGTCGAGGGGGAAAACGTGGCGCTCTGCCGTTGCGGAGGTTCGCAAACGAAGCCGTTCTGCGACGGGTCGCACCGCGGCAACGGGTTTGCTGCGTGCGAGCGTGCAATTCTTGCCGAAAGCGAAAGCGCCTAATGCCGTCCTATATGCGCGCGGGCTCCGTCCCGCACAAGCGACACATTCAGTTTCGGCGCCCCGACGGGGGACTCTATGCCGAAGAGCTCTTCTCGACCAAAGGGTTCGAGAGCGTCTACTCGCTCCTGTATCACCTGCGCCCGCCGACCGCAACGCTCGACGTTCGGCCGTGGCGTCGCGCTACGGTTTCGTTCACGCCTAACGAACCGCTGCGTAATCGGCATCTGAAGACGGCATCGCTGCAGCTCGAGGGCACAGACCCGATCGAATCGCGGACGCCGGTGCTCGGTAACGACGACGTCGTCATCTCGGTCGCGGACGCGCGCCAACCGATGGAGTACTTCTATCGAAACACCGGAGGCGACGAATTGCTCTTCATCCACCACGGTGCGGGCGTTCTGGAAACGCAGTTCGGCGAGCTTGCCTACCGCGAGCACGATTATCTGCTCATTCCGACCGGAACCACATACCGGTTCGCTCCATCGTCTCCGACGCGAATTCTCGTCTATGAAACGACCGGCTCCGTAACGATCCCGCGCCGGTACCGAAACGAATTCGGCCAGCTCGAGGAGCACGCTCCATATTACGAGCGCGATTTTCGAGCGCCGGTGCTCAAGTCACCCGTTGAGGCGCAGGGCGAGTACGAAGTGCGCGTCACCAACGGCGGCCGCAACGCAATCTACATCGTGCAAAATCACCCATGCGACGTGATTGGGTGGGACGGCTATTGCTATCCGTATGCCTTTAACCTCGACGAATTCGCGCCTATCACGGGCAAACTCCATCAGCCGCCACCCGCCCACGCGACCTTCGAAGCGCCCGGAGCAGCATTCTGCGCCTTCGTTCCACGCTTATTCGACTACCATCCGCTGGCAATACCCGTGCCCTACAATCATTCGAGCGTCGATTGCGACGAAGTGCTCTATTATGTCAGCGGAAACTTTATGAGCCGCCGCGGCGTCGAGGAGGGCTCGATCACGCTTCATGCCGCAGGCGCCCCGCACGGCCCGCAGCCCGGCGCCGTCGAGCAGAGCCTCGGAAAGACCTCAACCGACGAGATCGCCATAATGATCGATACGTTCAAGCCATTACAGCTGGCGCAAGCCGGGATCGCGTGCGAAGAGCCGGAGTACTTTCGCTCCTGGATCGAGGCACCGAGCAGCGTTTAGGCTTCCTTCGTGGCGCGTTCGATGCGGCCGCGAGCCGTGCCGAAGCCGATGCGGCGGGCGCCCGGCTTTTCGCACCAGCCGCGGAGCGTGATTTCATCGCCATCCTCAAGGAAAGCCCGCTGCTCACCGTCAGGAAGCGCGATGGGACGTTCGCCGTTCCACGCGAGCTCGATGAGACTCCCTTGCTGCCCCGGCGCCGAACCGCTGATCGTGCCCGACGCGTAGAGGTCGCCCGGTCTCGTTACCGCGCCATTGACCGTTGCATGCGCCAACTGTTGCGCGACATTCCAGTACATGTTGCGAAAGGTCGTCTGCGAGATCGTTTTGGGCGCGATGGCGCGTTCGCGCATGAATGCGCTTTGCAGATCGACGGCGAGCTCGATCTCATATGCCCTCGCTTCGCTGCCGCGTAAGTAGCCTAATGGTTGCGGCTCTTGACGAGGTCCCTCGACGCGAAATGGTTCGAGCGCCTGGAGCGTGACGATCCAGGGCGAGATGGTTGTCGCGAACGATTTGCCGAGGAACGGCCCGAGCGGCTGATATTCCCACGCCTGGATATCGCGCGCGCTCCAGTCGTTGACGAGAACGAGTCCGAAGATATGCTTCGCTGCGTCGTTCACTTCGATCGGCGTTCCTAGTTCGTTGCCTGGCCCAACGACAAAGCCCATCTCCAGCTCGAGGTCGAGACGGCGAGTCGGTCCGAACTCGGGTGCGGACGCATCGGGCAGCTTACGCTGCCCACGCGGACGCCGTATCGGCGTGCCATCGATGACGATGCTGCCCGAGCGTCCGTGATAGCCTACTGGAATCCACCGCCAGTTCGGAAGCAGAGCTTCGGCATTCGGCCGAAAGAGGCGCCCGAGATTTGTTGCATGCTCGATTGACGAATAGAAGTCGACATAGTCGCCGACGTCCATCGGCACGCGCATTTTGACTGCCTCCCGGTCGAATAAGAAATTCTCCGCGCCTGCTTCGCGCAAACTCCGATCTCCGTCAGCGCGCAACAGCGTTGACAAACGTTCGCGCACCGGCGCCCAGATGGAGCATCCCGCCGCAAGCAGCGGATTGAGCAGCGGTGCTTGCAGCAGTTTACGCTCGCAGCAATCGTCGAAAAAGCCCGCCTCGGCGATTGCGCGGCAGTCGAGAACTTGATCGCCGATTGCAACGCCGATGCGCGGCGTTCCATCCCCTGGTTCGAAGACGCCAAAAGGCAGGTTTTGGATCGGGAAATCGCTCTGCGCGGCGACCGGAATCCAAGATTCGAGGCGCGCATCGGTCGTGTTGGCCGGCGCAATCATTGCGGTGGGAGCAACCCGAGTGCGGTGAGATCCTCGACCGGTTCGTCAAAACTGCAGCTCCCGAAGCCGAGAAATGCCTGCCGCCGCGTCCGCCTCAGCTCGGCCAGGCCGATTCGCTCGCTCCGCCACGAAAGCGATTGGTCATCAAAAGCAAAAGCGCTCGGTTCTTCTTCAGCGACGATCCGGCACAGCATTTCCCGCGTGACTCGGGGCGCGAGCGACGCGGCAGCGAGGATGTTGAGAAAGCCGTGCATGGTAAAGCCAGTGCTCTCATCTCGACGACGCACGGGATGGTGCAATCCGGCCGTTGCTTTAAAAGAGACTTTGGCATCCTGCGCCGCGGCGATGAATTCCACGACCTCATCCACGCTGGGAAACGCCTCCGTGGTTACGCCGCCGCAGCGAAGCTTGGCGCCCAGTCCCATGCGCCCCAGAGCCGCAATCGTCTCCGCTAGCGCGGCGCGCCAGGCCTCCGAGCGTGGGATTTCAACAAAGACCGGCAAGTCGCGTAGACCCGCAACGACGATATCTGCCTCAAGCTCGCCGGTGAGATCCAAAATCTCGTCGGGCGAAAAGCTTTTGCGAAATGGCGAGACGCTCTGGGCCAGCGGAATCTCCACCGCCTCGATTTGCGCGCCGTCTTTACGCAGCGTTCCCAGCCGGTTAAGCGTATCGACGTCACCCTCCGCGATGACGGAGAACGGTCCTGCGAAACCGTCGGGGGAGGCAATCAGCAATGGCGCCGGGATGATAAATCGTCCAAGCATCCACGCATGCGGCCCGAGGCTCGCCGCTTGGTACTCGATTCGCGCCTGGTCCAACGGGAGTTTTGCAGGAGGAAAGAGACCAGCGTAGTCTATCAGCGCGCCAAAGGCGGCGCGCGCCGAGCCGAGCAACACCGTGGATGCGGTCATGGAGTCCTGCTTCGACAGGGCCGGCGATGAGGCTTCGCCAAGTCCGTGCGCCATGAGTACGGCGACCGAGGCTCGCAGCAATCCGCTGGCGCAGATCGACTGGGACCATATCGAGTTCTATGTCGGAAATGCCAAACAGGCGGCGCACTATTACATGTCGTGCTTTGGCTTCGAACAGATCGCTTATGCCGGGCCGGAGACGGGCGTCCGCGACCGCGTAAGTTATTTGCTGGAGCAGAACAAGCTACGCTTCGTTCTCACCGCAAGCCTGGTGCCCGACGGAGAAATCGCTCGCCACGTAATGCTCCATGGAGACGGTATTAAGGACGTCGCCATACTCGTGGGCGATGCCAACGCGGCGTTCGACATGGCGCTGCGGGGCGGAGCGCGGGCCGTCCGCGAGCCGACGGTCCTTGAAGACGCGAGCGGGCGCCTGATCGAGGCCACGATTGCGACGTACGGCGAGACCGTTCATACTTTCGTTCAACGCGACGGTTACGCTGGGCTTTTCGCTCCCGGCTTCGTCGAGGCGCGCAAGACGATCGCGCATACCGCCAAACCGGGTTTGGAGTTCATCGACCACTGCGTTGGAAACGTGGGCTGGGGCGAGATGGACGCATGGGGCGATTTTTACGGCCGCGTCTTTGGTTTCTCGCAGCTGGTTTCGTTCGACGACAAAGACATCTCAACCGAGTACACCGCACTGCGTTCCAAAGTCATGACGGATCCGCGTCACCGCGTGAAATTTCCGATCAACGAGCCCGCCCAGGGCAAGAAGAAATCGCAGATCGAGGAGTATCTGGAGTTCTATCGTGGCGCCGGCGTCCAGCATATGGCGATCAGGACCGAAGACATTGCGCGTACGGTTCGAGCCCTGAAAAAGAACGGCGTCGAGTTCCTCGACACGCCCGACTCGTACTATGACATCCTCGAAGAACGCGTTGGGAAGATCGACGAGGCGATGGAAACTTTGCGCGAGTTGCGCATCCTCGTCGATCGCGACGACATGGGATACATGCTCCAGATATTCACCAAGCCGCTGCAGGACAGGCCGACCGTCTTCTTCGAGATCATTCAGCGCAAAGGGAGCCTGTCGTTCGGCAAAGGCAACTTCAAGGCGCTCTTCGTTTCGATCGAGCGCGAACAAGAAAAGCGAGGAACGCTGTAGTTACCGGGACCGCGCTGGATCGCGCCTACTTGGCGGATTGGTATCGGCGCAATCGTGTGCAAACGGCGGCGGTCTTCGCGCTCGTCGACGACGCAGCATTCCATGATCGCCCCCTTCCGCTGCGCCACCCGTTCGTCTTTTACGAAGGACATATCCCGGCATTTAGCTTTCTGACGCTCAACGAACGCGGGCTAGGCGAGCAGCCGATTGACCTCGGCCTCGAACGCATCTTCGAGCGCGGGATCGACCCGGCGAGCCTCGACCATGCACGACGGCATGACCGTGCCGACTGGCCCGATCGCCGAGCCATCGCCGACTTTGCCGCACGCTGCGACCTGCGCATCGAGCGAGCTCTCGAGGCGGCACAGATCGAAGACCCCGGCTCGCCGAGACTGGTTCGCGCGCAAGCGGCATACACTATCCTCGAGCACGAAGCGATGCATCAGGAGACACTGATGTACATTATTCATCAGCTCCCCTTCGATCGTAAGCAGCGCAAAGCGTTTCAGCACGAAGACCATGCGGTGCGGAGCGGCGCGATGCGCAGCGTCGCGGCAGGCATCGCAACGCTCGGAGTCGATCCCGAAGAGATCCAATTCGGCTGGGACAACGAGTTCCGCCGTACCGAGGTTGAGGTTGAGGGATTCGACGTAGCTACATATCCGGTAACCAACGGCGACTGGTTGCGCTTTGTCGAAGACGGTGGCGCTGTGCCACTCTTCTGGAAGAACCGCGACGGCTCGTGGCTTCTGCGCTTGCAGTTCGAAGAGATCCCTTTGCCGCAATCCTGGCCCGTCTACGTGACGCATCAACAGGCCGAAGCCTATGCGCGCTGGAGCGGTATGCGCTTGCCAACCGAAGCGGAGTACCATCGGGCGGCATTTGGAACGGCTGCGGGCGAGGAACGCGCATTCCCTTGGGGCGACGCGACGCCGGCGGCCGCGCATGGGAATTTCGGCTTCATGCGGTTCGACCCCGAGCCGGTCGACGCGCATCCGGCCGGCGCGAGCGCATGGGGCATAGCCGATCTGATCGGCAACGGCTGGGAATGGACGGCAACGCCGTTCGAGCCGTTCCGCGGCTTCGAGCCGATGGCATCGTATCCGCAGTACTCCGCGGACTTCTTCGACGGAAAGCACTACGTGATGAAGGGAGCTTCGCCCGTCACTCCGCGAGAGCTGATTCGCCGGTCGTTTCGAAATTGGTTCTACGACGACTATCCGTACATGTACGCAAAGTTTCGCTGCGTCGCCGCCTAGCCCATACGATACAGGACGCTCATGCAAAAGACGCCCGTGACGGTTGCGTACGGCGACGGCATCGGACCCGAAATCATGACGGCAACGCTGCGCATCCTCGAATCTGCCGGCGCGCGTCTCGCGCTCGAGCGCATCGAGATCGGTGAATCAATCTATAACAAAGGCCTCAGCAACGGAATCGAGCCCGCCTCGTGGGAGTCGCTCCGCCAGACGAAAGTCTTTCTCAAAGCGCCGATCACCACGCCGCAAGGCGGCGGCTTCAAAAGTCTGAACGTCACAGTGCGCAAGACGCTTGGGATGTATGCCAACGTTCGGCCGTGCATGTCGCTTCATCCGTACGTCGCTACCAAACACCCCCACATGGACATCGTCATCGTACGCGAGAATGAAGAAGACGTCTACGGCGGCATCGAGCACCGCCAAACGAACCAGGTCGCGCAGTGCCTCAAGCTCATCTCGAGGCCCGGGAGCAAGCGGATCATCCGCTACGCATTCGAGTACGCCCACGCGAACAAGCGCAAAAAAGTGACGTGCTTCACCAAAGACAACATCATGAAGATCACCGACGGCCTCTTCCATCGAACGTTCACGGAGATCGCGGCGGAGTATCCGGAAATCGAGAACGAGCATTGGATCGTGGACATCGGAGCAGCGAAGATGGCCGACACGCCTGAAGCTTTCGATGTAATCGTGATGCCGAATCTGTATGGCGACGTGCTTTCGGACGTCGCCGCTCAGATCACCGGATCGGTCGGTCTAGCGGGCTCCGCCAACATCGGCGATCATTGCTCGATGTTCGAGGCAATCCACGGATCCGCGCCGCGCCGAGCCGGCCAAAATCTCGCAAATCCCTCAGGACTGCTGCACGGAGCGGTCCTCATGCTCGTCCACATCGGCCAAGCCGACGTTGCCGAGCGCGTTCATAACGCGTGGCTAAGCACGATCGAGGACGGTATTCATACCTACGACATCTACAAGGAGGGCACGTCGCGCGAAAAGGTCGGGACGAAAGAGTTTGCCGACGCAGTAGTCGCGCGGCTCGGGCGACGACCCGAACATCTCAAGCCGGTCGAGTACGACTCAGAGGCGCAGATGAACCTAGCGATCCGCCCTGCCGGCAAGCCACCAATGAAGCTACGTGCGGGCGTCGACCTCTTCGTGGATCGCCGCGATGGCAACCCCGATCAGATTGCGGGCGTGATGCAGCAACTCAACGTTGCGGGCGTCAAGCTTACGATGATCAGCAATCGGGGGACCAAGGTTTGGCCGGCAGGGAATCCCGATACGTATTGGAGCGACCACTGGTGCTGCCGCTTCGAAGCCGACGGCGAACTCTTCACGGCGCACCATATCGTCAAGCTGCTCGCGGCCGCCGCTCAGGCCGGTTTCGACGTTATCAAGACCGAAGGGCTCTACACCTTCAACGGCGAGCGCGGCTACTCGCTCGCCCAAGGAGAATAGGCGCCCAGCCTTTTCGGGTCGAGAGCAGGATGAAAATCGTTAGCCTGTTGCCGAGCGCGACGGAGATTCTGTTCGCGATCGGCGCGGGCGAAGATGTCGTCGGCGTAACGCACGAATGCGACTATCCCGCCGAGGCGTTGCGGCTGCCGAAAGTCACTGCTTCTGCTTCGATGCCATTGGCCGATCCCGGCGCGATCGACCGGCACGTGCGCGCCGCAATCCACGCAGGATCGAGTCTCTACCAGCTCGACACCGCGCTGCTCGCTCAACTCGAACCAGATCTCATCGTCACGCAAGAGCTTTGCGCCGTCTGTGCCGTCTCGTACGAAATCGTCGCCGTCGCCGGCAAACGGTTGCAATCAGATCCGCGCATTATTTCGTTGGAGCCGGCTTCGCTAGGGGACGTCTTTGAGAATATTTCGCTTCTCGGCGAGATCTCCAATCATGCGCAAGGAGCTCGAGACCTCGTTGCTCATCTCGAGTCACGCGTTGCGGCATTGAGGAGCCGCTCGGCTCGACGAAAATATCGTCCACGTACGCTCGTGCTGGAGTGGACCGATCCGCCGATGAGCGCCGGTCATTGGATTCCCGAACTCATTGAGTTCGCCGGCGGCGTGCCCGTTTTGGCCAATCCCGGCGCAAACTCTCAGCGGCTGGAGTGGACCGCGATCGCAGCAACCGAACCGGACGCCGTCATTATTGCACCGTGCGGCTTCGATCTCGAAAAGACCCAACGAGCGGTCGAGGAGCTGGATGGAATTGAATATTGGAGATCGTTGGCCGCGCGGCGCGGTGGACGCGTTTTGGCGCTCGACGGCAATGCGTATCTGAGCCGGCCGGGTCCGCGGTTGGTCGATTCAACTGAGATCGTCGAGCAGTGGTATACTAGCGGCGCGGAGTACGCCGGATGACCGCCCCTTCGACACGCTCGGAGGGGAGGAAAGTCCGGGCTTCATACGGGCAGGGTGCAGGATAACGTCCTGTCGGGGCGACTCGAAGGAAAGTGCCACAGAAACATACCGCCGCAAGCATTTGCGGTAAGGGTGAAATCGTGAGGTAAGAGCTCACGGAGCGCTGCGGAGACGCAGGCTCGGGCAAACCCCACCTGAAGCAAGACGCTCGATCGATGGAGGGCCCGTTCCAAACGAGCTAAGTCGCATCGAGGCGGTCGGCAACGATCGCCCCAGAGAGATGGTCATCGCCCACATCGTGGGAACAGAATCCGGCTTACAGGCGCACTCCGCCTTCGCGCGTCTCAAACGCAACCAGTGGGTCTACCCACGCGTTGTAGCGAAGGAATGCAACCAATGAGCAAGCAGCACTTCACGCCTGAGATGACCGTGGACGAGGCGTTCAAGCTTCACGCCGGGGCCCGCCGCGTTTTCGCGCGTTTCCATTTGGGTGGTTGCTCGAACTGCGCAATCAGCGAGTCCCACACGATCGGGGCGATTAGCGTCGATTACGGTATTCCGTTGCCGATGCTGCTGGAAAATCTTAATGCGCTATTCGATCAGGGAACGCTCGCCATCGGAGATCGCGTGCGCATTCCCGACGAGATTCGCTCGAAGATTCCCCAGCTTGCCAACGTTCCCGAGGTTGGAGAGATTACCGGTGCCGAGGGCGGCGCCTATACCGCAGACTTCGGCGACGTACGCCTCCAAGGACTCGCTGAGGACTTCATCGCGGCCGAACCGGGCTACGCGAGGAGCTAGCGTTTTCGCGGGTTAAAGCGGTTTCCGCGCGCTAAAGCCCTCGTCGATCCCGTGCCAATAGGCGACTTCGAGCTCTCCGAGTTTCCAGCAGAGATAGATCGGCTCGTCCTGAAGCATCGACGGAAAGTCGACGAGCCCTAGATCGATATCCTTAACGACGCAGCCGAACGATTCGATCCGGTAGATCAGCCTGCCGATTTCGTGCTTGAGTTCACCAAAGCGAGGGGCCGGCAAGGCCGAGCGCGCGGCGGCAAGGCGCGGCCGGCGCGGCGGCGTGTGATGCAGCGCCGGATCGGCCTCGAGGAGTTTAATGGCGAGCTCCCGGCGTCGCTTGAGGAGCTCCTCCATGAGCGGCACCAGCTTTAAAATGAGGGCGTTGGCGCGTTCGGGCGAAAATAGCTTCATATGAGTTCGCTGCGCATCGTCTTTGTGACGGGCCTCTCCGGTGCGGGCTTGAGCCAGGCAATTAAGTCTTTTGAGGATTTGGGCTTCTACTGCATCGAACACCTGCCTCCGGTCGTGCTCGACGCCACGATTTCCGCTCTCGAACGTTCCGCGGTGCGCGACGTCGCGATCGCGCTCGACCTTCGGAGCGACGCCGAGCTTGGCGACCCGCGCACCGCGATCGATCGCGTGAGTCGCGCCCATGATGTACGCCTGCTCTTTTTAGACGCTGCCGACGATTTGCTCGTGCGCCGCTTTAGCGAAACCCGGCGGCGCCATCCGCTCGCGCTTACCGGCTCGGTGAGAGAAGCAATCGACGCCGATCGGCGAGTCCTCGCCCCATTACGAGAGCGAGCCGACGCCGTTATCGACACGACCAATCTTACTTCGGGAACGCTCAAGCAGCGAATCGCCGCGGCATTTCTCGCCGATCGTGCCGTGAAACTGACGATGACCTTCGTTTCCTTCGGCTTCAAGTTCGGGCTGCCGACCGATATCGATCTGCTTTTCGACGTGCGTTTCTTACGCAATCCAAACTACGATGAAAGCCTCGCGCCGCAGACCGGCGAGGACGCGGCGGTCGGCGCATTCATTCGGAGCGATCCGTCACTCGAGCCGTTTCTTACCAGAATCGCCGACTTGCTCGACTACCTGCTGCCTCATTATCTCGCCGAAGGAAAGACACAACTCACCGTCGGCATCGGCTGCACGGGTGGCCGGCACCGCTCCGTCTACGTCGCGCGCCGTCTGGCGACGCGATTCGCCGGCGATCCTCGGTTGGACGTCGCCGTCGAGGCGCGCGATCTCGCGCGAGCCGCCTGATGCGTAAACAATTCGCCGGCTCGCTGCAGTGGCTCTTACCCGGCGCGGGAGTCAAACGCTGGATCGTTCTCGCAGCCTTCGGCGTCATCGTGCTCCTCGATGCTGCGACGCGCTGGCTCATCGCGGAAGGCACGGGGATTCACATCAATGAGATCCTGGACGATATCGTAGACGACTATTTCTCGCCGGCGTATCTCACGTGGATCCTCACCGTCGTCGGAATCGCGTTGATCGTAACCGGAGTTTGGATGTGGCTTCGGGCCGTCATTCGCATCGCACGCGGGCGAAATCCCAAAGGCTTCCGCGATGCACTGGCAGGACGGCGTCTGCAGCAGGGGTACAAGATCGTTGCTATTGGAGGCGGCACGGGGCTCTCGACGCTGTTGCGCGGCCTCAAGCGCCGAACCAGCAATCTCACTGCAATCGTGACGGTCAGCGACGATGGTGGGTCGTCGGGGCGCCTGCAAAAGGAACTCGGGGTTTTGCCGCCGGGCGATATTCGGAATTGTCTCGTCGCGCTCGCCGATGATGAAGCGCTCGTTACCGACCTTTTTCGCTACCGCTTCACCGAAGGCCAGGGGCTCAGCGGTCATTCCTTCGGCAATCTCTTCTTGGCGGCGATGTGCGGTATCACGGGGAACTTCGACCAGGCGATTAAGGAATCGAGCCGCGTGCTCAACGTCGTCGGACGCGTTCTTCCCGCAACGCTCGGCGTCGTTCGGCTCTGCGCCGAGCTCGACGACGGCACGATCGTCGAGGGTGAATCGAACATCTCACTGGCAAAGCGGGCGATCAAAAGGGTCTTCTTCGATCCGCCTGCGGCATCGCCACTCGACGAAGTCATCGCCGCCATCCGCGACGCCGATGCGATCGTCCTCGGACCCGGCTCGCTCTACACGTCGGTTGCGCCCAACTTCTTAGTTGGCCGCATCGCGCGCGAGGTCGCACACGCGCACGGAGTAAAGATGTACGTCTGCAACGTCATGACGCAACCAGGCGAAACCGACGGAATGACGGCTGCCGATCATGTGGAGGCACTGCTCGCAAACGCCGGCGAGCGCGTCTGCGATTACGTCATCGTCAATGACGAGTCGCCTTCAAGGCTCCTTGGAGCGTACGCGCAAGAGGGACAGGTGCCGGTCGAACCGGATGTCGAGCGCATCGTGGCGCTCGGATTGGAACCGGTTTGCGCTGCAGTAATCGGCGAGACGGAGACCGTTCGTCACGATCCCGAAAAGCTTGCCGCGGTCGTGCTCGGTATCGTCGACCGTACGGTCGCAAATCGCGCAACGCTGGTCAAACCGGCAAGTGCGTACCGCCGTTCGACCGCTTTGGGCTAACGATCAGTGCGCGGGTTGCTGGGCAAGCGTCAGATTGAGCTGGAACGGCTTTCCGGGTTCCACATCTGCCGTGGACGCAAGGGTCTGGTATCCTTTCGCTTGCACGGAATAGTCGGCAATTCCACTGGGAACCTTGTTAATGGAGAAGCGGCCCGCAGCGTCGGTGGTCGCCGTCAATACCGTGTCGATCGTGACGACCGCCCCAGCTATCGGGGCATTCGTCGCAGCGTCTATGATGACGCCCGTGACGCTTGCGAATCCTGAGGCAGGCGGCAAAGCATCGTTATTACATCCTTGCGTGCCGAATAGCAGCAATGCAATCATCAAGTAGAGCGCACCGAGGCCTTTCATAGGCGAACTTCTTCGGCACGCCGAAGCCGCCGCTCCTATGGCAAGCCCCGTTCCGTCGTCCAAAACGACCGGCCTCGTCTATTGCGAGAACGCCCTCGAAGCCATCGGCCACACGCCCCTGGTGAGGCTCAACAAGGTCGTCGACGGCGCGGCCTGTCTCGTGCTTGCAAAGATCGAGTACGTGAACCCCGGCGGAAGCGTCAAAGACCGCCCTGCCGTCGCAATGCTCGATGCCGCTGAGGGCCAAGGCTTGCTCAAGCCGGGTGGCACGATCGTCGAGCCGACGAGCGGCAATACCGGCACGGGCCTGGCAATGGCGGCGGCGATTCGAGGATACCGGTGCATCCTCGTCATGCCCGACAAGATGTCGCGCGAAAAGATCGACCTCTTGCGCGCCTACGGCGCCGACGTCGTTATTACACCGTCGAACGTTCCGGCTGACTCCCCCGAATCGTATTACGGTGTGGCAAATCGGCTCGCGTCCGAGATTCCGGGAGCCTTTCAGCCGAATCAGTTCCACAATCACTTCAATCCCGAAGCGCACTATCATACGACTGGCCCCGAAATCTGGGAGCAGACCGGCGGAGAAATCACGCATTTCGTGGCCGGCCTTGGGACGGGCGGTACGATCTCGGGGACGGCCCGTTATCTCAAAGAGAAGAATCCGGCAATTCACGTCGTCGGCGCCGACCCCGAAGGCTCGATCTACTCAGGTGACATTCCGCGTTCATATGCCGTCGAAGGGATTGGAATGAACTATCTCCCCGAGACTGTCGACCTGCGCGTCATCGATGAGATGGTGCGCGTTTCCGATCGCGATTCGTTTCTCATGGCGCGTCGCATCGCGCGGGAGGAAGGCCTGCTCGTGGGCGGATCGTCCGGCACCGCCGCGGTCGCCGCCGCCAAACTGGCAAAGACGCTCTCCGCCGACGCAATCGTGGTCGTAATCCTGCCCGACTCTGGACGCGGCTACATGTCAAAAATCTTCAACGACGATTGGATGATCGCAAACGGCTTTTTGGCCGACTCCACGCGGCGCGCGACCGTCGGCGACGTGCTGCGCAGCAAAACCCCGCTTCCTCCCCTCATCACCGTCCAGCACGACGACACGGTCAAGACTGCACTGGACCTCTTGCGACAGTATGAGATTTCGCAAGTGCCGGTGATGCGAGGGCACGAGCAAGTCGGCAGCGTAAACGACATCGGCGTTATGCAGAGCGTCTTCGATCATGCCGACATCATCCATCAACCCGTGAGCGAAGTCATGGGCCGGCCATTTCCAGCCTTGGAACAGTCTGACGAAATCGAACGCGCATACAAGGTGCTGACGCTTTCCAATCCAGCGATCGTCGTCACTGACAACGGGGAACCGATCGGCGTGCTCGCGCGCCAAGATATCATCAGCTTTCTCTCGACCAGCTCCAACGTCGTTCGTAAGTGATCCTTCGCCCTTCGACTCGCTTCGCTCGCTCAGGATGACAAGGTACTACGCATGAGGTTTGCAACGAAGGCGATTCACGTTGGCCAAGAGGCCGATCCCGCAACCGGAGCGACGATCGTTCCCATCTACCAGACCTCTACCTACACTCAGACGCGCGTGGGGGAGCATAAGGGTTTCGACTACAGCCGCACGATCAATCCGACGCGCCTGGCATTGGAACGGCAGCTGGCCTCATTAGAAGAAGCACGCTTCGGCAGCGCTTTCGCCAGCGGGATGGCCGCGACCGCGGCAGTACTTGGTCTGCTATCGGCGGGCGATCATGTGGTCGTGAGCGACGATCTTTACGGGGGAACCTATCGCCTCTTTTCTCGCGTACTCCAACGCTATGGTTTGGAGTTCAGCTACGTCGACATGACAGATCTCGACGCGGTGCGCGCCGCAGTCAAACCTACAACGAAGCTCTTTTGGATCGAAACGCCGAGCAATCCGCTGCTCAAGCTCGCCGATATCGCAGCGATCGCGTCGCTCGGTAGCCCCGAACGGCTCGTTGCCGTCGACAACACGTTTGCGACGCCGTATTTCCAGCAGCCGCTCTCACTCGGCGCCCATATTGTGGTCCATTCGACGACCAAGTATATCGGCGGCCACAGTGACGCCATCGGCGGCATCGCGATAACCGACGATGCGGCGCTGTATGAAGCGATCCGCTTTCAGCAGAATGCGGTGGGCGGCGTGCCCGGACCACATGACGCCTGGCTAACGATGCGCGGCGCGAAGACGCTTGCCCTGCGCATGCGCGAGCACGAGCGCAATGCGCAGATCGTCGCCGAATTTCTGGAGTCACGTGCCGACGTGGCGCGCGTTTACTATCCCGGTCTGCCCTCGCATCCCCAATACGCACTTGCGCAGCGGCAGATGAGCGGCTTTGGCGGCATGCTCTCGTTCGAGCTCGAGGGGCCTCCGAAACGTGCGCTCGACTTCGCAAGCCGTTTGCAGTACTTTAGCCTCGCCGAGAGTCTCGGCGGAGTGGAATCGCTCATCTGCCATCCGGGGCGCATGACGCACGGCTCGATCCCTGAAAACGAGCGCGAGCGGCGCGGCATTACGGATGGGCTTCTGCGACTCTCGGTTGGTATTGAAGACGCTGCCGATTTGCTCGACGATCTGCGCGGAGCGCTCGAGGCTACGGCTGGTTCTCGGGATACCGAACTGCCGTCGCCTGTTTGAGAGCCTCGCGCGCATCGTCTGCGCTCGTGTCGCCAAGGCGTGCGGTTTCCGAGAGCACGATGCCGCGTTGGCCATCGGCCCAGACAATTGCGAATTCTTTGCGAGCATCGAAGCCGCTTCCGAACGCAACCTCCACAAAGGTAGCCGGCATACCGTTGAGCAGTGTCATAGGGGTCTTGTTGCGGATCAGCGTGCCGTCTTGCGAACTATGAGTCTGGCTCTCGAACTGACCCTCCCACTGATCGGGCGGTCCCTCGAAGGCCTCCATTGCGATCTGGATCGTGCGTACGTCTTCCTTGCCGGGGTGCACCAGCCAGACAGCCACCGGTTGGAGGTCCTGGCCGAGCGCGTTTAACGGCGCCTCTTGGCGCGCGACTAGAACCGCGTCAGCGGGGGCCGTAAAGGTCATTGCCGGATCGGTGTAGGTGTGCGGATCCGGCGTAGGAGTCGGCGGCGGTGGCACCTGTGCGAGCACCGCGTTGCTCCCTAACCCCATCAGCAAAGCAAGCGACAAAAAAACCCGTTTCATCATTCGTTATTCAGAGCGGCGGTCAGCGCCGGGAGAGAAATTTCGTACCGGTAGCCGACGTTGCGGTGATCGTCGTCGAATTCCTCGTGACGCACGGAGAGGCCGAGGTCCCGGATTCGCTGCGCGATAACCCGCGCGCCGATGTCGAGATTATATTCATCCCGCCGGCCGCAATCGAGATAGCGGAGCCGCAGCCTGGCCAGCTCGTCACGGTGCGTTGCGACCCTCTCGGCGGGATCGAACGCGAGCCAGCGCTCGAAGACGTCTTCGCGCAAGGCTCCACTGCCTCTCTCGAAGGGCAGATCGAGATCAAATGCGGTCGCGCTGCGCGGAGAGTATGCCGCCGAGTACGCCAACATCTCCATCGTCGTATACTCGGCTGCGTTGTGCTTGTGCTTACGCTCGAACGCCTCGACGAAGGCGGCAAGATTAAAGTCGTATGCTTCGAGCGTGCGTTGGACCGTCGCAAATGCCGGGATGTGCGCGTATCGAAAGTACGAATCGCCGCTATGTGACGCAAACGCGCCGAATGTGCCCGGATGCTCCAGCACGAGATGCATCGCGCCAAAACCTCCTGAGGACTTACCCAACACGGCTCGGCCGCCTTCGTTCGGAATCGTGCGGTAGGTGCGATCCACGTGTCCGACTACGTCGCGCACGACGTAGGTCGCATAGCGTCCGTTGTGCACCGAGTCAACGTATTGCGAACCTCCCAGCCGCGTGAATCCATCGACGAGCGCAAGCAACACCGGCGGCATGCGGCGGTCGCGAATAAGACGGTCGACCCACTGCAGAACATTCGTCTCCCACGGACGCGCCGAGATCAAGGCGGCCACGTCTCCGGTGTAACCGTGCAACACGTAGAGCACGGGAAAGCGCCGCGAACCTTGCGGATCGTAGCCTGTCGGAAGGTAGACTGCGATCGGCCGCGTTGCCGGATCACCTAGGGGATTTCCTGCCAAGGCTGCGCTCTCGACAAAGTCGACGCGCACGTCGCCGGCAATGTTGAGGATCCGCGCCATGTCGGTGCGCTCGTGCATGGCGATGAGCTTCTGCGCACGAAGTGCCTCCGCCTAGATGAGCGGGCTGAAGCGCGCGATCGATTTGCGCAGCGCCATTTCGATCAACGTCATCACGATGATCGGAATCGGACCGCTCGTGACCATTCCTCTGGTCGTGGCGCGCTCTGGGAGGGCCGCTCGCGCTCGTTGGCTGGGTCGCAGGGGCTATCGTCGCGCTTTGTGATGGTCTGGTGTGGGCCGAGCTCTCATCGCGTTTCCCCGGATCGGGCGGTACGTACGTCTATTTACGAAACGTGTTTGGAGCGCACCGTCTTGGCAAAGCACTCGCGTTTCTTTTCAATTGGCAGTTTCTCTTGGCGGCGCCCTGCCTTCTGGCCAGCGGCTACATCGGCTTTGCGAATTATGCGGCCTTTTTCTATCCAGGTCTGGGCTCGAACGTCGCCGCGCACGACGCGCTCGCCGTCGCCATTGGCATCGTGACGATGCTCATGCTCTATCGGCGGACGGCGGGCGTCGCATCCCTTGGTGTGGTGCTGGCGGCAGCGGCAACGCTCACGGTTGCGCTCGTTGCAATCGCGGGACTCTCGCACGCAAATTTCACCCAAGCGTTTCATCTTTCCCAGCCCCTCCGGCTGGGTGCCGGCTTCGTCGCCGGCTTCGGCAGCGCACTTTACATCACGCTCTACGACTATGCCGGATACGCCGAGGCGGCACTGCTCGGCGATGAGGTCGTGCGGCCGGAGCGGACGATCCCAAAGGCCATCCTGCTTTCGGTGCTGATCGTGGCCACGCTCTACGTGCTGCTGCAGATTGGGGTGCTCGGCGTCGTGCCGTGGCGATCGCTGCTCGATGCGCACGGCCAACCGACCATGCAGGCGCAATATGTGGCAGCGTTCGTCGTCGAGAGGACCTGGGGACGTTCCGCCGCCGCGTTCGTGACGCTGCTCGTGCTGGTGACGGCCTTTGCATCGCTTTACGGTAATCTTCTCGGATTCTCGCGCATCTCGTTTGCGGCGGCTCGCGACGGCGCGTTTCTTCCGGTCTTTGCCCGGCTTCATCCCCGCAAAGATTTTCCCCACGTTGCGCTGCTGGCGGTTGGAGCGCTCTCGTTGGTTGCGAGCCTCTTTACGCTCGACGAGGTCATTGCGTTTCTCACTGCGGGAATAGTGCTCATCCAAGGCATCGCGCAGATCATCGCTCTGAGCTTACTGCGCGCGCGTCGCGCGAGCGGGCCGTTTAAGATGCCGCTCTATCCCCTGCCGGCGCTCGTTGCGCTCGCCGGATGGACGTTAGCCTTCGTTTCGACGGGCGCCGTCGCCATCGCGCTCGGCCTTGGATGGCTGATGTGCGGCTGCGTCGTCTATCTTGTGGCCGCTCGCATGCAGCGGTGGTGGCCCTTTCTGCTCGCACCCTTACTCGTTCTCGCATCGCCCATTCCCGTCTCATGCGGCGGGCGCGCCCGGCTGGTCGAGTTGGAACGCTTCCCGCATCACGACCGACCACGGTTACCCCGTCTTCACCGTCGAGGGGCGTCCATTCTTCGTTTACGGTGCGGCCTTCTTCTACGAGCGTATGCCGCGCGACCGGTGGCACGATGCATTGCTTGCGTACAGAAATCTCGGTATTAATACGATCGATCTCTATCTGATTTGGAACTGGCACGAGCCGGCCGAAGGCGTCGCGGACTTCACCGGCACGACCGATCCCCGCCGCGATCTCCTCGCTTTGCTTAAGCAGACTCACCAACTTGGCTTTAAGCTTATCCTGCGTCCCGGTCCGGTGATCCGGAACGAATGGCGCAATGGCGGCTATCCGGCCTGGCTATTACGCCGAGCGGAATATAACATGCCGCTGCACGACGTGCTCGAGGGACGCTATCCGGCGACGGCAACGCTGCAAAATGCCAACGCCGACGCGGCCGCTGCCGAATGGCTCGCGAACGGGACGCATCTACGTGCGGCGGCCCAGTGGCTCAATGACGCGCTTGGAGCCGTTGATCCGTACTCGCACGATGTGATCGCAATCGCGCTCGATGATGACCAAGGCGCATATCTCGACAACAACACCTGGCCCGCGCCACACTGGCACGCATACATCGGCTGGCTGCGCCGGATGGTGGCATCGATCGTCGGAAATCAAGTTCCGCTCTTCATCAACACGTACGAGATGCGCGTGCCGAGCGCGTCGCCGGCTTGGGCTTGGGGGAATTGGTATCAAAGCAGCTCGTATCGAATCGGCGCACACGATCTCGCCGACCTCGATTTTGCCACCGGATTGCTGCAGACGCAGCGTCGGCTCCCGGCGATGCAGTCCGAGTTTCAGGCGGGCTGGTTCCAAACCGCCGATGAAGGCGCGCCGCGGCCGAGCGATCCGTCAAATACTGCGATTGCGCTCGGCGAGCTGTTTCGTGACGGGATCCACGGCGTCGTGAACTTCCCACTGCAAGACACTATCGACCCTCACGGCTGGGAGGCGCCTTGGGCGAATTGGAGTTACGCTTGGGATGCCGCCCTCACCAGCGAGCTGCGCGCCTCAACTCGGTACGCGCCGACGCGCTGGTTCGGTGACCTCATTGGCAAGTATGGAACGCTGCTGGCGAAGACGCATGTCGCCGCCGATGCGGCGATCGTTTGGCCCGCGACTCTTTTTGCGCCCGGAACTTTGAGCGCCGACGATTTCAATCTGCTGGCGAGCGCGACGATCGCGATGCAGCGCGCCTGCAACGGCCGCGGCCTGAGCTGCACGCTTGTCGACCTCGCCACGATCGACGAGCGAGCGGCGCGTTCGATGACGCTCTTGTTTCCTCATATTCCCTCGCTGATGGGCCGCATGCGCGGCTCTTCGCTTTCGAGAATTCATGCGTTGCGCAAGGCCGGCCGGCTTTACTTCGACCCATCGTCGCTACCCGCTGTGAGCCGCCGAAAGCTTGCAGCGAATACGACGTTGCTGCTTGCCGACGACGCTTCGTACGGCTTCCTCGTGGCGACCAATCCGAGTGGCTCGAGACGCCACGTCGGCGGTTTTACCATTCCCTTGGCGCATCGAAAGATTACAACCCAGCCCTTCAATCTGCCGGCGCGCGACGTACGCGTCGTTCCGATCGGGGTCGCCATCGTTCCTGCGCCCCAAGCGCCTGCGCCGCCGCGCGGGACTCCGCCTCCGTTTCGGGATTCCGATGGCACGATAATGTCAAATGCGAATCTGCGGGTCGTGTTCGCCCCTTTCGCCGGAGCCAGAATCGCCGAGTTCGGTGACGGACCGGTAAATGCCGCAACCGGCATCGGTCTATTGCGCGATGCTTCCGACCCGCCGCCGCCCGTCTCGGCGCGAGATTACATCGCGTCGTACACGCATCCACTCCCGCCCGGCACCTACAATCGTTCCTACTCGTGCAGCAGAGTCGATCTGCTTACCAGCACGCGCGTTTCGTGCTATTATGACGCGCCGGATTTGCCACGCGGCGGCGCGATTTTTCGTCGAACCTTCATCCTTACGGGACGCAGCCGAGAACTGGTCGTCGACGAGAGCTTCGAGCCGCATGATCGGCGCTCCACGGCGAGATTAGAGTCGATCTCGGGATTTGCGTTTGCGCCGGGCGACAAAGTGCTGGTCGCTTCCGATGGGGACGCGCGCGGAATCCTACACCGCGGTGGATTGATCGCGGTTCGATGGCGTCATGGCGACGTTGTCTCTGTTAAGGTGCGAGCGACGCGTGGCGCTGAGTTGATGATCCTGATTTTTGGGCAACGTTCGGTCGAACTGCGTCTTGGCGTCTACACCGTCGGCAACACCCGCGAGGCGCAGCGCCGGCTCGACGCGAAACAGCCGTAGCTCCCCGGGGAAGTGGCGGAATGGCAGACGCAGCCGCCTCAAAAGCGGCCGAGGCAACTCATGTGGGTTCGACTCCCACCTTCCCCATGAGTTTCTGAGCACGAAATCGGCTTAAAATGCTAGTGTGCCGGACGCCGTGATCTGGAAGACCAAACCACGGTCATACTTGCCACCCTGTCGAGTCCTCCCGTATCGTGCCGTCTGCGTTCGGTCAGGCTCGATCGGTAGGCCATGTCGCCGGCGAGGGCTTTGCGCGCACGATCACGGTGGCATGAAGAACGCCGCTTGCATCGTACGTTCCCTCGGCAGTGAAAGGCTTGCCTATCACCAGGACGGCACTTCGCTCGTGTCGGACCGCGTTGGAGTCGTCTATGCGAGCTAGTTTTCCCATGCGTGTGCGTAAGGTAAGCTGCGCGCCGCTAATGGCAAGGAGCGTCCCGGTGACTTCGTGCCGAGCTCCGATAGAAACGCGAGGGGCTTTGACCTGCGGAGCTTTTGGCGTTACGGCGTTCGCATTAGAACCGAGCAGCCCAAAAATGTCAAGCTGCGCGTAGCTCGCGACGTAGACTTTGCCATTTGCTACGACGGGAACGAGATTTGCGTTACCGTTCGGCTGACTCCCAGGTGCCTGCGGCCCCCTGGTAGAGCGTTTCTAGCGTTGAACTGCCGCTGGGAGGTTCGGCCGTAAACGCGAAAAGTGTGACATTGCCGGGCACCGTCTGCGGCCGCGCGACCGCCCAAATGATTGCACCGGCGCTAGACCCGTCCGATGAGACCGTCGTGAGGAACCCGGGATCTTGGCCACCGGGTATACTCGGCGAAGTTCCCGCCGCAACCAACGAGGGCGGGTTTAGGACTTTCCAAACGGTCACGTTGTTTCCGCCGCTAGCAACGATGCGCCGCACCGAGTCGCTCGCCGCGTCGAAGTATGTTAGACCGCACCAGCATCCACCGATGCTCTCCTCGCCGAGATCGTTGTTCGGACCACTTGGATTGTATCCGCCCAAGTTTTTGCGCTCGATGGAGGAAGAGCCTTCCGGCTTTGCCGGCTGCTGCGGCGAGTGCCGGCCCCGAACCCGTGGTATCCGGCAACAGCAACACACCACCCGATCCGAGTGTCTTCATCGTTCACGTCGAGCGCGTCGACGTTTGACGGCGTAAAGAAGCCTTTACAGTGTTGTGAGGTCCGAACTGACCTTAACGACGCTCTCTGAGATATTCGTGACGCTGTTATACGTCGTTCCCGACGAATCCGAGTTGCCGGTAGCGAAGTAGATATTCCTGGATGCATCGGCCGCGATGCCGTACCCCGACATCCAGACCGACGACAAGAAGAAGCTGTTCGGCGATGTATACGAGGGCGTCGTTTAGCTGGTTCGCCGGAAGCGGGGTGAGCGACCCCGCCTGCCAACCGAGCACCCAGCCGCGCGACATCGATGCGCTAAAATCGCAAAAGCTGCCGAATCCAGCATAGATGTTTCCATTCGCCTCAAGTAAGCCGGGTCGTTGTCGCTGATACGTTGCGTTGAACGTGAAAATAGAACCGTTGCTTAACGTGTGTGACGCGGAGACGACGACGGGCGTCAGGATGTCCATCAGGTTGCTCAAACTGAGTTCATGGATGAAATAGGTAGGTACGCTGCCCTGCATCACATAGGCAACGACGTACATGGCGTTAGCGTGGCGGTCGATGACCGGTGTACCGTCGATACCGACGTTTGCGCCGTTGTTGGTGCAGCCCAAGGGCGTAGGAACGGGACTGCCCAAATTCTGTTGGAACAGGAGCGTTCCGCTTGACGCATCGATCGCATAGACCGTGTTGTTCTCGGTTGCGACATACACCACGTCGTGTTTACCCGGCGCCACCCCGACCGTCGTCGTTTCATTCGGGACGAGGAGGGGTTGTGCGTCCACCTGGTCGTCAAGCGTCACGGTGTTCAGTAGGCCGAAAGATCCGCTGTTAACGTTTTCAGACGTCAACATCGATTCTTGATCGTTCCAGCCCGTTCGCAGGTTGTTGTAGTGATAGGTGGTAACGGCGACTTTGTGAAAAAAAGGCTGACGGTCGCGGCCTGCGGTCCGCCGGCGTCTTCGATGATCAGCCCAGGCTTATCGCCCCTCGGGTAGTCGTAGAGTGTAACGGCAGCAGCGCCGGAGTTGTCCGCGCCTTCATTGGCCATGACGACTTTCGCGCCGTGAATCCAGAACTGGAGGGGGCTTCCGGCGCCCCTGAGCTCGGTCTTGCCCACAAAGGTGGCTAGCCTTCCACGGACGCTGTAGCGGAAGATCGTCGTCGGTTCGTAACCGCTTGCCGGACTCTCGGCCGCTAGGTACTTGCCGTCCCACTGAATCGAGCCCAGACGCGGGCGGCGTGTCCCGCTCCACGCGACGTTTCTGATGTGCGCACTGCGGTTGGGTAGTTCGACCAGGTTGCTTGTGCTGCCGGCCGCAACGATAACGAAGAGGTTGCCCTTGCCGTCGTACGTGCAAGACCAATAGCGATCGTTGCCGTCCCTTTCCACGTATGTTCGAGGGTTGCCCTTAGCACTGGTGTAGATTGCGATGCCATATTTGTGGGAGACGCCTCCCGAAACGGCGAGGTTCCCGGTCGTGGGGTCGACCGAGCAGAATTGTGAGTCGCCCCCGAGTGGATTACGCAACACGGCGAGCGGCCGCGTAGCGCCATGGGCGTATTTTAGTATCTCGTTGCCTTTCGGGATGAAAACATTGCCGTTTGCGTCCGAACACAGACCAGTGGCCCGGAGGTTGAGCAGCCATCCTTTCAACTTGCCCTGCGGGTAGGAATAGGCGTAGACGCTTCCGTCCTTGGCGTTTGACACGTACAGGAGATCCTGCGTCTCGGCGTCGCGACTCACCCACGAGGTTGCATGCGCGGTGTTCGGCGCGTTCGGCTCCGCCGGAATTAGGGGATTTGTCCGTCCGGGAGCGCCCATACCGTTGCCGGCACACGCGCTGAGCGCAAGGGCTCCGACGAGAAGTGAGGTCAGTCGAGCCGAATGCAACGACACCTTAGCTGCTGCCGGCCCTGATGACTTCGTAAGCGGCGTGCAAATCGGGTGTGGTGAGTTTGATGTCTTCGGGGTAGGGCGAGATCTCCATAGCTCGCTCTCTGCATTTCAGGATGCCGTTAACCGACAAACCGTAGCGCTAGTAGCGCTAACGGTAAAGACAAACGCGTAGCCACTATAAAACCCTCGGCGAGGCCAATGGTGACAGCTATACAGGACGGACTGCGGAGCCGCTATAGCCCTTCTGCAGTATATTTTCCCAATCCTTGTGTCATGGTGTTATTAAGAGGAAAAAGCAAGCGCACTATCGTTGGAATAGTCAAGTTTCAGTTCGCGTCGTAGGTTTTCGCCACGGTTTTAACCAGAAACCGCACTTCTGACAGCTGATAGACTACGAAGACGCTCTGCATCAAGGCGCCAAATGCGAGAACGATACACTTGCGATGAATAGGGATCGCTACGTGGACCTTCGACTCCCTGCCGAGGTCCGGTGGTGGGTCTTGTTAAGCTAAGGGCACACTCTGGGGCACGACCAACCTTAACCGCAGCACAATGTCTACTGCGGCCCAGATTGGAATAACGACGTCATCCAGAACCCATCGCCGCCTTATCAGTCCTTCTCGGTACCGTCGCTTTGACCCACGAGCGCCGGAGGGAGACGCCTCACCGCTGCCTTAAAGCCGCGTTGAAGAATCCGTCGGAACGTACGATCCCGCGGGACGTGCCGCCAAGGTCTATCGTTAATGCGCTGGCTTCGATCTTGCTCTTCGTTGGTCGTGACCAGGTCGCGCACCACGTAAATTCGTTGTAACCAGCGATCCTCACCATCGTAATAAGCTTTAAATCCGGATCTCGCATGAATGGCACGTCGATTGTCAATGATTAATAGCTCGCCGGGTCTTAACTTGATGTAATTATAGACCTGTTTCGCCGTGTCTCGCAGTCGTCCAAAAGCCAGTGCCGCTTCGCGGTCGATCGGCTCAATTAGCTCGGGATCAAATGTGAAAAACGGATCGTAAGGCTGCCCGTACAGGATAGGAATAAGCGGTCTGGCTCCGGGTTTATCACTATCGCCCGACAAGTCGACGCTGGCGCGGAAGCGAGGTTGAAATAAGACCTGTCTCATCGAGACGGGAATCTCCGCAAGGATATTCTTGATGCTCGCCACCGCGGTTTTGGCCTGGTTATCACGGTCTGCGCGCAGGCACATTAAGCACAGAAAATCGGGTAGCGCAGGGTGAAAGACTTGTTCAGTATGCCACTCGAGAAAGACCTCGGAGCTGTGAGTGGTCTGGGCAAATTCCTGGTCTTTCATTGGGCTGCCGTTCTGGAAAATCGAGCCATCGTGGTGGACGCTGTATCCAATGAGGTCTCCCAACGCCTGGCCTATCATCGCCAGCCATGCTTCCGACCAGAACGTTTTTTTATCTGGAGGACTTTCAGTTGCGGGCGTCGCCGGCAACTCCGGGTCAAGCGGGAGACCTTGCAAGTGTAGCGCTCCAAATTGGTTGCTGTGGCGTCTGAACTTGAGCACCGCCCGGCGCAATGGTTCCGGAAGCTGGTGGAATTTTAATTCACATTCTTCTAGGAACGCTTCTCTCTCTTTGAATGGATTGTGCCGAATAGAAGCGAGCAGCTTAATTGTCGCTTCATCGTGGTTAAGAGTAAACAAATGGTCGCCAGGCAAAAGGCGCAAATCCGTTTTCTTTGGAAACTCTTGAAGCGTCGATCCCTTTTGCAAAATGCCAACGTCGCGCTTCGCCATAGGAACGATTTTCTGATCCACGAGCCAGCGGACCAAATTGATGAACAACCGAACGTTATCGCTGTTGCCGATATATGCCAGCGAAAAAATATCGCTATCGCCAATCGCGGCAACTCGCCCCCGGCCATATATTTTGGCGGCGCACAGAACTTCGTTGTTGGGGGTGGCTGCCACGACGGCGTCGGTTTCGGGCGGCGAAACCTTGAGCGAACATCCGCGATGGTACGTGATCTCGGAGAGGTCCTCGGTAACCGGATGGGAAGGCGACAACTTCAGAGGGAAATGGCGCAGCAGGATTGGATCATCCTTGGCCTGAGGGCGCATGACGGTGTCGTTGTTGAACGCAATCCCGTAGGGCTCGAGGAGCTCGTTCAGATTATTGCGCCACAGCGCATAGTTGTATTCACCGATCACGAGCAGCGCGCCACCGTCGCTAACGAATTTTCGAACCTCTTCTATTTCACCAGCAGAGAAAATAGGAGAGCCTTCTAGATTCGGCTCTCCATCGCGCGCGCTCGGATGTGCAATGACGAGAAGGGGGCAATCTTGGAGCAGGTCGACATCCCATCTCCGCATCGGCACCGAATCAAGCTTGAGCTCGTCGCGGAGAAGATCTGCCAAATGGCCGTAGTATGAGTCTTCAGGGCTGTCGGGTGAAATCGCGAGCGCCAGACCCTTGTCGAGGGTCCATTTTTGCGCATGGGACTCATCAAAGACTATGTTTGACATAGTATTTTTGCTCGTTTCCGTTTCACGCGGCCGTGGGCCTGCCTGAAAGTTCGCCCCTAAACTTTGCCGTCGAACGATAACAACGCTTCCTCTGGTTCGATCGGATGCTCATCGAGCGAAGCGTAAAAACGTCGCCGGTTTCCACCGCACATGTGGTGCGGATCTGAACGCGCACCGTACGATCGCTCGAAGAGTCTGCTATTTGCAGATCCGACGATCGAAAGCACCGCGACCGAGTTATTCGAGACAACGTCGCACGCTCGGCTGCGATGCTTTGGCCGTCAACGAGAAGTCGAACGGCACGGCATGCATCGACGGCGCGATTCCATTCGAACCTCGTCGCGTTCAGGGCGAAGCGCACGGATGCTCCATCGTGCCGCGATGGTGTCATAGCAGGGTTTCCCCCTCGAGAACGGACCGCCGCGGCGGAGGGGGTGGCGGAGAGGGAGCGAACACTTACTTGCTCCTCGGGCAAGGGTGCAGCTGCGAACTAACCCGAGGCATAGCTAAAAGTCTCCTGCGGCTTCTCATAGAGGAGGGCCCGTTCTCGTGCGTTTGCTCAATTTAACCCTGTGTGCGACGGTAGCTGTTGGGCTCCTCGCCGGCTGCTCCGGCAGCAATCTTGGATCGGCCAGCTCGACGCCGAACATCGGCCCGGCACAGTCTCATTTCACAAACGGTCATCTCATTCCGCAGTGGTCGCCGCTGGCTAGTCTGGTTCCGCTCGAGCTCCGCCCGTCCGGTCCGGCCGGCGTGCTCGCTAAAATCGTTCCCGAGAGGAAGAGCAAGAAGAGCCACTTCTACGTCAGCGAGTTTTTAATACGTTGATCTGGGGCTACCGGGATCCGAACAGCAACGATAGCTCGCCGATATGCTCGCTGAACCCGGTCAGCGATCCCAACGGCATCGCCGTCGACGGCAAAGGCAATCTGATTGATCCCGACGGCGGCAGCCGTACGATCATTGTCTTCAAGGGACCCGGCATGTGCGGTCGCGTCCATTGGCTCGGTCAGCGATCCGTACGGCCAGCCGTCGGACGCGACGAGTCCCAATGCGGTCACCGGCACGATCGCCGTTGCCAACATCTTCGACACCAGCGGCGCGGGCAGCATCTCGCTCTGCACGCTCCCGGGCGGCTGCTTCGCGAACCTGACCAACCCGCACATGGACGAAGTTTACGGCGTCGCAATGGCGAAAAACGGCGACTGTTGGGCATCGGCCACTAACTCGACTGGAAATGCAACTTTGACGTACTTTAAGGGTTGCACGGGATCCGGCAGAGCGGCGAAGCACTATCGCAACACCGATCCAGGCGGCCTCGACATCGACAATGCCGGCAATCTCGTCTCGATCAGCGCGTTCGACAGCGAAGTCTACGTCTACAAAGGCTGCAACCCAGCCTGCACGCTCGTCGGCGGCCCATTCTTGCTGAAGAACGAAAGTATCTTCGGGCATTTGGATCAGAAATCCAAGCACTTCGCAGCCTCCGATATACGCTCGGCGAAATCGACGTTTACAACTACAGCCCGACGAACATCACCTACAGCTATGAGTTCAACAACGGACTAAGCTCAAGTGAGGTCGAAGGCGTGGCCATCAACCCGCGTTCCAACGAGTGACGTCGACGTCCTAACGCGAAATCTGAAAGAACAAAGTGGGGTGGCTACCGGCCACCCCACTTTCTCGCACCCTTTGATTTGCCGACTATTTTACGATGCTGATCGCCGCCCCGACCGGCTGGGAGACGTACCTCGTGCTGTAGTTGGTCGGCGGGTCGTTGAGTTCGGGCGAGTACGGCCAGCGATCCTCGGACGTGCTGGCGTCGCTCGCATTGCTCGTAGCCGCCCCACCGGCATACTCGTTGCCGGTGTCCTTAATCATGCCTTGAATCAGGTCGCAGACCGCGCCGCCCTTGTAGGTCAGGTAGTTGTTTGGGTCACTAAGCATAGAATTTTCATTTTTGTAGACCCAGTAGCTGCACGAGCCGCCGGAAGCGCAAGGACCCTGATCGAACACAACCCAAGCCTGCTCGTAGTAATCAAATTGCACTGCGCCCGGGGAGTGGATTACTCCGCCAGTCAGCTTGATCGTGCTGCAGGTGGACGCGATGCATTGGGAGACCATGTAGCCGCCCTTCGCATTTTTTCCGTCAGCCCAGAGCTGATAACCGTAAGGACCGTATCCAGCGAAGTAGTAGGAATACTGATGCGGGTTTCTCAACACGGTTGGACTCGCCGTGGGGCTGCTGTAAACCAACACCTGGCCTGCGCCGCTAAAGCCGCGGATGTTCGCGACGGCAAGATCGCCATTTTCCGGATTGATGGCGCATCCATCCGGATATCCGTACGTATCCTGGTAGGTATTGAGTAATTTTCCGGCATGGGAGTATTCGAACACCTGAGACGTTCCGGTGTTCGTGATGTAGACGTTGCCGTTGGCGTCAGAACATAAACCCTGCGGCTGGTCGAACCCGGTCAGAGTGCCGTATAGTTTCAAATCTGGCAAGCCGAAGATGTAGACGTCGTTCGTACCGTCATCCGACTCGAAGAGAAGTCGAGGCGTTTGCGCGGCGTCCCGCGAGACCCACGACTTATGCTGGTCGGGGCGGACGTTCCCGATCCACTTCAGGCCGGCGAACGTCTCGCTAGGCTGATGCGGTTGGGACGCGACGGGACTCACAAGCCCGGACAACTGCGAACCGCCGCTGCTGCAGCCGGCAAGTAGTGCGGCGGCCATCATCACGCTTGAGGCGCACGTAATCAACGTAGAAAGTCTCATTCAAGTGCTCCCTCTCTCGTCAGTAAGTATTTCCAAAGCTGCAAGGCAAACATGCTGCCACCCAGACAGGTTCCGTCCGGCGCCGCCGTCGTCCCGTAGGGGGTCCGCCTTACCGGCGAAGGCTTGATCAGTTCCGGACGCGCTTCACTAGAGCCAACCGCGAAGCCAACCGCCTGGCCGTAAGGCTACGAACCATGGACGTCCTACCGAAGAAGTCGTTATTGGATTGTGACGCTGACCGGCGTCGAAGCTATGCCGTTGGTCACGACGACCAAGCTGCTTTTTCCGGTTTCGATTCCGGGCGGAACATCGAACATCGTCGACACCGCACGGTACGACCCGACGCCCATAAAGCTGTGTCCATGGGTTCGAGCGTAAAAGACGTGGCCGGTACCGTTATTGGTGATACGCACCAGCGGGTAGTTCGTCGCTTCTTGAACGTCATCGCCGTAAAAGTTTGCCTGCGAGACACCGTTGAAGCGTCGGCCTTTGATCCTGTAAGTGCTTCCCGCTGCGAGCGTCGTCGGCACCGAAGTGATCTGCGGCGCGATCCCCCCGCTAACCGTAGTTGCGCCGGCGTAGATTTCGACGTCGCCGGAGTTGTCGCACTCCATCACCTGACCCGTTGGAAGCATCAGCAGCCGAACGTTATAGCTCGAGTCGTTCACCGCGTTGGGAGGCGGCGCGATGCCAGCGAGCTTTTTACCGCTGAAGACGTAAAAGGTCGCGGGCGCTTTGTAGACGCCGGGGCTTGCGGCAAGGAGCACGCTGCCGTCGGTGAGCAACGACGACGGAGCGTCCGCCGTGTCGATTTGCTGGCCGCTAATCATCGGAAACGTTGGGCCTTTCCTCCACTTCCCGGTGTTGGCGTTATAGATTGCCGTCAGCCCCGTTGAACCGGTTACGAAGACGGTGTTATTCGGGCGTAGCGTCTGAGGTCCGATCTCGTCTTGAGTCACGAGATTTACCGGAATGGTTCCCGCTGATTGCCACATGTTTGCCGAGGGAACGTAGACCTCCGAGTTCGGAGCCGCGATAACGTCGGCCGTCAGGATATCGCCGCTTCGCAGCAGCGTCCAGCCTTCCTCGCTGTTTGGATCGTGCTTGCCGGCGCCGATTTGCGTCCACGTCATCGACGCCTCGTCTAAAAGAGCTTGATCGTTCGCGCAACAATTTCCCAGCATATAGGTGCCGTTTTCGAGCACGGTGCTCTGCCCGTCACCGATCGTGCTCCAGCCGCTGGGAGCTGAAACGGCCGTCCACTTGTTGGCAACCGGATCGTAGATCGCACCGAGGTTCGTCTCGACTGGGTTTCCGCAAAAGTTGTACTCGCCGCCGTTGACGATCAACTTGCCATCGGGAAGGACTGCGGATGCGAAATAGAGAGGCCCGTAGTTCGACGGCATGGAAGCGGCTCTGGTCCACGTTCCATTGATATAACTTCCGTTTTTATCCGGCGCCAGCGCTTTCCAATGTGAAGTGCAGGCATCGTGCACCATGACCGTACCGTTGGTCATCAGCAGTGCCGTGTCGGCGCCGCCCGACCAAGTCACCTTTGCTCTAACCGGCGTCCATCCGCCGTTACGAGCTCGCGCGAGCTCAGCGGCCGTAACGTTGCGGCGGTGCGGGGGTGGATGTGGCGGCGTATAGGATCGACCGAACGCCACCGGCGACGTAGCCGCCGCGTTACCGATCGGCGTGTTACCGTTCCCGCCGCAGCCGGCAACCAAAAATGCCGGCACGAGCATGCAAAGAAAAATGGGTGTGTGTCGCATCATGATTCCCGTACGAAGAAGCACGCCGCTTCGTGGCCTTTGGCCGAAAGCAGCGCACCGGGCGGAGTGAATCTGGTCAGCGCTTCTTGCGACTGGTGCTTTTTTTGGCGGCCGTAGGTGCTTTGCGCGCAGTCGATTTCGATGCGCCTTTCTTGCGCGCGGCGCCCCCGCGTGCTCCACGCTTGGACATGACGGCTTCTTTCAACGCCTTTGCCGGGAGAAACTTAAAAACGCGCTTTGCCGGCACTTTTACCTGTTCGCCGGTGGCCGGATTGCGCGCCATGCGCGCTGCACGATCGCGGACCTTGAACTGGCCAAAGCCGGGAATCTTGACCGCCTCGCCTGCGACGACCGCGTCCTGAATGTCTTCGAACAGACCGTCGATTAGCTCCATGGCATCCTTGCGCGCAATATCAAGGCGTTCGGTCGCCGAGCGCACCAAATCTACTTTGTTCATCGGTTCCTTTCGTCAAAAAAAGCAGGCTCCGATTGTCCTAAATGGCTTCGCGCTGCTTGCTACGAAATGATGATGGACTCCTTGTCTGAAATCAGACGCTCATGCCCGGCAAGGCCGTGACTTTTTATCCCGGGCCGCTGCGCGGCAGCGTCTCGGTTCCGGGCGACAAGTCGATCTCGCACCGGGCGTTGATTGCGGGCGCTTGCTGTCGGGAGCCATTGCGCATCACGCATCTCAACCCCGGACGCGACGTGCAAGCGACGCGTGAGGCATTGGCCGCGCTGGGCATACGGATCGACACGGACGGCAACGCTCTCGTCGTTACCGCAGCCCCCCTGGTCTCGCCCGTCTCGACGCTCGACTGCATGAACTCCGGCTCAACGGTCAGGATGCTCCTTGGGGCCTGCGCCGGCGCATCAATTCGGGCTCGCTTCGACGGGGACGATTCGCTGCGGGTACGCCCGATGGAGCCGGTCGCGGCGCAACTACGGGCGTTCGGTGCGAGGATCGATACTTCGGACGGGCATCTCCCGCTCGAACTCTTCGGAACGCCCGAAGTTGAAACGAGGCATTTCATTCTTCTTGCGCCCTCTGCGCAAGTGAAGTCGGCGCTGCTCTTTGCCGGACTCTTTGCGGCCCTCCCAGTGCGCATCGACGGGGACCGCGGATCTCGCGATCATACCGAGCGCCTTCTCCAGTATCTCGGTGCCGAAATCGAATGGTCGGAGCGTTTCGCGCGTCTCGGCTCAACCTCGCTTGGCGGCGGAACGGTTGAGATCGCGGGCGACTTTTCGGCGGCGGCCTTTTTCATCACCGCCGCGGCCGTAACGCCGGGCAGTACGCTCGTCGTGCCCGAGGTCGGGGTGAATCCGTCGCGCACCGGGCTGCTCGACGCTCTGCGCGCGATGGGAGCCTTCGTCGAGGTGCGGAATTTGCGAACGGTATGCGGGGAGCCGCGAGCCGACATCGCGGTCGAGCACAGACCACTCTTTGCGACGAGCATCGGTCCCGACGTCGCCCTGCGCGCCATCGACGAGATCCCACTTATCGCGATTGCGGCGGCATTCGCGTCAGGGACCACGACCATCGCCGGCG
The DNA here is from genome assembly GCA_963719905.1 of Vulcanimicrobiota bacterium. Lineage (GTDB taxonomy): Bacteria > Vulcanimicrobiota > Vulcanimicrobiia > Vulcanimicrobiales > Vulcanimicrobiaceae > Cybelea. The sequence continues at coordinate 252,409 of CAVRDR010000006.1, forward strand.
TCGGCGATTTGCGCACGAAGGAATCAGATCGAATTGCCGCTATCGAGCGGCTGTTGAACGCCGTCGATATCGAGAGTATCTATGAAGCCGGAGCTCTTCAGGTCCGGGGCGGCGCTCCGCTCGCGACCGAAGTGACGGTCCAAACGCGCCACGATCATCGGATCGCCATGGCGGCGGCCGTGTTGGCATGTGCGGCGGGGCCGCTGGCAATCGACAGCGATGAGAGCCTGGATGTAAGCTTTCCAGGCTTCCTCGAAACGCTACGGGGACTTCGGCAGGCCTAAGCGGCCGAATCGGAGCTCTCGGAGGTTTTGGTCTCCTTCGCCGGCGTCGAATCGCCTTTGGCAGGACCAGTCGTCGAACTCGACTCCTCCTTGGCCTTGTCGGCCTTGCCCGAACCTCCCGACCGCCGCGAATCCGTCACGTAAAAGCCCGGGCCTTTAAAGAGCACCGGCGCGGGGTTGAAGACGCGCCGTAGCTGCGCGCCGCAGGATTCACACGGCTGCCCGTAGCTTTCGTTGAATCCGTGGCGTACCTCGAGTACTCGGCCGCACTGCGGGCAGGCGTAATCATAAAGCGGCATGAGCCGAGTATAGTCTCGTTAGCACTCGCGGTCAATGACTGCTAGCACTATTTAAAAGTCGGCGAGAATTGCTGCGTCGCGTTTGTATTCGACGAGGCCCTTGAAATGGACGAGCGAGTCGTCAAGGGCGCCGGCAACTCGGCGGCCACGTTTCCAACCCAAAAACGTTCCGAGCCGGCCGTGGTACGCCGGATAGTCGAGCCGCACGTGCAGCTTGCACGACGTAGTGCGACGTTCGATTCGAAACTCGAAGCGCCGGCGCAACGAATAGGCGCCAACCAGCGAGAGCCGATGGTTCGTGATCAAGCCGTCGACTTCGTAAAGCTCTTCTTCTTCCCCGGGCAGCCACGAACGAATGACGAGCTCGCTCCCGATGCTGATCTGGGGATGCGGGTCCGCGCGGCGGACGCTGCGGAGGCAGGAAAGCCAAACCGGCCATTTCTCGACCGCACAGAGAAGTACGTAGGCGTCCTCTGCGGCACAGTTAAGGCCAAGACTCGCGCGATGCGATTGCAATCCAGGAGCAATTGCATCGTCGGTGAGGATCATAGAAAAGCCTATTCTGTAGGCTGGGGAATCGTCTCCTGTTACAAAAACATCCATGCTGCGCTGTGGATATTTATGAACTGAATTCACCACCCGCGGCCGCGGTGACAAACAGCACGAGCGTCATTACGCCAAGGCGCAACGCCGTCTCGTCGATCCGAAAAGCCGGACTGTGCCCGGGATGGACTGCTCCCGCCTCATCGCTGCGCACGCCGAGTCGAATCAGAAGACCCGGAACGCGTTGTGCGAAGTATGCGAAATCCTCTGCTCCCATCGTAGGCGCCGATGCCTCGACGCGCAAAATGCTGTGCTCGCGGAGGTATCGCGCAAAACGCTCGGCGACGGCGACGTCGTTGTGCACCGGGGGATAGCCTCGCAAGACGCGCATCTCGACTTCGACGTTATAGGCCGCAGCGACGCCGCCAACGAGTCGGCGCACGCGGGCCTCCAGCTCGTCGCGTACCGCGCCATCGTGTGCGCGCAAAGTTCCGCTCAGCTCGACGGTGTCTGCAATTACGTTGCTCCGGTATCCACCGGCGATGGTTCCAACCGTTACGACGGCGCTCGCCAAGGGGTCGATCTCGCGAGCGACAACGTTCTGCAACGCGAGAACGATCGCCGCCGACGCAGGGATCGCATCGATCGCGCTGTGTGGGTAACCGCCATGGCCGCCACTTCCCCGGATAGTTACGTAAAACTCATCGGCGGAGGCGTTCGCGGCGCCTGGCGAGATTCCAACGGTTCCGACATCCAGGCGCGAGTCGACGTGCAGCATTGCTATCGCTTCAGGTGATGGGTTCTCAAGAACGCCCTCCTCGATCATCGGCAATGCGCCGCCGGGGCCTTCTTCAGCCGGCTGAAAGATTAGCGTGACCGTTCCGGCGAGCCGCTCCTTCATACCGACGAGCAGACGCGCCGCCCCTAAGAGCATCGCGGTGTGCGCGTCGTGCCCGCACGCGTGCATCTTTCCCTCGATTTCAGAGGCAAATGCTACGCCGCTTCGCTCGCCGATCGGTAGTGCGTCCATGTCGGCGCGCAGCGCGACGGCACGCCCCGGCACGTCACCGCCGATGCGCGCGACAACTCCGGTTTTCGCGACGCGGCGGTGCTCCACACCGAGGGAGTCGAGTTCCCGCTCGACCAGAGCCGCCGTTTCGTACTCCTCGAAGCCAAGCTCGGGGCGCCGGTGGATTGCACGTCGGAGCTCGACAACCCGTGCGGCTAACGGTTCGTTTATTTCGATGGCCATTGCAAGCGGTGTTAATGGACCGGTACTTCCCTTCCCGCCGGCGAAGCGAGGCTGCCGGATGATGCCCGCCGATCTCGCCTTTGCGCTTTTAATCAACCGAACGAGCGCGTTCTATCAGGCTCACCCACCAATCTACATGACGTACGTCGAGCACACCCACGTTAGCGCGCCGACGCTAGGCCGCGCGCAGGACATCGATCGCTCGATTGCCGTGCGCGTTGCCGATGATGTTGCCGTGATGAAGGATCTGCCCAACGGGGGTCAGCGGACCGGGCAGGCCTTTCCGATCGTCGCTTATTTTGACCCGCTTTCGAACTTCAAGTTTAGTTACTTTGCCAACCTGAAGCGTGTCGACATTACGTTGCAGCGCGGAGCCCCGTTTTACTTGACGATTCCCGATAACGACCCCAGCGTGAACGCCGTCGTTCCCTACAACAGCTACTGGGCCGCACGTTACGCAAACGATTCGACCGATAGCGCGTTGCATCTCTTGATTGAGCCGACTCCACGCGTGCAGCAGGGAATATATCCTTCCGAGGTCGTCGAAGACGCCTCCACGCAGCTGCCATCGCGCATCGAAATGCGCGTCGCCGGAGGAGGCGACGAATCGATCTCGCTGGAGTACGCCGTCATCGACGGACACTGGGTGATCGTGCACGGCACGTTTAGTCAAACCATGCACGTCGCATTCCTGACCTATAAGATCATCGCCGACATTACCTTCAGCGACATCGCTTTCCCGACGGAGGCGCCCGATCCGCGTCTGGCGGGGACGCCTACGCCGACAACTTCCCCATAGCCATAAGTCGTTGAACGTCACGCGCTACGCGGCCCCGCCCCATTACGCGTGTTGCGGCTCTGGAATCGTCTGCGTTTGAAGCTTTAACTGCTCCGGTCCGGGCTGGGCCTCACCGTTGGTGGACGGATGATCCTTCGGAGCGACCCACATGTAGATGTTGGGAATGAGGAGCAGCGTAAGCACGAGCGAGCTGAGAACGCCCCCGATCACGACGATGCCGAGGCTCGAGCGCGACGACGACCCCGGATCGAGAGCTAACGCCAGGGGAAGGTTGCCCGCCATGACCGAGACGCTCGTCATGATGATGGGCCGAAACCGAGTGTGCGCGCTCTCTTTGATGGCCGAAAGCTTATCCAATCCCCGGGACCGCAACGTGTTGGCGTAGTCAACCAAAAGGATGCCGTTCTTGGTCGCGATGCCGATCAACAAAATGGTGCCGATCAGAGAAAAGAGATTGAGGGTTCGGCCAGTGACGAAGAGCGCGCCAATCGCGCCGATCGCGGCCACGGGCACCGAGAAGATAATGATGAACGGCGAGACGTAGCTATTATAGAGTGCGACCATCAGCAGGTAGACGAGGATCACCGATATGATCATCGACAAGCCCATGCCGACCAGCGTCTGATGCATGAAGTCCTGCTGACCCAATGGCGCCGGCCGCACGACGATCTTCGGAGGAAGGTGCAGTGAAGGCAGGCGCTTGAGCAACCCGTTCTCGACGGCCGAAAGCGACGAGCCGGACAGATAGTTGGCATCGACGTGAATGACGTTATTCCGATCGGTACGCGTGATCAGCGGCGCGGTCGGCGTCGAGAGGAAGCGCGCGATGTCGCCGAGATAGACGATGCCTCCGTTGGACGAGCGCACCGTGACCGACTTAAGTTTATCGATGCTCGTTTGATACGACTGAGGGTAGATCGCTTGCACTTGTTCGAGGCCGGCCGTCGTTTCGAACTGGGTGGCAACGTTGCCGCCGAACGCGGCCCCAACGGCTTCGGCGGCTTGCCCAAGATCGACCCCAAGCGCCTGAGCTTTATTGCGATCGAATTCGATCGATATCTCGGGGCCGAGCAGTGTGCCGGTGCTGTTGACGCTCGTCGCACCCTTAACTTTTTGCAAGAGGTTTGCCACTTGTTGGGCGAAAGGCGTGGGATCTCCACCGGTCACGTCCGTCACGACAAAGTCGATCGGCTGCGCGTTTCCCCCCGTCGTCGACGTCGACGGAACCGAAACCGCCTGAACGTACGAAGGCAGATACTGGCGGGCGATTTTGCCGAACTGAGTCACCCAGTAGCTCGTCGGATGCGACGGCTTGTCCTTAAGCCAGACGTGCACTTGGCCGACATTACTCTGCGAGACGAATCCGCCGAACGAAGCCGCATAGGCCCCGGCTACCGCGGTATTTGCGAAGACATCTGGGGTCTTGAGGACCAATCCCTGGAGTCCAAAGACGCCTTTCTTGACGGTTTGAATCGGCGTGCCGATCGGATAGATAAGCTGAATGAAGATCTCCCCACGGTCAACCGGTGGAATGAACTCTTCGCCCACCGCACCCAGCGCAACCATCGCGAGAGCCAAAACGAACGTGCCGGCGCAAAAGAGCGCGACGAGCTTCCCGTGATTGAGGCTCCACGGCAGCGCGCGCTGCGTGTACCAGGTTCGCGCGTCGTCGAACTTTCGGCCGAACCACTCGACGACCCGCCATGGCTTCCAGTGAGAGCGCAATGCCCAGAGCCCGGCGAGCGTCGGCGTGATGGTGAATGAAACGAAAAGTGAAGTGAGCGTCGCAATCACAACCACGATGGCGAACTCGGCGATCTGACGCCCCACCTGCCCTTGAATGAAAGCGATCGGCAAAAAGACGACGACGTCGACGAGCGTTATCACGACGGCGGCCGCACCGATTTCCTCGCGGCCCTGCACTGCGGCCTCCTCCGGGGGCTGCTTCAGCTCGGCAAAGTGGCGCTCGATATTCTCGAGCACGACGGTCGAGTCGTCCACGAGAATTCCGATGACCAGCGACATGCCGAGCAGCGAAATCGTGTCGATAGTCAGGTGCACCATCTTCATGACCGTTATTGCGATCGCAAGCGAGGTCGGGATCGAGATGCAGACGACGATCGCACTGCGCCAGGAGCGCAGAAAAAAGATCATCGCAATGCCGGTCAACAGAATCGCCAGCATGAGGGTCCGGGTCACTATCTGGATCTGCTGCTCCGTGAACTTGGACTGCACGTTGATGACGCGGAAAGCTGATCTCGGGAAATTGCCGCTCAACCTGCGGTAACGCGCGCAGCACGTTGTTCGAGGCCTCGACCTCGCTGCCGGTAGCCGATTTCTGCACCTGCATGAAGAGGCCGGGCTTGCCGCTGATCTGCGCGAATTGCAAGCGCGGCTCGTAGCCTTCGGTTACGGTCGCGACATCCCCGATGCGGACGACCGCGTTGCTGGCCGTCCACGGATTGACGACTCCTGCGAGACCCGAAAGGCCGCTTACATAGTTTTGAACTTGTGCTCCGGTCGAGTTTGCGATCGCCGAGGCTATGGACGTGCTGCCCGCGGGAATGACCGCCAGGTTACGAACGGTATTTAGGTTCTGAATATCGCCGCGGACGTCGATCGTCGTCTGGCGGTTCGGCTCGTAGGCGAAACCGCCGGGAACTCGCTGATTATCCGTTTGCAGCGTATTGATGATGTCGTTAAACGTAAGGTTCGCCGCCGCAAGCCGAATCGGATCGACTACTACCTCGTAAGCCGGCGTTACAAGTCCCCCAACGTTAACGTAGGAAATTCCCGGAACTTGCTCGAGCTGCGGGGCGATAACGTTCTGAGCGTATAAGGCGAGCCGCGAAAGGGAAAGCTTCTGCGAATAGATCGCAAGGGTTACGACAACTGACTGGGTGGGATCGTAGAGATTTACCGTCGGCGGCGTGATGTTCGTCGGAAGGTACTTCTCCGAAGCCTGAATGGCCTTATTGGAGAGCGCCAGATCTGTAGCCGTATCCGAATTGATGTCGAAGATCGCAGTGATCGACGCAAAGCCTTGCTGGACGACCGAATTGACGGTTTGTAAATCGGCAGTGCCGGCGAGATTTTGCTCGATCGGCTGTACGATGTTGTCGCGCATCTCCGTCACCGAAGCGCCGTTATATTGTACTTGAATGGTCACGGTCGGCTGCGAAACGTCGGGATAGAGCTCTTTAACGATCGTGATGGTTGACAGGATCCCGCCAAACATCATCAAGGCGACAATGACGAAAACCAGCGTCGGTCGCTTGATAAAAAGCCGGGTTAGGCTGAACTTCACTGCCGGTACGAGACCTTTTCGCCGTCGCCCAGGCTCATCTGACCGTTACTGACGACGCGCGCTCCCGTTCCAATACCGGTGACGACCGAAGTCGTTCCATCGCTCCCGGCCTCGGCCACCTTGACCGTCTTGACCGTACCGTCCGGTTGCACCATCATCACCGCGTCATGGTTGTCGTCGGTGAAGGCCGCGACCGGAACGCGGACGCCCGCGATCGGAAGCGTGGCGACGTTTCCTTGAATCACCATTCCCGGACGAAGCTGGTGCTGCGGATTCTGCAGCAGCACTTTCACCTGAAAGTCGGTAGATCCAGGATTGATTTGGTTGAGCACCCCGGTAACGCGACCTTTGAAGTCGCTCGATCCCGCTGAGATCGGGGGCCGTGACCGTGGCGGGCGCACCATTTTCGATGCGGGCGACTTCCTCGCTGGACGCGTGAAGCACAGCATAAATGGGATTGACTTGCTGCAACGTGAAAATCTCACGGGATCCGGGATACTCTCCCGGATTGAGATTCCGGTTGACGATCAGACCGTCAATCGGAGATACGATTGCAGCCTTTCCGATTTGGACGCGGACCTGATCCGCCTGAGCGAGCGCGACTTTCTCTTGCGCCGCCGACTGCTGCACCGCCGAGGCCTGCAGTCCTTGTCCTGACAGGCTTCCATTGGCCTGCACCGCGGATCGAGCGGCAGCCACGTTGGAGTTAGCTGTGTTGAGAGCCTGCTGGTCGTTGCGCACGAGCGTCGTCTGCGCATCCACGGCTTGCTGCGAAACATAGCCTTGCGCCAAGAGTTTTTGGTCGCGGCTTAGATTGAGCGTGTCGTTGTTGAGCGTCTGTGCAGCTTGGCTGACCGCCGCTTCATCTGCGTGCAGCGTATCGACGCCCTGCGAAATAGAGAGCGAGCCTTGGTACGCCGTATGCACGGTGTTGGCGTGATTGCTGTTCGCCGTTGCGAGATCCGACTGGAGCTGCGCTTGCAAGTCGGAAGTGTCGAGCTGGGCGAGCAACTGGCCGGCACGCACGACATCGCCTTCGCGCACGTCGACCACGTCGGCGGGTTCGGCCAGGGTGCTCTGAACCGCGACGTTTTGATATGGGGCGATCACACCCGCCAGCTGCCTCGCGGGCTCAATCGCGCCGTAGGTCGCCACCGTCGTTTGGACGTAGGGCGGAGGCGCCGCGGCAGGCGTTTGGTGCCGGGCGCAGCCGCTGCAGGATAGGATTGCGAAAACGGCACAGAAGACTGGTCGCAAAAGGGCGTCCCTACTACGTCATTACTGGCCCGATTGTAACGAAAGCATGGGTTTTTAGTCCTGGAGTGAGTCTGAGAATGGCCCCCATGGGTGAACCGGCGCGGGTGCTCGTGGTCGACGATGAGCGAGCCCTACGGGAACTGCTCGAGTACGGACTCGCGCAAGCCGGTTTCGCGGTGCGCAGCGTCGCCGAGGGATCGGCCGCTCTCCCTCTGTTGCAAGCATGGGCGCCGGACCTCATCGTGCTCGACGTCATGTTACCCGGCACCGATGGCCTTACGCTCTTGCCCGAAATTCGAAGGCTTACCACGGCTCCCGTCGTCATGCTGACCGCCCGGACGGAGGTCACGGAAAAAGTCGCCGGCTTCTCGGCCGGGGCTGACGATTACGTCGGCAAACCCTTCGATTTAGAGGAACTCGTTGCGCGCCTTCGCACCCTGCTGCGTCGCCCGCGGATCGAGCACCGCGAAACCTTCACCTACGCCGACTTGAGCATCGACCCCACGGCCCGAACGGTCTATCGAGGAAACCGCCGCATCGAGCTTTCGCCTCGCGAATTCGACCTGTTGCGCGTCTTCGCCGAACACGCGGAAGACGTGCTCACGCGGTCCGAGTTACTCGACCTCGTCTGGGGGGTTGACCGTGACGTGATTCCCAATACCGTGGAAACGTACGTCTCCTTCCTGCGCGCGAAGCTCGATAGCGGCGAGCGCGTCAAGCTCATCCAAACCCTGCGCGGCGCTGGATATTCGCTGCGGGCGACGACCACATGACGACGCGGCTCGCCCGCCGGATTCAAACGCTCGCTGCGGTCGAAATATCGCTGGTGCTCGTCACCGTGCTTCTTGCCGGCGCGCTTCTCGCGTTTGGCTTTTATATACGCACGCTCTCCAACGAACTGACCGACACGATGACGCAGCTTCGCGCTTCGCTCGCGCGCGCGGCACCGCTGCCAAACGCACGGGCCGGCGGCAACTTCGCCGCGTCGCTCCTCTTGGGAACCGGCAGTGAGATCGTCTTTCTCGACGCCAACACGCGAGTGGCGGTCTACCGCCTCCATCGTGCCGATGCGCGGCCAGTCGTAGCCGAGCGTAGCCGTGGCGATCTTTCCGGCGACCCGCGCGCTTCCGGCCCTCTCGCGCGCGTGGTTCTCGGCTTGGCAACCGCATTCGGCCTCCAATCGCTCTACGCGCACATCGGAAACCTTTACATCATCGTCAGGAGCAACGATGAAACCTTGGTCTCGGCGGTGCGCACGTTCTTCATCCCGCTCCTCGTCGCTCTCGCACTTGCGGTCGCCTGCGGCATTCTCATCGCGCGCGCTCTCACGCGCCAAGCGCTGCGGCCCCTTGACGACGTAACCGCGGCCCTGCAACGCTTCGCATCAGGCGATCTTACGCCGCAATTAATCGCGGCCGACGAGCGGCATGAGCTCGGATCGCTGGCGGTTGCGTATAACGGTGCGATCGAGCAGATGGAGCGAGCCTTCGCCGCGCGCGATCGTGCGAACACCTCGATGCGTCAGTTCATCGCCGACGCCGGTCACCAGCTGCGGACTCCCCTGACCGTCGTCCAAGGATTCATCGCAATCCTGCGCCGCGGCGGCTTCGACAGCCCGGGCGATCGCGAGCACATCCTCGATACGATGAACGACCAAAGCCGCATCATGGGCTCATTGATCGATAAACTCATCTTACTCGAACGTTGGGAAGGCACCGAAGCGACGGCCGAATCCGTGACCCCGATCGACGTCGGCACGCTCGTCGCCGATTTGGTCGCGCCGATCGCCGACGCACATCCCGACCGAAGATTCGCCGTGTCGACGCGTGCCGGCATTCTTGCGGCAATCGATCCGACCGAGCTCGGCTACGTCGTCACCAATTTAACCGACAATGCGGTCAAATACGGTTTAGGCGAGATCGAGGTGCGCGTCGACGCTCGCGATTCGACCGCAGCTATCGAAGTCGCAGACCAGGGTCCGGGCATACCGTCGACCGATGCCGCGCGCGTCTTCGACCGATTCTATCGCGGCTCGCAACGGGACGTTCCGGGATCGGGCCTCGGCCTTGCAATCGTCAAGCGCGCAGTCGAGCGGGCGCATGGGACCGTATCGATAGAGAGCAGTTCGCGCGGATCTCGCTTCGTCGTGGAGCTTCCGCTCGCCGTCTGATTTCTTAACCCTAAGTCCTAATACCGTTGCGTTCGCTACGCTCGCTTCACTGTTGAGCATTCCGCGAGTTCGAGTACGCAAAGGAGCGACGGAGAGGGTGAGATTCGAACTCACGGAACGCTCAACACGTTCGCCCGCTTTCGAGGCGGGTGCCTTCAACCACTCGACCACCTCTCCGGAGGGGTGGGTTGGGATGGCTCGTCCGTTATACCTTCTTGCGTCTTTGCGCGTCTTTTCTGAAAAAATTGCTGCAACTGCGCGGCGGTTTCGGTCTCCAGGACCCCCGATCTCACTTCTAGGCGGTGATTCGTTCTCGCCGATCGCAGGACGTCGAACACGCTTCCGTCGGCGCCGCCCTTCGGATCGCGCGCTCCGTAGACGAGCCGCTTGATTCGTGCCGCAATCATCGCTCCCGCGCACATGAGGCACGGCTCCTTGGTCACATACATCGTTGCGTCTGAAAGACGCCATGCACCCCGTTGTCGCGCCGCTTCGCGCAACAGCACCATCTCGGCATGGGCCGTTGGATCCGCGCGAGCCTCCTTTTCGTTCTTTGCCTCGAGTAGAAGATTGCCGCTGACGAGCACGGCCCCGATCGGCACGTCGCCGTCGCGCGCAGCTTGCGCCGCTAGTCGGAGTGCTCGGCGAAGGTAGGCTTCGTCTTCGATCATGCACATAGGATGCGCGCCCGGAGGGATTCGAACCCCCGATCCCAGCCTTCGGAGGGCTGTGCGTTATCCAGCTACGCTACGGGCGCGCGAAGGCGTCTGCTCAACGAGGGGCGTCGGGCGGGGATCCAGCGCTGGGGATGTGTTTGAAGAGATCGAGCTTGTGATCGACTAGCGTACGGTAGAATTTTCGCACGCAATCGGGATGGCCAAAAAAATACGTGCGCGCGTAGGCGAGATCTTCACCGGAGCTATCCGGCACGTAATGCGAGATCTCGATCTCTTCCATCTGGCTGCGATCGACCGGGTGAGGGCAAAAATCGCAAGGAATCGTCGACATGGATACCACCTAGGCTTTATTCTTTTGGCTCGGGTAGGACTCGAACCTACGACCAAGGGCTTATGAGTCCCCTGCTCTACCACTGAGCTACCGAGCCGCAGTGCCTGCCGCACATTCGACACCGCAGTATAACAAGACCCCGCCATCGCGACAACGGTGCCATCTGCAAGCGGGCGCCTCCATAGGGTACGCAAGAACGTAGCCGAAGTGACCCGTTAGTACCGGCCCGCTCCTCATCGGAAAGGACAACATGGTCGCTAGGACTCTCCTCGCCCTTGCATCGCCGGGCCTCCTCACCGCGTGTGCTTTCGGCGGCGCGCAGTCAATCGCGCAGAATCCGCTTCCGTCTTCCGGAGAGTCCGCAATGGCCGGGCCGTCTGCCGGAAATCCCGCCAGCCAATACGTCAAGCACGTGGTCGTGATCATTCAGGAAAACCGAAGTTTCGAAAACTTTTTTTCCGGTTTCCCGGGTGCCTACGCTCCGACGTATGGGTACTCAAAAAAGCCTGGTCACAAACCGGTGATGGTGAATCTGCACCAGACCACTTTTCAGACAAACCCAAATTTGCCGCACGAGTGGCAAGATGCCATCACCGGTTGGCACAAAGGAAAGATGGACGGATTTCACACGGGCCCGCACGGTAATTTCGCCGCCTATGCCTATGTCGAACGATCCCAAATCGCGCCGTATTGGGCGATCGCGCAGCAATACGTGCTTGCCGATGCCATGTTTCCTACGGAGTTCGGCGGAAGCTATACCGCACACCTTACGGCGGTAGCCGGCACCGATAATATGCGGCGCACGGTAGCTCAGGTCAACTATCCGACTCACTCGCCCAACGACTGCGACTCGCCCCCCGGCACGAGAAGTTCGACGGTCAATTCTCATAGAAAGGTCGGCCGCGGAAACGGACCATTCCCGTGTTTCACCCAGTTCAACACCATGGCGGAAGTGCTCGACGGCGGGAAGATCCCTTGGAAATACTACGTGACGCGCCACCTCAACGGGGGCATCTGGTCGCCGTTTGAAGCGATAGCATACGTACGTCACGGCTCGGATTGGGACACCGATATCATCGCGCCTCAAACAAAAGTACTAACCGACATTCAATCCGGGCAACTCGCATCGGTCAGCTGGGTTACGCCAAGCCACGCGGACTCCGACCATCCCGGAGCACACAGCGACAAAGGGCCGTCCTGGGTTACGTCGATCGTGAATGCGATCGGCAACAGTAACTATTGGAACTCGACGGCTATCGTCATCATCTGGGACGACTGGGGAGGTTGGTTTGACAACGCCGCGCCGCCTCAGCTCGATTTTCGCGGGCTAGCGATCCGCGTTCCCTGTCTGATCATCTCCCCTTACGCGAAAGAAGGGAAGTCATCGCAAGGCTACGTTTCGCACACGCAATACGAGTACGGCAGCATCTTGAAGTTCATCGAAGAAGTCTTCAATCTTCCGTACATAGGGCCATCGTCGGCCGGTTATACCGACGAGCGCGCCAACAGCATCGTGGACAGCTTTGACTTTACCCAGCAGCCGCGTAAGTTCACGCCGTTTCGCGCCAAGTATCCGGCGTCGATCTTTATCCACGAACCGCCCTCAGACGAACCCGTCGATACAGAATAAATCGCTCGCAAAGCATTTAAGGAAAATCGCGGTCGGAGGGACTCGAACCCCCAGCCTACAAGTTCGTAGCCTGTTGCTCTATCCAATTGAGCTACGACCGCGCGTCTGATCCTGGCAAAGGCTTTGCGCCTCCGGGTGAAACCCCTCCGGCGCCACAGCCCGAGCAGTGTCGCTTCGGAGAGAGAGGGATTCGAACCCTCGATACGACTTTACATCGTATAACGGTTTAGCAAACCGCCGCCTTCAGCCGCTCGGCCATCTCTCCACGCTCCACTAATCACGATTTTGTGCGGGTTTCCGCTCGTCGCTCCCGACGACATTGAGCTGGCGGAGGCGACTTGCTAACGATTTGCTAGCGAGCAGCGTCTACCTCCGAATTTACTAGCAGCGACGCGAGCGTCGATACGTACTGCCTGAAGCGTTCCTCCGTCACAGTTCCTAGCGGCGCGAAGGAGCGGCTCGGCCACCGCTCCCAACGCACGCAGGCTGTACTAGAACGCTCCAATGCCCTTGGGCGATCCCCAGCCTGTGGGGCCCGAGTACTGACCGAACTGATTCGTGCCGGCTTTACAGAGATACGTGCTCGCCAGTTTCGACGGGCAATTTGTCACGTCGCCGCTGGTGATTGCGTGCAGATCGTTCTGAAGTTGAGTCTTGCTCAGGCTCCAAAAAGTCTTTCCGCCATGTTGGCTCTTGGAATTCCCGGCAAGGCCAAACACGCCGCCCATCAGCGGCGACGAAATACTGGTGCCGGCTACCGTTATCCAGCCGCTCTCTCCGTATGAGTCGTACTCGGCGACATCGTATGCCACGGCCGAGATGTCGTTGCCGATTCGATACGCGCAGTCTTTCTTAATGGTTTGCCATGACGGCTTGGCTTCTCCGAGGCTCGAGCAGCCGGCGCCGCTTTCGGCCCAGACGGTTTCCGAGTAGGTCGAGTTGTTGAGGGTGAGCTCGGTTCCACCAACCGCAACGACGTCGTCGAACGTCGCGGGGTCATAGAGCCCGTAGCCATCGTCGCCCGCACTCGCCAGATAGGTGACACCGGGCGTGTCGTAATACGATTCGCTCGCTCCCGTCCCGTCGTAGCTGTTGCTCACGATCGTCGCACCCAGCTTGACCGCCTCCGCCTCGGAAGCTTCGAGGTCGCTGGTATTGTTGGAGTTGGCTTCGATCAGATAGATCGTGCAGAGCGGGCAAGCCGCCGAAACCATTTGAACGTCAAGATCGATCTCGACGCCCCAGCCGGTCGTCCCCGCTCGGGTAGTTAGACCGCTGTCCCGTCTGGTTGTATTTATAGAACTTCGCGGCCGGAAGCCCGAAGTACGAGCGGTAGGTTGCGAGGTCGGATGCGACGTTTGGATTATCGTACGCGTCGACGATCGCGACGACGTGTCCCGCACCCTTCGTCTCTGAAGGCAGATTGTACGCGGCCTCCAGATTCGTAGGCTCCCATCCGTAAACGATGTCCGGCCGGACGCCCGTGCTCTCGATCAAAACCTCGCAGCGCGCTCGGCCGAAGCGGCTGCCCGAACACGCCGGCGTAAGCTTGTGTGTGGTGGTGGCGGCCGGAAGCTGGTTCGTATGCGCTGCAAACTGGCTCGACACCGCCGGGAAGTTCGAAGATCCGCCCGCATTACACGCTGCAAGTCCGAGCCCGGCAGCGAGCGGTACGGCAAGTTTGAAAAAACTACTCATGAGGTGCTCCTTGATGATAGAGTTTGACGGGGCCCTCGTTTGAGGACCCCGTCGAGACGCTTGAGATCTGGTGAACCGTCGACAGCGAGATCGCTTATTTGTCCGACGGCGTGAAGGCGAACCCTTCGCAACCGAACGCGCACGAGGTGGTTGCGACGTCGCTCCACTTATTCGAACGATTCGTGCCGACGTCGATCCAGCCGTAGGCGTCACCGAGGCCGAGCATTGAGTCGGATTGATTGAAGCCGCCCGCAACCGGATCCCCGAGTCCAATGAAGTTCGGCGCGGTCGGACCTAGCGTGCGGAACGGAGTAGAGCTTGGCGAGATCGGCAAGTGGTACCGGCTGGTCGTGCGGAGCAGTTGATCCGTGACGTTGAGGGTATAGCCGTGACCGCTCACGTAAACGCCGCCTGGGAACTGAATCGATCCGGGAGAGAGCAGTGGAATCACCGTAAAGGACGGCGAGGTCGGTTTTTTAACCTCGGCGAGTCCGTAACCGCAGCTGTACGGCGCCGTATTCTCGCACCCGTAGTAGTCGAAGTAGATGTTCCCTCTGGCGTTTACGTCCATGTAATAGACGAGCTCGTAATTTATCGGACCACTGGTAGTCGGCAGCGCTACAAAGGTCGGGGTACTGGATGGGCCGCCCGTCCAGTAGTAGAACCCGGCTGCCGTCGTATAGGTGCAACTCGGGATTGCCGGGGCGCACTGGTACGTGTTCGCGGCAGCGAATACGTCACTCGACGTTTCAGCGCTATCGAATCCGTAGCCGCCTTCAAATTCGCAGCCCGACGGATTCGTGCACGAAGCGTTCCATGCATAGCTTGCGACCGCAGCTCCGGTCTTGCTAAACTCTTGCACCTGTGCGCCGAGTCCAGAAGGATTCAACTCGCAAGCGGTCCAGATGTTCTGACCCCCATCGACCTTGACGGTGATTGGGTCGAAGCAGTAGTTCGTGACGTTAATGTCAGCGACCGTTGTCGCAAGGCTGCTGTTTTGACCGACCAGATAGCCGTAGTCGGTGTTGCTTGCCCAAGCGGCAACGGCTTTCCAATCGGGCGAGATATGATAGACGGGACGCGCCTTTCCCGTGATGTGCTGATATTGCCATTTGAGGACCTGTTGCGGAACGGGACCGGGGAGCTTGCCTTTCGCCTGAAGCTTGAGCAGTTCCATGGGCGTCATGCGCCCGGAGGTCTGGTGCGATCCTAAGGAACCTGCCGGTTGTTGGTTTATGCCGGAGGAGCCGGGCAGAGAAGAAACTCCCTGCGGCGACGAGGAGCATCCCGTGAGCAATGCGACTGAGACGGCAAGACTCACGGTTGCCAGTGATAAGCGCATGTGGGTGGGTCTCCTTGTGAGCGTGTGCGTAGAGGCGCGTTGCTTTGCTTGGGTGCGCTATTTCCACCTAGTACGCGTGGCACAAATTCGGCATCTTGGCACAATTCTCAAACAGCCGGAGGGCAGTGGCCTCGCATGTTCAACCTTGGCGGTGGAGGCGAGCGTTATGCTGGAGCTTGGCACGGGCCGCCGTAGCGCTGCGGCCGTTGCTCACCTATTCCGTCATCTCAACGATGTGGACGCGTTGCAGCGCAATCCTCTCGCGCGCCCTTGGTTTGAGGATCTCGAAACCGGCTGTGTCGATCCGGCACGCGCGCGATCGGCGGTTCGGGAGCTGCGCCGGCTCGTTCTCGAAGGTTTGGAGGTTGCGGTGAGCGCCGACCTCGCGCAAAACCGCGACCGGCGGGCGCTTCGTCAACAGGCGATTTTCAAGAAGCTTTATTTCGAAGGTCTTGCGAGGAAGCGCGCCGCGCGCGAACTCGGGATTTCGATGCGGCAGCTTCACCGCGAACGCTCCCATATCTGCGAGCGCATCGCCGCATACGTCAGCAGCCATCGCCCTTCATCGCCTAGCCAACCGAACGGAATCAACTTTAACGTCCGCGAGTACGAGCTCGAGCGCGCGCAGACCGCTGCCGAGGCCGACTTAACCGATGCAGCGCTGGCGATCTTGATGGGAATGCTCGCTCCTTCGTCTTCATGGTCGGACGAACCCGACGTGGCTATAACCTTGGCCGACGTCGCGGTTTCATGCGGAGATTTCCAACTTGCGCGCCACGGTCTCAACCTCGCGGAGGTGCGGTTAGGACGACTACGCTCGAAAGACGCACGCGACGCGCTCCTCATCGGACGTGTGCTTCTGATAACCGCGAAACTGCTGCGAGCTCAAGGAGAACTGGATAATGCACGGCAGGCTTTGAATCAGGCTCTCGACATTGCAAATCGCCCGGCGCTGTGTGGCCGCGAGTGGGCGCGTCTCTCGACTGAGATTGCGCTCGAGCGTGCTATGGACCTGGCCGACAAGGGCCTTCGCAAGATTGCGCTCGAAACTCTTAACGCGGCACTGAACGCAGATACGCAGATTGCACTGGTGCCGTTGACGACGCGTGCGGAGCTTCAGATTGAGGCGGCTCTCCTCACGAGTAAGCTGCGACGAAGCGGCGAGTGCGACGGCGAGCCGAACGAACGCGCTCTCGACGATCTGTACGCCGCGCTCTTGCTAGCGCGAAGGTGTGGGTCGTCTCGGCTAATCATTCGAGCGATGCTCGGAATTGCGGAGCACTTCATGCACATGCGGCGTGTACGACAAAGCGTACGAGGCAGCTCGCCTCAGCGCTTCAATGGCAAGGAGCTCGACGAACCGGCGAGTCCGCGCTACCTCGCTGTCGGATGCAGCGCGCATCATGCGTTCGAGCTCGAGTGCCATCGAGCCACGGCCGCAGCCGTTGTCATGGCGGGCCGAAGATACGTACGAGCGGACTCGCCAACCGGCCTAGCAACGGCAAACACGGTCGCTCGCCGTGATCGGCACCGCGATAATCTTTTGAAAGTCGAACGCACGCTGCCATACCCGGCCTATACGAAGACCCTTCAACAGACGACGCGCAAATCTGCTACTCCTAAGCGCGCTTCCTTGCGTTGCTGTTCTCCGCGGCCGCTCGAGCGCGACAACTAGCAGCCAGGGCATGCGAGCCCGTCCGCGAACACGCGTTTGATGGGTTCGACTCTTTTCGCGTGCCGCGCGTTCTGGCTCTGCGCCGCCGCAAGTATGCTTTCGGCGTGCGGCACGATGCAGCCCACCTTAAGTCCCCTTGGCTCGATGCAGCAGAGCGCTCCGGCGTTTCGCTATGACAAGGGCGGCGGCGATCTCGTCTACGCCGCTGCAAAGCAGATCGTCGAAATCTATTCCTTTCCCGCCGGAAGCTATCAAGGGAGCTTCAAGACGCTAGGCTCAGTGACTGGCATGTGCTCGGATTTTAAGGGGAACGTTTTCATCGCCGTCACCGCAAAAGCGTCGGGCCAAATTGCCGGTTTTGTCTACCAATACGCACATGACGGCACGAAACCGATTGCCGTCCTCGCAACACCCGGCCGCAACCTTCCAATCGCGTGTTCGAGCGACCCGACAACCGGAAATCTAGCAGTCACGCTTCAAAACCGGCGAAATTATGCGCCGAGCGTTGCGGTTTATCCAAAGGCCGCCGGCACTCCGAAGATTTACGTCAGCCGCGCGCTGGGTGCCAATCCGCAAGCTGGGTACGACGCTCGCGGCAATCTTTTCGCGACGAGCGGCGGTAACCTCATTGCGGAGCTTCCGGCCGGCAAGACTCGTTTCGTCGCGATTACCCTCAACAAAACTTTGGGCGGGGTGGCCCATGCCCAATGGGACGGAACGAACATAGCCCTGCAATCTTTCGATTATTCAAAGCGCATTGGGGAGAAAATCCCGGAACGGATCTTTCGCCTGCAGTTTTCAGGAACGACGGGGAAGGTCGTAAGCACAATCCGATTTCACAATTGGTCTCAAAAAGACGCGGGCTCGTCGTGGATCAAGGGCACTCAGATCGTTGCGACGCCCTTCGGCTCGATTGTTTTTTGGGCGTATCCGGCCGGACGCAAGCCTCTGAAAGTTATCCATCCGGTGTCTCGTGCTAAGGCGATTACCGTGAGCGTGGGCGGTTAGCCCGCTCCTAGATTGCCTCGATCTTCGCCATCATGCCTCGATCTTCGTGATCGAGGATGTGACAGTGAAAGAGAAATTCGCCGCGGATGATCGGATCACGAAAGTCCATCAGCAACACCAGCGATCCCGGAACGCTCTTCGTTCCGCCCAACTCCGAGCGGTGGGGCACGATCGCGCTGTCGGCCCAGTGCGGATGGCGGACCTTCACGCCGTCGATGCTTTCGACCAAGAAGTGCAGCTGATGGATATGGAAGTCATGAATCTCCTGCGTAACATTCACGATGTGCCACTCTTCCACAGTACCCACGTGCACGACGAACATTGGCGGCGAATGCATCTTGAAGGACTTGCCGTTGATGAAGAAACGAGGATTATTGTTTTCGCTGAGTACGACCAAACGTTTTGCCGCCGGCGGGGGAAGCTCAGTCGTATAGGCGTTTTGCGGCAGCGGGGCGCCGACCGTCAGGGCACGCTTTGAAAAATCGCCGCTAACCCGATGATGGTTCGGCGCTACGAGGTCGCCAAGCCAGAGATAGGGATCGGGGTCGCCGTTCGGACCGGTGTCATAGCAAAGAGTCCTGAATTTCGCGCGACCGCTCGCCGGTCCGGTAACGACAAACTCCGCGCGGCCGGCCGGCGGAACAATCACCGACGACTCCATGACTGTCGGTGGCGTCCCCGGGTAGCTGTCGAGCGCGAACCCGTCGATCGCCACGACCTCGACTTCTTCTCCCTCAACATTGAGCCGCAGCGTTTTGTGGCCCGTCGCATTGACGATGCGGAAGAACTGCTTCTCGCCGGGAGCGATGGTAATGGCGGGGTGAGAAACGTCGTTGAGCGTAACCTTTAGGCCGTCCGAGGTTGTGCAGGGAGCACGGTTAGTGCCTTGTGGTCGCATGCTGCCTGCAGCGGAGATGCCATTCGCGTCCGGCATGCCATCGTCGCCCATGGCTGCCGGGGCCTCGCCTTCGGATCCGGTCGCTCGCACGATGATAAGCCGCTGCTTCATGGCGGCCAGGCCGGGTAGATGACGCGTAAGCCCCTCAATGACTATTGCACCCGACATACCGCTGGCACCAACCTGATAACTCGTTTCGCCGTGCACGTGCGGATGGTACCAATAGAGTCCCGGCTCTTGATTCTTTGGGACGTGCACCACGTAGTGCAGCTTGCCGCCCGGCTTCGCGAGCGTCGTCAGCACGTCGTCGCCTGGTTTGTTCGGAGATACGCCGAGTCCGTGGAAGTGCAGATTGATGTCTTCTTGCGGCGCGTTGACCGCTGGAGGCGGCGTTTTTGGCAGATCGTCTTTCACATCCACGACGATCGTTTCGCCAGGCCTGACGACGATCGTCGGTGCGACGTTGCTCATATGCTCGTACACGAACTCGGGTTGCCCGGTAACACCGTTTTCGTTCACGACTAGCGAGACCATAGCGATGCCGTTGACGGCTCTTACCACCGGAGGCTCCGGAAGTTCGGTGAGCTTCTGGTCGTGCGAAGGAAGCGTCAATCCGGACGGTGCCTGAGGAGCAGGTAGAGAATTTACGGGGCCACCGGCTCGGCCACCACAGCCGGCAAGCCACGCATAGGCGATGGCAAACGCAAATAAGCGCCGTGTGTGATTAAATTTTATCAGATCGCCTCGATCTTCGCCATCATCCCGGCATCCTCGTGGTCCAGGATATGACAGTGAAAGAGGAACTCGCCGCGAATGACCGGATCGCGGAAGTCCATGAGCAGCACGATCGAACCCGGAGTGCTCTTCGTGCCGCCCACCGAACGATGCGGCACGATCACGCTGTCGGCCCAGTGCGGGTGCGCAACCTTGACACCGTCGACGCTCTCCACCAAGAAGTGGACCTGGTGGATATGAAAGTCGTGAATCTCTTCGGTGACGTTGACGACGTGCCACTCCTCGACGGTCCCGACCCGGACCACGAACATTGGCGGCGAATGTATATTGAATGACTTGCCGTTGATGAAAAAGCGAGGATAACCGTTTTCGCTGAATACGACCAAGCGTTTTTGGGACGGCGCGGGCAGGATGGTCGTGTAGGCGTTCTGCGGCAGCGGCGCACCGACGCTGATCGGACGGTTTGAAAAATCGCCGCCGGCCTGACGATGAGTCGGGGCGACGATATGCGCGAGGTAGAGATTGGGGTCCGCATCGCCGTTCGGACCGGAGTCGTAACAGAGCGTCCGGAATTTGGCGCGGCCGCTCTTCGGCCCGGTCACGACAAATTCGGCGCGACTGGCGGGTGGAATGACGACCGACGGCTCAGTCAGCGTCGGAGGCGTCCCCGGGTAGCTATCGAGCGCGTAACCGTCAATCGCGACCACTTCAACCTCTTCGCCCTCGATGTTGAGTCGCAGCGTTTTGTGTCCCGTCGCATTGACGACGCGGAAGAACTGTTTTTCGCCAGGGGCGATCGTGATGTCCGGGTGATAAGCGCCGTTGAGCGTTACCGTCAGCCCATCCTTAAACGAGCAGGGTTGCGTGTTCGTCAGGTACGGACGCACTTCGTCGGTTTCGTCGTGGCGCCTCACGTTTTGCCCGATCCCCGTCGCACGCACGAGGATGAGACGCTGCTTCATCTTCGCCAGCTCCGGGAAGTGGCGAGCGAGACCCTCGATAATGATTGCGCCCGACATTCCACCTTCGCCGACTTGATAGCTCGTTTCGCCGTGAACGTGCATGTGGTACCAGTAGAGTCCCGGCTCCTGATTTTGCGGGACGCGAACGACGTAATGCAGTTTTTGGCCTGGCTGTGCAAGCATTCCGAGCACGTCGTCACTATGGCCTCGCGGGGAGACGGTGAGTCCATGGAAATGCAGGTTCGCGTACGAAGCCATCCCTGCGCTCGGCGGAAGATTGTCGGTCGAGGTCGATCTCGAACGCTTCGCCGGGATTGATGTCGATCGTCGGAGCAACCCCGTGCATCCGCTCGTACTCAAACGAGGGCAAGCCGGTTGCGGGATTGAGGTTTGCAATCAGCGAGAACTTTGCGACGCCGTGGACCGCACGTACGACCGGCGGTTCCGGAAGCTCGTTCACGTTCGCATCGGGCGAAGGAAGCGTCATTTTGGCTGCAGCCGGCGGAATCGCATCGGCCGGGCCGCTCGCTCGGCCGCCGCAGCCGGAAAGCCAAGCGTACGCGACGAGCGAGAGCGATGCAACGTCGAGTCACCAGGGAGCAACGTTGCTTTAAAGCTTTGGGGGATACGATTGAACGCATGACTCAGTGGCATCGCTGACCATCGGTTGCATGGTGTACGATTTCTTGCCGAACTTGTCGTTCGCTACGGGATCGGTGAGACAAGGGTCCGCTATTTCCCCCTGGGGGCCGGTCCACGCGGTGAAGGGGTACGGATCGGTAATCGCTTCGCCATATTCGTGACCAGCGAAAATCGTCATTCCCTCGTCCTTTGCGCTCTCGTCCGACGGCGGCGCGATGCTGTTGGCGCCGCACTTGTCGCCGGCGGGCGCATCCGTCATATACGGAAGGTAGGCGTACGGGATTTTCTTTTTCCCGTAGGACGCGTCGCTATGATACGAACACCAATGCGAGCCAAACCCCGCTTCGCTGTGCTTGCGCGGACTCGCCACGACGTACACGCCGTTAGGATCGAAACCAAAATGGTCCACCGCCCGCAATGCTTCGGCCGCAACTTGAGCGTCGGTCGGCTTCTTTGGGACAGGCGACTCGTCGTTCCAGCTGCCGCCGAACTGGTCGGAGGGATTGGTGATGTACGTCTTTTTGTGGCCTGACTTTTGGTAGTATTGAGTCTCGATATTGTTATGAGCGCTGCCGCCCATGTTCTTCGTGTATGCCTCGAGCAATGGCCGAAGCTTATCGGGGTCGCGGTATTTTTTGTACCCCCAAAAGACAAGGTAAACTTTCGGCGTGACGATCACGGAGCCGCCTAGGTACGGAACGTACGGAAATAAGGGACCGATGCCGGAGTTCGGCTGCAGCGGAAATGCGTAGTGTGGGCGATGATAAAGCACGCCATCGGAATAGGTCCAGTCAGCGCCACTGGTAACGGTTGCCGGGGCGGTATCGGCAGCCCCGCATCCCGTTAGCGCCAAGATGCCCAGGAATCCGAGTACACCGATAATGCGAGCAAGCTTATGCAAATACGAAGCTCCTTGGCTCACCGAGGTTCGCCGTTATCTCGCAATCCTCTCTCGCACCTAAATCGAGGCCTCGATGACGACCGTCAAGATCATCGCCGCGCGGACGTGAGGCCTAGATTGCCTCGATCTTCGCCATCATGCCCGAGTCTTCGTGCTCCAGGATGTGACAGTGAAAGAGAAACTCGCCCCGAATGACCGGATCGCGGAAGTCCATCAGTAGCATCAAGGAACCGGGAACGCTGTTCTTGCCGCCCGAGCGATGCGGAACGATCACGCTGTCGGCCCAGTGCGGATGGGCAACTTTTACACCGTTGATGCTCTCGACCAAGAAGTGCACCTGGTGGATATGAAAGTCGTGAATTTCAGCCGTAACGTTCACGACGTGCCACTCCTCGACGGTACCGACGTGCACGACGAACATTGGCGGCGAGTGCATATTAAAAGCTTTGCCGTTGATGAAAAATATCGGGCTTTGACCGGGGCCTTGGCTAAAGACGACCAAACGTTTTTGCGAGGGCGCCGGAAGTGCGGTCGTATAGGCATTGGAAGGCAGCGGCGCGCCGACGGTAATGGAACGGTTGGAGAAATCGCCGCCAGCCTGATGGTGCGTCGGCGCAACGATACGGGCCAGGTAGAGATACGGATCGGGATCACCGTCCGGCCCCGAATTGTAACAGAGCGTCTGGAACTTGGCGTGGCCGTTCTTTGGGCCGGTCACGACGAACTCGGCCCGGCTAGCGGGCGGCATGATGACCGACCGTTCGGTGAGCGTCGCCGGCGTTCCAGGGTACGTATCGAGCGCGTAGCCGTCGATCGCGACCACCTCGACCTTTTCGCCCTCGACGTTGAGCCGCAGCGTTTTGTGGGCCGTCGCATTGACGACGCGGAAGAACTGCTTCTCGCCGGGCGCAATCGTGATGTCTGGATGATACGCACCGTTGAGCGTCACGCGTAAGCCCATCGCTGTCCGAGCACGGTTGTGGGTTGGAGTAGCCGGACGGATGTGCCGTATCGTTATGCGTCATACCGGACATCCCGTCGCTCATCCCCATCGACGGCTCATCAACATCGTCGTCGCGCTTTCCGTTTTGACCTCCGGCCGTGGCCCGCATGACAATCAGACGCTGCTTCATTTTTGCAAGCTCTGGGAAATGCCGGGTAAGACCCTCGATCACGATCGCGCCCGACATTCCGCCTTCACCCACTTGATACGTGGTTTCACCATGGACGTGCATGTGATACCAGTAGAGTCCCGGCTCCTGATTGTCGGGAACGTGCACGACGTAATGCAGCTGTTGGCCCGGCTTTGCAAGCATGCCAAGCACGTTGTCACTATTGCCTCGCGGCGACACCGTCAATCCGTGAAAATGGAGATTCGCGTAGGAGCTGACTCCCTGGTCCGGAGGAAAATTGTCGGTGAGGTCGATCTCGAACGTCTGGCCGGGCGCGATCTCAATCGTCGGAGCGACGCCCTGCTTATGCTCGTACACAAAAGCGGGCAAGAGGGTGGCCGGGTTGATATCGGCAGCGATCGAAAACTTGGCAACGCCATGCACCGCACGTACGATCGGCGGTTCGGGGAGCTCGTTTACGCCCGCATCGGGCGATGGGACGGTCAATCCCGCCGGAGCCGGCGGAATCGCATTGGCCGGGCCGCTGGCGCGGCCGCCGCAACCCGAAAGCCAAGCAAAGGCGACGAGCAGCGCGATGAGACGTCGAGTCACGAAGGAACACCACCCTTTAAAGCGGTTGGGTAGTCAAACATCAGGAAAGTATTTGAATCGTCGCCGCTATCCCGTAATCCTCTTTATGTGCCGGTTATGGCGGCGCAGTTGGTCGGTCGAGCGGTCGCTCGGGGACGACTTCCGGCACGATCACGGTTCGGCGACGCACTCGCGGAGCGCGTAAACCGTCAAAGCCGGCGACCAGCCCGGTCGGCAAGACCAAACTAAGCGCCGAAAGCAGACCAAGCGCTGCGTCGAGCGAGCCCCATCCGTTGAGAGTCGCAAGAGCGCCGCGACCGGCCATGTAATCGACGGTCAAGACGATTCCAAAAAAACCGCCAATTCGCGAAAACAAACCGAGAACGAGCGATATGCCGACCAAGAGTTCGCCGAAACGCACCAGCTCGGCAAAGATCGCTGCGTTCGGTTGGACCACGTTGACGAGAAAGTCGTGGTATGGCCCGGAGGTCGTCGCGATTCCCCGTTGCAGATACGTCGTAAAGAATCCCTCCGGCGGCAAAAACGCGGCGCCGTTGATAAACTTCGGTATCGCGTGGAGCAGCCAGATCGCGCCCGTTAAAATGCGCACGAGCGCTAACCAGCCGGCGTAGGATCGCGACGTGGGCAGATTCATGCGACGATCTCCTTTCGGGATTGCACGAGACGCGAAATCATCGCGGCCGCTTCACCGGCAGCATTGGGTCGTCCCAGGCGCCGAGCGGCCGCAAGCATGCGCTCTCGGAGGTTGCGGTCTGCGAGCACCAGCTCGACGGTTTGCGCAAGATCCGCCACGCGGCGAGTTCGCACGGCCGGCACCGGCTTCAACGAGAACCCTGGCGTTGCGCTCCTCTTGACCGGGCAAAGGTTTGCAGAGCACGATCGGAATCTGCGCGATCAAGGCCTCGGCCGTCGTGAGACCACCGGGCTTCGTTACGAGAACGTCGGCTGCATGCATGTAGTCGTAAACGTTGTCGACAAAGCGTACCGTCCGCACGGGAAAGTCGAGATTCTCCGCGGTGTCGGCGAGACGCCGCTCGATGCGAGCGTTGCGTCCTGCAACGACGACGGCGGCGAGCGGTACGCGCACCGACTTTAACGCATCGAGCATCCGCTCGACCGGGGCAATTCCAAGGCCGCCACCCATCAAGAGCACGATATACCGGTCGCGCGGCAAGTCGAGCCGCTCGCGCAGCTGCGCCCGCGCTTCAACAGTGGGGGCGAATTCGCGGCGGACCGGGATTCCGCTGACGTAGATCGCGTCGTGCGCAACTCCTCTCGCCGTCAATGCGCTGCGCATGTTCTCCGTGGCAACGACGTAGCGATCGATGTTCGGGTGAATCCAAAAGCCATGCACCGCAAAATCGGTCACGATCGCAACGGTCGGCGGCGCGTCGGGGAACTCGTTTTTGTATTCGGCCATTGCACCGCAAGGAAAGGCATGCGTGCACACGACGGCGTCGGGCCTCTCGCGCAAGATCAGAGGCCGTAGATTGCCGGCGGTAAATTGATGCGCCCAGGTGCGAAAGGGGCCGATTTCCGTCGCTCGCTCGGCCCGGTCGTAAATATATCGGTACATCTGCGGGATGGTTTTTACCATCCGGAGGTACCCGTCCGAAACAACGCGAGCAACGACCAGGGCGGCGTATTCGTATGAGTCAACTACCGGCGTCTCCGCATTGGGTTCGAGCGTGCGAAGCTCGGCTGCAACGGCGTTCGCGGCGGAAACGTGACCGACGCCGACGTTGGCCGAGAGAAAAAGAACGCGAATTAGCTCGTCTCTCCGTTGTGCGCGCCGCGGTCGTCGCTTTGGGCGAGCGCGAGAAACTCATCGAGTATGTCTTGAGCGAGCCGATCCTCTTCCAGGAGTTTGCCGTCCAAATCGGTGACGATGAACTCGTCCTCGTCTCGATCGGTCGACTCATGGCGAAGCACGGCATACGTCGAGCCGTCTTCCGGATCTTCGAGAATGCCAACGACTTCGAACGCCATGGACGAGCCGTCGTTCGTTTCGATATAGAGCACGTCGCTCAACTCGAGCGGTGAGTGAGGTTTCTCTCTTCCGCCGTTCGGCTTCGACATTGGAAGTCTCCCTTCTATGAACCTAAGCACCGGGTGACGTTGGCTTGGTGCTCGACGAGGGTCTTGGCGAAGATGTGCCGTCCGTTCCCGCAGTAGACGTAGTAGAGATCGTCGCCCTTCGCCGGGTGAAAGGCCGCTTCCAGCGAGGGTCGGCCAGGATTTGCGATCGGCGTCGGAGGAAGACCAGCGTGCAAGTAGGTGTTGTACGGTGAATCGATCTTCAAATCGGCGAACGAAAGTTGGCTTTTGTGCTGTGGTAAAGCGTATTCGATCGTAGCGTCGACCTGCAACGGCATTCCGAGCGCAATCCGGTTGTAGATCACTTCGGCAATCCGCGGGCGGTCGAGCTCGCTCTTGGCCTCGCGTTCAATCAGCGACGCGACGGTGACCGCCTGCGGAATCGTTACGTGGAGCGCACGTCCTTGCTGCCGGGCGTCGCCTGGTAGCTCTTTGAAAAACTCTGCGATCATCGGAGCCGACACCTGTTGCGGCGAGGCTCCGAGCGGCACCAAATAGGTGCTTGGGAAGAGAAAGCCTTCGAGGCCGTTCGTGCGGACCCCATCGATGACGAGTCGCTGTCGCGTAAAGTCGAGCACGAATGACTCCGACGGGCCTATGCCTACCTTTTGCAGGCGCGCCGCTATTTGAGCTACGGTGAATCCTTCGGGAATCGTGACCCAGGCGGCGACCTGCGCGCCCCCGGTAACGAGCGCATGGAGGACGTCGCTTTGCGTAAGGTGCGGCCTAAAGCGATATTCGCCGGCGCGCACGGCGCCCTCCTGACCACGCGATCGCGCCAGCATGCGAAAGGTCGTGCCATTGCCGATGACACCGGCCGCAACGAGCTCCTGCGCAACCGCTCCGAATGTCGAACCTCGATCGATTACGACCTGTTTTGCCACGAGCGGATGCGAGCGATCCACGTAGGTCGTATACCAAAGTCCTCCGGCCGTAGCCGCAAGCAAAATAAGGACGGCAATCGCCGCCGGCGCAACGAACCGCGCCAACTTCACGCGTGGGAGTCGTCGCGACGACGCGCAAGAAAGGTTTCCAAAATGAGCGCCGCCGCCATTCGATCCACTACCTCGCGGCGCTTCTGCCGCGGAACGTCGGCCGCAATGAGGCTCTTTGTCGCTTGCGCCGTCGTCATCCGCTCGTCGACGCGATGGATCGTTCCGTCGAAGATCTCGCGCAAGCTTGCGACGAAGGTATCCATTGCGACAGCGGCTATTCCGCGCTCGCCCGCCAGGGTAAGCGGATCTCCGACGACGAGCTCGTCGACGCCGTAATCTTCTAAGTAACTCTTGATCGAGGCGAGATCATTGCGCCGATTGGTTCGGGTCAGCGTAGCGAGCGGTAACGCGAACGTTGCGCTCGGGTCGGCGATAGCGATGCCGATCCGTCTACTCCCAACGTCAAGCGCCATCAGCAACCTCAGGCTCCCAGGCTGCCGAGCTGTGCAAGTGCTTTCGGATGCTTACCCAAGTGGTGCGCTACGAGCTCTTCGACGGCCGCCGTCGCTTCCGGCGTCGCATGAACGGCCGCCCCCCTTTGCGAACCTTTCGGCCGCGCAAGCGCGCGCAGATTCTCTACGTCGCGTTGTTGAAGCTCAGGAAGCTCTTGCCAGCGCTCACGACAAGCGCCGTGAACGATGCCGCCCGCCTGGGCATCAAGCCAGACAGGACCGGGCTGAAGCGGAGCGCCGCAGCGCACGCAGGTCGTGAGCGGCGGCGCCAAACCAAGCATTTCCAGCAACCGCAGCGAAAAGCGAGGGATCAGGACCCGCGGCGAGGTCGCCGCGGCGATTGCGCCGATTGCGCCAACCAGCAATTCGTAGACTTCGGGCATGGCAAGGTCCGGTTCGCAGAATGCATCGACCAACTCGCCAATCACCGCGGCGACGGCGTACCGCTCCGGTTTTACCAAACGCGACCATGGCGCGCAGAAGATTTCTGCCGAAACGATCACGTCGAGCGAACGGCCACGGTGCATCAGAAAGTCGCACTCGTTGAAAAACTCGACGCGTCCGCTCAAATGGCTGCGTGGGCGGCGAACGCCTTTTGCTACGGCGTCGAGTTTACCCCGTTCGAGCGTGAAAAGCGTGAGGATACGGTCGGCTTCGCCGAGCTGCCGCCCGCGCAACACCACGCCTCGCGTCTTATAGGCGCGCGGCTGCGTCAGCGTCCTCCGATTCCTGTGGCTGGTTGATCTTGCCGTTGGTGTAAATTCGAACCGCAAGGATACGACGGCCGCGCGTACGGTCTACGCGTAAGCGAATACGATCTGCCGCCTCGATCTCCTCGCCTTCGTTCGGAAGTCGTCCAAAGAGTCCGACCGTGTAGCCGCCGATCGTCTCGAAGTCTTCCGTCGGGAGTTCCGTCCCGAGCTTCGCGTTAACGTCCTCAATATTCGTTCCCGCCTCCACGACCGCTTCGTGATCGGAAACGACCGAGATCGATTCTTGCTCGTCAGCGTCGTGCTCGTCCCGAATCTCGCCGACGATCTCCTCGAGAAGATCTTCCATGGTAACGAGGCCCGCCGTTCCACCGTACTCATCGACGACGATCGCCAACGAGAACTTGTCGCGCTGCATCTCCCGCAGCAGGTCAGAAAGCTTCTTAGTTTCGGGAACGTGCACCGCCGGACGCATCAACTCGACCCACGCTGGCGTGCGCGATACTTCCGTTCGCAAGCGCGACCAAAAGCTCGCGATCGTGAATGACACCGACGATGTCGTCTTTGGACTCCTGGTAGACGGGGAGCTTGGAATAACCTTCCGCGATGACGACGTCGAGGACGCGCCGAGGCGAGTCGTCGAGTGAAACGGCGACCATCTCTGGACGGGGCTTCATCACCTCTCGCACAATGGTATCGCCGAACTCCATCACCGAATGAATCAGCTCACGTTCCTGCTCCTCGATCACTCGCTGCTCGGCTCCGACGTTGACGAGCACGCGGATATCCTCTTCGGTAACGTACGGACGATGCGCGTGTTTGATGCCGAACAAGCGAAGAATTTGGTCGGTGACGACTTGGAAGGTCCGCGCGATTGGCGTGAGCACGTAGGTGGCATAAACCATCGGCAGGGCAAGCCGAAGCGCCCATCGTTCGCTATCGCCGGTTGCCACGGTCTTCGGGATGATCTCTCCAAAAAGCAGAAAGACGACGGTCATCACGACCGTCGCAAGAATCGCTCCTGAGGGAATTCGCAGCGATATCGCGATGTACGTCGCCAGCGAATCGGCCGCCAAAAGGACGATGGTGTTACCGACCAAGATCGAGGTGAGAAACCGCACCTTGTCGTCGACGAGGCGTTCGAGATTCAGAGCGCCGCGCATTCGCCGCTCGGAGATCGCGCGTGAGCGCAGGCGCGAAATCGAAACGAGGGCGGCCTCCGAGGCGGCAAAGAATGCTGCCAAGAGGACGAGCACAATGAGTGCAGCAAGCTGGTACGGCAGGCCTTCGGGGGTACTTCGAGAGGGGTCCGTATTCAAGTCGGCGCCATTATAACATAACGTGGGGTCGCACCAGCACGTAGATCGCTAGGGCAACCAGCGTCCCGAGCACCGCTCCCCAGAAGACCTCGAAGGGACGGTGGATGCGCGCCTCGACGCGGCTTTGCGCGACGAGAAACGCCACGAAGTAGGCCAAAATTGCGGCGAGCGGCTTCTGGTAGAAGAACGCGAGCATCGTTGCCACCGCGAATGCGAGCGCCGCGTGACCCGAAACGGCTCCCCCTTGCAAAGCCGACCCACGACCGACCCAGGCCTTGGCGAAGACCGTTGCGATCGCCACGACCGCCAGCGAGATGAGCGCAACGTTGGCCGGCACGGCTTGGACTGCTTGGAAAACGCGCGTACCGCCGCTGATGATCCCCTGATAGAAGATGAGGTACGCGCAAAGAGTTGCTCCAATCGCCGCGATCAGCACGGCGCCGGCGGCCGCATCTT
Organism: Vulcanimicrobiota bacterium; assembly: GCA_963719905.1. Taxonomy (GTDB): domain Bacteria; phylum Vulcanimicrobiota; class Vulcanimicrobiia; order Vulcanimicrobiales; family Vulcanimicrobiaceae; genus Cybelea. Next base: position 282,572 of record CAVRDR010000006.1, read on the forward strand.
TTGCGCTCTTTGCAAGCGGATGGTGTGCAACCGTGAGCAAATCGACGATCGCTTCGACCGCGGTGTTCATGAGCTCGAGACTCAGCACCAACGCCACGAGCGAGATCGTGGCGACGACATAATAGCGATCGAGCCGCAAAATCAACGTTGCGAGAAGTACGAGCGCAGCGATTAGAAAATGCACTCGCATGTTCGGCTCGCTGCGCGTTGCGTAGATAATCCCTTCGAACGCATGGTGGAACGAGCGAAGGAAGCGGCTCTGATCGATTGGCAGAAAGTGCGGCCCTGTCCTGAGCGGAGTTGAAGGACGCTTTGTGCGGTCCTCGGCGGGATGATGCATCAGTGGGCCGTCGCGTAGGGCCACGGAAGCGCAATGGCATCCGCGAGCCGCCGTTCCTCGCGCTGCATCACCGTCGTTCCGAGACCGCCATGTGATCGTAACCCGTGAGATGGAGCAGACCATGAATGAGCAAGCGGTAGAGTTCGAATTGCAAGGGCGCGTCGTACGCTGCCGCCTGCCGTTTCGCGGTTTCGACGGAGATCACGACGTCCCCGAGCAGACGTTCGGGAACGGCCGGTTCCGGTGCCCTTCGTCCTTCGACGGAGTTTATCCTGAGCGGATCGAGGGGCTCAGGATGACACGCTCAGGATCGCACGACTCCAATGGAAAGCTGAGCACGTCCGTTGCGGCATCCCGACCGCGGTAGGAGCGGTTGAGCGATCGGATCGTGTCGTCATTTACAAGCGAGAGTGAAAGCGCGGAGTCGCGTTCGTCCATTGCGCCGAGCAGACGCCGCGCGGTTGCAACGAGCGCGCGTCCGTTGACGCCGCTCGCGCGCACGTCGTTGCGGTAGTGGATCACCGCGATGGCAATGGCGGCATGCCGGCGGCATAGGCTCGGACGATCTTCGCCACGAGCGAATGCCGCACGATGTCGGCTTCATCGAGCTCGACCACTCCGACGTCCTCGATGGAGATCAGGCGCGCGGCCGCAGAACGCAGGCCGCTGCGCTGTCCCGCCGGAAGATCGATTTGGGTTACGTCACCTGCAACGACCATCTTCGATCCGCTTCCAAGCCGCGTTAAAAACATCTTCAGTTGGTCGTCGGTTGCGTTCTGCGCCTCGTCGAGAATCACAAACGAATCCGAAAGCGTTCTTCCCCTCATAAAGGCCAGCGGCGCGACCTCTAGCGTGCCGCGCTCCATGTACTTATTAAGGACCCCATCGTCGAGGAGTTCGCCTAGGACGTCGAAGAGCGGCCGCATATATGGATCGAACTTTTCGCGCAAATCGCCCGGAAGAAAGCCCAGGCGTTCGCCGGCTTCAACGGCCGGGCGTGAGAGAACCACGCGAGCGACGTCGTGCCGCTTGAGCGCTCGCACGGCCATTACGACGGCCAAGTACGTCTTGCCCGTACCCGCCGGCCCGATTCCAAGGGTCAACGTCGATTCTTCGATCGAACGTACGAAACGGCGCTGACCGGCGGTTCGTGGACGCACTTCGCGTCCGCGATGGCTACGCAGCAGCGTGCTCGGTAACGGGGTACCACCTTCGACTCGTGCATCCGAGAGTGCGAGGGCGACATCGTCGGGCGTTATATGAGCACCGGCTACGGCAGCTTCAAGGACGCGCCTTACCACCGCTTCGGCTCGCGCGACGGCTGCGTCATCGCCCGCAAGCAACAAGCGGTCCCCTTCTGCTTGGACGGCCACATCGAGCGAACTTTCAATCGCCGATAGATTGCGATCGTATTCCCCAAAGAGACGAAGCCGGTCGGGAAGCTCGCCGAGATCGACAGATCGTTGCGCGGTCAATCCCTTAGCTATTCGTCGCGAAACGCGAGGGGCTTTCCGAGCACTTCCGAGGCGATGACGGCGCGGACGATCTCCCGCTTGGTTCCGAAGAGCCGGTGGCGGCGAGCGAGGTGGACTGCGTGGGACGGCGGAGGCTGGGGCACCGCGCGCCGCGCTATGGGCTCACGCGCGACTGGGCGGGGCTCGGCCGCGGCAATGGGGCCGGCTGCGGGACGGCCGGCGCGGCGGGCGCACGTTGAGACGGCCGACACGTAGGGACGGACGACGGTGGCGCCAGGGGGCGATGCGGCGCGGCGGACTTGTGAGTGACCGGCACTTGCGTTTGTTTGCGCAGGCTCGAGATCATGCTGCCCACGACCCCGACGATCAACAGACCGACCCATATGAGAATTCCTACGTCGCGCACGTGCGAGGCTAGGTCGGGTTTGGACCGGAGATAGGCGGAGGCTGGGGGTCGGATGACGGCTCGCTCGCCGCGCCGATGCCCGCACGCATCTCCGTATCGGCCTGGATATTCTTGAGGCGGTAATAATCCATGACACCAAGATTCCCGCGCAAGAATGCCTGCGCGATTGCTTGCGGTATCGATGCCTCCGCTTCGACGACCTTCGCACGCATCGCTTGCGTCTCTGCTTTCTGCTCCTGCTCGGCCGCTAAGGCCGCATATTGCCGCTCCGCGGCCTTCGCCTGCGCGATGCGGCGATCGGCTTCGGCCTGACTGGTCTGCAGCTCGGCGCCGATGTTCTTCCCAACATCCACGTCCGCGATGTCGATTGAAACGATCTCGAAAGCCGTTCCCGCATCGAGCCCTTTTGCCAACACGGCCTTACTGATGCGATCCGGATACTCCAGAACTTCCTTGTGGTCGATGGCTGCGCCGACGGCCGATACGACGCCTTCGCCGACACGCGCAACGATCGTCGGCTCGCCCGCACCGCCGACGTAACGATCGAGGTTGCTTCGCACCGTGATTCGCGCCTTGACGTTGAGCTGAATGCCGTTCTGAGCCACGCCCTGGAAGATCGGCGTCTCGATGACCTTCGGGTTCACCGACGTCTGCAGAGCTTCGAGGACGTTGCGTCCGGCCAAATCTATCGCCGCGGCGCGCTGCCATTCCAGCGGAATCTGCGCGCGCTGCGCCGCAATAAGCGCCAATGTTACGTTTTCGACGTTTCCCCCAGCGAGGTAATGCGACTGCATCTGATCGACGCTCAGATTTAACCCTGCCTTGCGCGCTCTGACGTAGTTCGTCACGATGACGCCCGGAGGGATTCCGATCAAGCGCATCCGTACGAGCGCAATGATCCCGAGCGGAACGCCCGCAGCGATCGTGCGGATCCACAGTCCGATCGGGAAGTAATAGAGAAACACGACGAATATGATGAGCGCGATCAGAACGATGACCACGCCGCTGACGGCAATCATTATGTACTCCTAGTGGCCTGTAACGGGCTCGACGAAAATCCGCGCGCCCTCGACGCGCACCACACGGATTGGTGTTCCCTGCCCGATGAACTCGCCCTCGGTAAGCACGTCAACGCGGCGGCCTTCGATCGAGGCGATTCCGGCCGGGCGAAGATAGCTCACCGCGGTACCGATCCGGCCACGCAGCTGGCGATAATCGCTGCTTGCGACATACTCGGGCCCCTGTGCGGCCGCGAGCGCGAGCCGGTGGGCCCATGCATTCTGCGGCACCGCGCGCACCGTCAGCGTAAAAGCGATAACCGTGAGGACGATTGCAGTCGCGACCGTTTCGATTCCGACGAAGAGAAACGGCAGGCCAAACGCAAAAAGCATCGCTGCCAAGAGGGCCCCCACACCGAGGATCCCCGGGAGGCCATGGCCCGGAACGACGTGGAGCTCCCACAGGATTCCAATGAGACCCAGCACCGCAAGCACCGCTACGAAGCCGTTGGAGAAGCCCGCATAGACGTGGCTTCCAAAGAAGAGCGCAAGCGCCCCAACGCCGATGATGCCGGCAATGCCGTGCAACGTTTGCATCTCAATAAGAAGTCCGAGCATGCCCAGGGTGAGCAGAAGCCCGCTCACAACCGGATCGGTTGCAAAGCGCGCAATTTGTTCCGCCCATGAGAACGATTCGGTCTTGCGCGGCGCGTTCGCCAAGCGAAGCTGTGCCAGTGCCGCATCGAGCGAGGGGGCCGTTCCAATAGCAATGCGGGAGCGTACGGCGTCGTCGGTGTTGAGCGTGAGAACCATGCCGGGGCGCTTGTATTCGGGAAGGTTTACATTCTTGTCTACCATAGCGCCGGCGATCTGGGGACTGTAATGGTTGCGCTCCGCCGTCGATTCGAACTCGCCCCGCAGCGCCGAGATGATCTTGTCGCTCGGCGGGACCGTGCCACCGGCCTCGACGGGTTCGGCAGCGCCAATCGAGGCGCCGGGAGCCATGACGATTTGGCTTGCACTCAACGTGATGAGTGCGGCCGCCGAGTAGGCGCGCTCGCCGACATAGGCCACGACCGGCTCTTGCGCGGAAAAGAGGGCGTCGCGAATTCGAAACGCCGCATCAACGAGGCCGCCCGGACTATTTACGTCGAGAACGATCGCACGCGCGTGCTCTTCATTCGCCTCGTTGACCGAACGCTCGACCAGGTGCGCCATCCCGTCGTCGACCGTTCCGGTGACTGGAACGACGACGATCGCGCGTTCCGCCGGCACGCCGGCAACGATTCCCGTCAAACCGTAAAGCACCAGACACGACCAAACCCAGGCCCGTAACCGCAATCCGCTCATGCCGCTAGCTACCTTCAGCCGTGCCCGAAGTTGCAAAACCTTTACCCCTCGCCCCCCGCAGCGAGGGACGCGACACTGAGTCGAAGGGTCAGAGGGAAAGCAGTTCGGTGACGATTTGGCGGACGAGGTTTCCGTCGGCCTGCCCGCGGAGCTGCGGCATGACGATTTTCATAACGGCGCCGGCGTTGCGGGATTCGGGAGGAAGCTCCGCAAGCACGCTCTGCACGATCTCCCGCACTTGCGTGGCCGACCGTTGCGCCGGAAGATAGGCGAGCAATATCTCCCGCTCGGTGCGCTCCTTGTCGGCGAGATCGGTCCGGCCGGCTTTCTCGAACTCGGCGAGCGAATCGGCACGCTGCTTCACCAAACGCCGCACGACATCGAGCTCGTCGGCGTCCGAGAGCTCGTGACCGCCTTCAGTGCGCTTGTAGATGAAACCGGAGAGCGCCGAGCGCAACGTGTTGAGGCGCAGTTGGTCGCGAGCCCTCATCGCGTCCTTGAGATCGGAAGCGATTCGATCTTTGAGCGCTCCCACGAGACCCTAGGCGCGGCGCTTACGTGCCGCAGCGGACTTCTTTTTGCGGCGAACGCTCGGTTTTTCATAATGCTCGTGCTTGCGAGCCTCGGCGAGAATGCCCGCCTTCTGGGTGGCCTTCTTAAAGCGGCGCAATGCGCTCTCTATCGTTTCGCCTGGAGCGATGCGAACTTCCATCTAATGACGACCCCCCTTTCGGTGCGCTTCCGCGACTGCCTGAAGCACGAAAAATTAGGCCCCGAAGGGCCGCTCCAAAAGACTAGCATAGGGCCGCCGAGAGCGTCAAACACTGTCCACGCTCGTCTAGCCGGGGGGCCATGTCATAGGCCGCCCGGCAAGGACGTGAATATGCACGTGATCGACCGTTTGACCGCCGTCGGGACCGGTATTGACCACGAGACGAAAGCCGTTTGAACCCCCACGTTCCGTTCCGAGCTGCGCGGCCAGCTCGACCAAGCGCGCGGCGAGCGCGCCGCCCTCTGACTTTGCCGCAGCAGCTTCCCAGAGCGTCGCATAGTGCTGCACGGGCATCACGAGCAGATGCGTCGGCGCCTGCGGGTTGAGGTCTTCTATCGCGACGACGTCTTCGTCGCGATAGACCACTTTAGCCGGTATCTCTCCGGCACCGATCTTACAGAAAACACAATCTGCCATCAGTGCGAGCGGATCGTGAAGTTCCAGGATCTGACGGTCGTATTGCCGGCTTCGTCGGAGACGCGCACCGTCACGTGCACGGAACCATCGGGATAGCTATAGGATGGCAGGTATTGGATGAACTGCCTGGTGCGGATGCATTCGGACGTGACGTCGTGCCCATTAATCCAGAGCAGCGCACTCGACGGATTGACCGGCACCGCAGCCGACGCGAAACTGGCGTAAATCGCCGGCCGACTGGCGTTGATCGTCGCGCCGGCGTCGGGCGCGAAATCGGCGATGCCGGGCCCGATGCTCGACGCGGAGATCGGCTGCGGCGCAGCTGCTTGGGCGCTGGCATTGCCGATCGAAAGCCTTCCAATCAAGGCCACGTCGTCGAAGTTTGCGCCGCGCGGTATGGTGTAACTGCCAACGTAAACGCCGGGCGATCGCTGTTCCATCGTCTGCCCCACGACGTCCGATCCGATGTCAAAGGTAGCGGACGCTCCGGCCGTTCCTCGCATCGTCACGTGAATCGTATCGCCCGGACGCAGCGCGTGATTCGCATCGCTCTCGACCCCGGCGACCACAACGCTCTCCGCTGCGCCCGTGCTCGCTACGGGGCGGCTGGCGAGTATCTCGCGCACTTCGTTCGTCTCGACATTGTATCGGACGGTAACTTCATCGTTGGGCCGGAGCTGGTCTAGTGACGCGGCATTGCCATTAAGAGAAATCTCGGTCGTCCGACCGGGCGCAACGACCTGACCGTCATCGAGCACAAACTCGCTGAGCGCGATCGCGACGACGTGACCTTCGTGCGAGCCATATTCGTCAACGATTCGCACGACACGTCCGTCCTTGCGCATTTCGGCACGGGCAAAGTCTCCAGGGCGCACGTCGGAGAGCTCTCCAGGCGACGTCACATTTACGTCGACGTCTTGGACGTCGATCGTTGCGTTGGTTGCGACGGGGATCGTCTTTACCCCACCGTTATATGCCAGAGTCAGGGTCGGCGGCTCGGAGAGCACGTCGACGGCGACGACCGTTCCGAACCGTTCGAAGCCGCTGCCCACTGCCGCAAAACCGTTGGAAGATCGCCCGACGAGCTGCGCGACGATCGTTACCGTCTTCGTGCGGCGCTCGTAGTTCGCTTGAGCACCGAGAACGTCGGTGAAGAAGCGCAACGAAACGTAGAGTACGTCCTTGATTTCCAACGGCGGGGCCTCGAGCATCAATTGACTCGCATCGATTTGGGCGATCCGGCTGCCGATCGTCAGAGTGACCGTCTTCGATCCGATTTGGGTCGAGATACGATTTCCGGTTCGCGCGAAGGGTAGCCCAAGCGCTTCGATGGTGCGGCGCACCGGCACGAAGAGCACATTTCGCTCAAAGCGCGGCGGGGGATTCAACGAGAGCGCATCGCCGTTAATCACGATCGCAATCGGTCGAGCCACGGGCGTGCCCTCCCGCGGTTGCGCCGCGGCGATAAGAGCCAACGCAAGCAGAGCCCCTTTCAATACTCCTCCAATACCTCTCGATACACGTCGGCGGTCGCGCGCGCGCAGCGATCCCACGTCAAGCTTTGCGCAGCCTCGCGGCCCTTCTCGATCGCCCGCAGGCGTAAGCCGCGGTCGCCGAGGAGCCGTTCGAGTACCATTCGCAACCCGGCGGCATCGTGCGGTCCGAATGTGATCGCGGCCGACGCAAGCGGTCCTGGCACTGCATTTTCGCACGCGACTACCGCGCAGCCTACCGACATCGCCTCGAGCATCGGCAATCCGAATCCCTCGCGTAGCGCAGGTTGCACCAACGCACTAGCCCCAGCATAGTATGTGGCGAGGCGTTCGGTCGTCACATCGCCGAGGGCGACAACCGCCCGGGCCGGGCCGCTGCGACGCTGCAGCTCGCCGCCAAAATCATCCGGGCCCGTCAAATAGAGATCGACCTGCCAGGCATCGGGCAAGGCGGCCCACGCGTCGAAAAGCGTCGCGAGATCCTTGTGCCGGCGATGATTGCCGACGTAGAGGAGGTACGCGCGGCCGCCGTCATGCGGGAAGACCGGACGCCGGAAGATCTCGCTAACGCCCAGCGGAATGACTCTGATCTTTTCCGGCTTCACCGCTAGGAACGTTGCAAGGTCCTCGACCGTGCGTTCGTCGTCGGTAATCACGCGTTTGGCGCGGGCACACGCGCGCCTCACGACGGTAGCGTAATATGGACCGACTTTCGCTTTGAAATGCTCGGGGAAGCGCAAGTGGATAAGGTCGTGGATCGTTACCACGAACCGCGCCGGCAAGAGCACCGGCACGTACTGCGAGAGAAAGTGCACCAGGTCGAGCTTGGCGCGCCGCATTGCGAGCGGAAGCCCTATCTGCTCGCTCCATCCAAAGTTGCTCCCTTCAGTAAACGGCACGTATGCATATTCTGGCGCGACGCGTGGGAGCCGCGCGACGAGCTCGCGCGCATACGTCTTCATGCCGACCGACAACTGACGCGTCAAACGCGCATCGAGGCCAATGCGCGCCGCGCTCACGGCCAGAGGGCTTTTCGCGCCGCCACAACTGGATAGATCGCCGAACGGTAGGCGACGTACCAGCCACGGGGGCCATCCAACAGTGCGCCCCGCGCGAAGAGCAGCCACGCCAACCGCGCAACGCTCGCGCCCAATACTGCGAACAAGCCGAACAGGGAGCCCTTCATGCTTTCCGCCTCGACCGTCGTATAGCGGTCGTACTTTGCTCGGTACGACGCGACGTCTGGATAGGAGTAGTGCAACAACGTGCCCTGAAGGTCGCCGACGTTGCCGTCGCAACTCCATGCCTCGTGTAGCGGCGCCGCCTTTGCCGCGGCGGGGTGCGGTACGAGGCTGACACGATCGGTGCGAAAGAGGCGCACCAACGGCTCGTTACGCCACATTCGAATCGGTTTTCCGCAGAAATAGGTCGTCCGCCTAATGCGATACGCGTCGGTACTCTCCGGAGCGTGGAGAATCGCCTCGCATAATACGTCATCCAGCGCTTCGTCGGCATCGATCATGAGTGTCCATGGCGTCTCCACTTGGGAGAGCGCGAAGCGGCGGGCATCGACAAAATCCGCCCATTCCCGGCCGACCACGCGCGCTCCGGCTCCGCGCGCAAACTGCACCGTGTGATCGCGAGAACCGGCATCGAGTACCAATATCTCAATCCCCCGCGGCAGACTCGTAAGGGCGCGCGGCAGGTTGCGCTCTTCGTCGCGAGTCAGAATGACGGCGGTGATTAGGCCTGGGTCCAGGACGCCGCCTCGACAACGGCGGCGTGGCCGTCGATCCGAGCTTCGTGCGCGAGCGCCGCACCGATGAACTCGCGATAAAGGGGCGCCGGACGGTTCGGCCGGGACTTGAACTCGGGATGCGCTTGGGTCGCGACAAACCACGGATGCATGTCGGCAGGAAGCTCGACCACCTCGACGAGTCGCATCTCGCCGATAGTGTGATGACCGGTAAACCGCATCCCATGCTCTTCGAAGATTGGGCGATACCGGTTGTTGAATTCGTAGCGATGGCGGTGACGCTCGCTGATCTCGAGCTCGCCGTACGCGCGTGCGGCGTGGCTGCCCTTTTCGAGCGAGCACGTATACGTTCCGAGCCGCATCGTTCCGCCGTATATTTCCAGATTCCGCTGATCGGGCATGAAATCGATCACCGGGTCGGTGCTCGTTTCGTCGACCTCGCTGGTCATGGCTTCGGGTAACTCGCAGACATTGCGCGCAAATTCGATGCAGGCCAGTTGCATACCGTAGCAAATTCCGAGGAAGGGAATCTTGCGCTCTCGTACGTGCTGAATCGCGCGCAGCTTCCCCTTTACGCCGCGCGCGCCGAAACCGGGGGCGACCAACACGCCGTGCGCGCCACGCAAGACTTCGACGCCTTCGTTTTCGATCAGCTCCGAGTCGATGCGCTTGATCTCGACCGCCGCATGGTGAAACACGCCGGCATGCGCGAGCGCCTCATTGATCGAGATATACGCATCCTTGAGCTCGACGTATTTGCCAACGAGAGCAATGGTCACTCGGCTGCGCGGATGGAGCAGACGTTCGGCGATGGCAACCCAATCGTCGAGCATCGGCGCGGAGGCCGATAGGTTCAATTTGCGGACCGCGGCCCGTGCCAAGCCCTCGGCCTCGAGGTTTAAGGGTACCTGATAAATCGTACGGGCGTCGCCGTTCTGAACGACGGCGCTCGGCGGAACGTCGCAAAAGAGCGCGATCTTCTCCTTCAACTCCAACGGCATCGGAACGGCCGATTGCGTTCGGCAAACGATCGCATCGGGCGAGATGCCGATCCCGCGCAGCTCGCGAACCGAGTGCTGCGTCGGCTTGGTTTTGAGCTCGTCGGCTGCGCCTAAATGCGGCACGAGCGTGAGATGAACGTACATTACGTTTTCGTCGCCCACGTCGTAGCGCATCTGGCGGATTGCTTCGAGAAACGGCAGCGATTCGATGTCGCCGACGGTTCCGCCGACTTCGACGATACAGACCTCCGCGCGGCTTGCCTCGGCGACGCGCTTGATGTGCGCCTTAATCGCGTTGGTAATGTGCGGAATCACTTGCACGGTAGCGCCCAGGTATTGGCCTCGCCGCTCGTTGACGATCACCGAGTTGTAGATCTGACCGGTGGTCACGTTATTCGCGCGCTGGAGATTCTCGTCGATGAAACGCTCGTAGTGGCCAAGATCGAGATCCGTTTCGGCGCCGTCCTCGGTAACGAAGACCTCGCCGTGCTGGTATGGATTCATCGTTCCGGCGTCGACATTGATGTAGGGGTCGAGTTTTTGGATCGAAACGCTCAACCCACGCGCTTTGAGGAGCCGTCCGAGAGAGGCGGCGGTAATGCCCTTGCCGAGCGAACTCACTACGCCTCCGGTGAAGAAGATATACTTCGCCATCTCGGGTCGTTTTAGTTCGCCGGACTTGCTCGCTTACCTGGTTCTTGTTGCATTCCTTCGGAGTTTACGTACCGCCGCCGCGGACGCTTGGCGAGCGCCTCGTGCGCTCGCCGGCGCTCGATTCTCCGGGCTCTCGCCCTCCTGGCTTCGCCCGGATTCAGACGCCGCTGCGGCGGCACGTAAACCCCTTGGAACGCTGTTGGCCCGGACATAGCGGAGCAAACCTGCATAATCTGCGACCACCGAGATGGTGAAGTGAGGGAGGGTGGCGCGTACCATCATGGCGAGCGCGTGGACCGTTGGGGGGGCGGATTCGAGCAAGACGATCGAGTCTTCCTCGAGCAGCGGCGGCAGTTGCGGGAGGAGCTCGCCGTAGAGCCTCAGGCCGTCGGGGCCGCCGTCGAGCGCGCCGCGCGGTTCAAATGAAGCGGAGTCGGGGGGCTTGGGCAGATCGTCGGTTGGGATGTAGGGCAAGTTTGCGACGATGCAATGGAATCGCTCGCCACGGACGGGTTCGGCGAGGTTGCCGTGGTGGAAGCGGCAGCGATCGGCCAGACCGAGACGCCGGGCGTTTTCTTTCGCGATGTCGATCGCCGCGTGCGACCAATCGGTGCCCTCGACGTGCGCTTGCGTTTGCGCGGCAATAGCGCACGCGATGGCGCCGCAGCCGGTGCCGACATCGAGGACACGCATGGTTCCGCGAATGAAGTCAATGGCATCGTCCACCAGGTGCTCGGTCTCAGGGCGCGGCACGAGCACGGCTTGGTCTACGATAAATCGCCGATGGTAAAACTCCGCCTCACCGAGCAGGTAGGCAATCGGCACGCCGGTGGCGCGCCGCTTGCAGAGCCGCGCAAAGGCTCGAGTTTCTTGAGCGCTTGCAACGGCGTCGCCATGGGCCGCGATCCACGCGCGTTCCCGCTCTAGGACACGCGCTAACAGCAACATCGCATCGGCCCGAGGCGACGGGCTGCTCTTCTCTAACGTGTCGATGCCGCCAGATAGCAGCATCTCGACCGTCTTCAAACCGCGGGTTCCCCTGCGAGCAGACGGGCTCGTTCGTCGGCGATCAACTCCTCGCTGATTTGGAGCAAATTCCCGTCCAGAATTGCCCGAATGTTTCCGAAACTTCGGTTGATCCGGTGATCGGTAATGCGATCTTGTGGAAAATTATAGGTCCGAATCTTCTCGGCGCGCTCGCCGCTGCCGACTTGCGATCGACGCATCGAGCCGACCGCCTCCTCCTGCTCTCGGCGCTTGCGATCGTAGAGGGTGGCGCGAAGCATCTGCATCGCCTTCTCTCGATTTTGCTGCTGCGAGCGCTCCTGCTGCGAGTTGACAACGATGCCCGACGGGACGTGCGTGATGCGTATCGCGGACTCCGTTTTGTTGACGTATTGGCCGCCGGCGCCGGAGGCTTTGTACGTGTCGATCTGCAGTTCCGCGGGCTTGATTTCGATTTCGTCGTCGTCCTCCACTTGGGGAAGCACGGCAACCGTGGCGGTACTCGTGTGGATGCGGCCCTGCGCCTCGGTTGTAGGAACGCGTTGGACGCGATGCACGCCGGACTCGTGCTTCAAGAAGCGGTACGGCTCGTTTCCCTTGACGGCAAAGACGATCTCCTTGTAACCGCCGGCCTCGCTTGGGCTCTCGGATACGAGTTCCGTTTTCATCCCCTTCGCTTCGGCGAAGCGCATGTACATGCGCGCTAGATCGCCCGCGAAGATCGCCGCTTCGTCGCCACCCGTGCCGGCGCGAATCTCGACGAAGACGTCGTTGGAGTCGTTGGGGTCGCGCGGCATCATCAAGCGTGACAGCTCTTGCTCGAGCTCCGCCACCCGCCCGCGCAGACCGGTGTTTTCTTCTTCCGCGAGCGCGCGCAGCTCACCATCGGCTTGGCGAACGAGAAGATCGTTGGCTTCGATCTGCGCCCTCATGTCGCGCAGCCTCCGATAGGTGTCGACGGGCGCTTCCAAAAGCGCGCGCTCTTTGAGCAACGCCGCGTAGCGTGCTTGATCGAAAGCGCCCGTGGGGTTAGCAAGCTGCGCGTCGATTTCATCGAAGCGCCGCGCCATCGAATGCAGGCGCTCGATCAGAGAGCGGCTGCCGCCTTCTTCGCTTCGCGGGCGGCCTTTCGGGCCGCAGCCTCTTCCTGCTTGCGACGCGCCACGGCCGAGCGCTGATTAAACTTATCGACGCGTCCGGCGGTGTCGACGAGCTTCTGTTGGCCCGTAAAGAGCGGGTGGCATGCCGCGCAGATCTCGACCGAGATTTCCGGAAGAGTCGAGCCGGTCACAAACGAGTTGCCGCACGCGCAATGCACGCGGGCCTCGGGGTACCACTTTGGGTGAATCTGGGTTTTCACGGCGATAGCATTATACCAGGAGTGTCAAAAGGAGCCGCCCCGGCTCCCCCAAAAGCCAGAACGCTGTGAGACCGTCTTCTCTTTTTGCAGCATCTGTCGCGAGCATGGCCGCCAGCGGCCGTTTTTTTCATCGGCGCGCCCTCCATGCGACTCGCCGCCGTAGCCGCTACACCGCCTCCGACGCCCCCGCCGATCGGCACGCCCGCGACCCCGCTTCCAAATGCAACCGTCTTCCCACCACCGGCGGTCACCCCGTCAGCCTCGCCGCCGTCGGTTCTGCGGGTCAAACCGACGCCCACTCCGCCCCCCAACGCTCGCAAGGGGCTCGACGGGGTCTGGGAAGTGCAGATTCAACACCCCAGCGGCACGGATTACACGCACTTCAGGCTGACGCAACAAGGCGACGCGCTCACCGGCACCTACCTCGACGCGCGCGGCAAGAAGTATCCGCTTGCGGGAAACGTCGACGGTCAGGCAATCCGTTTGATCGTCTCGATGCCCAACGGCACGACGATCTTACTCGAGGGGAAACTTGACGGCACGACCGACATGGTGGGCATGTTGACGTTGCCCGACGGTCAACTGCCGTTTACCGCATCGTATCGCGCCAAGGAGAAGTGGATCGACAACGTGAGTCCGTCGCCGGGCGGCATCTCCCAGCCGGGATCTTACACACCGCCTTAACCTTTGACAGAGCCTCTCCGGCAGCGACGGCAGGGCTCAGGGCGCCGCGTTGGAGAGGCGCTGCTCGACGTAGGCTACGAGGCCGCCGGCGTCGATCAGCGAGCGCATGAAGGGTGGAAACTCTGCAGCACGATACTCCGTTGCTCGAGTGAGGTTGCGGACGATTCCACTTGCCGGCTCGATCTCGATTTCATCCCCCGATTCGATGCCGTCAACCGCTTCCGAAGACTCGAAGATTGGCAGCCCGATGTTCAGCGCGTTGCGATAAAATATCCGCGCGAAGCTCTTGGCGATGACGGCCGAGGTTCCCGATCCTTTGAGCGCGATCGGCGCAACTTCACGGCTCGATCCGCAACCGAAGTTCGTGTCGGCGACGATGATGTCGCCTGGCTTCATCCGCGTGGTGTACTCGGGGTCAAGACCCTCGAGGGCATGCTTTCCAAGCTCCGCCTGGTCGATGATGTTGCAATATTTGCCGGGAATGATGACGTCAGTGTCGACGTTCTTTCCGTATTTGTGCGCGTGTCCACGCAGCATTGATTCCATGACGTTGCTCAGGACGACAGCGCGTATTCGAGCACGCGCGGGTCGGTGATACGCCCGGTGAGCGCCGATGCGGCGCAGGTTGCAGGCGACGCTAGGAAAATCTCGGCCTTTGGTGAGCCCATCCGTCCGACGTAATTTCGGTTGGTCGTCGAGATGGCCCGCTCCCCGTCGCCGAGCGTCCCCATGTGGCCGCCGAAGCACGCGCCGCAGCCTGGCGTGTTTACGACGCAGCCGGCAGCGGCGAGCGTCGTCAGGATGCCCTCTTGCGCCGCTTGCATCCAGACTTTCTGCGAGCCGGGGTTGACGATGACGCGCAGGTTCGAGGCGATGCTCTTGCCCTTGAGGATCTTCGCAACCACGCGCAGATCGTCCATGTAGCCGTTGGTGCACGAACCGATAAAGACTTGGTCGACCGGCAGATCCTCACGCGTTACTTCGGAAATCGGGTGGACGTTGTCGGGCGTATGTGGGCAGGCAACCTGCGGCTCAAGCCCGCCGATGTCGATTGAAATGACCCGCTCGTATTCGGCGTCGGGATCGGCGCGTTCCAAAACGAAGGGACGATCGGTCCGTTCTTCGACGTAGGCGATAGTCTTTTCGTCGGCATGGAAGATTCCGTTTTTCGCCCCGGCCTCGATCGCCATGTTCGCCATGGTAATGCGACCCGTAATCGAAAGTTCGTCGACGGTCGTTCCGTGGTACTCGATCGCGCGATACGTCGCGCCGTCGATACCGAGTTCGCCGACAGTGCGCAGCATGATATCTTTCGCATAAACCATGCGACCCGGCGTCCCGCTATAGACTATCTTGATCGATGCCGGGACCTTGAGCCAGACTTCACCGAGAACGAAGGCTGCCGCGATGTCCGTCGATCCCATCCCGGTCGCAAACGCACCGAAGGCCCCGTAGGTGCACGTGTGCGAATCGCCGCCGACGATCAACTCGCCCGGTGCCACGAGACCTTCTTCGGGAAGCACGACGTGTTCGATGCCGCCACGCCCGACGTCGAAGAAATTCTCGATGCGTTGTTCCACCGCGAAGTCTTTCATTAACTTCGCGAGGCCTGCCGATTGTGCGTCTTTTGCCGGAACGAAATGATCGGCAACCAGCGCAATCTTGCTCGAGTCGAAGACGTGCCGGGCGCCTTTGATCTTGCGCATCACGCCGATTGCGACCGCCGCGGAGAGCTCGTTGGCGAGAACGAGGTCGACTTTTGCATTGATGATCTGCCCCGGCTCCACGCGCGCGCGATCCGAATGCCTTGCCAAAATCTTCTCGGTTAATGTCATGCCCATGATAAGCGCATTATAAGGCGAAATAAGGCCCGGAACCTACCAAACATGCAGCAAGAACGGGAATTCGGCTTCGCAACTCGCGCGCTTCACGCCGGGACCCCGCCAGACCCGGCGACGGGTTCGCGGGCGGTGCCGATCTACCAAACGGCCGCGTACGTCTTCGATTCCACCGAGCAGGCGGCAGAGCTTTTTGCCTTACGGAGCTACGGCCACATTTATAGCCGCATCAGCAACCCCACAGTCGCCGCCTTTGAGGAACGCATGGCCAGCCTCGAGGGTGGTCTGGGCGCGGTTGCCTTTTCCAGCGGCTTGGCGGCGCAGCTTTGCATGATTCTCTCACTTGCGCAGGCCGGCGATCACCTCGTCTGCACGCAGAACGTTTACGGCGGCACCGTCACGCAGCTGGCCGTGACGGTTCGACGCATGGGGATCGAAACGACCTTCGTCGCGGTCGAGGATCTCGCCGCGTTGCGCGCAGCGATCAAGTCCAACACCAAACTCATCTTCGTCGAGACGGTCGGCAATCCGTCGGGCGTTGTCGCCGACTTGCGCGGGCTTGCCGAACTCGCGCACGGAGCATCCGTGCCGCTCGTTGTCGACAACACGTTCGCGACCCCCTATCTGTGCCGGCCGATCGAGCACGGCGCCGATATCGTGGTGCACTCGGCGACGAAATTCATCAACGGGCACGGGACGTCGATCGGCGGCGTGCTCGTCGAATCGGGAAAATTCCCGTGGGCCAACGGCCGCTTTCCACTGCTCTCGCGGCCCAGCCCCGGCTATCACCAAAAGATTTTCACCGACACTTTTGCAGAATATGCGTTTTTGATGCGCGCGCGCAGCGAAGTCTTGCGCGACGTCGGCGCGCAGATGGCCCCAATGGACGCTTGGCTCCTCCTGCTCGGACTGGAGACGCTCGTCGTCCGTATGGAGCGTCACGTCAGCAACGCCAAGAGAGTCGCGAGCTTTCTGAAGACGCGGCCGGAAGTGATGTGGGTTCGCGAGCCGCAGCTCGGCTCGATCTTCACCTTCGGTTTGCGCGGCGGCCGCAACGGCGCGCGGCGCTTCATCGACGCGCTCGAGCTTTGGAGCCATCTCGCCAATGTCGGCGACTCTAAGAGCTTGGTCATTCACCCGGCATCAACGACGCATTCGCAGCTCAGTGACGAAGAGCTGCGACGGGCCGGCGTAGAGCCGGAGTCTATCCGTCTTTCGGTCGGCCTCGAAGATGCCGACGATCTCGTGTGGGATCTCGGCAACGCTCTGCAAGAAGCCGCAGGATGATTCTCACGATGCCCTCGCAGCGCCGCGCACTGCTCGAACGCGCGAGAACGATCGCCGTCGTCGGTGCATCGAACAATCCCGTACGGCCCAGCTACACCGTCTTCTCCTACCTGCGCCGACAGCCGGGCTACGTCGTGGCGCCGATCAATCCCAAGATCGACGGAATCGACGGCATCGAAGCTTTTGCGTCGCTAGCAGTCTATGCGACCCAATGCGGGGCGCCCGACATCGTTGACGTCTTCCGCAAATCCAGCGAGCTCGTCGGCATCGTGAACGAAGCGGTCGCCGTGCGAGCACGAGCGATCTGGTTTCAGTACGGCGTGTTTAATGCCGAGGCGATTGCAGTGGCGGACGAGGCCGGGATGACTGTCGTCGTAGATCGCTGCCTCAAGGTAGAGCACGCTCGCTTCCGCGGCGGACTCTCAGCGAGCGGCTTTAACAGCGGCCTCGTCACGGCACGCCGGACCGCACTCAAAGCAAGGGGAAAAGTTTAGAAGTCTACGTAAGAACAAGAGAGCCGGTGTATTCCCGGTTGTTTTGCTGCCCGTTGGGGAAGATAGGTCATGAAGTATCCCTGCAACGTTTTGGTCGCGTCTCTCAGCGCGGCTTTTTTCACCGCATGCAGCAGCGTCGGCAATTCCCTTCCTCAATCCGCTGCGGCAAGCTCGACGTCGCAGCGGGTACAACGCTCGATCGCGCAATCTGGTGTCTCTGACACCGATTACGGTTCGCTCTACAGCTTCGGGTCGCACGCTGACGGTAGAACGCCCGAGGCGAGTTTGGTTAACGTGAACGGTACCCTTTACGGCACGACCTACGGAGGCGGTAAGTACGGCTACTACGGAACTGTCTTCAGCTTCAGTATGAGCGGCATTGAGAAAGTGTTGCACAGCTTCGGCTCCGGCTCCGACGGCGCGAACCCCGTTGGAGGCTTGATCGACGTGAACGGTATGCTTTACGGTACGACGGAGAACGGCGGCGCGTATGCATCTGGAACCGTCTTCCGGATCAGCACCGCCGGCATCGAGAAAGTGCTGTACAGCTTCGGCCAAAACTTCTCCGACGGTGCTAATCCCGTTGCCGCCTTAATCAACGTGAATGGTAAGCTTTACGGTACGACCTATGAAGGCGGCACCTACAGCAACGGAACGGTCTTCAGGATAAGTCAGACCGGCAAAGAGCACGTGATGTACAGCTTCGGCTATGCATACGATGGCGCGAATCCTCTTGCGCCTTTGGTCTACGCCCAGGGCCGCCTTTATGGCACCACGATCTTCGGCGGTACGTCGATGCCTTACCCCGGGGGCACCGTGTTTAGCGTCACCTTGACTGGCAAGGAGAAGGTGCTGCACGACTTCGGCAATCGCCACGACGGCGCATACCCCTGGGCCGGCTTAACCTATGCCCGCAATAAGCTTTACGGTACGACGGAGAGCGGCGGCACCCATAACGCGGGAACGGTCTTCAGAATCACTCTGAGCGGGGCTGAGAAGGTACTGCATGATTTCTCAGGCTCCGATGGCAAGTACCCGTATGCGGGCTTGCTCAAAGTGAACGATACGCTTTACGGCACGACGTTCACAGGCGGCGCTTACAAGTGCGATCGAGGAGAATCCTGCGGAACCGTCTTCAGCATCACCACCGACGGTGCCGAGAGCGTGTTACACACCTTCGGGACCTACCCCGATGGCGCCGGTCCCTATTCGAGCTTGATCGAGGTAAAAGGCACGCTTTATGGCACGACCGCAAAGGGCGGCGTGCATAATCATGAGAAGGGCGGCGACGGAACCGTCTTCGCGTTGACTCGCTAGCATCTTCGAGCATCCGCAATCGACGCTCGCCGCTGCTACGTACTGATGGAGAATTAAGCTTCTTCGGGGTTTCCTTACGCCGCAGGACCAAAGGTGCTATATTGAGGGAAGCCCGCCCATCTTGGGCCGCCAGGTGACCGTCGGAAGTAACGCTCTGTCGACCGCCTTCCATACGAAAGTGCGCTCGCCATGGCAAAGGTATATGCCTCCGCGGCCAATATCATTCTCGACCTCGTTCCAGCGATGGAAGCCGATGCGATTCAGCACGACTTGCATCCCGTAAGCTTTGCCCTCAATGAAACCGTTTACGAGCCCGACTCGACCGTGACGGAGGTTTATTTTCCGACAACCGCCGTTCTCTCGGTCATCAAAGTCATGAGCAACGGGTCCGCGGTTGAAACGACAGCCGTCGGACGCGAGGGGATGGTTGGCGTTCGCGCCATCTTTGGAGCGGAAATCGCCGGCGAAAAAATGATCGCTCAAGTACCCGGAAATGCGTACTCCATGCCGATCGCTCCATTTCGCGAGCATTGTCGCCTCGCCGCGGGCTTTCGGACGCTCTTACACGAGTGGTGCCTAAAGACGGTCGATTCGCTTTCGCAGTCGATCGCATGCAATCGGTTGCATCACGTCAACGAACGTTGCGCAAAATGGCTGTTGCTTACGCAAGACCGCGTAGGCGCTTCGTCGTTCCCTATGACCCAGGAGTTTCTCTCGATGATATTGGGAGTAAACCGGGCCGCTGTCAGCGTTGCCGAATCGACACATCAGCTAGCCGGCTTGATTCACTACTCACGAGGACGCGTGACGGTGCTCAACCGCAACGGCCTCGAAAACGCAGCTTGCGAATGCTACGCAACCGACCTCCATCGCCAAACTCTGAGCGATAGCTTTCAAGACACGTCGCTCTGCTGAACTCTTAACTCTTCGGCGTCGAGCGAACAACCTCGTGGAGGCGCCTCGCCATTTCGGCCCACGAGCACCAGTCCTTCGGCGGTTCGGATGCCGAGATCTTCGGTTTCGATCGCAAGGCACGAACAACGATTGGCGAGATCGACGTGGACCAGCGCGCCGATGGTGCCCTGGGAGAGCGTCGATCCCTGCAAGCCGACGACCCGCGTGCGCAGCCACGGCGGCCCGGCTTTGTGCCGCGCCGGCGTTGCGTCGTAATACTGCGAAGCTGAGCTCGGTCATGCCGTACTCGGCGACGATAGCTTCGAGTCCGAGACCGAAAACCTCGTAGATGCGCGCGTAGAGCTCATCGCGATCGACGATGCGCGCGCGCCCCTTGAAGCCGCCCGTCTCCATCAGGCGCGAACCCTGCGGCAAGGCGAAGCGAATCCTCGCCTCGTCCAGGGCGTCGAGCAGGTTGACGAGTGCGAATGCGGTAGCCGCGAGGCAGACCGGTTGTCGCTGCGCTACAGCCGCTTGCACGTCGCTGCAGAAAGACTCGAGGAGCAACTCGTCGCCGCGAAGATACCAGCCCGTCCGTGCATCTCCGCGAGATTGGCTAACGCGAGCCATCATGTAGCCGAGCGACGATTGCGGACGCTCGACCGGATTGGGAACGCAATTGAAATAACGCAAGCGCGCCCCGTCGCGCAGCATAAAGCGGTCGAATGAGGCCAGCGACGCCGCATCGTAGATCTCGGGCGTCTCCATGTAGTGGCGCCCCGGTGCGCCACGCGTCGTGCCGCTCGTCTCGAAGACGAGCGCAGCCGTTGCCGGATCGAACGTCGTCAGCGCAGCTTCCTTGAATGCCGCGGCAGGCACCGGAGGAATCTGTTCCCACGATCGCGGTGCGCTCGTGGTGCCGAGTTGCGCGCAATAGCGGCCGTAGGGCTCGTTGTATTCGAGCTGATAGGCAAAGAGCCGCAGGGCTAAATCGTTAAACGAGCGTTCGTCGAGCGACTCGCCCGCAAGGTGCCACCTCTCGATGACGGCTAAGATTTCGGTGTCGAGCGCCGCGGACTCGGTTTGGTATGTCACCCTTCGACGGAGGCTATTCTCTAACGTGTCATCCTGAGTCCCTCGACTCGGCTGGGGATCAACTCCGTCGAAGGGCGCTGTTAGCTAATCAACTCGATAATGGAAAGCTCGGCAGCGTCACCGGGACGCACGCGAGTCTTGGTGATGCGGGTATAACCGCCGGAACGTTCGCGCAGGGCCGGTGCGATCTGCTCGACGAGCTTTTTGACGACGGCGGGCTCGGTGATAAATTCGGCAAGCCGGCGGCGTGCCGCGAGATCGCCGCCCGTCGCCGTCGTGATGAGACGATCGGCGACGCGGCTGATCTCTTTGGCTTTTGCCGAGGTCGTTTCTATTTTGCCGTGTTTGAAGAGCGAGGTGGCAAGATTGCGCAGTAGCGCCTTGCGGTGGCCGTCGGTCCGAGATAGCCGTTTATAAGTGATCGAATGCGGCATTTTGTCACGCTACGCTTGGCGCAGCGAGAGCCCCCTCTCTGCCAACACCTGTTTGATCTCGTCGAGCGATTTCTTGCCGAAGTTGCGCATCTTCATGATTTCGTCTTCGGTCAGATCGAGCAACTCCGAGACCTTCGAGATGCCCGCCCGCTTGAGGCAGTTGAACGATCGGACCGAGAGGTTGAGCGATTCTACCGGGATATCCCACTCGTTCGGAGGCGTTTCGGGCAGCGGCTCGGCTCGATTCGTGAAGGAAACGAAGAGATCCAGCTCTTCCTGCATGATCGACGCAGCGGTCGAGAGCGCGTCGTCGGGGGTAATCGAGCCGTTCGTCTCCACTTCGATCGTCAGGCGATCGTAATCCACACTTTGCCCGACGCGCGTATCGTCGACCGTGAAATTCACCTTGCGGATCGGCGAGAAGATCGAGTCGAGCGGAATCAAACCGATCATGTGCTCGACGTTGCGTTGGCGATCGGCCATAACGTATCCGCGTCCTCGCTCGACCCCGATCTCCATCGTCAGCTTTGCGTCTTTTGCCGAGAGGGTGCAAAGACGATAGCCTGGGTCCAGGATCTCGACGTCGGCGTCAGGCACGATATCGGCCGCGGTCACGTCGCGCGCCCCGCTGACTGAGAGCGTCAAAACCTTCGGCTCGTCGCTGTCGAGTTTGACCGGCAAACCCTTGAGGTTGAGCATCAGTGCGATCGTATCTTCGACCATCCCCGGGATCGTCGAGAACTCGTGGAGGACTCCGTCGATCTTCATGTACGTGACGGCCGAGCCCGGAATCGAGCTGAGCAGCACGCGCCGCAAGGCGTTACCCAGGGTAATTCCAAAGCCGCGCTCGAGCGGCTCGATTACGAATTTTGCGTAGTTATCGCGACGCTCGCGAACTTCGATGGTTGCGCCAACCGGCGTTTCCAACATGGTAGTCATCTAGCTTTTGGTATCCTTTATCGCTGTTTACGTTATCCGCCGCGATCTGCTCGCAACGATCGTACGCCTAACAGCAGCGTTGAGTTGAAACTATCGGGAGTAATACTCCACGATGAGTTGTTCGTCGACCGGGGTGTCGATCTGCTCGCGCGGCGGCGGCTGCAGCACCTTGGCCGTGTTTTCTTGGTCGTTCCATTCGAGCCACTCCGGCGGACGCCGGCTTTGTGCGACTTCCAAGTTCGACTGAAAAACCGTCGATTTGAGGCTTGCCGGCACGATCGATATCACGTCGCCGGCTCGCACGATGTACGAGGGAATGTTGACGATTCGTCCGTTCACGCGGAAGTGGCGATGCGTGACCAGCTGGCGCGCCTGAGCGCGGCTCGTCGCCAGGTTCAGCCGGTAGACGACGTTATCGAGACGCCGTTCGAGGAGCTGGAGAAACGTTCGTCCGGTTTGACCCGGGACGCGTGCCGCATCGCGGAAATAGTTTTCGAACTGCGTTTCGTGCACACCGTAGTAACGGCGCATCTTCTGCTTCTCGCGGAGTTGGCGGCCGTATTCGGAGACTTTGGTGCGCTGCTTGCCCGCAGTTTTCTGCCCCGGCGCGGTGCCGCGGCGCTCGACCGCGCAGTTGCGCGATAGGCAACGGTCGCCCTTGAGAAAGAGCTTTATCTTTTCTCCCGTCTTGCTGCCTGCCGTTTCGCGGCGGCAAAGGCGGCACACGGGGCCGATATAACGCGACATGCTCTCCCTTAAACCCGACGGCGCTTGGGAGGACGGCAACCGTTGTGCGGGATCGGCGTAACGTCCTTGATCATCGTGATCTCGAGTCCGGCAGCCTGAAGCGAACGAATCGCCGCCTCACGCCCCGCGCCCGGGCCCTTGACGAGCACCTCCGTCGATTTCATCCCGTGTTCCATCGCTTTGCGTGCGGCGGCTTCGGCAGCCATCTGTGCCGCGAACGGGGTCGACTTCTTCGATCCTTTGAAGCCGAGATTGCCGGCCGACGCCCACGAAACGACTCCGCCATGGGGATCGCTGATCGTAACGATCGTGTTATTGAACGACGCATGAACGTGGGCCACGCCGGCCTGGACGTTCTTTATCTCGCGCTTGCGACGCGTTTTGGGTTGCTTCTTGGCAGCCAAAAATCTCTCCGTCCTTCCGCCCTTCGACTTCGCGTTAGGGCTCGTGGCTCAGGATGATACGGTAAGTAACATCAGCGGGGGGTGTTCCAGCGCCCGAGGGCGCCAAGAACGTATCTTACCTGGAGAGAGCCGCCAAAGGCAAGGGCCCGGCCGACGGCCGGGCCCTTGCTAGCTATTCCCCCGGACCCTTTACGGATATAGGAGCCGCAGGCCAAGCCCTGCGAACGGACCGTTGTAGGTGCGATTGATCGGGGCGTTTTCCTTGTTGGTCCAGCTATCGCCCATCCAACCAGCTTCGATAAAGATCGGGCTGGATCCGAAGGCGAAAGTCAGGCCGGCTTGATACTTCAGGATGTTGTAGTCGAGCGGCAAGGACGTGCCGGTTAAGCCGGTGCTTGTCGGCACGCTGAAAGTCGCAGTCCCTTTGACATCCGGGTAGTACCAGACGCTGCCAAAGAACGAGAACGCATGATTGAGGTCGGGCAGCTTCTCGCCGCCGAATCCCCAGCCATTGATGTTCGGGTAGCCGTAGTTGTTTGCCACCCACAGGTAACCAACGCCGATGTAGAGGCGCGGCTGCAGTACACGCACTGCCAATCGCGCGTCGACATCCTGATCGTACAGGTTGTTGGTGGCTAAGACGGGGGTGCTACCATTTCCACCGATGACGGTCACTAAGCAGTTCTGCTGAGCGACGCCCGCGATGGTCGTGCATTGGTGTTGGTACGGCCAGCGCTCATATGCGCCTTCTACCATGAACGGTATGTTGCCCAGACTGAACTCGCCTCCACCGCGGACGGCGTACCCGCCGTTACCGCCGTTAGAGTGATTGCCTGAGTTGAACTCGTTATAGACGCTTGGCGAGAAGATGTAATCTCCGGCCACGAAAGCCTCGCCAAGCAGCGGCTTGGGCGTAGGCGGCGGTGGCGGAGGCGGTGGGGCAGCTGGCGGCGGCGGCGGCGGTGCCGGGCTTGGCGGCGGCGTCGCAGGGACGTACCTCACGACGACGATATGCCGGTCCGGAACCCATTGAACGTAGGCTCCCATACCTTCCGAAATTACGCGGACCGGTACGAGAACGACGCCCTGGTAGATCATCGGCGGGACGTCCAGCGGACGCGACTCGCCGTTGATGACCACCTCCGGTTTACCGACGGTCACTTTGACCTCGGCGCCGGCTTTGGAGACCGTTGCGGTTTTGCTCCCGGCATCCCATGAGACCGTCGCGCCCATCTGTTCGAACATCGAGCGTAGCGGAATCAAGAGCGTACCGCCCCGAACGAGGGCGGCTAAAACGCGCCCTTGTTTGAGTACGTCTGGTTTACTGTAAACGTGGTGATCGTTATAAAGAATAGGAATCTGTCCGGACGGCGGCGATCCAAAATCCGCCGGCGGTGCTGAGCCCATCTGAGCGACGCTGTTTCCATTGTTTCCTGACGTCGCGTTCGACGGCGCAGCAACCGCGTTCAACCCGCAGAGCGTTAAGAACAACGCTGCGAGTATCCCGGTGCTGAGTCGTTTCACGAGTGCCTCCTTATTGGAATAACTGCATGCCGACGCAGGGGGTTGTCCCCCTAATCGTCAGCCCTAGAGGCGAGCGGCCGCCCGATGGGTTGCTGCCCGCATACACACGATACCCGTTATTGCCCGATTGCGCAACGTGATAAACGCCATAACCAAGCAATCCCCACCAAACTTTCCCCCAGAGCCAGTGCGAAAGCCGTTCGCGGCGCGGCCGAACCGGCCGTCGCGCCGATGCGCTGGAGGACCAAAGTCGTCAGGCCGGGTGCAACCATTTGGGGGAGGACGATGGCGAGGTTCCAGATGCCCATCGCTGCGGCCATCGCACCAGCGGGAAGGACGCGGCACGCGATAGCCCAGTCGGCAACAAGAAAGACACCCCAACCGAGACCGGCAATCAGCGTCGCGGTCACGACCCCGCCAAAGTTATGGGCTGCGACAAACAGGGCAAGGGCCAAGATAAAGCCGCCCGCACCGATGGTGGCTACAAGCCGCTTGTCGAGGCGGTCGCTCGGGCGTGCCGCGATCGCTGCGCCAAGCGTTCCGACGAGCGTAAAGGACACGATTAAAATCCCAGTTTCGCGACGCGCAGCGGCCAGCGTCGTCGTTCCCAGCACCGCCTCGACGTAAAAGAGAAGATAACCGAGCAGAGTGTAAAATCCGACGTAGATTAATGCCCGCGACACGAACAAGTCGATGAAGGGGCGCGTCACGCGCAGAGCCTCTCCTCGTTGACCGGGGTCGCGCAACGGTAATTGACGGGCCTGTGCCGACGTCACGGCGCAGGTTACGAGCAGTAGGCCGCCGAGCGCCGAACTGAGCAATCTCGCGTTTACGATCAAACTCGCGGCAAGCGCACCGATCGCGTTTCCAGCCGATTGCAAGGCAGCCATCCATGACGACGCAGCACCGGTTCGCGATCGTTCGACGAAGTCCGGAATGATCGCTTGATACGGACCAATCGCAACGTTCAACATTCCTTGAAGTGCGATGAAGGCGATGGTCAACGTAAGAAACGTGCGCGCGTCGTAGAAGACGGTGATGGCAGCGGTGCCTCCGATCGCGCCGACAAGGTAGAACTCGATGCGGCGGCTGCCCTTTGCGCGGCGGGCGTCCGACCAGAATCCTACGAGGATCTGCACGATCGCTGCCACGCCGGCGCCGGCGGTTGCCAGCCGACCGTACGCGATGACCGCGTTGCTCGCCGAGAGCTCGATCGTGCGCGATTGGAGTGAAATCCCCAAGAGCGCGCCCCACACGGCTTGAATGCCGAGCCAAAAGAGCGCGAGCCGGAATGGATTAGGGTTGCGCGCAAGCATAGCGATATTCGATGACCGCGTCGACGTCGAAGGCAAGCTCCGGCGCGCAGTCGCGAACGGCCGACCCGGGCACGCCCAGAACCTGCGTAGCCATCGCTTCGAGGCGAGCGATGCTCAAGCGCCCGGAGACGAAACGGAAAAGCGTGAGCGGCCCGACAAAGCTGGCCATCCGCCACGGCCGTTTGCGCGCGTCGAAGAAACGCCGAGCGATTGCCGCCAGCTTTTCCGAACTTGCGGGCGGAATCGAGAAGAGCCCGCCGTTGACGACTCGTTCGCGGGCCAGCGTAATTCCAAACGGCGGCGCGCCGGGAAATCGCGCCGCAAATCGACTGAAATCGGCAAGTGGAACCGCAAGCGTGCCGGGTACGATGCGGTTTAGAAAATCGCAAACCGCGTCGCGGTCCACGTAGGGCAAGTCGCTGGTGGCATAGAGCAGCGGCATATCGTCTTCGGGCCACGCGCTTAGCGCCCGCACGAGGTTTTCGCTTCCCGAAAGGCTTTCGTCGACGAAGCGCTCGACACGACCTCCGCAGGCCCCGCGCACTTCTTCACCGCCGACGACTGCAAGCCGATTCACGCCGGCCGCGCGCAGCGCGTCGATCATCCGTTGAAGCATCGTATATCACGCACGCGCGCCAGCGCCTTCACTTGGGTGCCGGCGAGTTCCGCGAACGCACCGTTTATACGGCCGCCCGCAGTAATCACCGCCTTCACAAGCGAGGACTTATTTCTTGGCTATGGCCTTCTTCTTGCCGGCAACCGTCCGTTTGGGCCCCTTGCGCGTTCGTGCGTTCGTCTTGGTGCGTTGACCGCGAACCGGCAGGCCACGCCGATGGCGCAGGCCGCGGTAACAACCGATATCCATCAGACGCTTGATGTTGCCCTGAACCTCACGCCGAAGGTCGCCTTCGACGCGCAGCTGCAGCGAATCAATCGCGTCGCGCAGCTTCTTCTCGTCTTCTTCGCTCATGGCCTTAACACGAACGTCGGGATTCACCCCGGCGAATGCGAGCAGCCTGCGCGCGGTGGGCGCGCCGATGCCGAAGATGTAGGTCAGCGCAACTTCTACGCGCTTCTCACGCGGCAGATCGATACCAGCAATACGAGCCATGCTATAACTTCCTTTTTAATCCTGAGCTTGTCGAAGGGCCTTCTAGCCTTGAACCTGTTTGTGCTTGGGATTGACTTCGCAAATCACGCGTACCTTGCCGCGGCGACGTATGATCTTGCACTTATCGCAAATTTTCTTTACCGAGGGCCTGACTTTCATTCTTGCTTACCTTTGCTGGCGGACCATCCTTCGACCGAGCCTGTCGTCAGCGTAGGCGAAGGGCTGAGGATGACACGACTCTATTTATACCTGTAAGTGATTCTGCCGTGCGTTAGATCGTAGGGCGAGAGCTCGACAAGGACCCGATCTCCGGGAAGGATTCGGATGAAATTCATCCGGATTTTCCCTGAGACATGCGCGAGCACTCGGTGTCCGTTTGCCAACTCGACACGAAACATCGCGTTCGGCAAGGGCTCGACGATCGTGCCCTCCGCCTCGATAGCCTCTTCCTTTGGAGTGGCCGTCTTGGCGGCTTTCTCGGCGGGTGCTTTACCGCGCGGAGGGCGCCCACCCCGCTTTCGCGCCATCTACTCTCTCGTACGAGCCACTACGCAATCACTTCCCGGGACGGACGATATCGCTCGATACCCGGATCTTCCGCGTAATCGCGCAGCGTCAAAATTTTTGGCCCATCGTCGGTCACGGCGATCGTGTGCTCGAAGTGCGCTGCGAGCTTACCATCTGTGGTGACGACTGTCCAGCCGTCAGCAAGAATTCGAACCTTCGGACTTCCCTGCGTGATCATCGGCTCGAGTGCGAGCACCAAGCCTGGACGCAGCTCCATGCCGGTTCCAGGCTTCGCCGTAGTTGGGAACCTGCGGCTCCTCGTGCATCGCGCGGCCGACCCCGTGCCCGACCAGCTCCCGCACGACGCCATAGCCGTGGCGCTCCGCGTGCGCCTGCACGGCGGCGCCAATGTCGCCGAGGCGGTTGCCGCGCTCCATTTTTGCGATGCCGATGGTCAAACACTCTTGCGTGACCTCGAGCAAACGGCGCGCCGCTTGTGTGATGCTGCCGATCGGAATCGTCACCGCGCTGTCGCTCACGTAGCCATTCAGCGTCGTTCCGATATCGATCGAGAGCAGGTCGCCGTCGCGCAGTACGCGCGAGCCGGGGATGCCATGAACGACTTCCTCATTGACCGACATGCAGATCGACCCCGGAAACCCGTTATAGCCCTTGAAAGTCGGGACGCCGCCCGCTTGTCGAATTCCCCGTTCGGCGAGTTCGTCGAGTTCGCTGGTCGCCATGCCGGGTCTTGCCGCCTTCATCAGATCGGTTAGAACCCGCGCGGTGATGCTTCCACTGCGCCGCATCACCTCGATCTCGCGCGCCGATTTCAAGGTGACCATCGTTAGCGTCTCACTAATTGCGTGCGTGCTCCGCGCCGATTGCCGCGGCAATGCGGTCGGCGACGGCCTTGACGCTGGCAAGGGCATCAATTTCAACGAGCTTGCCGACCTTGCGATAGTATTCAACGAGCGGCCTCGTCTGCTGATCGTAGACATCCAGCCGCTTCGAGACGGTTTCGGCTCGATCGTCGTCGCGCTGCACGAGCTCACCGCCGTCTTCATCGTCGATGCCCGCAACTTTCGGGGGATTCGTCAGCGTGTTGTACGTTCGTCCGTTGCGCGGGTTCGTCCAGCGAGAAGCCAGACGCGTGACCAGCGCCGAGCGATCTGCCGAAAAGAGCACTGCAGCGTCGAGCGGCGAGCGGCGGCGGGCAAGCAACGCGTCGAGCGCTTCCGCCTGCGCGACGTTTCGGGGAAACCCGTCCATCACAAACCCATCGCGCGCGCCGTCGAGTTCATGAAAGATCATTTTAATGACGAGCGCATCGGGAACCAGCTGGCCTCGCTGCATGTACCCCTCGGCCTGCCTTCCCAACTCGCTTCCTCGCGCCAGGTTTTCGCGCAGGATGTCGCCCGTCGAAATCTGCTCGAGGCCAAAGCGCTCGTGCAACAGCCGCGCTTGGGTGCCTTTGCCGGCGCCCGGCGGGCCAAGAAAAACTACGCGCATCGCGTGATTCCGCCGCTTCCGTAGGATGCAGCCACTAGCGTTTGATGAACCCGCGGTAGTCGCGCATCGCAAGTCGCGCTTCGATCTGCGTGATCGTGTCGAGCGCCACGCCGACCACGATAAGCAAGGACGTCGAGCCGAGATAGAACGTCGTCACCGAAAGGCCGCGCTGGAGCGCGCCGGGCATGACCGCAAGCAGTCCCAAGTAGATTGCCGCCGCCGTCGTGATTCGCATCAAGATCTTGTTGAGGTAATCCACGGTCGGCTGTCCCGGTCGAATGCCCGGGACGAACGCGCCCGTCTTTTTGAGATTGTCGGCCACGTCGCGCGTGTTGAGCACGATCGAGCTATAGAAGAACGTAAAGACGACGACGAGCAAGAAGTAGACGATGTTGTAGAGCACGCCATTGGGCGTGAACCACACGTTAAGCCACGTCGAGAAGGCCCCCAAAGCGTGCTGTATCCCCGCAAACGGACCGCTGGCCGTCGCCGCGGCTTGGCCGCGACCGAACCACGAGAGCGCCTGCTGAGGCAGTAGCAGAATCGAAATCGCAAAGATAATCGAGATGACGCCGGCGTTGTTGAGGCGCAGCGGAATATAGGTCGACCTGCCGGCAAACATTTTACGGCCGACGACGCGGCGAGCCTGTTGTACCGGAACCCGCCGCTGGCCTTGATAAAGAAAGACGATCGAGACGATAACGACGATGGCAATCGCGATATACAGCAACAGATTGAGCAGCGATTCGGCGCCCTGGCTCGCCGACGCGTAGGTCTGCCGGACGTATTGAGGATATCGCAGCACGATTCCGATGAAAATGATGAGCGAGACGCCGTTTCCGATTCCTTTATCGCTGATCTGTTCGCCGAGCCACATGAGAAAGAGCGTTCCACCGACCATCGCGATGATCGCATAGAGCAAATACCAAACGCTGGTGTCGTAGAATACGCCCGAGCGTTCCATGGAAATGGCCATGAAGGTCGCTTGAATCGAGGCGAGCACGATGGTCAGCCAACGGGTATACTGGCTGATCTTTTTCCGGCCTTCCTCGCCGCCTTTCTTCGCCATTTCCTCGAGCTGCGGCAGCACGACCGTCATGAGCTGCATGATGATCGAAGCGTTGATGTACGGCGTTATCCCCATCGCGATGATGGAGAGTTTCTGGAGCGCGCCGCCCGAGAGAAAACCCAGGAGGTTATAGAAAGCGCCGCTCTGCAGCACGCGCTGCCAGGCCGCTTGATTGACGTTCGGAAGCTGCACGTGGATCATGAAAACGAACCAAGCGAAGGCAAAAAAGACAAAGACAATGCGCTGCCGGATCTCCGGCACGAGCACCGCCGCGCGCAGATTATCGAACATTATTCGTCGATGGTCGCTCCGACGGCGACCAACGCATCACGCGCGCTTTTGGAAAAGAGCACGTTGCGCACGCGCAAACCGGCCGGTAGCGCGGCGTCCCCACGGGTGCCGAGAATCTTCACGCCGTCGAGCGGCGCCTTCACAAGACCACGCTCTCGCAGCGACTCCGGCGTGATCTCCACGGCGGGATCCCACTGCGCAAGCCTCTGGACGTTGACGATCGCATGACGATAGCCGAAATGGCCTTGGTCCCGAGCTTTCTGCGAGTAGCCGCGGTTATGCGGTAGGCGTCGCGCCCAAGCGGTTTGACCGCCTTCGAACGCGGGCCCTTTGCCGCCGCCGGAGCGCACGGTCTGACCTTTACCGCCTTCACCGCCGGTCTTCACCATGCCCGAGCCGTGACCGCGTCCGATGCGTTGACGTTTCGGCCTGCTGCCGGGTGCGGGTTTGAGCGCGCCAAGCTTGAGAATCTTTTCGTTTGCCATCGTCTATGCCACGTAGATTTCCTTGACGGTCTTGCCACGCATCGCCGCAACTTTCTCCGCGGTGCGCAGCGATTTGAGGGCCGAGACGGTCGCCATCACGACGTTGATCGGATTGTTCGTGCCCAGGCACTTGGTCAGAATGTCGTGAATACCGGCGAGTTCCAGTACGGCCCGCATCGAGCCGCCTGCGATGACGCCCGTGCCGGGCGCGGCCGGCTTCAACAGAACGGTAGCCGCGCCGACTTCGTGACGCACTTCGTGCGGAATCGTGCGCTCGACCATCGCGACGGTGATCATACTCTTGCGAGCCTGCTCGACGGCCTTGCGAATCGCTTCGGGAACCTCGCCGGCTTTGCCGATTGCAAAGCCCACCTTCCCTTTGCGATCGCCGACGACCACGAGCGCGCTGAAACTAAAACGCTTGCCGCCCTTGACCACCTTCGCGACACGGTTTACGCGTACCACCGTCTCGTCGAGTCCGCTGCCGTCCCTTTCGCGGCTACGATACTGCATCAGAAGTTCAACCCCGCTTCGCGAGCCGCGTCGGCGAGAGCCCTGACGCGACCGTGGTACTTATAGCCGCCGCGATCGAAGACGACGTGCGTAATGCCGGCCGCCTTTGCCTTCTCTGCGATCGCACTACCAATCGCTTTTGCAGCGGCGAGGCTCGTCTTCGAAGGCATCTCGGCTCCGACCGACTTGTCGAGCGTCGATACGGCGCCCAAAGTATGGCCCCGTGCATCGTCGACGAGCATCGCATAGAGGTGATGGAGCGACCGCCGCACGCAGAGGCGCGGACGCTCCTGCGTTCCCGAAACCTTCTTGCGCAGCCGGATGTGGCGCTCGCGCCGAGCTTCGGCCTTAACCATTATTTCTTCGCTGCCTTTCCAGCCTTGCCAAGCTTCTTGCGAATCCGCTCGCCTTCGTAGCGAATGCCCTTTCCTTTATAAGGCTCTGGTTCACGCAAGTGCCGAATGTCGGCGGCAACTTGCCCGACAGCCTGTTTGTCGATGCCGTCGACGTGGATCTTGTTCTGTCCCTCAACGGTCAGCGAAACGCCTTTGGGCGCTTCGAAAGCGACCGGGTGCGAGTAGCCGAGGCTCAAGTTCAACCGCTCGCCGGACTTCGCAACGCGGTAACCGACGCCGGTGATCTCCAGACTCTTGCGAAAACCCTTGCTGACGCCTTCCACCATGTTCGCGATGAGCGTGCGGGTCAACCCGTGCGCGCTGCGATGCGTTTTCGCATCGCCTTTGCGAGCGACGACGACTTTACCGTCGGTCAAGCTCACCTCGACGACGTCGGAGAGAATGCGCTGTCGCAGCTCACCCTTCGGCCCGCTAACGAAGACTTCGTCCGCCTCAAGCTTGATCTCGACGCCGGAAGGGAGCGCTACGGGTAGTTTGCCTATGCGCGACACGGCTCACCACACATACGCAAGAACCTCTCCTCCGACGCCCTGCTTCTTGGCGCGCTTTCCGGACATGATGCCTTGAGGCGTCGAGATGATGACCAGGCCGAGCCCGCCCAACACTCGCGGTATCTCCGTCTTCGGGGTGTAGACGCGCAGTCCGGGCCGCGAGATGCGACGCAACCCGGTGATTATCTTCTCTTTTTCGGGGCCGTACCGCAGCGCGATTCGAATCGTTCCCTGCGGGCCGCCGTCAATTCGTTCGAACCCCTCGATGAAGCCCTCGTCGCGCAAGATCTGCGCAATCGCGTGCTTGACGCGCGAGGCAGGCACGTCGACCGTCTTATGGTTCGCCGTGTTGGCGTTTCGAATGCGCGTCAGCATATCTGCAATAGGGTCGGTTACGGACATATACGTCTCCCCCTCACCACGAGGCCTTGGTCACGCCCGGCACGACGCCCGCGTGCGCGTTCTCGCGAAAGCAAATGCGGCACATCGCAAACTTACGCAGGTAGCCACGCGGCCGTCCGCAGATTCGGCACCGGTTGTGGCGCCGGACTCCAAACTTCGGATCGCGTTGCGATTTGATGATCAAACTCGTCTTCGCCATGCCTACCTCTGCCCACGAGCGACTGCGGGCTTTTGCAACGGAAGCCCCATCGCGACCAGAAATTCCGAAGCCTCTTCGTCGGTCTTTGCGGTCGTCACGATGGTAACGTCCATGCCACGGGCCTTGTCGACCTTGTCATAGTTGATCTCGGGAAAGACGAGTTGTTCGCGCAGACCCAAGTTATAGTTTCCGCGCCCATCGAACGACTTCGCCGGCAGCCCGCGGAAGTCTCGAATGCGCGGCAGCACCACGTTGAAGAGTTTGTCAACGAAGACGTACATGCGATCGCCCCGAAGCGTCACCTTCGCGCCAAGGTTGGTGCCGGCGCGAAGCTTAAACGCCGCAATAGACTTCTTCGCCTTGGTCACGATGGGGCGCTGACCTGTGATCGCAGCCAGCTCGTTCACGGCCGCATCGAGCGCTTTGGGATTGGCGATTGCTTCACCGACGCTCATATTTATGACGACCTTCTCCAGCTTGGGGATCTGGTTGACGTTCTTATAGCCGAAACGTTCTTGGAGTTGCGGGCGAATTTGCCGCTCGTACGTTTCTCTCAATCGTTCCGCCACGCCTAACCTCCCTTTGCCGAGTCGCGCGCCGGTTCACCGCAGCGCGCGCAGATACGATGCGTGGCGCCGTCGGAGGTCCGGCCGCGCCGCAGGCGAGTCGGCGACTTGCACTTCTCGCAGACATACTGCAACGCCGAAAGTGGCAGCGCCGACTCTTTCTCGATAATGCCACCGCTCTGCATCGCTTTGCCCATGGCGGACTGCCGCTGCTGCGCCTGCTGCTTTGCGTGGCGCTTGACGATGTTAACGCCTTCGACCGTCGCGGTGCCGGCAGCACCCTGCACGGCTTTGACCGTGCCGCGCTTGCCACGCTCCTTACCACGCCGGACCATTACGGTATCGCCTTTAAGGATGGTTGCTTTCATCGTCTCTATAGCACCTCGGGAGCGAGCGACGCGATCTTCAGAAATCCACGCTCGCGCAGCTCGCGCATAACCGGGCCGAATACGCGCGTCCCACGGGGGTCGAGATTATCCTTTTCGCCTTTGATGATCACGCAGGCATTATCGTCGCAGCGTACGACCGATCCGTCGCCGCGCCGAATCGGCGCGCTCGTGCGAACGACGACCGCCTTGACGACCTGGCCCTTCTTGACCGCAGCGCCGGGAATGGCGCTCTTGACGGTCCCGACGACAACATCGCCGACGTGCGCGTAAACGTGCCGTCCGCCACCGCTCACGTGGATGACGAGCAGCTCGCGCGCACCGCTATTATCGGCAACCTTCAGGCGAGTTTCCTGTTGGATCACTTTGCTCGTTCCACGATCTCGATCAGACGCCACCGCTTCTCGCGCGAGAGCGGCCGGCATTCGGCGATGCGGACGACGTCGCCGATATTTGCTTCGTTGCGCTCGTCATGCGCCTTGAAACGCGCCGACTTGCGGACGATCTTCCCATAGGCTGAGTGCGGCACGCGCGTCTCGGAGACGACGACGATCGTTTTCTCCATCTTGTTCGACGTCACGCGGCCCTGCTTGACTCTTCTCTTCCCTCGGGCCACCTTTTGGCCCAATACTGTGTCGCTACGGCGCTCACCGAGCGTACTCGCGCTCGCGCCTTGCTCCTTGTCTTGGTCCAAAATCTGTCCCGAGGAATCCCTAGGCTGCTCCATGCTCTCCCTCGGCGAGACGCTTCTCACAAATAACCGTCTGAATTTGCGC
Source organism: Vulcanimicrobiota bacterium (assembly GCA_963719905.1). Taxonomy (GTDB): domain Bacteria; phylum Vulcanimicrobiota; class Vulcanimicrobiia; order Vulcanimicrobiales; family Vulcanimicrobiaceae; genus Cybelea. Next base: position 317,296 of record CAVRDR010000006.1, read on the forward strand.
GTAGGATCGGCGCATCGCGCGAATCTTGCTGAAGTCGGTCAGGTGGCCCGTGCGCAGCGCAAAGCGCAAGTTGAACAACTCCGCTTTCGCGTCGCGGGCCTTCTGTTCCAACTCCTTGACGGTAAGATCGCGCAGTCCCTCGAGCTCTTTTTTTTGCACGTTATGCCTCCTCGCGCGCGACGATCTTGGTGCTGATCGGAAGCTTTGCCCCGGCGCGACGCAGCGCTTCACGCGCCACGGCCGGCGCGACGCCCGACAGCTCGAAGAGAATGCGTCCCGGGCGAACCACGGCGACCCAAAATTCGGGATTACCTTTGCCGGAACCCATGCGGACTTCGGCCGGCTTCTTCGTTGCCGGCTTGTCGGGGAAAACTTTGATCCAGACCTTGCCGCCGCGTTTGATGTAGCGCGTCATGGCTATACGGGCAGCTTCGATCTGGCGGTTGGACATCCAGCACGGCTCCATCGCCTGCAAGCCATAGTCGCCAAAGTTAAGCGCATTGCCGCGAGTCGCCGAGCCGGACATTCGTCCACGCTGCACTTTGCGCCACTTGACGCGTTTCGGTGTCAGCATTTTATTCGGCCACCGGTTCGGGAACGGGCGCGGGAATTGGCTCGGGAACCGGTTCTACGGCACTCTCCGACGGCTCGGCAATAGGTCGCGGCGCTGCGATCGGCTGGATGCGCGGCTCCCGTCCACGCCCGCGACCCCCACGGTCGCGCCGTTCGCGCCCGCGGTCGGCGCTTCGCCCGAGCGCTCCGTCACCGCGCGGTTGATCCGGTAAGACCTCGCCGCGGTAAATCCAAACTTTTACACCGATCCGTCCGAATGTCGTGAAGGCCTCCACTTGAGCGTAATCAATGTCGGCGCGCAGGGTGTGGAGCGGAACTTTACCGTCGGCATTGTGCTCCGTGCGCGCAATCTCGGCCCCACCCAGACGCCCCGATACCTGTACCTTGATGCCGCGCGCGCCGGCCCGCATCGTTCGCATAATCGCCTGCTTCATCGCGCGCCGAAAGGCGATGCGCTTTTCGAGCTGATCGACGATGTTCTGAGCGACGAGCCGGGCATCGACCTCAGGATGCTGGATCTCCATCACGTTAACGGCGACGTTCTTGCCGGTGAGCTGCTCCAGATTCTTGCGGATATCGTCGATACCGACGCCACGCTTGCCGATGATGATGCCGGGCTTGGCGGTGTTGACGATGACGCGCGCTTGATTCGCGCGTCGCTCTATCTCGATCTTGCTGATCGAAGCCGAACGCATCCAGCGAGCGAATGACTTGCGAATCGCAACGTCTTCGTGCAGCCAGTCGACGTAGTGCTTCTTTTCAAACCAGCGACTGTCCCAAGTGCGCGTGATCCCCAAGCGCATGCCGACCGGATGTATCTTCTGTCCCATTATGCGTCCTTGCCGTCCGCGGCGGCTTCGGTCGTAGCCGGCTTCTTCGCCGCGCGTTTCCGGATGCTCGGTTTCTTTCGCCGCGCCTTCGCGGGCGATGCGTCGGGGGCGGAGCGACGCGTCGTGCGCGCCGCCTGGACCGATGGGCCGGCTCGCTTCTTCGGTTTTTGAGCCGGCCGCGCTTCGCTTACGACTACCGTCACGTGCGAAAGACGCTTGCGCTTAAACGCCGCGCGCCCTTGCGCTCGGGGATCGAGTCGCTTCGTAAACCGGCCACCCGGTCCGCCGTCGACGGTGATCCGCGCAATGTAAAGCTCGTCGGCGTTCATGTCGTGATTGTTGCCGGCGTTCGCAACGGCGCTGCGCACGAGCTTCTCGATGGGCTCCGCGGCAAAGACCTCGGCGAACTTCAACAGCACCAGCGCCTCACGGACGCTCTTCCCTCGGATTGCATCGGCGACGCGCCGAAGTTTACGGGGAGCCGTGCGTACGAAGCGAAGGTGCGCAACGGCTTGCGGGTTGCGCTCCGTCACGTCTTGACCGTCGCCTTCTCGCCGCTGTGGCCGCGAAAGTGGCGAGTCGGCGAGAACTCGCCGAGCTTATGGCCAACCATGTTCTCGGTTATGTAGATTGGGATATGCGTCTTACCGTTGTGCACGCCGATGGTATGTCCGACCATCGCCGGAAGTATGGTTGAAGCGCGGCTCCAGGTCTTAATCACGCGCCGTTCGCGCGTCTCGTTAAGCCGCTCGACCTTCTGCACCAAATGATCGGCAACGTACGGGCCCTTTTTTAACGAACGAGACATTACTTCGAACCTCGGCGTCGCACGATCATCTTCGCAGTGCGCTTATTGCGGCGCGTCTTTTTACCCATCGTCATCTGCCCCCATGGCGTCGTCGGCGGGCGCCCAGACGTCGAACGCGCTTCGCCGCCGCCGTGCGGATGGTCGACCGGATTCATCGCGATGCCGCGCACGCTGGGCCGTTTGCCAAGATGGCGCGAGCGGCCGGCCGTACCGATCACTTGGTTCTCGTGATCGACGTTTCCAAGCTGGCCGATCGTCGCGCGACATGCGACGTGGATCTTTCGGACTTCGCCGGACGGCATGCGCACTTGTGAGTACTCATCCTCTTTCGCCATGAGCTGCGCGGCGACGCCGGCCGACCGAACGAGCTTGCCGCCTTGTCCTGGCCGCAGTTCGACGTTATGAATCACCGTGCCGACCGGTATGTTTCGTATGGGCAAAGTGTTGCCGATTTTGATGTCTGCGCTTGGCCCCGACTCGACGAGCTCGCCAACCCGCAGGCCAAGTGGGGCTAAAATATATCGCTTCTCTCCGTCGCGATAGTTGAGCAGCGCGATGCGGCAGGACCGGTTGGGATCGTATTCGATCGTAGAGACTTTCGCCGGGACGCCGTCTTTTGCGCGCTTGAAGTCCACGATGCGATAGAGCCGCCGCGTGCCTCCGCCACGATGGCGCACCGTGATGTGACCGTTGTTGTTTCGTCCGGAGTGCTTCTTGCGCACCTCGAGCAGCGATCGTTCGGGCTCTACTTTGGAGAGCTCCGAAAAATCGAGCGTCGTGAGGAAGCGCTTACCGGGAGATGTCGGCCTGTACTTCTTTACGGGCATTCTTGCACCCCGGCAAAAACTTTGCTATTGCTCAAAATAGTTGACCCCGCCGAGCTCGATCTTCTGACCGGGCTTAATGGTGACGATCGCTTTCTTATAATCGCTTTGTTTGCCGCTCGTGCGCAGGCCGCGGCGCGCAAAATTGCGCGCCTTCCCGCGAACGTTTACCGTGTTGACGCGCAGGACGTTTACTTTGAAGATTTCCTCGACGGCATGGCGGATCTGCGTCTTCGTGGCGTGCGGGTGGACGACGAAGGTATATTGATGAGCGAGCGCGTCAGCCATCGCTTTCTCAGTGATCCGCGGGGCAACGATCACGTCACGCGCGTCCATCAGGGCCTTCCTTGGGAACCTCGGCTCCGAGACTCGGCTGCGCGCCCCCGCGCTGACTATCGCCGCGCGGGTCCCCCGTTAACCGCTCAGTCAACGCTTCATACGCAGCGGTCGTAAAGATCAGCCGCTCGAAGCGAAGAACGTCTTTAACGTCGAGCGCTCCATCGTCGGTGATGGAGACTCGCTGCAAATTGCGACAGAGGCGCGCAATCTCAGCCGAATGCGGCTCGTCGCGGCGGGAGACGATGAGCGTCGTTGGTCCGCTCCGTGCACCTTTTGTGCTGCCGAAGAGCATCTTGGCAAGCGCCGCCGTTTTGCCGATTCCAAACTCTGTGGTATCTAAGAGCGTAACCGCGTCGTTACGGAAGCGATCGGCCAGGGCCGCAAGAAACGCGACGCGTCTTTCTTTTTTGTTGAGCGCCTCCACGTAGCTGCGTGGCTGCGGTCCGAAGGCGACGCCGCCGTGACGCCACTGAGGCGATCGTATCGAACCTTGACGCGCCCGGCCCGTTCCCTTCTGACGCCAGGGCTTGCGCCCGCCGCCGGCTACCTCGTCTCGCTTGCGGGTGGAAGCCGTGCCGGCTCGCATGTTCGCAAACTCGCGGTGGACGGCACGATAGACGACGCTGAGCTTGCCGTCGAACTCTGCTTCGAAGATCGCGGGCACGTCACGCTCGCCGACGACATCACCCGTCGCGTTAATGACGTTCGGCATCTGCTCTCCGGGCCTTGACGCTTTCGCGTACCATCAGCAGCGCGTTCTTAGCGCCCGGAACGGCTCCGCGCACCAGCAACAGATTGCGGTCCCCATCCGCGCGCACGACCTCGAGGTTTTGCAGCGTCGTACGATCGACGCCGTAATGTCCGGGACGGCGGCTTCCTTTAGTGGTGCGGCCGGCATTGGTATCCCCGTTCGAGGCGGGTTGGCGATGAATCATCGAGCCATGGCTCGCGCCGCCGCCGCTGAAGTTGTGCCGCTTAATGCCGCCGGAGAAGCCATGTCCTTTCGATACGCCCACGACGTCAACCCGATCGCCAGGCTCGAACGCCGAGACGGTAACCTTCTCTCCGACTTCCTCATCGGGTTCCGTTCGAAATTCCCGGACGAAGCGGGCCGGCTCTACTCCCTGTTTCTTGAAGTGGCCAGCGAGGGCACGGGTCAACCTGCTGCGCTTGATCGGGCCAAATCCCAAAGCGACCGCATCGTAGCCGTGCTTCGCTTTCGTCCGGCGCTCCACGACCGTACAAGGACCAGCCGCGATCACCGTTACGGGCACGGAGCGCCCGTCGGCGGTGAACACGCTAGTCATCCCGACTTTACGGCCTAGGATCTTCTTCATGCTCTCTTTCAGTGGTCGTTGGAGAAGTGCCACGGATCCAGGCGTATTGCTCGCGTGAACCGCAACTTCGGCAGTTTACCAGGAGCCCCGAGAGAGGTCAAGGCCGCTCACGCGCCGGGACAGAAGCGCTCACACATGCACCGTCTACGTCTCGTCGAGACGCTTTTCAGAGCAGTAGCCGCCGCGCTCTTTCTGAGCGTTTTGGCGGCCGCAAACAGCGCGCCGACGTACGCCGCCGCCTACGCCGCGTCGCTGCTGGCGGCGGTTCGCAAGGCGATGCTCGAGCGCCCTCTCGCTTCGATCACTTCGATCCACACCGTCGCCGCCGTCGAGATCGTCGGCCTGCGGGGACGCGGTCAGGAATGGGACGACCTCCACGGTGTGCGCTTTACGGCGGCTCAAAATGCCGGGGCGCTGAGTGGCGCCACCGGCTGGGACGGAAAAAAGGCTTGGAATCAAGATTACGCCGGGCTGGTCACGGTCGACGGCGGAACGTCGGGACGGCTTGCGGCCATCGACCAGGCCTATCTCGATAATCTGCGCTACTTGCGCCCGGATGCGGGCGGAGCGACCGTCGTCTACGCCGGTCGCCGAAGCGATGGCGGCACGAGTTACGACGTGCTCGCGGTGACCCCGCCGAATGGCAGCGAACTCGATCTATGGATAGATCCGCTGACTCACCTCATCTCTCGGGAAACGTCGACCATTGGAATCGTCTCCACGACGACCGTACTTTCGAACTACCGGCGTATCGATGGAATAAATTTCCCGTTCGGCAGCAGCACGCGAACCTCGAGTGGCAACTCATTTACGGAGCAAGTCTCGTCACTGGAACTGAATACCGACGTCGCCGAACGCATGCGCGTGCCGGGTCAGAACGTTCACGATTTTTCGATCGCGCGCGGGACCAGCACGACGGTACCGCTGGAAATCGTCAACAATCACGTCTATCTAAACGACGTTGTGCTCGACGGACGCGGCCCTTATACGTTCGTGCTCGACAGCGGCGGCGATTATATCGTCACGCCTGACGTTGCCGCGGCCGTGGAAGCCAAAAGTTCGGGGGCATTGCGCCTACAAGGCGTCGGAAGCGCGACCGAGGGAGCGGCATTCACGCATATCGATTCGATCGCGATCGGCGGCGCGGTCGTCCGCAACCAGTATATGCTCGTTCTGCCGATCGCTACGGGTTTCGGAGTGGCCGAAGGCATGAAGATCGACGGCATGGTCGGATATCAGTTCTTAGCGCGCTTCCTGACCACGATCGATTACGCGAACTCAGCGTTGACGCTCGCAATGCCGAGCGCGTTGCCCGCATCCGCGCCCGGCGCTGCCGCGATCGCCTTCTATTTCGACGGCACGATACCGCGCATTCCCGTCGCCGTAGATGGGGTTACGACGTCGGCCGAAGTCGATACCGGAAATCGCGCCGGCCTCGAGCTCTCGTCGCCGTTTTTGGCAACCCACCCGGCGATAGCCTCACTTGCAAAGACCGCGCCAACGGTCGTCGGATTTGGGGTCGGAGGAGCGGCCTACGCGCGTCTCGGGCGCATACCGACTCTTCAGATTGGCCCCTACGCCGTCTCGAATAGCGTCGTGTCGTTCACGGTTGCAAACAAAGGCGCGCTCGACGATCCTTTCAATCCCGCGAACGTCGGCGGCGCAATTTGGCGTCGCTTCGCACTTACTTTCGATTACGCTCATAGCCAACTCTTGCTTGCGAAAAATGCCGAGTTCGATAATCCGTTTCCATACGACCATTCCGGCCTGTTCCTTGTGGACGCAAGTGGGGCACATACCGTGCTTTCGGTTCTCGCGGACTCGCCGGCGGCTGCCGCCGGGTTAGCGAAGGGCGACGTCATCCTCGGCATCAACGGCGCGCCGGCCTCGAACCAGTCACTTGCCGCGCTTCGCGCAATGCTCTGGGGCCCGCCCGGGAGCGTCGTACGGCTACACATACGCGGACCCGCGGGCCGCGAGCGGGACGCGACGCTGACACTCAAAGAGTACGTATAGCCAAACGGATCCGCTACACAAAGGCCGCGAGGCCGGTAATCTCCTTACCTACGACGAGCGTATGCATTTCGCTGGTACCTTCGTAGGTCAGCACCGATTCGAGGTTGTTCATGTGGCGGATGACGGGATATTCGAGCGTGACGCCGTTTGCGCCCAGAATCGTTCGCGCTTCCCTCGCAATCGCGAGCGCTTCGCGCACGTTATTGAGCTTCGCGAAGCTCACCTGAGCGGGGTGAAGGCGGCCTTGGTCCTTCGCGCGACCGAGGTGCAGAGCGAGCAGCGCACCTTTGTTGAGCTCGACAAGCATGTTGACGAGCTTCTCTTGCGTCATCTGATAGGCGCCGATCGGCTTTGCGAACTGCACGCGGGTTTTGCTGTACTCGAGGGCGGCCTCGTAGCAGCTGCGCCCAGCGCCCATGGAGCCCCAGACGATTCCGTAGCGGGCTTCGTTGAGACACGCGAGAGGGGCAGCCAGACCCTCCGCTCGCGCCAACATCGCGCCGGCCGGAAGGCGACAATCGGTGAATGCGAGCTCGCTCGTTACCGAGGCACGCAGCGAGAGCTTTCGATGAATGTTCGATGCGGCGAAGCCCTTTGCGTCGCGCGGCACGACGAAGCCGCGGATGCCATCCTCCGTTTGCGCCCAGACGATGGCCAGATCGGCGATCGAACCGTTGGTGATCCACATCTTGGTGCCGTTGAGAACCCAATCAGAACCGTCACGCCGCGCGGAGGTCCTCATTCCCGCGGGGTTGCTGCCGAAGTCGGGCTCGGTGAGACCGAAGCAGCCGATGAGTTCGCCGCGCGCCATTCGCGGCAACCACTCGCGCTTCTGCGCTTCGTCACCCCAACGATAGATCGCATACATCGCAAGCGAACCTTGCACTGAGGCGAAGCTCCGCACGCCGGAATCGCCGGCCTCCAGTTCCAAGCACGCGAGACCGTAGGCAACCGCGCTTGAGCCGGTGCAGCCGTAGCCGTCGAGGTGCATGCCCAGCAAGCCGAGCCGTCCGAGTTCGGGGCCGAGTTCGCGCGGAAGTATCCCCTCTTCGAACCAGTCCGCTATGTTGGGGAGCACGCGCGCCTTTACGTACTCGCGCACCGTATCCCGGATGAGCCGCTCTTCGTCAGAAAGCAGTCCGGCTACGTTGATGAAATCGACGGGATCGGGCGTTGGCGCGGCCGCGGCCGTCAACGCTTCAGAACCCGCGCCAGTTTGTCGAAGAGCGCCTCGGTCGAGCGTTCGAACTGGTCTTCGAAACGGCGCCAGAGGAGCCGGCCATCGGTATCGGAGAGGGTTGCCTCAACGCGATACTCGAGCAGCGTCTCTTTACCGACGCTGCTGAGGTGAAAGCCGTGCGTGCCGTCAAAGCCGTCATTGCGAAATCGCCAGACGATACGTTCCTCGGGAACCGCTTCCTCGAGCACGCCATGAATGCCAAGATGCCACTCCTCGGTTCGGCCCGGCACGAGCGGCCCCGGAGAGCGCATGAACGGCTGCGATGCAAACGGCCAGATCTGATCGCCGGAGGTTCCCATCTCCTCAAGCAGATGGTAAATGCGCCGTTTGGTGCCGTGAAAAGACCGTGACCGCAGTTCGCGAAGGTCGATGGGCATGGCCGGTCGTTCGCTTATCGAAGCGCGACGACCCCTACGCCGCCCGCGAGCACGATGAGCAACGGCGTAGCGAGTTTGGTGCGCAGCATCAAGAGGACGACGATTATCGTTACCGCATATGCCAGGACGCTCGAGGGTGCGCCGCGTCCGATCGTCACCACGCTCGACCAGACCAAACCGACAATCGCCGGCGCCAAACCCCGAGCGATTATGGTACGCCATGGCGAAGCCGAAAAACGCTCCCACAACGCATCAAAGCCGACCACGATCATGCTCGAGGGCACGAACATTCCGATCGTAGCGGCCAGGGCTCCGACGAGCGGTTGCGCGGGGGTCGCCGCGTAGCCGACGAGCGCCGCGAAGATCGTCGTCGGCCCCGGTACGAGCTTGCCAATGGTATAAAACTGCGTAAATTGCGACGACGTCACCCAATGGTATTGGCCGACCGCGTAGGTATGCATCTGCGGAATGATTCCTTTGCCGCCTCCGAAGCCAAGCACGGAGAGTTGCGAGAAAGTCCACAGCAAATGGGTTGCGGTCTGAAGCGTGCTACTCATCAATTTTCTTGCGAGAGCGCAGATATTCGTGGACGACGCCGGCGCCCCCGAAGACGACGAGGACCAGCAGCAACGGCATCTTCAAGAACGAGACAGCCAATGCTGTGACGGCGACGAGAAAGATCCGTAGCCAATCGGTGCGCTCGTCCCAGGTGAGCTCGAGCGCGTTACCGAGAGTGAGGCCGAGCGCGCCGGCCGCGCAACCCAGGAGCCCTCCGTGCACGTAGGGATTTTTGGCGAACTTGAAGTACAGAGCGCCGGCAATTAACACGATAATAAACGGCGGAACGCTGGCGCCTAAAAATGCGGCGGCCGCTCCCGGAATGCCGCGCACCCTTTGCCCGCAATAAACCGCCAGGTTAAGGATGTTCGGTCCTGGGAGGACTTGCGCGATCTCAAGGCCGTCGATGAAGCGCTCCCGGTCCATCCAGCCGCGTGACAGGACTTGCTCACGAACGCTCGCCTTTTGACCACCCCCGAACGCCGTTGAAGAGATCGTTGCGAACGTGAGCGCTACGTTCAATAGTGAAGGAGGACGCGAATCAGCCGGCATCCGGCATCGGCCCATCGATGACGGGCGAAGTGTGTTTGCCGGAGAGGATATGGATGTGGACGTGCGCGGTGTGCTGGTAGGGCGGCAGCACTCCCATGCGAATCATAAAACCTTGATCGTAGAGCCCTAACGTCAACGCGACCTTCTGAATGCCGGCGATCAGGTGGTGCCAGATCTTCGCATCGCCTAGCCCGAAATCGAGAATCGTCGGAATCCATTTCTTCGGGATGATGACGACGTGGATTTCCCACCACTCTTCCTTGCTGCGATCGACGTTATGGCGGAATGCAAAAACGTCGTCATCTTCGTAAACGACTTCATCGGCCCTAGCGCGCGTGCCGTCGAGACGCCCACGAAAGGTATGCTCTGGATCGGGCTTTTCCCAAGTGTGTTGCTCTGGGCCGGAGATGATCTCGGAAATCCATACCACGCGCCGTTTTTCCGGCATGGGAGGCAGGCGTCCTCTTGCAGATGATGAAGGCTGCGCCGATGAGCGCCGATCGTAAGAAGAAACCGCTTACACCAGTCGACGTTTTAGGTAGGCAGCCGAGTTGGCCGAAAGATCCCAAAGAGTGGGAGAAACTCGTCGCCGGTAACGAGGTCGTCTACGAGGATCATCACGTTGTCGTTTTTCACGATCCCGTCGACGAAGAACACGAGTCAGAACGAATACCCGGCGAGATCCGCTTGACGGTCCTCTCCAAGAAGGAAGCCGTCGATACGCTGATGGACCTGGGCGTCGCCGACGAAACAATCAACGCTGCAATCCTACACGGAATTCAACAGGCCGCGCTGCAACTCGGACTACAGAAAAAAGGCTTCGAGGTGCGCGCGCACGTCTATCCGCCGCTGCAGCACCGGCCCGAACTTGCCTTCAAGATTCGCGCCGGCAAACCGCCGAAGAGATCGGATGCGGCCTCGGGGTAGAACCCTATTCGGGCGGGCGCTTCACGAAGGGGAGCTTCGCGGTAAGGGCCGCTTCCTTTTCGGCGAGTCTCGCTAAGCCTTGTACGACGACGATCGCGAGGATCGTCACGACGATCGCATAGATCAGTTCGGCGAGCACGCCGTTCCCGGGCTTGAGGAAGAGCGCGATCGTGTCGCTGATGAACTTGTTCCAAGCTCCGGCGGCGATCAGCCCGAACGCTACCGTAGCCAGTCCGATCATGGTGCCGAGATACGTCGGTTTGACTTCCATTGGTTGCTCCTCATTGACGAGTGCGCTAAAAGCGAAAGGCCCGAAGCTGGACGCTTCGGGCCACAGGCAGTCAATCCGCCCGCGTTAGGCCTTGAGCTCGATATCGACACCTGCAGGCAGGTCGAGGTGCATCAGCGCGTCCATCGTCTTGGGCGATGCTTGGAGAATGTCGATCAGCCGCTTATGCGTACGCATCTCAAAATGCTCCCGCGACTTTTTGTCGTTGTTCGTCGAGCGCTGAACGCAGAAACGGTTGATTTCGGTCGGCAGAGGCACCGGTCCACTGACGAATGCGCCCGTGCGCTTCGCGGTTTCAACGATGCGCTCGGCCGATTGATCGAGGACCTTGTGATCGTACGCCTTAAGGCGTATGCGAATCATCTGCTTCGCCATTATTTATGCCAATTTTTCAAGGAGCGAGTAAGTTTGTATTAGGATGGCCTGCGTATCGCTGAAGGGTTTCCGCCGAGCGCGCGGCCGCACATGGATGTGCACCTTCGTTCAGAACTTCGTTCCCGCGCGCGAGCGGATGAGCAGGAGGAGCCGGGATGGCGACGACGAGCGACCCTGAAGCGATATGTAGGCCATCCGAAAACCAGACTTACTCAGCGACGGCCGTGACGACGCCCGCGCCGACGGTTCGCCCGCCTTCACGGATGGCGAAGCGAAGCCCCTCTTCGCACGCGATAGGGGTAATGAGCTCCACGTCCATCTGGACGTTGTCGCCCGGCATGACCATTTCCATGCCTTCGGGCAGTTTGATCGTGCCGGTGACGTCGGTCGTCCGAAAGTAAAATTGCGGCCGATAGTTCGCGAAGAAGGGCGTGTGACGGCCGCCTTCTTCCTTAGAAAGCACGTACACCTCGGCCTTGAACTTCTTGTGTGGCTTGACCGAACCGGGTTTGGCCAGCACCTGCCCGCGCTCGATTTCGTTGCGATCGACGCCGCGCAGAAGAACCCCGATGTTGTCGCCCGCGATGCCCGCGTCGAGAAGCTTGCGAAACATCTCGATTCCGGTGACGACGGTTTTCTTCGTCTCGTCCTTGAGACCGACGATCTCGACCTCTTCGCCGACCTTCACCTGACCGCGCTCGACACGTCCCGTTCCCACGGTGCCCCGTCCGGTGATCGTAAAGACGTCCTCGACCGGCATCAGGAAGGGCTTATCCACTTCACGCTGCGGCTCGGGAATATAGTCGTCGACCGTATCCATCAACTTGAAGATCGGATCGGCATCGGCATCGCCACGCTTGCCGCTCGAGTTGAGCGCTTTGAGCGCGGAGCCGCGAATGATCGGCGTGTCGTCGCCGGGGAACTCGTAATAGGTCAGCAACTCACGGATCTCCATCTCGACAAGCTCGAGGAGCTCCTCGTCGTCGACCATATCGACCTTGTTCAGGAAGACGATGATGCGCGGAACGCCGACTTGACGCATGAGCAAGATGTGCTCGCGCGTCTGCGGCATCGGACCGTCTGACGCGGCAACGACGAGGATCGCGCCGTCCATCTGCGCCGCGCCGGTAATCATGTTCTTGATGTAATCAGCGTGGCCCGGGCAATCGACATGGGCGTAATGCCGCTTGGGCGTCTCGTACTCTTGGTGCGAGATGGCGATCGTGATCCCGCGCTCCTTCTCTTCGGGAGCGTTATCGATTTGATCGACGCCGACTTTCTGCGCCAACCCCTCGGTTGCAAGGCAATGCATGATCGCCGCCGTCAGGGTCGTCTTCCCGTGATCGACGTGACCGGTGGTGCCGATATTGACGTGCGGCTTCTTGCGCTCGAACTTTTGCTTGGCCATAATCTCCTCTTTAACAACGCGCTGGACTTCGCCCAGCGCTTTGGCGCTGCGCCCCAACACGGCGCTGTGTGGGGGGCCCTTTCGAGTACACGGGTCCAGGCGTTTCGCCTGGCTCTGCCGCCTTACGTGGTAAATGCCCCCAACGAGAGGGCGCAGGACCACGGAATAGTATCAAGCGCGACGGAGGCTGTCAACGACGATCTAGGCGGGCACGGGTTTCTTGCCCACAGCCTTCGCTACGATCTCTTCCTCGACGCTCTTGGGCGCCTTTTCGTAATGGGCGAACTCCATCGTATAGGTGGCGCGGCCTTGCGTAGCCGAGCGCATGTCCGTGGCATATCCAAACATCTCCGAGAGTGGAACGTGTGCCGTAATGACCTGCGCGCCGCCCGCCGCCTCTTCGGTTGCATGGATCGCGCCACGCCGCCGGCTGAGGTCGCCGTTGATCGCGCCCATGTACTCTTTGGGCGTCGTTACTTCGACCTTCATGATGGGCTCAAGCAGAATCGGACCAGCGGCTCGATTCGCCTCTTTCCACGCCATCGAGCCGGCGATCTTGAAGGCCATCTCCGACGAGTCAACCTCATGATACGAACCGTCGAACGCTTGCACCTTAAAGTCCATGACCGGGAAACCGGCGAGCACGCCGCTCTGGGCCGACTCGCGGACGCCTTCTTGGACGGCCTTCGCGTACTCCTTAGGAATCGCGCCGCCGACGATCTTCCACTCGAAGACGAAGCCCGTGCCCGGCGGCTGAGGCTCAACGCGAAGCCAAACGTCCCCGTACTGGCCTTTGCCTCCGGTCTGACGTATGAACCGGCCTTCCTTTTCAACGGTCTTGGTGATCGCTTCTTTATACGCAACCTGTGGTTTGCCGACGTTCGCCTCCACTTTGAATTCACGGCGCAAGCGGTCGAGAATAATCTCGAGGTGCAGTTCGCCCATGCCCGCGATGATCGTCTGTTGCGTCTCCTCGTCGGTCCGCATTCGAAAGGTGGGGTCTTCCTGAGCAAGGCGCGCCAGCGCGAGCCCAAGCTTATCCTGATCCGCTTTACTTTTGGGCTCGATCGCTTGATGGATGACCGGCTCGGGAAAGGTGATCGATTCGAGCGCGATGGGCGAACGTTCGTCGCAGAGCGTGTCGCCGGTTCGCGTGTCGGAGAGACCAACTGCCGCGGCGATGTCCCCCGCGCCAATGGCATTGATGTCTTCGCGATGGTTGGCGTGCATACGCAGGATGCGCCCGATCCGTTCCTTCCGCCCGGTGCGCGAGTTTAGCACGTAGCTGCCTTTGTTGAGCACGCCCGAGTAGACGCGGAAATACGTGAGGTTGCCATAAGGGTCGGTGGCGATCTTGAAGGCGAGCGCGCAGAACGGCTCGCCGTCGTCGGCCTTGCGCGTGATCTCATTACCGCTTTTCGGATCGCGCCCGACGATAGTTTTGGCTTCGAGCGGGGAGGGCATGTAGTCGACGATCGCGTCGAGCAACGGCTGAATCCCCTTGTTTTTAAATGCGGAGCCGCAGAGCATCGGCAGGACGGTCCCCTCGATCGTCGCTTTGCGCAGTGCCGTCTTCATCCGGTCGATCGGCAGCTCTTTGCCCTCGAAAAACATCTCGAGCAGCTCGTCATCCTGTTCGGCTATCGCCTCAACGAGATGCCGCCGCCACGTCATTGCAAGCTCTTTGAGCTCGCCCTGGACGTCTTCATGCCCCATCGTGGAACCGAGCTCGTCGCTGTAGACGATCGTCTTCATCGTAAAAAGATCGACGACGCCTTTGAACTTCTCTTCCGCGCCGATCGGCACTTGAATCGGTACCGCGCGGGCGCCCAAACGTTCGCGAATCTTCTCCACGACGTTGAAGAAATCCGCACCGACGCGATCCATCTTGTTGACGAAAATGATCCGCGGAACTTTGTACTTGTTCGCTTGGCGCCAGACCGTCTCCGATTGCGGTTGCACGGCCGCTACCGAATCAAAGAGCGCAACCAAGCCGTCGAGGACGCGCAGCGATCGCTCCACTTCAACGGTAAAATCCACGTGACCCGGCGTATCGATGATGTTGATCCGCGTGTCGCGCCAGGTCGTCGCCGTCGCCGCCGACGTGATGGTGATGCCGCGTTCCTGCTCCTGGACCATCCAGTCCATCGTTGCCGCACCGTCGTGCACTTCGCCCATCTTGTGCACGCGCCCGGTAAAGAAGAGGATGCGCTCCGTTGAGGTCGTCTTGCCCGCATCGATGTGCGCGGCAATACCGATGTTCCTCGTGCGTTCGAGCGGATATTCCCGTGTAGCCATGGTGTTAGTCTACGTTGGTTACCAACGATAATGGGCGAACGCTTTGTTCGCTTCAGCCATTTTGTGCGTGTCTTCACGCTTCTTAATTGTAGCGCCCGTGTTGTTCGAGGCGTCGAGCAGCTCGCCGGCGAGCTTCTCCTCCATCGAGTGCCCGTTGCGGGTGCGCGCGAAGCCGATTAGCCAACGCATCGCCATTGCCTGACGGCGGTCTGGACGGACTTCCATCGGAACTTGATACGTTGCCCCGCCCACACGGCGCGGGCGAACCTCCACGAGCGGCATCGCATTGGAAAGCGCCTGCGAGAAGATCTCCATCGGATCGCGGCCGGTCTTCTCCGCAACGATTTCGAGCGCACCATAGGTAATATGCTCGGCCGTCGACTTCTTGCCGCGCAGCATCACTTTATTAATGAAGCGCGACAGCACTTTCGAGTTGAACCGGGGATCGGGCAGAATCTGCCGTTTAGGGGCGGGTCCTTTACGAGGCATTACTTCTTCTTTTCGCGCTTTGCGCCGTACTTGGAACGGCCTTGCTTTCGATTCGCCGTACCGGCGGTGTCGAGCGTGCCGCGGATAATGTGGTAGCGAACTCCCGGGAGATCTTTGACGCGGCCGCCGCGCACCAGCACGACCGAGTGCTCCTGGAGATTGTGGCCGATGCCGGGGATGTAAGCCGTGACCTCTTCGCCGTTGGTCAGCCGGACGCGGGCGACTTTGCGCAGCGCCGAGTTCGGCTTCTTGGGCGTCACCGTCTTGACTTGGGTGCAGACGCCGCGCCGCTGGGGATTACCGCTCACTTCAAAGGTACGGGTCGGAAGATCCGGATGACCGGGCTTCGGACCAGTCAGGATCATGCGGAATGCCCGGGTCTTGACCTTCTGCTCGGTCTTTTCGCGCCCGCGGCGCACGAGTTGGTTAATCGTCGGAATCGGTCTGCTCCTCGTCTCCGTGCATCACAAACAACGGCCTCACCCGCAGGTGGGACCGAGTTTTTACTATACCAAGGGCGCCATTTGGGCGTCAAATCGGACCTTGGTGAGCCGGCGCTCGCCAGGAGCAGGTTCGACGAGCGCTCCATGCGCATGAGGTGCCCGATGCCCGCAAGCTTCCTTCGACCTGCAACGGAGACTCTCCGGAGCGGAATCGAGCAGCTTGGGATGACGCCCTCACGATGAAAGGCTGCGGATGACGCGACTCCACGAGACGCCGCGGCTTGGCGTCCTGGATGGATTGCGCGGGATCGCCATCCTGCTGGTGCTCTGGTACCACGTCTGGGAGATCTCATGGTGGTCTCCGTGGCCGTGGCTGCAGTTTCTCCCCGCGACCGGGTTCGTTGGGGTTCATCTCTTCTTTTTTCTGAGCGGCTTCGTCATCTCGTATCCATTCGTTCGGGCCGCGCTTAAAGGAACAGGCGAGCCGAGTTGGCGGCATTTCGCCTGGCGGCGCTTCATCAAAATCGTGCCATCGTATGTGCTTTCAATCGGCGTGGCGTACGCGATCGGCTATGCCGCGCTCCAGCCCAATGCGTCGCTCGTCCCCGATCTGATCACGCACCTGCTCTTCATCCATACCTGGTTTCCGCTGCGGTACGGAACCATCGACGGCGTGTTGTGGACGCTTGCCGTCGAGGTGGAGTTCTACTGCATCTTTCCGTTGATTTGGTGGTGCTTCAAGCGCAAGCCGTGGCTGACGGCCGGCGCGATGGTCGTGCTCGCATGGTACTGGCGGATCGCGCTGTCAACGTGCTGCTTTACGACGGTCTTCCCCCAGTATGAAGAGAATTTACCCGGATACCTCGACATCTTCGCATTCGGAATGATCGCTGCGTACCTCTTTGTGCGCTGTGGCGATCGCTTGCGAGCATCACGCCTGAGCTACGCCGGGCCGCTCGTTGCTGTGGCGGGCGTCGCGTTTTTCACAATGCTGCTGGAGAATCTCTACGCGCAGCGCCTTCACGATCAATGGGCCAGCGTTTGGCAGATCAACAACCGTCCCTTACTCGGCGCAGCTTTCGCCATTATTGCTCTAGGTTCGCTCTTTAGCCCACGCTGGTGGCAGGGCGCGCTCGACAATGCGCCGCTGCGCTTCATGGCAGCGATCTCCTACAACCTTTACCTGTACCATCAACTCGTCGCGCGGGAGTTGCTCTGGCACCACATTCCGCCATACACCGGGGTGCCCAACGAGAATTTGAAATGGCAGATACATTACACAGAGGCCGCTTTTGCAACTACGATTGCGCAAGCGGCCATGGTGACCTACTGCTTCGAGCGGCCTCTCCTTCTGCTGAAGAGGCCGCCGAGAACGCTAGCCGAGCTGTGACTTGAAAATGCTCTGCGTGAGCGAGTCCACGCCGGGGACACGTACTTCCTTGCCCTGGAATCCGGTGATCGTCGTCCAAACCCAAACTACAAGCGCGAGGATCCAAAGAATCGGATACAGCACCCATAGATGAATAAAGCTTAAGACAAACCCGAGTATGAAGTACAGCGCCCAGATCACGATCGACTGCGCTGCGGCCCACTTCACAAATCGATTCGTTCCGCCACCGACCATCATAACGATACCGCCAAGGAGGCAGAACAAGTACGCGAGTCCCGCCGCGACGTTCGGCTCTAGGCCGAAGGGGGTGTCTTTCGGGGGTTGAGTTACGGACATGGCAATCCTTTCGCTTTCGACGCGTGACTGCGAGCTTTTGGCGGTTGGTTTGCTTCGGTAACCCACGGGCCCTCTATAGGCGCTTGCGGAAATAGAACAGGCGCGGCACGAATACGGGTGAAACGATGCGGGAATGTCTAGCGCCGCCTTCATCGTCGCGGTAGCCGTTCTGGCCGTTACGGCGCTGGGTTTTCTCGCGGGTCGGTGGGGCGGCGCAAATTTGTCCAGCCTCGAGCAATGGGCTCTTGGCGGCCGCAGCTTCGGAACCGTCGTCTCTTGGTTTTTGCTCGGCGGCGACCTCTATACCGCCTATACGTTCATCGCGGTGCCGGCGCTGGTGTATGGAGTTGGGGCGCTTGGATTTTTCGCAGTGCCGTACGCCACGATTGCTTATCCGATCGCGCTCGTCGTACTGGCACGGTTTTGGAGCATCGCGCGCCTTCGAGGCTACGTGACCGCTGCCGATTTCGTTCGCGATAGGTATGACGACCGCACGCTGGAGATCGCGATCGCATTAACGGGCGTGGTCGCCGCTATGCCCTATATCGCGCTTCAACTCGTCGGAATGCGAGCGGTTTTTGGGCAGTTCGCGACGCTTGGAGGCGGCGGATCGCTTCCGGCGTTGACCGTAGCTTTTCTATTGCTCGCCGCCTACACATACACCAGCGGCCTGCGAGCGCCGGCGATGATCGCCTTCATCAAAGATACGCTGATTTACGTAACGGTGATTGCCGCCATCGTCGTAATTCCAGCGCGACTAGGTGGTTGGGCGCACATCTTTTCGATCTCGCAAGCGGCATTGGCACGGCGGCCGCACGCCACATCCATTTTTCTAGCCCAACCACAGTACTTTACCTATGCGACCATGGCATTCGGCTCGGCGCTCTCGCTCTTCATCTATCCCCACTCGATAACTAGTGTGTTGGCCGCACGAAGCCGCGAGGTTATTCGGCGCAACGCGGCGCTGTTGCCGATCTACTCACTGCTCCTTGGACTGGTCGCGCTGCTCGGCTACTGCGCCCTCGCCGCGGGGATCGTCGCTAAGGACGCGAGCCGCGTCGTCCCATTGCTCTTTGCACGGTACTTTCCGGATTGGTTCGCAGGTGTCGCGGACGCGGCGATCGTCATCGGAGCGCTCGTGCCGGCCGCGATCATGTGCATCGGTGCTGCCAATCTGTTTGCGAGCAACGTCTTTAGAGAGTTCTCGCCACAACGATCGCCCGTCGAAGCCGTGATCGCCAAGGTGCTGACGCTGGCGATGTGCGCCTTATCGCTGCTCCTTGTGTTTTTCGTGCCCGTCCCATACGCGATCGATTTCCAGTTGCTCGGCGGTGCGCTCATGCTTCAGATTTTTCCGGCCTTCGTTCTCGGCTTGTGGACCCGGTGGTTTCATCCCAAAGCGCTCCTTGCCGGTTGGGCGGGCGGGTTGATCGCGAGTTGCGCGATGGCCTATGCAAGCGGATTTACCTCAAACTTTACCTTGCACGCTTTCGGCGGCTCGTTGACCGGATTCATCGCCTTCTATGGCCTAATCCTCAACTTATGCGTCAGCGCATCGCTCACGCTTCTGCTTCGCGGCGTGGCGGCCGGCGGGCACGACCGCGTCAACACCGGAGATTCGTATGAGTAGAACGATCAATCCACCCGGCTGGCCTCGACCCAGCGGCTACGCGCAGGGAATCGTCGCGCAGGGCCGTTATCTTGCGATCTCCGGTCAAATCGGGTGGAACGAACGCAACGAGCTGGTGAGCGACGATTTTCTCGAGCAGGCTCGGCAGGTTCTTCGAAACGTCATGACGGTGCTTGCCGCCGCCGGCGGCACGGCCGAGCACCTCGTGCGCCTGACGTGGTACGTAACCGACCGGCATAAGTACCGCGACAACCTCAAGGCACTCGGCGCGGCGTATCGTGAGATCGTCGGTACACATTACCCCGCGATGACGCTCGTCGAGGTGGCTGCGTTGCTCGAAGACGGCGCCAAGGTAGAGGTTGAGGCGACTGCCGTCCTGCCGACCGAAAAGCCGTGACCCAGCGCGCTACCTACATCGGAGGGCTGCTCATCATTTTGGCGCCCATCGCCGTGGCTTGAGACTTGCACATCATCTTGACGTGATTCTTCGCCATCATCGCCTGCTTCTGGGCTGGGGTCATTCCGCTGGTTTTCGCCATCATTTGCGACCGCGTCATGTACATCTTCGTGTTCGTGTTTACGCCGACGACTGGATCGTTTGCCGAGCAATGCGGCATGGCCGAGGACATTGAAGAGGACATACTGCTCTGGGCTAAACTAGGGTGAATGCTTGCCATAAGCATTGCTATTCCGAGCACGATTCCCGTTGCAACAGTTTTCATTTGATCTCCTTTAAGCGGATAACGACTGTGACCGACCTTTGGATGAGTTTCGGCATGGGAGCAGAGCGGGGGGCGCCGAAACGCCCCAAGATGACGGCCAGCTCCGATTTCTCATCGAGCGCCGGCGCCCACCTGCTGCCGACCGGCACGGTGACGTTTCTCTTCTCGGACATCGAGGGTTCGACGCAGCGTTGGGAGACGCATCGCGAGGCGATGGACGCTGCGATGAAACGACACGATGCGCACTTGTGCGCCGCGACGCAAGCTTATGGCGGCCACGTCTTCAAAACCGTTGGCGACGCCTTTTGCATGGTATTCGCTCGAGTCTCGGACGCCATGGCCGCCTGCGTCGATGTACAACGAGCGTTGAATGCCGACGACTTCTCGGCCGTCGGCGGTCTGCGGATACGCTGCGCGTTACATACGGGCGAAGCGATCGAGCGCAACGGCGATTACTTCGGACCGGCGGTCAATCGCGTCGCGCGACTCCTATCGATTGGCCACGGCGGACAAACGCTCGTCTCCGGCGTGACGCGAGACCTCGCTCACAGCGATCTGCGCGCCGGCACCGTACTCGTCGATCTCGGCTTGCAGCGGCTGAAGGATCTTGCCGAGCCCGAGCATGTGTGGCAGCTCAACGTCACCGGTTTGCCGACGGAGTTCCCACCGCTGCGCTCGCTCGACACGTTGCCCAATAATCTTCCGATACAACGCACGAGCTTCGTCGGTCGCCAGCACGATGTCGCCGAAGTTAAAGAGCTTCTTGAACGCCACCATCTGCTGACGCTACTCGGCTCGGGCGGCGTGGGGAAAACGCGGCTCGCATTGCAAGTGGGAGCGGAGCTACTCGATCGGTATCCCGACGGCGTCTGGTTCGTGGACTTCGCGCCGATCACCGACCCCGAACTGGTATCGAGCGTCATCGCACAGACGCTCGGCATGAGCCAGCATGAAGGTCGCCGCATCGACGAAGCGATTCCACTGTGGCTGAAGCGCAAGAAGATGCTGCTGATTTTTGATAACTGCGAGCACGTGTTGGAGGCGGTTGCTTGCATCGCGGATACCATTCTCACGACCGATCAGGATGCGCGCATCGTGACGACATCGCGGCAAGCTCTCGACGTTTCTGGTGAAAAAGTTTTGCGGCTTGCCTCCCTCGACGTACCGCACAGCATCGCCGACCTTGCGCCGGCCGTGGTCATCGGCTTTGGTGCAGTTGCGCTGTTTGCCGATCGAGCATCTCTGGTCGACAAGTCGTTCACGCTCACCGACGATACTGCACCGATTGTTGCCGAGATCTGCCGCCGTCTTGACGGCATTCCGCTGGCCATCGAGCTGGCTGCCGCCCGCGTGAAGGTTTTGAGTATCCCCAACCTCGCGCAGCGGCTCAATGAACGCTTCAAGCTTCTCACCGGCGGAAGCCGCAGCGCACTGCCGCGCCAAAAGACCTTAAGTGCGCTCATCGACTGGAGCTACGACCTCCTCACGTCGCAGGAACAACTGCTCTTTGCACGGTTGGGTATCTTTGCGGGCGGCTTTAGTCTCGATGCGGCGACGAGCGTCTGCGGGAGCACGGGGCTCGACGAGCTCGATATCTTGGATCTGCTCAGTTCGCTCAACGACAAGTCGCTGATCGTTGCCGACACGAGCGGCGATGAGGAGCGCTACCGTCTGCTCGAATCGACCGCTGCCTACGCGCTTGAGAAGTTAGCAGCGGCGGGCGAACGCGAAGCGCTGGCGCGCCGCCATGCCGAGTACTTCCGCGACCACGCCGCGGAAGCTGACGAACGCTACGGAACCGGCTCAACCTTTGCGTGGCTTGCCGAGGTTGAGCTGGAGCTCGACAACAACCGGACGGCCTTGGAGTGGGCGCTCACGCAAGGTAACGACGCAGTCGTAGGCGGAGCGATCTCCGGCGCTCTGGGCCACCTATGGATACGAGGCGGCCTCGCCGTAGAAGGGCGCTATTGGGTCGGGCTGGCGCTCGAGCGGGTGAGTGAAGCCGAGCAGCCGCAAATCGCCGCAGGCTTGCGATTCGTGCTCGCCCGGCTTTCTTACGGCAAGCGCAAACGCGATGAAGCCGAGCGGGCGATGAAGCTCTACGAATTCGTAGGCGATGAGCGCAGGGCCGCTCGCGCGCAGTCCCACCTTGCGTTTGCTCTTTTACTGATGGGTCACCTCGAAGAGGCGGCCGTTGCGATCGCGCGAGCCCTCCAAGCACTTCGCGAATGTGGCGACACATGGTACGTGGCCAGTGGAACCAACTACCAGGGCGCAATTGCCTCGGATCGCGGCGATCTTCAGACCGGCCACGAGCTCTTCGCACAAGCGCTTGCGACCTTCAAGGCCCTGGGGGATGAGATGGGAACTGCTTCGGTACTGCTTAATCTGGCGGAGTCAGAGTTTGCCGAGGGTCATCCGGAGCAGGCGTTGCGCTTCATATGCGATGCGCTGGAGCTCGATTTGCGCGGAAAGGATGCCGCGAGCATTGCGATCGACCACGTCAACAGCGCGGTCTATCGGATCGCCCTTGGCGACTTCACGGGTGCGCGGGAATCGGCGCGGCAGGGAGTACGTTTCGCGCGGCAGGCTCAAGACACGTCGCACGTCGCAATTGCGCTCCAGCATGTTGCCGTACTTGCGGCGATTGGCGGCGATCGACGCGGCGCGAGATTGCTCGGCTACGTAGACGCACAATTTAAAGATCTCGGAATGGAACGCGAAACTACGGAGCAGTGGGGTTACGAAAAGCTCGTGATGACACTGCGTGAAGGTACGTGAAGACGAGATCGCAAAACTGGCAGCCGAAGGCGCGGCGTGGTCGGAGGACCAAGCCGTCGACGAGGCGCTCCAGATCTAGCACGCAAGCGGCAGCAGCCGCCCTGCCTTCGAACTCGGACACATTCGTCGCGCGTCCTCCTGTCGCGCTCCTATCGACTGCCTCGCGCCTCTCGCAATCCTGCTCCGGCGCTCGGTCAGACGGTCCTCGTTCCGAAGGCAGGGGCGGCTGCTACGATTGTTGTCGCAGTTTGTAGCGCTGAAGCTTTCCGGTTTCCGTTCGCGGGAGCTCGCTGACGAATTCGATCTCGCGGGGCGCCTTGAACGCGGCGATCTGCGTCTTGCAGAACTCGCGCAGCTCGTCTGCCTTCTCGCTCGTCGCAGCGCAGCCGCCGGCTAGCACCACAAAGGCTTTGACGAGGTTCGTCTCTTTTTCGCGATCGCGCTTTCCCACGACCGCCACCTCCTTGACGTCGCGGTGGGCGATTAATGCCTGCTCGACCTCGGGACCCGAAATATTGTAGCCCGCCGACACGATCATGTCGTCGGTGCGCGCGACGTACCAGAAGTAGCCGTCGGCGTCCTTGCGATAAGCGTCGCCCGGATAGTTCCAGCCACCCTGGACGTAATCGCTCTGTCGCTCGTCTTGAAGATACTTGCAACCGGTAGGGCCTTTGACCGCAAGGCGCCCGATCGTGCCGTCGGGCACCGGATGGCCGGCATCGTCGTGGATTTCCGCGACATAGCCCGGCACGACGCGGCCGGTGGAGCCGATGCGTACTTCGGATTTCGGCGAGCCCACGAAGATGTGCAACATCTCGGTGCTTCCGATGCCGTCGAGAATCGGAAGGCCCGTTTTTACGTGCCATTCTTGCGCGACCGCCTTGGGAAGCATCTCGCCGGCCGAAACGCACGTACGCAGTGACGAAATGTCATACGCGTCGATCGAACCGGCCATTGCGCGATAGGCGATCGGCGCGGTGAAGAGCGTCGTTACTCCAAAGTTTTGGATCGCCGCAAGCAGCTCGGCCGGCCCGGCCTTTTCGAGCAAGAGCGTCGCTGCGCCGGCGTAGAGCGGAAAGAGCAACAAGCCTCCTAAACCAAAGGTGAACGCGAGCGGCGGACTTCCGCAGAAGAGATCGTCGCTCGCCGGCCGCAACACGCGGGCGGCATACGTGTCGCAGGTTGCGATAAGCTCGCGGTGATAGTGCATGGCCGCCTTGGGGGTCCCGGTCGTTCCCGACGTAAATGCGATGATCGCCACGTCTTCCGCCGCGGTGTCGACATTGCAAAAATCTGCGGCCTTCGACCGCATGCGCTCCTCAAGCGATTCGGCGGAACCGCGCGGGTCGTTGAAATAGGCCACCTGCAAACCGCGGCAGTCGACGCAGGCGCGCTCGAACTCGTCGCGCAATCCCGCGTCGCAAAGCCCGTGCTTGACCTGGGCCTTCTCCATCACGAAGCGCAACTCGCGCTCGCGGTAGAGCGGCATGCTGGTCACGGCGATGCCGCCGGCTTTGAGCACGGCGAACCAGCAGGCGGCAAGCATCGGCGAGTTCGGCGCCCTCAAGAGGACCCGATTGCCCGGCACGACCTCAAGATCTTCGACGAGGACGCGCGCGATGCGATTGGCAGCGCGTTGGAGATCGGCGTAGGTCCACGCTCCTGCGCCGGGCAGAACGATGCATGGATCGCCGGCGCTTCCGGCAGCGACGCGCCCGTCGAGCAACTCCGCCGCATTGATGCGCTCGGGATAGCGCAGCCCCAGCGTATCGAAAAGCAGCTCGGGCAACTGCTCCGGCGGCGGCAGACGTTCTTGCGCGAAGGTATCGACGTGCCCCGTGATGCGCACGATCATGCTTCGAAAATCTGCTTTGCGATCACGACCTGCAAGATCTCGCTTGCGCCCTCGTAAATGCGTAAAGCACGCACGTCGCGGTAGAGGCGCTCGACGATCTCGCCGCGCGTCACGCCCCGGCCGCCGAAGAGTTGCACCGCACGGTCGCAGACACGACCGGCGGCTTCGGTCGCAAACCACTTCGCCATCGCCGCCTCACGCGTAACGCGCGCCGCGCCCATATCCTTTTTCCAGGCCGCTCGATAAACTAAGAGCGCGCTTGCGTCCACGTCGGTGGCCATTGAAGCAATCGCCGCCTGCGTTAACTGCAACGAGGCGAGCTGCGAACCGAAGAGTCTGCGCGTCTTCGCATGCTCGACCGATTCGGTAAGCGCGCGCCGGGCAAAACCCACCGCGGCCGCGCCGACCGTGCTGCGGAAGAGATCGAGCGTGCTCATCGCAATTTTGAAACCTTCGCCCTCTTTACCGATCCTGCAGCGTGCCGGAATGCGTGCACCGTTGAATCTTAGCGTACCTAGCGGATGCGGCGACATCGTCACGATGCGGTCGCTTACGATACAACCGGGCGTTGCAGCGTCGACGGCAAAGGCGCTCAGCCCTTTTGCCCCACCGGTCCCGGTGCGGGCAAAGAGCACGTAGAGGTCGGCGATCCCCGCATTTGAGATCCAGCTCTTTTCGCCGTCGATGACGTACCAATCGCCATCGCGCCGCGCGCGCGTTGTCAGCGCCGCGACGTCCGAACCTGCTTCACGTTCGGAGAGGGCGAAAGCCGCGATGCATCGGCCCGTCGCCACGTGGGGCAGATAGCGCCGCTGCAACTCCGGGTCACCAAACAGTGCCAGCGCAGCGCTGCCCAGACCCTGCATTGCGAAAGCGAAATCGGCCAGTGCCGAACGATAGGCGAGCGTTTCCCGCGCCAAGCAGAGCGTGCGCGAGTCGATGGTAGGGCGCACGCCTCCATACGCACCGGGCACGCATGCGCCCAGCCATCCGTTCTCCGCCAGCGCGCTCACCCACGCGCGGCAGCTGCCATCCGGGTCGCCCTCTTCGTCGAAAACGTCGGTCTCTGCCATCCAGCGCCGCAGCCCGACGGCATAGGTGCAGTGCGCTTCGTCGAAAAACGGCCACTCCAATACCATCAGTTTCCCTCGAACTGCGGCGTCCGTTTCGCCACGAATGCTTCGTAGGCACGGCGGAAATCATTGCTCTCCATGCAGAGCGCCTGAGCTTTCGCTTCGGCATCGATCGCCTCGTCAAGCGGCAGCGACCACTCCTCTCGCAGCATCTTCTTGGTCACGGCATGAGCCGCGGTTGGGCCTTCGGCGAGCTGGCGCGCAAGGCGGTGAGCGCGTTCTATAAGCTCTTCGGGGGTACACAGCTCGTTATAGAAGCCCCAGTCGTAGGCTTGGCGGCCCGCCATCGCGCGGCCGGTGTAAAGCAACTCCGAGGCGCGACCGAGGCCGACGATTCGCGGCAGCATCGCGCAGGCACCCATGTCGCAGCCGGCCAGCCCAACGCGTACAAAAAGGAAGGCTACGCGGGAACGTTCGGTTCCAAAGCGTAGGTCGCTCGCCATTGCGAGGATGGCACCGGCGCCCGCGCACGTACCGTCGACCGCGGCAATGATCGGTTGCGGACAGGCTCGCATCGCTTTGACGAGATCGCCCGTCATCTGCGTGAAATCGAGAAGCTGCCGCGGTGCCGATTTCGTCAACGGTCCGATGATCTCGCGGACATCGCCGCCGGAGCAGAAATTTCCGTCCGAACCATTGAGAAGGACCGACTTGACGTTCGCGTCACCGGCTAGAGCGCGAAATCGGTCGCGGAGCTCGGCATAGAGCTCGAACGTCAGCGGATTTTTGCGCTCGGGGCGATCGAGCGTGATGGTGAGTACCTTGCCGTCGATGTCGCAGCGCGCGTTCGTCATCGTATCCGAAACGGAAGGTCTTCTTCGTATGGCTTTCCGGCGCTGTTGCGAGCGATCACGCGCAAGCGGTAGGCGCGCACGAAGATCGGCGGCGTGTCGAGTACGTTCAGCGTGAACGCAAAGCGCCCAGCGGTTCGTTTCGGCACGTTGATCGAGAAAAGATTCGTCCGCACTTCCAGGCTGGCCACATTCGTGCTCGCAATGAAGGCGCCCGACCAGCGCTCACCCCGCCGAACGTCGAGGGAGGAAAAGCGCATCGCGAGGATGCGCGGCGGCGCATTATTTGGTTCCACGCGCGGCGTCGGCAATATTGTCGTCAATCCGATCGCGACGTTCGCCGGCACATCCGGAAGACGCGACGCGCACGCCGCGAGCAGCACCGTGCACGCTAGTCGACTGCGAAGCAGCACCTTTTAGGTCGTACGAAACCCTCTGCGGCGCCACCTGCTGCTTGGAAGGCGCCCGCGCGATGAGCGCGTAAGGCCCGATTCATGCTGCAGTATGCCGCTCCGCGAAGCATCGCATTCGATTACGCGGTCGGCATCTGCGGCGTCTGGATCTCCGGGGGATTCTTTCTCGACGCGTGGGCGCACGGCCACGTTCCGGTCGAAAACTTCTTTACCCCCTATCACGCCGTCTTCTACTCCGGCATGCTCGCATTGGCGCTCGTCATCGCCGGTTTCGTGCTGCGCCGGCGCAGCCTCGGCTACGACTGGTCGAATGCCGTTCCGCGTCCTTATCGTTTGGCGCTGCTGGGAATCCCAATCTTCGTACTTGGCGGAATCGGAGATATGCTCTGGCATCGCTTGCTCGGGATCGAGGAGGGCGTCGATGCGCTGCTAAGTCCAACGCATCAAATTCTTGGCTTGGGAATCTTTTTCTTGTCGAGCGGACCAATTCGCGCGGTTCTTGCCGACCGCCGCCACGCGACCACGCTCGCGAGCCAACTGCCGCTCGCGCTGGGGCTTGCGACGTGGTTGATCCTGGCACATTTCGGCACGGCCTACGCGTTCGATCCCGCTGCGGGACGCACCAATGCGCCACCGCCGATCGTGCCATTCAACGCAAACTATCTCACCGCGCTGGCCATCGGATACTATAAGATAGCGAGCGGCGTTTTGATCGTGATATTTCAAAGTACGCTTATAGCCGGGTTCGTGCTTTGGCTCGTGGCGCGCATGCATCCGAGCCCCGGAATGATAACCCTGTTCTTAGTGATCGGCAACGTTCCGGCAGCAGCTGCTTTTACGAACCAAACGCCGCTGCTAGCCGTCATCCTTGCGCAATCGATACTGACGGGGGTGTTCGCCGACGCGTTCGTCATGGGTTACGATCCACATCCATCGGCCGCCGCAATGCCCGCGTTTCGCTGCTTCTCCGTAGCCGTGCCAATGACGTACATCGGGGTCTACCTGATCGGCACGCTGATCGCCGATGGAATCTGGTGGGATTGGAATGTGGCGCTCGGCTCGTGGATTTGGTCGGGCGTGAGCGGCTTCGCGCTCAGTCTGTTGATCGTCGCTCGTCGCGCGGCGTGATCGCGCTCGCGCTCTCCTTGATCGCCGTTGCGCTCCACGCGGCGACGGCTTGGCGCTACGGTTACTTTCGGGACGAGCTTTACTTCATCGCCTGTTCCAAACACCTCGCCTGGGGATACGTCGATCAGCCGCCGATGGTCGCGCTCGCTGCGTGGCTGGCCGCGCCCGCACATTATCAATTGATCGCGCTGCGAGCATCGCCGACTGCGGCAGCCGCACTGACCGTCTATCTCGCGGTGCGGTTGACGCGGGAGCTGGGCGGTGGAAGCTTTGCGCAAACGCTTGCGGGCGTAGCGACGTTGCTAATGCCCGCCTATCTTCTGCTCGGCAATACGCTCACGACCAGCTCCTTCGAGCCTTTCTCCTGGACGCTCGCCCTCTATCTCTTCATTCGGATCGCACGTGCGCCGGCCTCGCAGGCAGCGTTCGCGTGGGCGGCCCTGGGCGTAGCGATCGCCTTGGGCGCGTATGCGAAGTACTCGATGGTCTTGCCGGTCGCCGGCGTCGTTGCCGGCTTGCTGGCCACACCGCAGCGCCGCATCTTGCGTTCCCCCTACGCGCTCGTCGCGATCGGCGTGACGGTTACACTGCTGTTGCCCAACTTGGCGTGGCAGGCATCGCACGGCTGGCCTATCGTCGAGGTGTTGCGCGGCGACGCCGCGCATCGCCCAGCGTTTCAAAGCGGGGTTGCCCTCGAGTATCGAAATCTTGCGAGCAATACGCTGGCCTTTGCGCTCGAACAGATCGTTTACACGAATCCCTTGGCCGTTCCGATTTGGCTAGCCGGCGCGATCGCACCATTTCACATCGCCCGCTTGCGCGATTTGCGCTTTCTTACCTTTGCGTACGTCGTCGTCTTCGTTACCGCCGCTGCATTCGGAGCGAAAGGCTATTACCTCGTCGGCTTCTATGCCACGCTGCTCGCACTCGGCGCCATCGCAATCGAGCAGACGGCGGCGCACCTACGGACGACGGTCTTTGGATTGCTTTGCACGGTCGCGCTCTTGGCGCTTCCGTTCTCATTGCCGGTTCTGCCGATCGACGGTTTGATCGCTTACACCAAAATGCTCGGCTTGACCGGGCGAGGCGGCACGCCGCCGCGCCTCATCCAACCGGTTTTTGCCGAAGAGTTCGGCTGGCGTCGACTCGCGCGTGACGTCGCGGCGGTTTACTTCGCGCTTCCTGCGCGCCAGCGCGAGCGCGCGGCAATCTATGCCGACACGTATGGAGATGCCGGTGCACTGGACTTTTTCGGCCCGCAAGACGGACTACCACCCGTTCTATCGAGCCAGAATAACTACTACCTGTGGGGCACCCACGGTTACGATGGCACGACGCTCGTCGCAATTGGCGCCACGCGTATCGACCGCTTGCGCCGATTCTATCGCAGCGTGGTGCTGGTCAGAACGTCGGCCGAGCCCTATAAATGGATCGTCGAAGGGCCCGCGCCCATTTACCTCTGCCGCGATCCGGTCGCACCGCTTTCAGTCATCTGGCCGGAGCTACGGTGGTATGGCGCTTAAGTCGTTGCCTGGGACGACGACTGCGATGCCCGTGCTCGTGCCGTTAATGACATCGAGCACGGCCTGCGCGACTTCGTCGACGGTGGCGATGCGGCCCGCGGGATTCCCCCGCGACATAAGCTCGCGCGTCGCCGCTTCGGTTCGTCCGGTCCGCGATGTGATGTTCTCGATCGCTCGATCCATCATCTCGGTATCGGTGTAGCCGGGGCAAATCGCGTTGGCCGTGACGCCCGTGGAGGCAAGCTCGGCTGCAATGGCGCGGGTGAAGCCGACGACGCCATGTTTACTCGCGCAATACGCCGAGATGTACGGCGCGCCGTCCAACCCCGCGGTGCTCGCGATATTGACGATCCGGCCCCAGCCTGCGGCGATCATCTCCCCCACGGCCTCGCGCGTGCAAAGAAACGTTCCGGTCAAATTCGTGGCCAGGATGCGTTCCCACATTGCAAGATCGGTGCGAGTCACGGGCGCCGATTCGGCGATGCCCGCGTTGTTGACGAGAATCTCGATTGCGCCGTTTGCTTTGCGGCAAGCATTGAAGGCCCGCTGTACTTGCGCCTCGTCGGTCACGTCGGCTTGGCTGAGAAAGCACCCTTCGACTCCGCTCAGGGTGACACTGCGGGAGCCGCGGCGGGTGACACTGGGCGTCGCGCCAACGGAGCGACTGACAACACTGACGCGCGCTCCCTCGCGCGCCAGCAGCGACGCGATGCCCAGACCGATTCCGCGCGCACCGCCGGTGACGAGCGCGTGCCTGCCCGCGACGTTCACGGCGTTGTCGCCCGCGCAGCGAGCCGCTCGAGCTGGTCTTTCCCCGGCAGATATTGTATCGGCCACGCCGCGTCGCGATAACCGAGCTTCGCGGCAGCATGAAGCGTCCAAAATGGATCGGCGAGATGCGGCCGCCCCAGCGCAACGAGATCCGCACGGCCGCCGGCAAGAATCGCGTTGACTTGATCGGTTTCGGTAATGTTGCCGACCGCCATTGTCGCGATACCGACTTCGTTGCGGATTTTGTCGGCATATGGAGTTTGGAACATGCGTCCATAGACCGGCTTAGCCTCCGGCGACGTCTGGCCCGTAGAAACGTCGATGAGGTCCGCTCCCTCGGCCTTAAATGCGCGCGCGATTTCGACGGAATCGTCACCCGAGATACCGCCGTCGACCCAGTCCGTCGCCGAAATCCGGACCGACATTGGAAGCTGCTCGGGCCAGATCGCGCGCATCTCTCGAAAAACTTCCAATGGATAGCGCAGCCGGTTCGCGAGGCAGCCCCCGTACTCGTCGGTCCGGCGATTGCGAAGCGGCGTAATGAAGGACGAGAGCAGATAGCCATGAGCGCAGTGCAGCTCCAGCATGTCGAATCCGGCGGCAAGGCCCATTTCCGCCGCGCGGACGAACGCATCGCGTATCTCGTCCATTTCGTGCTTGGTGAGCTCCGACGGGACCTGATTCACGAGTGCATAGGGAACAGCCGACGGCCCGACGACAGGCCAGTTCCCATAGTCGAGCGGCTCGTCCATCCCATCCCACATAAGCTTCGTCGAGCCCTTGGGGCCCGAATGCCCAAGCTGCAAGCAGATCTTCGCGCGCGAAGACTGATGAACGAAATCAACGATGCGTTTCCAGGCAGTCTCATGCTCGGGCAGATACATGCCGGTGCAGCCGGGTGAGATCCGTCCTTCCCGCGTCACGCAGGTCATCTCGGTGACGATCAGACCGGCGCCACCGAGAGCGCGCGCGCCCAGATGAATGAGATGAAAGTCTTGCGGTGTACCGTCGACGGCGCTGTACATGTCCATTGGCGAAACGACGATGCGGTTGGGAAGCTCGAGATCGCGCAAACCGAACGGCGTGAACATCGGCGGGACGATTCGTCCGGCAAACCACGCTTCGACACGGTCGACGTAGCTCGTATCTCTCAGACGAAGGTTTTCGTGGCCGATCCGCTGGCTGCGCGTCAGCAGACTATAGGCGAACTGTTCGGGAGGAAGGCTCGAATAGCGCGCCACGTTCTCAAACCATTCCGTCGAGTTTCGCGCCGCATTCTGCAGCTTGAGGACTTCGATTTTGCGCAGCGCCTCGTACTTCGCAAGCGCAGCGGGACAGCGTGTCGGCAGTCGAGATGGCGTCGGCGAGCGCGATGGCGTCTTCCATCGCAAGCTTCGTCCCCGAGCCGACCGAAAAATGCGCGGTATGCGCCGCATCACCGAGCAGTACGACGTTTTCGTGTACCCAATGCTCGTTGCTCACGCGGACGAAGTTCACCCAATCGCGCCCGCGCAGATGCGCAGTGTTTGCCATCAAGCGATGCCCGCGTAAATATGGCTCGAAGAGCCGTTCGCAGAACGCAAGCGTCTGCTCGGTGCCGGCCGAGTCGAGGCCGTGGGCAAGCCAGGTCTCCTCGCGGCACTCCACGATAAACGTGCTGAGCTCTTCCTCGAAACGATAGGCGTGAACGGTGAACCATCCGTGGTCGGTTCTTTCAAAGATAAAGGTGAAGGCATCGAGAGGAAGCGTCGTACCCAGCCACACGTACCGGCACCGGCGCCGATCGAGATCG
Source organism: Vulcanimicrobiota bacterium (assembly GCA_963719905.1). GTDB lineage: Bacteria > Vulcanimicrobiota > Vulcanimicrobiia > Vulcanimicrobiales > Vulcanimicrobiaceae > Cybelea. Next base: position 349,244 of record CAVRDR010000006.1, read on the forward strand.
GGTTGGAACGATGCTGCATAGGCCCCGCGAACTCGGCTGTTGATCCCGTCGGCACCGACGAGCAAATCGGATTGCTGGCGTAAAGAGCAAATCTCATCGACCTCATATTGGAAGGCCACCTCGACGTCAAGCTCGGCGGCGCGACGTTGGAGAATTTCAAGCAGACGCTTGCGAGAGATGCCGGAAAAGCCGTGACCGCCCGACACGATCGTGTGACCGTCGAAGTGGATCTCGATGTCGTCCCAGCTGACAGAACGCCTGCGTTATTTCACGGTGCGTCGTCTCGTCGGCGCTCTTCAAATTCTCCAGCGTCGCGTCAGAGAAGACGACACCCCAACCAAAGGTATCGCGGCGGCGATTGCGTTCGAGAATTCGGATTGGCCATTCCGGAAATCGCCGCTTGAGCAGGATGCCGAAATAGAGGCCGGCCGGTCCGCCGCCGACGCACGTAACGCGCACTAGGGGCCTGTAGCGCCCGTAGGGCTGTCAGCGGCACCACAAATCCCGACGTTACCGGCCACTCGCTTACACTTTGATGAGAGGCGCAGACGAACCCGCTCCGCTGTGGTAACCTACGCTCGAACCGGTGATGAGAGCTACTGCGCTACGCGCACTCGTTTTTGGTCTATGCCTTGGCCTCGGCGCGGTTGCGATCGCTGCGCAGACGCATCGCGCGCTCGCCGCAGCATCCGTGACGCTCGCGAGCGGATTGAACGAAACGCGCGCGACGATTCCGGTAACAGTCGACGGTCTGAGAGCCACTTGCGTGCTCGACACCGGCACCTCAGCGATCCTGGTGTCGCCGTCGCTTGCCCAAGCCGCACGCCTCGACGCACGCGCCGGCTCGTTCGAGGTCGCTCCCGACGGCAGAACGTACGTCGACCGGCAGACCGAAATCCCGCGTTTCGGCGTGGCCGGTTACGCGTTGCACAACGTCCCCGCATTGATTTCGTCAAACCTTACGGGGAATAACGCGCTGTGTGGATATGATTTCTTCACGCGCTTTCCAACTCTCATCGATCGCGATCGGAGCCAGGTCACGCTCTTCCCCGCGTCCTCGCGCCTCGCGCGCATGCATTGCCTATCCGTAGACTTGTCGCCGCACGTACCACTCGCAACCGTCGAGATCAATGACACGTGGGTAAGTCATATCGTGCTCGACTCCGGGATGGCTGGAGGCGGAGCACTGTGGGACGCGGTGCGGCCGCAGCTTCGCCGCGCGCTCGTCGCCAACACCGACTACGAGACGATGCCGTCGGCGATTCGCGAGGGTTTCGCTTGCGGCGCAATCGCCTCGGTGCGGTATGCTGCCGGCACGCCCGAGAGCCCGATGCCGATCTGCACCGAGCCTCAACGACCTGATGGATATAACGGCATCATCGAAACGAATCTGCCGACGGTCCACGCGATGGCTGTCGACTACCCACACCGGCGCATCTGCTTCGACGTCGGCGGCTATGCCGAGGCCGCCTCCCCTGCGGTTCCGGCTACGAGCGGCCGTAGCGCGTGGTCGCGTTACAACTATTTGCGTCCCCCGAAGCGCTAGACGAGTCACCCTTCGACAGGCTCAGGGTGACACGATGCGTTTTAGCGCGATCAGAATTCCGTCGCAAACGGGTACCAAAGCAACGTCAATGCGTTCGTCGCGTCCGGCCTTGCGGTTGAACGCGCGGAGCGCCTGCGTATCTGCGTCGGTGGTCGACGCATCGAGGACGGCCCCGTCCCAAAGGACGTTATCGACGAGAATGAGACCGCCCGGCCGAACGAGCTCGAGCGCGCCCTCGTAGTATGCGTCGACGTTTTGCTTGTCCGCATCGATGAAGGCCATATCGAACGGTTCCATTCCGGAGACGCGCACCTGCGCTAGTGTCTCGAGGGCCGGCGCGATCCGGAGATCGATCTTTGCCGCAACCCCGGCTTTCTGCCAATAGCGGCGAGCGACGGCCGTAAATTCCTCGCTCACGTCGCAGGCGAGCACGTAGCCGTCCCTGGGCAACGCCAGCGCCATTGCCAGCGAGCTATAGCCGGTAAAGACGCCGATCTCGAGGTAACGACGGGCACCAATGGCATGGGCGAGAAGCTGCATGAGTTGCCCTTGCTCCGGCCCGATGGCCATGCGCGCGCGTGGATGGTTTGCCGTCTCTTCTCGAAGGTCGCGCAGAGCCGGGTGCTCTCGCACGACGCTCGCGATGATATACTCTTGTATCTTTGGATCTACAAAGGTGCTTTTTGCCGTCATCGCCGTATGATAGCACGCAAAGAGCGCCCGGAGTTTTGGCCGGGCGCTCTTTCTTTTCGAGGCTGTACTTAGGAAGCTACTGCGGCGAGGGAGGGGCGGCGTCGTTGCTGGGTGCAGCGTAGCCCGGGCTTCCGCCCGTGTTCGGTACCGCGTTGGCACCGCGAGCGGCATCGTAGCCGCGTGATGCGTCGTAACCGCGCGCCGCGTCGTAGCTCGGAGCAACGTTGTAACCCCGTGCGGCATCGTAGCCCCGTGCAGCGTCGTAACCACGTACGGCGTCATAACCCCTGGCTGTGTCGTAACCCGGCGCAGGAGAACTTGACGCAGGCGCCTGTGACCGCGGCGCTTGTTCGGACAGTGATGCTTGTTCCACCGGAGGTGCTTGTTCCACCGGAGGTGCTTGTTCCATAGGCGGAGCTTGTTCCATAGGCGGAGCTTGTTCCACAGGCGGGGCTTGTTCCACAGGTGGTGCTTGTTCCATAGGAGCTTGTTCCACAGGCGGCGCTTGTTCGACCGCTGGTACTTGTTCGACGGGTGATGCATCTTCCGCCGGCGGTGCTTGATAGGCTAGCGGTGCCTGATAAGGCGGCCGTGCATCATCCGGCGATGGCACGGCGTAACTTGGCGGCGCACCATCGGCTAGCGGTGCACCATCGGCCGTCGCTTGCACCGACACCACATTCGATGAGTCGCCGGAAACAGAGCCTAATGCTCCGTTGGAGCCGTAGATCAATGCAACCGTCTCGCCCGTTTCAGGCGCATTTGGATATGCGGTTCGCAAATCGGCGAGTGCCGCCATGCCGGGTTGGCCCGATGCCTGTCCAGCTCGCCAGTACTCGCGAACGAGATGGGCGAGGGTTGACGGAAGCCATGGATCGCTCGGATATTTCTGCTGCCAGTCGCGAATCGCCAGCTGCAGATGATCTAGGGACGCGGAAATCGAGGGGTCCAGCATTGCGTGCTCGCTGCGTTGGTCGAAGTCGCTCAATCGATTACGAATTTCGAGAACGCTTTGCTGTGATGGACCGAAATATTCGTCCGCCGGGGCGGCATTTGCGTTAACGTCGGCCCGCGCTGCTTGAATGCAAGCAACGAGCAAGACCGTGACTACGAGAAGTACTTTGCGCATTGTACCTTCCCTCGAGGGGCAATCGGCCGCACAATTGCGGCCATACGATAATTGTCGGAAGGAAGGTCGGCATTGCCGGGCGAGTAAGCGTGGGCGTTCGATTACAAGCCGATTAGACGGCGATTAAAAGGCCGAACTTTAAACTCCGTTACTCCCGGATCCCTTGGCATTACACTCCAGCTTCCGCCGATTCGTTGCGGTGATGGTAGCCGCTAATCGACGCATTTATGACGCCCGATGGTCGCACGGTCTATCTTGCCGTCCGACGTACATCCGGCGATGTTGGGTGATGAAACTCTTTGTGCGCAGGCTCGGCGGCGAGCACGGCGACGCGAGCGACCGTCGCCTCCGCGGCCGCTGCGGCCCGACGCCAGCCCGTTCGACGGCGATCTGCCGCCTGCAGGCACGCTCGGAGGGACCGGCTAAAGGCCGGGACTCATCGTCCCGTGCTAAGGAGGTACCTATGCGCATAGCCCGCGTTGTCATCGCCGTCGCCGTTCTGCTGGGCGCGGCGATGCCGTCTTATGCTCCGGCGCAAGTCGAGAGCACCCCCATTCCAGCACCCAAAAAGCCGAACTTTTCCTCAATGCAATTTATGATCGGAAGCTGGACGTGCAGCACGAAGAGCGCTCGCCGCCCCACGGCGTACGTCACGGTCTCGACCTACACGATCGATCCCGACGGTTGGTGGATCGACGAGACGTCCACAACGAACACAACGACGTGGATCCCGATCAAACTCTCGAGTTATGATAAAATTACCTACGATTCCGATACCCATCGTTGGGTCGACACCAGCTACGGTCCGGCGAACGGGTATGCCCTATTGTTCTCGAGCGGCTGGAACGGAAGTAAGATCGTCTGGCACGACGTGTCGTTCGCGGCGGGACCCGATATCTCTGGCACGTCCGATAACACCGTGACCAAAGTCAGCGATACGAAAATGACATCGTCGTCTTCATTTACCGAGGCAAAGACGGGACGCCGCGTCGCCGTTACGGGCGTCTGCACGAAACACTAGACACGAAACACTAGAAAGAAAGAGGCCTCGCGTCAGCGAGGCCTCTTTGATTGATCGAAAGACGCGGTTCCTTAGAACTCTTCTTCGGGAGTACTTTCGGTGAACGGCGCCTCCTCTTCTTCACCTTCGAACGCAGGCTTCTCGTCCTCGTAAGCGGACTCGTCGTCTTCTTCCTCGAGTTCGTAGCCCTGCGGACCCTCGATCTCTTCGTCGGGACTCTCTTGCTCTTCTTCGAAGATCTCCTCGGATTCAGTTTCGCTTGTCCGAGGTGTCGACGCAGGCGCTGGAATCGCCGTGCTTGCCTCGAGCGGTTTGCTATCGTCGATGTCTTCTTCTTCCTCTTCTTCGACTTCGACGGGTGCTTCGGCCACGGCTTCTCGCGCCGCTACCACCGTGTGCGATACGGCGGCGGTCTGTTCGTCACCCATGAGCAATCCATACTCGCGGCGTTCCGATTCTTCCATCTCCTCTTCGGGCGTCTTGATCTCGACTTCTTCGCGGTTTTCGGTGAGTACCTTAACGTCGAGCGCAAGGGACTGCAGCTCTTTGATTAAGACCTTGAACGACTCCGGAACGCCGGGCTCCATGACGTTCTCGCCCTTGACGATCGCTTCGTACGTCTTGACGCGTCCGACGACGTCATCGGATTTCACCGTCAGCAGCTCTTGCAGCGTATAAGCGGCACCGTAAGCTTCGAGCGCCCAGACTTCCATTTCGCCAAAGCGCTGGCCACCGAACTGCGCTTTCCCGCCGAGCGGCTGTTGGGTGATCATCGAATACGGGCCGGTCGAACGCGCGTGGATTTTGTCGTCGACGAGATGCGCGAGCTTGAGCATATAGATCTGTCCGACCGTGATGGGCCGCGAGAAGCGTTCGCCATTGCGTCCGTCCCGCAGCCAGGTTTTACCGTCGGCCGGAAGCCCCGCGTCCTGCAGCCACTCCGCAATGTCCTCGGCGTGAGCACCATCAAAGACCGGCGTCGCGACGCTCATGCCGAGCATTCGCGCCGCCCATCCGAGATGGGTCTCCATGATCTGTCCGAGGTTCATGCGCGACGGTACGCCTAGTGGGTTGAGCACGATGTCGACCGGCGTCCCGTCTTCGAGATACGGCATGTCCTCCTCGGGAAGCACTTTTGCGATCACGCCCTTGTTGCCGTGGCGCCCGGCCATCTTGTCACCTTGCAGAATCTTGCGTTTCTGCGCGACATAGACGCGCACCAGATGGTTCACGCCGGGCGAGAGTTCGTCACCGTTCTCACGCGAGAAGACCTTGACGTCGATGATCTTGCCCTTCTCGCCATGCGGCACTTTGAGGCTGGTATCGCGCACTTCACGCGATTTCTCGCCGAAGATCGCGCGGAGCAGCCTTTCCTCGGCGGTCAGCTCGGTTTCGCCCTTTGGCGTAACCTTTCCGACGAGAATGTCTTCGGGCCGAACCTCTGCGCCGATTCGGATGATGCCGCGCTCGTCGAGATCCTTGAGCGCGTCTTCGCCGACATTAGGAATGTCGCGCGTAATCTCTTCCGGCCCTAGCTTGGTGTCGCGCGCTTCGCATTCGTACTCTTCGATGTGAATCGACGTGAAGCGATCTTCCTTGACCATGCGATCGCTGATCAGAATCGCGTCTTCGTAGTTATAGCCCTCCCACGGCATGAACGCGACAAGCACGTTCTGGCCGAGCGCGAGCTCGCCCTGATCGGAGGAAGGTCCGTCAACGATCACTTGTCCCCCAACGACCTCGTCGCCGACCGAAACGATGGGTCGCTGATTGATGCACGTACCGGCATTGCTGCGAACGAACTTCAGAAGCTCGTAGGTTCTTTCGATGCCTTCACGATTGCGCACCGTAACGCCCTTCGCATCGACCGCGGTCACGGCACCGGGCTCCTCGGCGACGATCAGGCTCCCGGAGTCTTTGGCGGCGCGATACTCCATGCCCGTTCCTACGATCGGCGCGGACGGACGAAGCAGCGGAACGGCTTGGCGCTGCATGTTCGCTCCCATGAGAGCCCGATTCGCGTCGTCGTGCTCGAGAAACGGAATCAGCGCGGTCGCCACCGAGACGATCTGCTTCGGCGAAACGTCCATGAGCTGCACGCGCGAAGCCGGCTCTTCGATGTACTCTTCGGCGTAACGGCAGACGACCGAGTCGGTGGTTATTCTGCCCGAGACCGCATCGACCGGGGTGTTGGCTTGCGCGATGATGTATTCGTCTTCTTTGTCGGCGGTCAAGTATTTGATTTCGTCGGAGACGACGCTCTCGCGCGCGACCCGGTACGGCGTCTCGATGAAGCCGAATTTGTTGACGCGCGCGTAGGTGGCAAGCGAACCGATCAGGCCGATGTTCGGACCTTCCGGAGTTTCGATCGGGCAGATCCGGCCGTAGTGCGAGTGGTGGACGTCGCGGACCTCGAAGCCGGCTCGCTCGCGCGAGAGACCACCCGGACCGAGCGCCGAGAGACGGCGCTTGTGGGTCAGCTCGGCGAGCGAGTTCGTCTGATCCATGAACTGCGAAAGCTGCGACGATCCGAAAAACTCTTTGATCGCCGCGACGACCGGACGAATGTTGATCAGCGCCTGAGGCGTCACCGTCTCAATGTCTTGTACCGTCATCCGTTCGCGCACGACTCGTTCGAGCCGAAGCAGGCCGACGCGGAACTGATTCTGCAGGAGCTCACCAACCGAACGGACGCGGCGATTGCCGAGGTGGTCGATGTCGTCTTTCTGCACCATGCGGACGGCCACTCGAATCAAACGGCGGATGACGGCGATCATATCCTCACGCAGCAAGCAGCGTGCGCCGTCGCCGATGGTGTCGCCCATTTTCACGGGCTGTCCGCGAACGATTCCCGGAGCGATGCGCGGCCGAACGCCCAATACTTTGCGAATGCCCAGCTCCGCGTACAGGTCGTAGGTGACGGTGTTTCCGTCCTTGTAGCGAATCGTGACGACGCACTCCGATTGCTCCGGGCGTTCCTTTTCGAAAACGTCCGTCACCGAGACGACTTCGCCGTCATCCCTAGCCGTTACGATTGCCTTTGGCTCGGTGAGACCTGCGTCGGTATACTCGTTAATCGAGAGGTGTGGTCGGGCTACCCGGTCCTCCGGGTCGGGGTTTTGAATTCGGTACTGAAACTTGCTGCTTAGTTTGTAGCGCCCCACGCCCGCCAAATCGTAGCGCTTGTCGTCGAAGAACAACGACTCGATCAGCTTTTCGGCGTTTTCGGCGTTCTCCGGCTCGCCGGGCCGCAGCTTCTTGTAGATTTCCTTCAACGCGTCTTCGCGCGTTTTGATGTCGCGATCTTTCTCGATCGAGTTGCGAATGATCGCAAGGCCTTCCGGGGGCAAATCTTCGAAGAGCCGTAAGATCGCTTCGTCGCTTTCCCAATCGTAACCGAGCTGCGGCCGCGTCAGAGCTCGAATGAAGGTAGAAACGTAAATCTTCCGGTTCTTGTCGATGCGAACGCCGATGGTGCCTTCGGTCTCGTCGTTCTTCGTGCCGTTGTCGGTTTCGAACTCGATCCAAGCACCGCGATTCGGAATAATGGTGGCGTTGTACGTAGGACGGGCGTTCGTGTCGACGTCCTGGCTGTAATAGACGCCCGGCGAGCGCACGAGCTGACTCACGATCACGCGCTCGGCGCCGTTGATCATGAACGTGCCCTTGTCGGTCATGAGCGGAAAGTCGCCCATAAAGATCTCTTGATCCGGGATGCCTTTGATTTCGCCCGACTCGGCAGTGATGAGACGAACGCGCACGCGCAGCGGCGCGCTGTAGGTCATGTCACGCTCCCGGCACTCCTCAATCGAGTACTTTGGCTCACCCAACGAGTGCTCGCCGAACTCGAGAATGAGGTTTCCGGTGAAATCTTTGATGGGCGAGATCGACGCGAAGGCTTCTGCGAGCCCCTCGGTCTTAAACCAATCGAAGCTGGCCTTCTGCAGCTCGATGAGGTTGGGCACTTCAAGGACGTGCGGAATTTTACCGAATGAATGACGGTCGCGCTTAGGCCCCGGTTCAGGACGCTGCTCGACGGTAAATGCGCCCGTCGGCATCGGGAACGTCGAGGGCATCACGGTCGAAGCTCCGTTGCCGTCGCCTCTCACGGAGGCGACGCCGGCTCGCTTCGACCTTGCCTTAGCCGGCCGCGACGAACGCGACGCAGCATCGGGCTGAGCTCTTCGGTGAGGACTTCGGAGCGGTGGTCTTCGCCATTAATCTCTTTCTATGCGGGTTAATTTTTGATTAAAATTGCGGGCCAACTTGGCCCCGTGGACACGCCAAAAAGACGAAACACGGGCTCCGTACGCGGAGGTGTCTCGCCCTCATAAATGGCGGCTCATGCGCCCAGGGGCATACGCGTAAGAGTCTAGCACCCCGTCGCCAGAAGCGTCAAGGAACCCTTCTTTCGAATTCTATGGACCCCCGACTTTAGTCGGGCAAGTTAATGAACCGGGGCTGCTGCGATTCCTGCGATTTGCCTGATTCGGGCTGCCAACGCCTCGCCGGTCAGCCCGAAGAGCGCGCGCTGTTTGTCTTGGGAGTCGTGCTGGACGAGCACGTTGGGGATGCCCATCCGTTCGACGCGCAGATTCAGCCCGTGATCGGAAACAAACTCCGCAACTGCCGAGCCGAAGCCTCCGGCCAGCGAGTGCTCTTCGAGCGTGATCAGATGCCGGTGATCGTGTTCTAGCTCGAGCAGCAGCGCCTCATCGAGCGGTTTGGCAAATCGGGCGTTGACGACGGTGATTTGTCCTTCCTCACCCTGTGACGGCGCTCGGCGTGACATCGTTGAGGGCGACAAAAGCGTCGAGTGCGATGTCGACCGTCGTGCCGTAGGCGATCACGGCAATCCCGCGGCCGCGGCGCAGCACCTCGGCCTTGCCGTGGACGAGCGGCGCGAGCGGCTCGTCGTGTTTTCCGCTGCTCGAACCACGCGGGTAGCGAATGGCCGCGGGCCCGTTGCGCGAGAGAGCGTGCTCCAACATCGGTTGGAGCTCCGCTTCGTTACGCGGCGCCATGAGCGTGATGTTGGGCAGCGTCCGAAGATAGGCGATATCGTACAGGCCCATGTGCGTTGGGCCGTCGTCGCCGACAAGGCCGGCACGGTCCATACAAAAAACGACCGGGAGGTTTTGAACCACCACGTCGTGGACGACCTGATCGTATGCTCGCTGCAAGAAGGTCGAGTAGATCGCGCAGACCGGGCGAAATCCGCTCGTTGCGAGTCCAGCCGCAAAGCAGACCCCGTGAGCTTCGGCGATGCCGACGTCGAAATAACGTTCGGGAAAGTACTTTGCAAACTTCGCGAGACCGGTTCCGTCGGGCATTGCCGCCGTGATTCCCACCACGCGCGGATCTTTTTGCGCAACGGCTATCATCGCATCACCGAAAACGTCCTGAAACTTCGGCCGCGCGCCCGGACTGCTCTTCTTGCTGCCGTTGCTCGGCTCGAATGCGTTGGCGCCGATGCCGTGAAACGTCCGTGAATCCCGCTCCGCAGGCTCGTAACCTTTCCCTTTGAGCGTGCGCACGTGTAGCAGCACGGGCCCGGAGACATCCTTAGCGGTCCGCAGCGCATCGACGAGGACGTCATAGTTGTGACCGTCGACCGGCCCGATGTAACGAAAGCCGAGCTCTTCGAAGATAACCGCCGTTTTTTCGGAGGGGCCGATGAAGTGCATGGCTCCGATCTCGGCGCCTTCGATTGCCTTTTTCGCGGCGCCGCCCAGCGGAATGCGCTTGAGCATCATCTTTCCGGTGCGGCGCACGAAGTTCGCGAACGGCTTGCTGCGCAGCACCGACAAGTACGAGGCGATCGAGCCGACGTTGGGGGCGATCGACATCTCATTGTCGTTCAGAACGACCATGAACTGACTCTTGAGAGCGCCCGCATTATTGAGCGCTTCGTAGGCGAGACCGCCGGTGAGCGCGCCGTCGCCCAACACCGCGACGACGGTTTCATCGCCACCGGCCAGATCGCGGGCGAGGGCCATTCCGAGTGCCGCAGCAACTCCGGTACTGGCGTGCCCCGCTCCAAAAGGGTCGTACCGCGATTCGCTGCGCATCGCAAATCCAGAGAGGCCGCCGCCTTTGCGAAGCGTTGCGAACCTCTCGCGCCGCCCGGTGAGTATCTTATGAACGTACGTCTGATGGCTCACGTCCCAGACAAGCTTGTCGCTGGGAAGATTGAGCACTCGGTGGAGCGCGAGCGTTAGTTCGACGACGCCGAGATTGGGCGCGAGATGGCCGCCGTTCACGGCGCACGTACTCACCAGGAGCTCGCGTATCTCACTTGCCAAGACATCGATCTCGTTGCGCCGGAGGCGCTTGACGTCCGATGGTGAGTCGATGCGCTCAATGATCATTGGCGCGTTATACGTAGCCGCCCGCCGATGCCCTGCGCCTCGGCGACGACGCGCGCCGCGAGCGCAGCCGCGCGAGGCGCCTCACGCGCGAGCCAAAAAGCCTGTGGCCAGTTCCATGGTTTGAGCATTGCCTGAAGTGGGTTATTCCAATCATTGGAGATCTCACGCTGCGGCGTATCGAGTACGACCCGAACGGCTGCAACGTGCGGCGCGTTGATGCAACCGGTCTCCATGTCGACGCCGGCATAGCCTTGCGCGGCCCAATATTCCCGTGCCGCGCCAGTGACAATTCCATCGGCAGTCAATAAAGGATCGAAGACCGGCTCAATGCCGAGCCGGCGCGCGCCGGCAGCCAGCTCCTCGACGAGAATTTCATCGCAATGGAGCACGCGGCCATCCGGCCGCCGGACCTCGCGCGGTATAAGGAGCGTCCCCGTAGCCAGGCCGCCGCGCAGACCGCCGGCAAGGCCACAGCTGACAACGCTTTGCGCGAACGAAGGTCCGACAGCAGCAAGCGCAACGCCGCTCTTGACGATCCGCGCCTCCGGAAGTTGACGGCGCAGCGCGCGCACCTCCAGCGCGGTCGCAGCCACCAGCACGACCGGGAAAACGGATTTCTGCCGGGGCGTAGGGTTTCGATTATCCATAGTGGTAGCCTGATTCTCCGTTTACACGCAAGGAGTGACGTTGAGGCTGAAATTCTCGCCACGTAGAGCCGCGCTAACGCTCGGTGCGCTCGCTATCGCGGGCTGCGCCGGCCATATCGAACCGACGACAGCCGGCAGCGGGCTCTTGCCGGCGCTTTCCCGAGTTGCCGCTTTTTCGGCTCTCACCCCGGCGGCGGTCAAGGTCACGGGCAGTTATGAAGGGTCGGTAAAGAAGACGGAGAGCGGACATTCGAAGACCGGAAAAATAACATTCATAATCAAGCAAAAGAAAAAGAAGATCGCGGGTTCCTGCGAGCTTGTTTTTACGTCGGGCACGCGCGATTTCAAGCTTTCCGGCAAAGTAACATCGCTATCGCAGACCAAAGCCATCCTTGCGTTCACGATTATCGATCCGATAGCGGGGCGCGATGCGAAGGCGACGGCGACCGTCAAGGCGACCACGCTCGTCGGCAAGGCGACGGTCCCACCCAGCGGCTCGAACCCCGGCTACAGTTTCACATTTAATACGAAAAGAAAGTGAGAAGTAATCTGCTATGACGGCCGTTAGCCAACCTTTCGTCACCGATGTCACAGAGTTACGACGACGCGCAAAAGAGCAAATCGAACGTGGTGCCGTTACCCAAAACTATGGCGGCGACGCGCAGCAGGCCATCGATCTGCTGCAGACGGCATTGGCGACCGAGATAGTCTGCGTCTTACGATACACGATGCACAACGTTGCCGCGGTCGGAATCGATAGCGAAAGCGTGAAAGAGGAGTTCGCCGAGCACGCTCGCGACGAGCGAAAGCACATGGAGATGATTGCTGAGCGCATTAACCAGCTCGGCGGCTCGCCGAACTTCAATCCCGATGGTCTGCACACGCGCTCGGCGACCGAGTACGGCCACGCCGAGAAACTGATCGAAATGATCAAAGAGAACCTCGTAGCGGAACGGATTGCGGTGGAGCACTACCGCGAACTTGTTCGCTTCTTCGGCGAAAAGGATCCGACGACGCGCGTCATGCTGGAAGGCATCTTGGCCCAGGAAGAGGAGCACGCCAACGACATGCACGATTTGCTCGTCGCCCACGAAGGGAAGCCGTTTCTCAATTCTTGACCCGGCCGGTTTCCCGGTACCACGTGACCGCCCGTTCGAGAGCCGCGCGCACCGGCGTCGCGGAGTAATCGAGTTCACGTTGCGCCTTTGAGGAGTCCGCGTACATTCGTTCGCGCGAGAGGCGCACGCCCTCCAACGGGACTGCCGGCGTCGCGCCGGTGATGCGGCAGCGCATTTCATCAACATAGCTCGCGGCGAGTGCAAGGCCGTAAGGCGCGCGCCACGCAGGCATCGGTTTTCCGGTGACCTCTGCGAGCAGCTTCCAGATCTCGTCCATGCCCAAATTCTCGCCGCCAAGCACGTAGCGCTCGCCAATCTTTCCGCGCTCCAACGCAGCAACGTGCGCGCGGGCCACGTCTTCGACGGCGACGAGATTCATGCCGCCGTGCCCCGGCGCTAAGGCGACGATCTTGCCGCGCGCAAAATCCAGGACGAGCCTACCGGTCGGTGTCGGCTTTGCGTCGCCGGGACCAACGGGTGCGGTCGGAAGCAGGGCAATCAACGGCACACGCCCTGCAAAGGCAACGCGCTCTTGTTCCAGTTTCGAGCGATGATAGCCGGTACGCGCGTGCCCGTCCGTTGCAGAACTCGACGTGAGGACTGCGCGCTCGACTCCGCCAACGTGCGCGGCCAGCATCAGGCTCGCGGTCCCGTCCACGTTAATGGCATGGATCGCGGTGCGGTCGCGCGGAGCAAACGAATAGAGCGCCGCGCAATGCACGAGGTATCGGCAGCCCTCCAGCGCGCGCGCGAACCCGCCAACGCGGCGCATGTCGCCGGCGACGCGTTCGACCCGATCATCCTTCGTCAAGCTCAGGATGACGTTGGGATCGCTGCGGACGACGCTGGGTTCGCGAACGAGAGCTCGCACCCGGTAACCGGCGGCGAGCAACTCGCGCATCACGTGTGCACCGATGAATCCCGTTGCGCCGGTTAGGAAGACGCGATCGCCGTGCGCCATTTCGCGTGATACTCCCGGCGTTCGGAGGGCTCCTCGCTTGCTCCACGGTATTACGCCGAGAAGCTGCTACCCGAGGAGGTGCTACCAATGAAGCTTTTCATCGCCGCCCTAGCGGCAATTAGCGTGACTTTCGTTTCCGGTTGCGCCAGCGGCGTTGCCGGAACAGCGGCGCCTGCTGCCGCCGGCGCAACCGCGCAGCAGCCGGCATCGGCTCCCGGCGGCTCACTCCCAGCCTCCGTCGACCCGGCCAACAGGATCGCCGGGAACTATTGCCGGCAAACGCACGGCCAAGTGGAGGTGCGGCGCGCGGTGTACGGCAGCAACGGTTCGACGCTGCTCTTCCTTGCCGGCGTTGCGGATTTCTGCCAATACACGAGCAAGAAAGACGGCTCGCGCATTCACATCTTGCTCAACACGCTCTACACCATGAAACCGACGCTTGCGGCCCTGGCCTATTATTTGAAACCGCCGGTTGGGTCGTGCCAGGGAAACCCCGCCTCATGCTACTGCTCGTACCTCGGCGGATCGGACCAGTTCGGCGGTACAACCGGTGCCGGCGGCGGATGGTACAAGAAGAACTCGATCGATCAAACGCTCGAAGCCTGCATCTTTCCGGATATGTCGTCGATCGATTCATGGGGTTTGACGTACCACGCAGACGGCATCATCCGTGGGATCAACTTAGAGAAGGTTATGCGCTATAAATATCACGCTTCCTGACGGATACCATCTGGTTCCGCATGGCAAACTCGCTAATGTGCAAACCTTTTTGGAGATGCGCTCCAAACCACCGCTCCGCCCGGCTCCGCCCGAGCCTTCCTGGCGCCTCGAGCGTTTTCCCGGAACGGATCTGGGCCGATATCGCGAGATTTTTCACTTAGTAGGTGACGAGCATCTTTGGGCCGGCCGATTGCTGATGCCCGAAGTCGAGCTCGCTCATTTTCTGAGCGATCCGCGCGTTGAGGTCTACGTACTGAACACAAGCCGCGGGGACGAAGGCTTATTGGATCTCGATTTCCGCATTGATGGGGAATGTGAGATTAGCCTTTTCGGGGTGGCGCCTTCGCTTATTGGGACTGGTGCCGGACGCTGGTTCATGAACCAGGGCCTCGAGATCGCCTGGTCGCATGCCATCAAGCGTTTATGGCTGCACACCTGCACGCTCGATCACCCAAGTGCACTTGCGTTCTACCAGCGCACCGGCTTCACGCCGTACGAGCGCAGAGTGGAAGTTTACGACGACCCCCGCGCGCGCGGCGTCACCCGCGCGGACGCCGCATCCCGGGTACCAATTTTGTAGCAACGCAACACTGGAGAAAAGATGAAATTTACGATCGGCGCGACCCTTTGGGCTTGCGCATTACTCACGTTAGCCCTGACGAGAGCCTCGGCGCAGGCGAATTACACGTTTTCGGGCGCCTGCCCAAAAGCGTCGTTCCAACAGAGCGTTCCCGCCGGCGACAAACCGGACCATTCGTTCGCGGTCGCTCGCGGAACGTGCTCCACCAACGACAGAATCGGTGGTGCCGCGGCTAGAGAGGGTACCTGGTCCGAGATCCAAGAGATTACTTCAAGGCGCATGAAGACCAGGGGTGTCTACGTCGAAACGTTCGACAGCGGCGACAAAATTTTCTACGACTATAGACAGACGTGGCCGATAGCGAACGGCACCATGCAACCGGCCAAGGGCGAGTTCAAGGCGACCGGGGGAACGGGTAAAATGAAGGGCATCAAAGCCGAAGGCCAGTGCACTTTCACGCCCGGAGCGAACGGAGCGGCGACGTATTCCTGCTCGGGCGACTACACGCTCGCGGGAACTCCTGCGGCGCCATAGGGCTAGTGGCCTGTAACAGCCACTAGCGCCCGATCGCAAACAGCGCCATCGCGAGAATCAGAACGAACGCAACGATCCCCGAAGCGTGGATTGCATGTGCGGCATGATGCTTCTTCGTTTCGTGATGGCGTAGAGCAATGAAAAAGTCCGCGATCGACACCGCAATCCCGGCGGCGGCGAGCACCACGAGGAGGGGCAGATAGCGCACGTAGGCCGTGGCGCCCAGGACCACGCCGAGCGCGATGTCTCGAATGCCGGTTGCGCGAACGAAGGCCGCCGCGTCCGGGGTGTGTGCTGTAACGCCATACCGCCTCGCCAGCGGATGCGGAGCCCACAAGGCGTAGATGCCAACCGCGACGAGCACGATCGCGATAACCCACGCGAGATAGAACAGCACGGTGATCATGCGCTATGATGGAATACCGCTGTGAGCGAAGGTTTTCCTAGTGATCGGAGTCGTATACTTTTGCCCATTGAGGAAACGCCTTTTCATCTAGACGCGTAAGGAGCCAGGCCGTTGCGTGAATCCCCGCGTCTTTCGCAGAGCTTGGGCGTCGCGATGGCGCTCCTCGCGGCAGTGGTGCTGGGCGGAACCGCGGGCTATGCAGCGCTCGAGCACTGGTCGTGGTTCGATGCGTTTTACATGACGATCACCACGATCACGACGATCGGCAACGGCGAGCCTGCTGCGATGGACGTAGCCGGAAAATGTTGGACCATCGGCGTCGTCGCCATCGGTTTCGGCGTGCTGACCTACACGCTGCTCCGGCTACTCAGCTACACGCTGGAAGGGCGGCTGGGGAGCGTCGTGATCGAGCGGCGAATGCGTCGACGGGTTGCCGAAATGACGGAACACTACATTCTTTGCGGGTTTGGCCGGGTCGGCGGCGAGATCGCTCGCACTTTCACCGACGAGGGCCTCGACTTCGTTATCATCGACATCAACGCGGAGTCGCTCGAACGCGCTTCCGCTGCCGGCTTCAGAACGGTCGGCGGCGATGCCGCCGATGCGGCGACCCTCCGCGCTGCAGGCGTGGAGCGAGCGCGCGGGCTCGTCGCCGCCGTCGATAGCGACGAAATCAATATCTACGTCACGCTTTCGGCGCGCGTGCTCAATCCCAATCTTTTCATCGTCGCGCGAGCGAATCGAGCCGACGCCGAATCGAAGCTCCGCTTGGCGGGCGCAACTCGCATCATCTCGCCGTATCAGATCGGCGGTCGCCGGATGGCCGGCCTCGCCATGCGCCCCACGGCGGTCGAGTTCGTCGATACGGTCCTCTTCGCGAAGAACAGCCAGCTCGTACTCGAGGACTTCACGATTCCGATCGGCTCACCGTGGATCGGCGAACCGATCTCGGCGCTTGCACCCAATGGCGGCGAAGTCGTGGTACTCGCTCTCAAACGTTCTGAAACGATGCACTTCCGGCCGGAGCCACAGATGCCGCTGAACGAGCGCGACGAGCTGGTCGCGGCCGGTCCGCCCGAAGGGATCCGGGCGCTGGATGAACGGTTGTTTAGTTCCCGAAGGCGGCGCGGATAGATTCTTTGATCGAACCGGTCGTGCGCAAAACGGCGGTCGGTTCGTATCCGCAGTGCGCCATGCAGTTCTCGCACGACTCGTGCTTGCCGCGACCGTACTTCGACCAGTCGGTTTCGTCGAGAAGCTCTTTGTAGGTGCGGGCGTAGCTCTCTTTTGTCATGAGGTAGCACGGCCGTTGCCAGCCAAAGACCGTATAGCACGGAATGCCCCACGGCGTGCACTCGAAATCGACCTTGCCTTCGAGGAAGTCGAGATAGACCGGGCTGTGGTTGAGGCGCCATTTTTTGCGCTTGCCGCCCGCGAAAGCTTCGCGGAAAATCTCGCGGGTGCGTTTCACGCCCAAAAAGTGCTCCTGATCCGGTGCTTTTTCGTACGCGTAAGCCGGTGATATTTGCATCATGTCGACGCGCAGCTCGTCGTTGAGGTAGTCCAGCACGTCGCGGATCGATTCGGGTCCGTCTTGATTGAAGAACGTCGTATTCGTGAATACCCGAAAGCCCCGCGCCTTGGCTTCCTTGATCGCGTCGATCGCCTTGTCGAAGACGCCCTGCCGGCAGACCGACTGATCGTGGCGCTCGCGCATGCCGTCCAGATGAATCATCCAGACGAAGTAGACCGACGGCTTGAAGAGATGGATCTTCTTTTTGAGCAGGAGCGCATTGGTACAGAGGAAGACGAACTTCTTGCGCTTGACGAGTTCCTCGACGATCTGCGGCATCTGCTCGTGGACGAGCGGCTCGCCACCGGCAATCGAAACCATCGGCGCACCGCACTCTTCGACGGCAGCGATACATTCTTCCACGCTCAAACGCTGGCGCAGGACATCGTCGGGGTGTTGAATCTTACCGCAACCGGCGCACGCCAGATTGCACTGAAGCAAGGGCTCGAGCTCGAGCACGAGCGGATACTTCTTCTCACCTTTGAGCTTCTTGCCGGCGACGTATTTTGCGACGGCGAGCTTTTGCTGGAGGGGCATGCTCATATTTGGTTGACTGGCTCCTTCATGGTTCCGTCAAGCTGTCCTTTGCGCTGGGAAGTTCGACCACGCTCGCTCGCGCTCGACATCGACTTGCTGGCCTCTTTCGGCGGCAGGGTGGTACTGTCGGTATCAGCATGACGGAGTTTGGCTTGCATGGCAAGCGCCATGGTCGGAAAGAGGTGCCGGTAGAGATGGTAGTTGATGTAGAAATCGCCTGGGAATCCGGTGCCGGTGCACTCGGGCTCATCCCACGTACCGTCTCGACGCTGCCGACTGCATAGATACGCAAGACCGCGTTCAACCGCAGGATGTTGCGCCCAGCCAGAAAGCTGGAGCCCAAGCACGGCCCAGGCCGTTTGCGAGGGCGTACTGCGACCTGTGCCGGCGAACGACTCGTCGGCGTACGAGTGGCAGCTTTCTCCCCAGCCGCCGTCGGTGTTCTGCACCGAGATCAACCAAGCGGCGGCGCGTTCGATCATATCGCTGCCCGTCTTCAGCGCGGTCAATGCGGAGATCACGCACCACGTGCCGTAGATGTGGTTGACGCCCCAGCGTCCATACCAGGAGCCCGCGGGCTTCTGCGTCGCTCGCAAATATCTCAGCCCGCGTGCGACGGAGCGATTCGTCGTGTCATAGCCCAGGGCGGCCATCATCTCGAGAACGTGCGCGGTCACGTCTTCGGTCGGCGGATCGATCATCGCGCCGAAATCCGAGAAGGGCATTTTATACAGCAGATCGCGAGTGTTATCGCGATCGAAGGCCGCCCACGCGCCGTTGCGTGAATCCATTGCGAGCGTCCAACGTCGTGCGCGCTCCAGGGATGATGCAACCGCCGAGTGTTCTGCGCCCTCGATCAGCGCAAGCGCGACAATCGTCGTATCGTCGATGTCTGGATACGCATCGTTGTCGAATTCAAAGGCCCAACCATTGCCTCGCGGGTCGGGGCACTTCATGCGCCAATCGCCCGGAGCATCGTCGGGAATTTGCTCGCGCAACAGCCAGGTCACGGCGCGCCGCATCGCCGGATGCGAGGCGTCGCACCCCGCAAGCGCGAGCACGCGCACTGCCCACGCGGTATCCCAAACCGGCGACATGCAAGCCTGAAATCGCCAGCCCTGCGCATCGTCGATCGTAAACCGCTTCATACCTTCGATGCCTTTGCGCATGACCGGGTGATCGCGCGTGTAACCCATGAGGTTGAGCGCGATCAACGAATAGACCCATGGCGGCTGAATGCCGCCCCAGCTGCCGTCGGCCTCTTGGCGCTCGATGATCCAGCGCGCGATGCGCTGCTGCGCTTCTTCACGATACGGCTGGACTCGTAAGCGTTCGTAAAACTTTAGCAGGCGCTCGATGTAGAGCAGCCAGTGACGCCGACCTTTCACCCGCCCGAGTTCGTTCTCCGTTCCCGGCGCCACGATCTCGCTAACGTCGACTCCGAGCTCGCGAGTCGGCTTTTTAGAAACGACGATTGTCAGCGGCGCGACCGTGCCGCGGGCCCAGCAAGCAAAATCGTAGAGATTGAACGGCATCCAGATCGGGAAGTAAACGAGCTCGGGGGGCAGTGACGGCACGCCCGACCACGGACAAATGCCGAAAAGCGCAAGCCAAATCTTCGTGAAGACGCGAGCGTTGACGACGCCGCCTTGGCGCAGGATCACCTCGAGGGCTTTGCGCATCTCGTCGCACTGCGGATCCACACCGAGAACCTTGAGCGCAACGTAGGCCTCGATCGTGGTGCTGAGATCCGCGGGACCGTCGTAGTAGAGCGCCCACGATCCGTCGCTGCGCTGATTATTCAAGATGTGCGCAATCGCGCCGACGCGGAATGGGTCGTGCGACAAACCTAAGAATCGAAAGAGCAACACATGCTCCGCGGTCATCGTCACGTTCGTCTCGAGCTCTCCCGACCACCAGCCTTCGGTGGACTGCTCTTGCAGAAGCCACCCGGTTGCGCGCCGCAGGGATTTCTGAACCGCTGCCTCCGGCGTAATCGCCGATGCAGAATCGGTTGAGCCCTCCGGCGCGTCTTCGGAATCGTTGGACGCGCCCTCCATGGCTGGCGCGAATAAGTTGGAGGTAACGCTGAGAGACCGTACACCATCCTTCGCTCCGAGCAGATATGAGGCTGCCAGCGTGCCGCTGCGGACGGCGGATTCCATTGTGTCGGACCAGCCGGTATTCGTCCAAGAACCGGCGATTGCGATCGCGGGATGCGTCGTGGCTTGCCCGGTGCGCGTCGCGCCAACGCGGGGCAACCACGTTGCTTCGGGATTCCGCGTGACGGCGCTGCGTAGCAGCTTGGCGCTTTTGAGCGCAGGCAGGAATGTTTGCACTTCCCGCCAGGCGAGCGATTCGAGAGCTTCGGTCGGCATCTGCAGATACTGTTGTGCGGCACTGATGCTGCAGCACAGGTAGCCCGCGGCCTTTTCGAAGATCCATTGAAGCGGCGATTCGAGCGCGGCAACAAAATCGTAGCCGATGCTACCGCCATCGTGCCAGAGGTGAACGTCGACGATCGGATAGGCATCGTAGGCTTCAAGGTTTGCAATGCCGTACCGCGAGGCGTCACCGAGAATCCGCTCGACTTGCCGAGGCGGTACGGCGAGAACCACGGCGTCGAATGTTCTGGGGTCACCTTTCGATAAGCTCAGCGTGACACGGTCGTCGGTTGAATTCGGTTCGAGGGTGAGCACCGCAGTCGTCGCATGCACTGCGTCGAGCTGGGCCGCCGCAGCGGCTGCCAAATGCGCGAGCGGGACTTTTGAAAAACCGAACCTGGCAGCGCCGGCGTCGCCTAAAAATGCGGTGCGCAGCACGAAGATCGCGTCGGCGGCGGCGACGCGATCGAACGGAGCATTCAGTGCTGGAATAAAAAACGGTTCCCAGAACGCGCGGCGTTCGCCGACGCCTTGCCGGTTTTGTTGCAACCAGGCTTCAAACGTTTCGGGCGGTTCATCCTTCGACAGGCTTGGGGTGGTACTTGCGGGCTTTCGGGTGACAGAGGCGAGGGCACGGGCGATGCGGAGTTTTTCCCCAAGCGTGAGGAACGGATACGTTGCAAAAGATTCGAGGAGGTGAAATGGCGCGGGCAGTGCCCCGGCGCGCAGCCGCCCGGCGCGGCCATCGCGCGCGAGAATTCGAGCATCAAAGCGCTCCTGCACGTGCATGTGGCCGTCCATGCCGACCCGCTGCGCGAAACGAACGAACTCAGTGCAGCACGCGAGGAAAACATGCTGCCCGTTGTCGACCTCCACTCCGTCGATCTCAAATGAGGTAGCGCGGCCGCCGATGAGGCGGCTGCGCTCGAAGAGCTCTACCTGCGCGCCGGCATCTTTGAGACGGAGAGCCGCCGACAGTCCGGCGAGGCCCGCGCCGACAACCGCTACGCGCTGGAGAGCCACGAGCGCACGACGACGCGCAGTTTTTCCGTCTTGGAGAGCGCCGCGCGCTCTCTCAATGGAAGAGCCGGCTCTCGCTCGATCTTTTTCAACAGCTCCTCGTAGATCCCGGCCATCGTTTGGACGCAGGCGGCCGGCCTGCGCGGAATGTAACGCAACACTTCGTACCCCGTCGCGAAATAGCGCCGGGCTCGGGCCACGTTGTGAGTGACCAAATCAGACCAGCCTGGATAAATCTTGCCGTGGGCGAGGGCAGCCTCGGGAATTCCGAACCGGCGCAGCTCGTCCTGGGGAAGATAGATACGCTGCATGTCTACGGCGTCTTCGCGCACATCTCGCAAGATGTTTGTAAGCTGTAGCGCCAGACCGAGATCGTCGGCGCGTTGGAGCGCGACCGGGTCGCTGAAGCCAAAAATCCTAACGCACATGCGCCCGACGACCGATGCCACGAGGGTGCAATACGCACGCAGCTCCTCGAACGACGCATAGCGCGAGCGGCTGAAATCCATCTCGACGCCATCGACGAGCATTTGCAGTTCCTCTTCGGGAATAGCGTAGCGGTCGACGGCCTCTGCGAGCACGCGCAGGATCGGGTCGTCGCCGTACTCGCCGCGCAGGCAGCGCGAGATCCGCTTGCGATGAACGGCGAGACGCGCCGGCAAGTTCTCGAGCCCGACCGCATCGGCCTCGTCGTCGACCTGACGCGCAAAATTGTAGAGAGCGTAGATTGCCATTCGCTCGTGATAGCCTAGAGAGATGAAACCCCAATAGAAGTTGCCCGCTTCGCGCTTTGCCATATCGCGGTTGAAGCGCTCGGCGCGGTGTTGGTCCGATTGAGGAACGTAGATGCCCCGGAGAGCGCGCGGGAGGTTGATCATTTATGCCGGCCGGCCTGGAGAAAAACTCTGGAAGGCGGCCCGCACTACGAGTGATACCTTTGTCGACGCCGAGACGCTCGGTCGTTGATGTTCGGTTTTATACCCGATTGCCTCGATCGCGTCGCAGATCGCTAAGCCTCCCATTCGGTAGAGCGAGAGCTGTAACCGCAGCGGTCGCGGTACAAACTGTTCGAGCGCTTCCCCCGAAGCCAGCAGGATGCGGGCACGCTCCACCATGGCTTGTGCGCCGCCCGCGATTCCCCTTGCGTCGACGTCGCTATCCACAAGATATCTGCGACCGATTGCCGCATCCCGGCTAACGTCCTGAGCGTGATTCGCGAGCTGCAGCCCGATGCAAACATCGTCCGAGAGGTGCTCCGCGTGCGCATCGTTGACGCCAAAGACGCGCAGAACCATCCTTCCAACGGGAGCAGCGGAGAGACGGCAATAGCCAATCAGCTCTTCCCACGTTCGATAGTGCGTCACGAGCTGATCCTGCACGTTGGCTGCGATCAGATCGAGAAAGGGCTGCGCGGGAATTGCGCGATGCTCGACGGTCGGCTGCAGCGCGACGAGCACGGGATGGACGGGCGGGTTGCCACCGAAGACTGCTTCGACCTCGCTGCGCCAGCGCTCCAAACGTGAGAGCGCGGTTCCATTGGGGCTTTCATCGCCGAGATCGTCGGTCGTACGACAGTAGGCGTAGATGCGCATCAGGTCGCGCCGAGTACTCGCGTCCACAAACCGCGACGCGACGCTAAAGTTCTCGTAATGGCGGCGCGTCAGCGTCCGACAGTAAAGGTCGGCCGCTTCGAGGTTGAGCGTCATTGGCGCGCGTCCATCGCCGTCACCACAATTACCAGGCTGCGCAAACGCGGATCTCACGTCTTTGTACGTCGGTCTCCATGCGGGTTGGTACAGCGGATCACCCTTCGACTCCGCTCGGGGTGACACGGTAGTGGGTTCAGGCTGACACGGTAATGCGCTCAGCCTGACACAAGCGTGCCGCGTAGGTCGGCCGGCGTACGCGCGCCGACGCAGAACATCGCGACGCGCAGCGTTTCGACGAGCTCGCGAGCGAGGTCGTGCGCCGCTTCCAGGCTTTCGTCGGCAGCGCGCAGGAATGGACCGGCGATCCCCACCAGGTCGGCGCCGAGCGCGAGGGCTTTCGCCACGTCGAGGCCCGCCCGGATGCCGCCGCTGGCAATGAGCGTCTCGGAAGGCGCAACGGCGCGCGCATCGACAAGAGCGCGAGCGGTCGGTATGCCCCAACTCGCAAAAGCGCCCGCGACGCGCGCCCGCCACGGTTCGCCGATGCGGTAACGCTCGACCTCACTCCACGACGTTCCCCCCGCTCCAGCGAGATCGACGGCGGCAACGCCGGCATCAAAGAGCGCGCGGACTGCATCGGCTCCAATTCCCCAACCGACCTCCTTGATCACGATTGGAAAGTCGGCTCGATCGCACAGATCCGCGATGCGATCGAGCAGGCCACTAAAACACGAGTCGCCCTCCGGCTGCAGCGCTTCTTGCAGAGGATTGAGATGAAGGGCCAACGCATCGGCGTGCAAGCTTTCGACGAGGCTGCGGCACTCCGCGAGACCATAACCCTTGTTGAGCTGTACGGCACCAAGATTGGCGAGAAGCGCGACGTCCGGCGCTACCGAACGAACGTCGAACGTCTCAATGGAGCTTGGGAATTCGAGCAGCGCGCGACCCGATCCAAGGCCCATCGCGAACCCATGTTCTTGTGCGACGCGAGCAAGTCGCCGATTGAGCCGGCGCGCAGCGTGCGTACCACCCGTCATGCACGATATGAGTAGCGGCGCCGCGAGTCTTCGGCCAAAAATTTCGGCCGACGGATCGACGTCGGAGAGATCGATTTCAGGCAGGGCGCGGTGCGCAAACCGGTAGCCGTCGAAGCCGGCGTCAACGCCCTTACCGCCGACATCCTGCTCGAGATTGATACGGAGATGCTCCGCCTTTCGCGACGGCGTCGCTTTTTTAGCCTGCTTGGCGCGCAACGTAGCAGGCTACTTCTTCAAAGGCGGCAACATCGTCGGGTGAGGCGTGACGCCGTAGGGCGGCTACGGCTCGGCGCGATGCGCGTTGCGCGAACGACGGATCAGAGCAAACCGCGGCTTCGCTCAGCAGGCGCCCGGCCTCGGCATAAGCGCGGGCGATCGAGTCGGGTGATCCCGCAATTACGGCGCCTGCTTCCAGAGCAGCCGCGGTCAATACCGCACCGCGCGCGATATTGTCGCCGCTTTTCCCAATGGCCTCAAGGATCGCTTGGCCAACGAGCCTGGCCGTTCGCAGCCGGCGACTCGGCTCGGAGACGTCACTTGCGAGGCTGTGAAATGCCAAGGCGTAGAGAGCGTCCCCGGCATTGAGACTCTGCCCAAGACCCCACCGCGCAACCGTCGCTATCGCGGATTCATCCCCAAGCTCGTCGTGCAGGAGCAAGAAGCGATCGAAGAGATCGAAGGCGGCCGCCACCGGTAGCGCGTCGGCTACGTTCCCATTGCCGGCGGTGCAAGCCCACAATACAAGGCTGGGGCGGACCGCATCGCCGGCATATCGCTCCCCCAGACGCTCCTCGATGATTCGTGCCGCAACCGAGCCGGCCGACGAAACGATTTCTCGGAGGTACCGCGCAATGCAAGCCCGATGATCGCCAAGTGGAATAGGGTCTCGGAGCGCAGTCATAGCTGCGAGCCCCCTTTGACCGCTCTCCGGACAGTTGCCTTCCCAAATTCCGAGATGGAGTAATCACGGTGCAGATCGGCTCGAACGAACACAAGGAACTCTTCTGCGGCTCGCTCATGGAATCGCATCGCGCGTACGACCCCCATGAATTGCCCTGGCCGCATCTCGACGGTACGTCGCTGGCGCGGCTGCGCGCAATCCCGATTTGGACTTTGGCGCTCGAGGTCGAGCTTGGCGCGGGAAGAATGCTGAGCGCTTTTGCAAAGACCGAAGTTGACCCACTCGTGCGCCAGGCTCTCGAGCTGCAAGCCTACGAAGAAGACCGGCACGGACGAATTTTACAATGCATGATCGAGCGTTACGGCCTGGTGGGCACGCCCAACGTTGCGAAACAAGAGCCGACGCGCCGCGCCTTCATTAATTTTGGTTACAACGAGTGCGTCGACTCCTTTGCCGGCTTCGGCATCTTCCGTTTGGCGCGCGACGCCCGTGTCGTACCCGAAGCGCTGACCTCACTTTTTGCCGAGTGCTCTTAGAAGAGGCGCGGCACATCGTCTTCTTCGTCAATTGGATCGCGTGGGATCGTTCGCGCCGCGGTCTGCGCGCTCCAGCCCTGCAGGCGCTTCCTGTCTTCCTTGGCTACGGCGGCGCGATCTGGCGCCGCATAAGAGCCGGCGCCGAGATGCAGCACGGCAAAGGCCCCACGGAAACGAGCGACCTTTTTGGTGACGCTCTCAAAAATCTCACCCCAGCGACCGTCATTCGGATCTGCATCGATGAAAACGCCCGGTACATGGCGTCGTTCGACCCGCGCTTACTGCGTCCGCGCGTCATTCCCACGCTCGCAAGGATTGCGTTGACGATCGTTCTCGCAATCGAACGATGGCGCGCATCTCGTGCCCCAAGGCGGTGCCGCGCTCGACGAGCTCATGGCTCTAGAACTTGAAGTAGATGAACGATGGCGAAACGCCTGGCCATGAAAGCAGCTCGAGCGCGAGCAGCAGTCCGGCGAGCACTCCGGCTTGCGCCACGCGAGGAAATCGCGGCCACGCGGGCTTGACGTTGTGCCGCTCGAGAAGGAGCCGCACCAAACCGAACGCGATGATGCCGCCGGCTAAGACGGCTTGCCAGCCGGTCAGCATCGCTGGGCCGCCACCGCCGGCGAAGAGAGCGCGGTAGACGGCGATTGCAGCGCCGAACGTCGGCGATCGAAAAAGCACCCAGCCCAGGGAGACGACGCAGAACGTAACGAGCACTCGCGCAATGGCGCCGCGCAGGCGCCGCGCCGGATGCTCGCGAGCGATACCGGATACGCGCTCCACGCAAAGCGCTACGCCGTGGTATGCGCCCCATGCCACGAAGGTCCACTGCGCGCCGTGCCAGAGGCCTCCCAACAGCATGGTGAGCATCAGATTGCGCAGCGTCGCGGCCTCGCCGTGGCGATTTCCGCCCAGCGGAATGTAGAGATAATCACGCAGCCACGTCGAGAGCGTAATGTGCCACCGATGCCAGAAATCGGTGACGCTCGTTGCCAGGTATGGCATCCGGAAATTCTCGGGAAAAACGAAGCCGAAGAGGCGGGCGCAGCCGATCGCGATGTCGCTGTAGCCTGAAAAATCGAAATAGATCTGCATCGCGAAGGCGAAAAGCGCGCTCCAAGCCGCGGGCGCGCCGGGATGATTCGCAATCGAGCCCCAATATGTATTCGCGACGTCGGCAAACTGATCGGCGATCGCCATCTTCTTCACCAACCCGAAGCCCGCGCGTGTGAGCCCGTAGCTGACGTCGTCGGGGCTGGGAGGGCGCCAGGCAAAGAGCTCTCCGAAGAAAAGCCCCGCCCGCACGATCGGCCCAGCCAAGAGCTGCGGAAAGAACGCCAAGTAGAGCGCGTAGTCGAGCGGTTTGCGAATCGCGGTCATGCGACCACGATAGACATCGACCAAATACGAAATACTTTGAAACGTATGAAAGCTGATGCCGATTGGGACGAAGAGATTGACGATCCAAGGATTTTCGTGCATGCCGAGCAACGCGGCGACCGTACCGCTCGCAAAGTTCGTGTACTTAAAGCTGCCGAGAAAGGCGAGATTGGCGGCGACGCCGAGAGCGAGCAGCAGGCGCGGATTGTGGTGCCGGAGGTCGCGCTCTCGCTCGAGTGCGATGGCAATGAGAAAATCGCTAGCAGTCAAGGCCCATAAGAAGACCACGTACCAGGCGTTCCAGCGCGCATAAAAATAATAGCTTGCGATCAGAAGGACGTAGCGGCCGGCCCGCCGCGGTAAACCGTAAAAGAGCGCGGCAACGATCGCTACGAAGAGCCAGAATTCGTACGATTGAAAACGCAGCGGTATGCCGACGCCAACCGCGGCAGCGTACCACGATGCCGAGTGGTGGCGCGACGGATCGACACCACCGATCAATGCGGTGCGCGTGTCGCCCTTCGACGAAGCTTGTCCTAAGCGACGCTGATCTTGTCGGAGCGCCGTCGAAGGGCGCGGAGCGGCTCCTGAGAGCATGCGGGCCACGTCACGGCCCAACAAGCGGCTGAATCGCAGACTGCCGGCGCGGTTGAGGTGGTCTTCGTCGGCGAAGAGTTCTGGGCGCTCGAGCGCGATGTACGGCGCTGCCGGAATCAAACGCGCGTGCTGGTCGCGTGCGATCTCGAGCAGCGAACCGCTCGGGTTTTGCGTCGCCTCACGGTGCACGGGGCGCGTCGGAATCCGAACGAAAAGGACGGGGACGCCGACGGCTGCGTACCGCGCCGCGATCGGCTCGAGCCATTGCCGCCGGTAGAGGGCATACGACGGACTCGGCTGGGCCACCGTCAGCACCTGCGTTGCGATTGCCTGGCGCTCGCCGGCGGAGATGCCGGCCGGATACACGATCGCGCCCTTTGAAAAGGCGACGTGCAAACCGGCAAGCGATTCGGTACGCGGGTGCGCGGCGAGCGGATCGTAGAGAGTCGATCTACCGGCCTGCTCCAGCTGCACGATGCGCGCGGCCGGATCGGCCGCTAAGGCTTGGAAATCGTCGCGAAGCTCCGGACCGCGCCAGAAGAGATCGATGCCGTACTCGATCCGCTCGCGTGGATCCGAGAACGAACCAGCCAGCTTCGGGATGTCGCGCAAACGCGTTTGGAAAACGACATACCGCAAGTCCATCGGGCGATTGTCGCCGTCGATGCTTCCAATCGCGCTGTCGTCGTCGGCATACGTATCGACCGCAATCACAATCGCGCGTACCCGGTTGGCATACGGGTCGATCGCTCGAACGAAAAAGGGCCAGCAGCGCGGTGTCGTCCCCGGTACGCCGCCATTGAGAAAGCGCAAGGTTCCACTCGCGGCACTCGCCGCGCTGGGGTCAAGGCCGGAGTAGATCCGCGAATCGCCCAGCACCAAGATGTCGGTCCGCCGATCGGCGTGAAGCGCTCGGAGCTGACCGATTGCAGCTTCAAAGCTCCCCGTGCTCGAGGCGGGATCGAGGATGCTGCGATAAAGTGCTGTGCGAAACGCCACGACGTTAACGAGCGCGAAGACCGCAAACGCGGCCACAACGAGAAGAGCGGCCGTCTTCTTTCGGGCGGGCTCAAATCGATGAAGCACCGCAACGTCCCTTGTGCGAGAGCGTGTTGAAGGCCTTTAGGGATGGCTGCAGTCGCAATAGAGCGTAGTCCGGCTCAAAATCGCCAAGAAGCGCCGGTCGCTCTGATCACCATAACGGTGATGCTGGGAATGATCATGGCGATCATCGACACCACGATCGTCAACGTGGCGCTCAATACAATCGGCGGTAACCTCGGCGCGACGGTCGATGAGGTCGCTTGGGTTGCAACTGGTTACATCCTCGCCAGCGTCGTCGTGATGCCGCTCAACGGTTGGCTGACCGCGCTGCTGGGTCGCAAGATGTTTTACGCGATCTCACTTGCGCTCTTTACCGTCGCGTCGTTCTTCTGCGGCACGGCTCGCTCCATTTGGGTACTCGTGTTCTATCGCATCATCCAAGGCATTGGCGGCGGCGCACTTCAGCCGACGGCGCAAGCGATTCTTTTTGAAACCTTTCCGGCCGAGCGGCGTGGCGCCGCGATGGCGATCTTCGGCATGGGCGCGATGGTTGGACCCGCGATCGGACCGACGCTCGGGGGCTGGATCGTGGATAACGCTAACTGGCCACTCATCTTCTATATCAACATTCCGATCGGCATCGTGGCCTTTTTGATGACCCTCGCGTTCATACCGAATCCGAAGTACATCGTGAAGGCCAAAGGCGGGATCGACTGGGTCGGCCTCGGGCTGCTTACCGCGGGTCTGGCTTCGCTGCAGTTCGTGCTCGAGCAAGGCGAACGCGACGACTGGTTCCAATCACAGACGATTTTATTGTTCACGGGAATCGCCGTAGTGGCCTTGATCGCTTTCGTCATGAAGGCGCTACGCGACAAGCATCCCGTCGTCGACCTCGGCGTCTTCAAATTCCGGTCGTTCTCGGTCGGCTCGTTCTTGGGCATTATCATGGGCTTCGGACTCTTCGGCACGGCGCTCATCCTGCCGCTCTTCTTTCAATCGATGCTCGGCTTCACCGCGTTCGACACCGGTCTCGCGCTCATGCCCGGCGCCTTTGCGACCGCCGCGTCAATGTTGATTATCGGGCGGCTTCTCAACCGAATCGACGGGCGGTGGTCAATCGTTTTCGGGACGCTGCTCTTCGCATGGTCGACGTGGCTGCTCGGCGGCCTCGACGTGCAAGCAGGATACTGGGACGTCTTCTGGCCGCGTCTCGTCCAAGGCTTCGCGCTCGGCTTTCTTTTCGTTCCGCTCACGACGATCTCGCTCAGCGATGTGCCGCGTGCGGAGTTGGCGGGCGCCACCGGAGTTCTTACGCTGCTCCGCCAGCTCGGCGGAAGTTTGGGCATCGCAATTCTCACCACCCTGCTGACGCATCGGACGGCGATTGCCTGGAACGTGCTCGCTTCGGGCGTGACCCAAACTCACGGCTACTCGGTCGGGCAGCTCACGGAGATGGTTTCGCAGCAGGCAACGATGATCGCCTACGACTATCTCTTCCGGCTAACGGCACTCGTTTTCGTTCTTTCGACGCCGCTGATCTTCTTGATCAAACGGCCGTTGCGGGCCGTACCAGTGCCGGTGGAGGCGGAATAGGTCGTGCGGTTAATGCGGTAATCGCGGCGGTGACCGTGCATCGGTTGCCGCTATGCGGCCCCGGTGGTGGGCGGGTTGTGTACGATCACCGCCACGTTTTTCGCGCCAATTGATTTGAAGTTGGCGCAATTCGTCTTATTGCGAAATCACCATCTGCGACGTGCTCGACATAAGGATAGTGCTCTTCGGCAAAAAGCCGAGCGAGAGAAATTTGAACGGATACGATACGGTAAGCGAGAGGGTGCACCCGGGCGCATTCCCGGAGCTGCTTCCCGGGCAGTTAGAATACTGCGAGCGTCCCGACCGAAATCTGGCTCGCGTTGGTCGCCCCTTCGGAGAGGCTTTGTACGTAGCTTTGTATTGCAGTGCCGTTCGCGTTACACCCGGGTAGGTTATTACCGCTATTAGTGCAGGAGAGAGAGCCGCGCACGATCGCCCAGCGCGCCCCCTCCCGCGCAATCTGCGCGACAAAGCCATACGTGTACATAGCGCGGCCGAAGTCTATAATTCCAAAGGTCAGCATAAGCAAAACCGTCATGACGATGGCCGTCTCGGGCAGACTGGCGCCGCGTTCACGATGCTTTCTTCTCATTGGCTGGCCACCCGCATAATCGCGCTGCCGCTGATTGGGATGTTATTCGGAATGCCCGGGTAGTTTAAGAGCGAACTAAACACACCCTTGACTTGTACTTGCACGTAGTAGACGGTATTCACCGGTACGCCCGTTCCCGCGCAGGTTGCCGGCGTCGCGCCGTTCACCGAGCAGAGATCCTCGACCTTTATGCTGCCGCCATTCGATGTCCAGTTGGCGAGATTCTGCCCATCTTGCAGGGCGGCGTTCTGAATGTTCGCGGTCTGAATCGCCGTAGTCGTGTTCTGGGCACCGTACTGCACGCCCGCACGCGCCGCATTGGCGGCAAGGATTGCGAAGAACGCGAATCGCCCGACCTCGATTACGCCGATGAGCAAAAATACAAAAACCGGAGCGAGTATGGAGAATTCCACCATTGCCGTTCCGGTATCAGAGCGACGAAGAAGTCGAAAAATCATTGCGCCAAGACCGCCTGTTTGATAAGGGATTGACCTGGAGGCGGTGTCGCAAGATCGTAGGCCGCGCCGCCATTGAAGGTCGCCGCACCCACCACTACCAGGAGGTAGCCGCCGTTCGTGCCATTGAAAATCGCGCTTCGTCGCGCCGGGCGCGTAGATGAGGCCGCCGAGCTGCATCGAGGCGCCGTTGAAGGTTGGGCTGTTCGTATTGCTCGGCACCTGGTAGTAGAGCACCCCGGTCTCGGGTCCGGTCGTCGGAGGCGAAAGGTTGACACCGGTACCGTTAAAAGTTGGCGGCGTTCCGCTAGCGCTGACGTAGAGCGTCACGCCGTCACCGGTAATGCCCGTCGTCCCATTGATAGTGGTCGATCCATTGAAAACATACTCGCCCGGCTCAAATGTTACGTTGGTGTCTCCGTTCAAGGTGAACGAGTTATAGCAACCCGGCTGTATCGTGACGTTGCTGAGGCCGTTGTCGAGCAGCGTCTTGCAGCCGGTGGTTGGCGGAGGGTTAGCTGCCAAGTAGGCGCAGCCGGCAATCTCCGGACAAGGATCGGCAACCTTGAGCATCGGTGCCGGCGTCGCGGCCGTGAAGGTCGTTCCGTTTTCGATCGGAGCTCCTCCCGCGTAGCCGATGCTCTCAGCATCAAACTTTGGATCGCCGTTGAATGTCGCCGTGTCGTTGATGAGGATGCCGCACCCCGGGGCCGTTACCGTCGTGCCATTGAAGGTCGACGAAACGGTGGTGCTCTCCGCAAGGAAACAGGTGGCGGAGTATTGTTGGCCGTTAGCAATCCGACCGCTTGAGTCGTCTCGGCGCCATTAAGACCAAAGAGGCGCGTGAAGAACGTCGCCGTTTTTGAAGCTTGCACCTGAATTGAGACGGCGCAGCTGTTGCCTGCGTAGGGGCCGGTGGCCGGCGGGTTGTTTACGAGCACAGTCACGTTGTTTGTGCCGGTGGTAAAACCGTTGCTCGCCGAATCGCTGTCGGCGGCAGTCTGCGCCGCGCTGAGGTTGGGACAACCCGAATAGACCAGCTGCTGGGCAGCGCCGAGGGCGGCCGCGTCAGCCGCGGATTGCTGTTGACGCTGATGGTACTCTAAATAGCCGACGTCTACCGACATGCCGGCGAACCCCATGATCACCGTAAGACAAATCGCGATCAGCGGTAAGACCTGACCCGACTCTCCTCTGCGTCTCACTGCGAGATCACCATCTGTGACGTACTCGCCATGCGGATGCCCGCCTTGGGCAGGTAAGGCAGCACGAACGTGAACGGGTAATTTACGGTCAACGATACGGTACATCCGGGTGCGTTTCCCGAACTGCCCGCTGGGCACGAATACACCGGCGAGCGACCGAAATATTGCTCGCGATGGTCGCCCCTTGGGAAAGGCTTTGTACGTAACTCTGAATCTGAGCAGCGGTCGCGTTACAATCGGCCAGCGTACTCGTGCCGTTTACCATGCTGTTCGTGCAGGACGTAGAGCCGTGCACCGCCGCCCAGCGCGTGCCTTCACGCGCAAGCTGTGCGACAAAGCCGTAGGTGTACATAGCGCGGCCAAAGTCGATGATGCCGAACGTGAGCGCGAGCAGCACCGACATGACGATGGCCGTTTCGGGAAGGCTAGCGCCACGTTCGCGATGTGTTCTTCTCATTGGTTGGCCACCCTCATGGTCGCACTTCCGCTTATCGGAACCGAATGGGGGATGCCCGGATAATTCAACAGCGAAGTGAACGTGCCGTTGACTTGCACCTGGACGTAATAGATCGTGTTCGTCGGCGGCCCAGCGCCCGGGCTGGGACAAGGTGCGGGAGTTCCTCCACTTACGGAACAGAGGTTGGTCGGTAAGACGTGCCAGTTAGAAAGGTTCTGCCCGTCTTGCACGGCCGCGCTTCGTCATTCCGACAGTGTCGGCCGCAGTGGATAACGTCTGTGCTCCGTATTGAGCGCCGGCACGAGCGGCGTTGGCGGCGAGGATCCCAAAGAACGCAAATCGCCCGACTTCGATTAGGCCGATCAGCAAGAAGACGAAGACGGGAGCGAGGATCGCAAATTCGACCATGCTCGTTCCCATCTCGGAACGCACCAGCTTTTCTGCGGAGCCTTTTTATTAGGAGCGCGCACAGTCAGTTCCCTAAGACCGCGGTCTGAATGATTGAATTTCCGGCTGTCGGGCCGGCGAGGTTCCAGCCTCCGCAGCTCGTTCCGTCGAAGTTCATGTTTGCAAAGACCAGCACCACATAGGAGCTAATATTGGCATTGACTTGGCCAATCGCGGCGGGCGCGTAAACAAGACCAGTGACGCTCGTATTCGTGCTGATAAACTGCGCCTGCGCGGTATTGCTCGGGTCTTGATAGTAGAGGACGTTGGCGTAACTTCCCGATGTCGGCGCCGAAAGGCTTACGCCGTTACCACCGAGCTGAATCGGACTTGCCGAAGGCGCGACGTAGAGAGTGACGCCGCTTCCCACAAGACTCCCGCCTGTCTGCTCGATGGAGCCGGTAAACTCATACTGGCCCGGCTGCATAGTAACCGTGCCGCCGGTATTTTTGAACGAGCTGTAACACCCGGGCGAGATCGAAACGTTTCCGCCCGCGTTGTTAAATGCGTTGCACGATGCATACACGACTTTGTTTGCAGCGGTGTACGCGCAACCGGCGATCTCCGGACACGGATCGGCCACCGGCAGCATCTTGGCGGGCTTTGCATTTGTAAAATCTGCACTGCTGCCCGCCAGCGAGTGTGCATACCCAAAGGAAGCTACATTAATGTTGTCGCCGCTCGTCTGTACCAGCGCGCTATTGGCGGCAACGCCGCAGTGCGGGGCGGTTATATTCACGTTGTCAAGGTCGAGGGTGGCGGTCTGACTCAAGAGGAAAATGCAGTTGTCGTCATTTTTCACTAGGAGCGCGATCGCTGCAGTCGACTGAGTCGCGCCGTTCGGATGACCGAAGAGCTTGGTGAAAAACGTGGGTGTCTTCGTCCCGGTAACCTGAACGCTCACCGCGCAGGGATTGCCGGCGTACGGCGCCGGCGAGGGCGACGGCTTTCCAGAGGGTGCTGGGCTGGGCGTAGCCGGTGGATTGTTCACGGTCACCGTGACGCCGTTTGCGCCGTCGGTATAGCCGTTGCTGGCGATATCATTATAAGCGGCGGTCTTCGCCGAGCTGGAGCTGGGGCAGCCCGCGTAGGCGAGCTGCTGCGCAGCCCCCAGGGCGGCCGCATCGGCCGCAGACTGCTCCTGGCGCTGGTGATATTCGAAATAGCCGACGTCTACCGACATGCCGGCAAAGCCCATGATAGCCGTCAGGCAGACCGCAATAAGCGGCAGAACCTGGCCGGACTCTCCCCTGCGTCTCATCTGAATGGTTCCTCCGTAATGGATACGAGTGGGGGGTAGAAAATTGCTAGAAGCCCTAGCTCGTAAGAGATAGGGGCCTGCGAGGGGCCCCTTGACCCCTCTTCCCGATTATGCTACATATGACGTTGAGCCGTCAACAAGAATTAACGCCCTGCGGCAAAAAAGCTGACGCAAGGCAGACGGGCAGGTTGAGTAGCCGCTTAATAGAGCGGCAGACTTGCTTTGGGCGGGAACCGCGGTGGCAGCTCTTTACGTTAGTCGTTCACTCACTATTTACACATAAACAGGAGACGCAAATGATAGCCACTCTCACCTCAATGATCCGCGATGAAGAGGGCGCCACGATGGTCGAGTACGGCCTTCTGGTAGCTTTGATCGCGATGGTCGCCCTCGCCGCCGTGAAGGTCCTAGGCACCAACCTCAGCACGGTCTTCAACACCGTCGCCAACACGATCTAAGGCTGCCGACCGAAGAGGCAAATCAAATCTCAACATCATTTCAACACCGTCGCCGACCAGTCTAAGACGGTTCACTCAGAAAGGGAGACGTATCAAAATGCTCACCACACTAAAATCAATGGTCCGCGACGATGAAGGGGCCGCAATGGTCGAGTACGGCCTGCTTATCGGGTTCATCGCGCTGGTCGCGGTGCACGCCGTCAAGGCCGTCGGCACAGATCTCAGCTCTATCTTGAACACCGTCGCAAACACGATCTAAGGCAGGGCGGCGACCTCGTTACCGTCGTTTGGAAGAGAAAGCGAGCCGGAATTTCCGGCTCGCTTTCTCTTTTACGGAAGGATCGTTACGGTTTGGACGACGCTCTCTTGGCCGAAGCCATCGGTGAAGCCGGCGACCACCGTGTAGCGAGCGGCGACCGTTATCGCCGGAGCTCGCAAGGTGACGACGTTCGCGTCTGCGCCAACATTCATTGCGGTCACCTCGCGCGATTGCGCGTCGTTGAGCGCGATTCGCATGCCGTTACGCGGTGAAATGATACGGACCCGAATCGGATTGCCGCTTTTGACGGTGCGGTTTAAAACTTCGAACGTTCCGTTTTCGTCGGCACCGGTGCCAACGGTCGCATTTGCGTCGTCGCCGGCAATTTGCGAATCGCCGGGACGCCGGCGCGGATTGAGTTGCGACGACGATGCCGGCCATCGATTGTGCGATCGAATTCCCCTTAGAAACGTGCAGAAGCACCCGCAACTCGCGAGCGTTCGGCGCAGCCGGAAGGACGAATTCCGTCAGGCCATTGCGTGAAAATGGCTTCTGTGCCCAAATGGTGCCATCGCTATCGAGCAGACGCACGTAGCCCGCCTCGGCGGCGGCCCGGTAACTGACGTCAACCTTCTGCCCAGGTTTGGCGACGACCGGATGAACTGAGATGTCGTCGATCTGGGCTCCCCTGATTCGAGGCACGAGCGCGTTGAGGACGCGCACCTCTGTGGCGTTGCCAAGCGGCCCGCTCAACACGAGTTGTAGCGTGTACGCGGCCGGGATGGCGGATGGTGGAATCGCGATCGAAATCGATCCCGAGCGCTCGTCGAGCGGGCCGCCTTGAAGGCGGCGGCCGTCGGGGGCCGCGACCGCGTAGGCAAGGCGCCCGGCCCCGGATGCACCGTACTCGGCCTGCACGGTCGTACCGGCGAGCGTTTCGGGTGGAACCGCAAATGCGCTAATTCGAGGGCGCGCTGCGCCAAGCGTCGCAAGCGCCGTCATTCCGAGCAGCAATGTGAGGAGAATCGCCGCTGCCGGCAGCACGTAGCTTCGCAGCGGCTTCTTAATCTCCGGAGCGGCGGCTTCCACGATGCAGTGCACGCCATTGCCGACGATCTCGGCGAGCGCACGATCGAACGAGAGAAAGTCGCGCGGCCACAGCGGGATTTGCGTGGCGCCACTTGAGAACGGCGCGACTTCGAAGAGCGCCGGATATGCCAGCATGGCGTCGCCATAGCGAGAGATAACCCAGGTACGGCATACGAGTGCATATTGCGTGCGATTGATGACGCGCAACGCGTAGAGAGCGACGCCGCGCCGCCGGTCGAAGGTCTCAAGTGAAAAAAATGCGGAGACGCTTCCTTCGGGCGTCTGCATCGCCGTTGCCGAGCCGCGCTGCTGCGATTGTAGCGGCGTTCCGCGCCATATATCCAACGCCGTGCTCACGACGTGGGGCGAAACCTCATTGCGAGACGACCATTTGGGACGTGCTCGTCATAATTAACCCGCTTACGTTGGCCGGCATGTATAGAAGGACGAACGAAAACGGATATGTCACGGAAACCGTGAGCGTGCAGCCCGGCACATGTCCAGTGCTGCCTAGAGGGCAGTTAGAATAAGAGGATGTCGCAGTGATCTGGCTTGCGTTCGTTACGCCCTCGGAGAGGCTTTGCACGTATGCCTGGATCTGGCTTGAGGTGGCATTACAGTGGTCGAGGAATACGCACTGCGAGCCGCGCACGATTGCCCAACGCGCGCCTTGACGCGCGAGCTGAGCGACGAAGGCGTAGGTGTAGGTGGCGCGACCGAAATCGATGATTGCAAAGAGGAACGCAAGCAAGACCACAAGGATGATCGCCATTTCCGGCAGGCTGCTGCCACGTTCGCGCTTGCGCACGCTCATTGGTCGATTACTCTCATGGTTGAGGTGGCACCGATGGGAACGGTGGCAAGTCCCGGATATTGAATGAGCGGGCTGAACGTACCGGAGATTTGCACCTTTACGAAATAGACGAGGCCCGCGGGCGGGGCAGAACCCGAATTACTCGCGGGGCACGGCGTCGTTTGACCATTCAACGTGCAGACGACGGACGTGACAACGCTAAACTTTGGAATGCTCTGTGCGTCTTGAAAAGCCGCTGCGGTCGTCGCCGGCCCGCTCATGGCCGCGTCGGCAGCCGTCGCGAGATTTTGAGCACCATACTGGACGCCCGACCTAACCGCGTGCGCCGCAACGATTCCGTAGTACATATACCGTCCGACGTCGATCGTTCCGAGCAACATGAAGGCCAAGAACGGTGCCACTAGGGCAAACTCCACCATGCTCGATCCGCGCTGACCGGCCGGCCGTCGTATTTTCATTGCGCCAGCACCGCTTGCGGCAGAAGGGATTGACCCGGCGGCGGCGTCGCGAAATCGACGGCGGTGCTCCCGTTTAAGTTCATCGCACCGAAGACCAAGACCACATAGCCGCCGTTGGCGCCGTTGAAGTTCGCCGCAGTTGCGCCCGGCGCATAAATGAGCCCGCTGTATGTGGCGTTGGCGCCATTGAAGTTCGGGCTACTCGTGTTGCTCGGCACCTGATAATAGAGCACGCCGGGATTATTTCCGGTCGCCGGTGGCGACAAAGATACGCTCGCACCGTTGAAGTTGGGTGCGGTGCCGGCGGCGGTGACGTAAATCGTCACGTTCGTGCCGGTAACATGCGCGCCGTTGAAGTTGGATGTGCCGTTTAATACGTACGTGCCGCTCATCGTAACGTTCGCCCCATTGAGGTTGAGGGAACTGTAACAGCCTTGCGTGAGTACACCGCTATACCCGTTGCCGTTGAAAGACGTGCACGGGCTCGTCGAGGGCGGGGGGTTCGCTAGATAGGAACAGCCGGCAATCTCGGTGCAGGGGTCGGCAACCGGCAGAATCGGCGCCGGAGCCGCGAGCTTAAAGGTCGCGCCATTTACGTTGGGCACCGCCCCGGCGTAGCCGATGAACGGAGCCGAGATCGTGGCGCCGTTGAAGTTCGCCGTATCGTTCATGTCGAGAGAGCAGCCGGGAGCG
>CAVRDR010000007.1:0-167105 GCA_963719905.1 Vulcanimicrobiota bacterium
CGGCGGCTTTTCGCTTGCGAACCGGCTTACGCGTGGTGGCGGGTTTCGGTTCCGTGGCATCTTCGGTCGCAGGCGCTGTGGCCTTGCGCGCGCGCCGAGTCTTCGAAGCGGGAACAGGAAGCGCAAGCGCGCTCGCGCTCCCTTCCAGCTCTCCGGCGACGTCAGCCCGTGGGCTACGGCGCCGGCGCGTCGGCTTCGTCCGTTTGGGATCTTCCGCCGGCGCCGAGAGGCTCGGGGGTGGTGCTTCGACGGCCGGCGGCGCAGCTTCGCTAACCTTGGCAATGGCGCGGGATGGCTCGGGGGGCGCCATCGCGCCGGTCGGGTAGGCCGCTCCGTCGGACGAGACTTCGAAGATATGCCGATCCGGCATCGCAGGAGCGGCTCCGCCACCTCCTCGGCCGCGTCGCCCTCGACGACGACGGCGACGGCGACGATTCTGCCCGGCGCCGTTGGCCGAAATGGCCGCTTCGAGCTGCGCAGCGGGCACAGCGCTCTCCGGCGCCTTTGCCGGTTCCTCGCGCGGCACGGCTTCGTCACGTTCCCGGCCGCGTCGACGGCGACGCCGCTTCCGGCGGCCGTCGGTCGCAGCGTGCTGCACCGCGCCCTGCGCGATGATGATGGCATCCGGTTGTGCCTCGCCGATGCGCTCGGCAAGGAGCGCCTTGTCCTGCGCCTCCTCCTCCTCGGTGACCGCAGAGATGCCGATCGGGGGCCGGGATGCGGATTGACGGGCGGCGTCTTCAGCAAGCTCCCGTAGTTGCCTCGTCTGCTCGGCAGAAGAGATTTCTTCGCGTCGACCGCGCCGTTTTCGGCGAGGCTTCACGTCCGCGGTAACGAGCTCGGCGAGGACGCGATCGTCATCAACGTCGATGATGCGAATGCGCGCAAAGTTCCCGGCGCTGTTTGCCGCGTTCTCAACCTCCGCGAGACGCCCTTCCACGACGGCTGCCACCGAGGTCGCGTTCGGCAGGCGTCCCGGCAGCAGCTCGACCTCATGTTCGTCGCCGACGCGCACGATGTGCGCTTTGTGGTCTTTGAATCCCGCAACGATTTCGATACGCGCCTTTTCCGGATGGATCATCGGATCGACCCGAACGTGGATCGGATGTGCGATCGCGCGCTCCAACGCGTCGCACTCCTCTTGGTACCAATAATCCATCTGTATGGCGACCGTCGGCGCGACGTGAACGACCACGTCGCCCGCCACCCCGTTGCTTGCCTGGCTGCGAATGCGGCGGAACGTCTCGATTGCGACCGATTGCGCCGACATGACGCTGCCCATTCCGTTGCAGGTCGGGCAGGCGCCGCGAAGCTGACTGCCGAGATCCCTGCCGATCCGCTTGCGCGTGAACTCGAGCAATCCGAGGTTTGAAAATGACTGGATCGTCGCGCGCGTGCGATCGCGGCGCAGACTCTCTTCCATCGTCTTGACGACCATATCACGCGAAGTTTCTGACGCCAT
Source organism: Vulcanimicrobiota bacterium (assembly GCA_963719905.1). Classification (GTDB taxonomy): domain Bacteria; phylum Vulcanimicrobiota; class Vulcanimicrobiia; order Vulcanimicrobiales; family Vulcanimicrobiaceae; genus Cybelea. The sequence goes on from CAVRDR010000007.1 coordinate 1,463, forward strand.
ATCGATGAAGTCGACGACGATGATGCCGCCGATATCGCGGAGTCGCACCTGACGCGCGATCTCTTGGGCCGCCTCGATATTCGTTTTGAGAATCGTGTCCTCGAGGTTACGGCCGCCGGTGAATTTCCCTGAAATTCACGTCGATGACGGTTAAAGCCTCGGTCGACTCGATGACGATTGACGCGCCCGACGGAAGATTGATCTTCGGCTTCATGAGCTTTTGCAGCTCGTCATCGATCTTGTAGTCAACGAAGAGCGAGCGCCCGGAGTTATAATACTCCAGCCGTCCAATGTACTGCGGCCCGAGAAGCTGCAAGAAGTCGCGGATCTTTCGGTACTCTTCCTCATCGTCGATCAAGACGCGATCGACGTCGGCCGTGATGAAGTCTCGTGCTGCCTTATAGACGAGATTCATGTCTTTGTGGAGCAACGTCGCCGAAGCTGCGCGCTTGTAGGTCTCGAGAATGCCGTGCCACATCCGTATGAGCACGCCGAGGTCGGCGATCAGTTCGGCTTCGCCGGCGCCCGCGGCCGCGGTACGCACGACCGTCGCCATGCCTTCCGGCCGAATGCGCTTCATGACGAGTTTGAGCCGGTTGCGCTCGTCGGCGGAGTCGATCTTGCGCGAGACGCCCGAGTACTTGCCGGTCGGCATGAGGATGAGATAGCGGCCCGGGAGCGAGATATTCGTTGAAATTCGCGCGCCTTTAAGACCGCGTGGCTCCTTGACGATCTGTACGAGCACGTCGTCGCCGCGCTTGACCTTCTCGCTGATCGTAAAGCCGCTGTGTCCTTGCGTGATCTCGACGTCCCCAATGTTGAGCGGCTGTTTGTTGATGTCGTCGACATAGAGAAAGGCGTTGCGGCCCAGTCCAATGTCAACGAACGCAGCCCCCATGCCGGGGAGCACGTTCTGCACTTTACCTTTGTAGATCGAGCCGATGACCTTCTCTTCGCGCTCGATGTAGAGTTCGGCTAACCCGCCGTCCTCGAGTATGGCGACCCGGTTTTCCCAAGGGTCGCTCGAGATCAATATCTCGCTCGACAAATTGTCCTCAAATCACTGGAGCTTGCCTCTCACCGCGCTTCCCATTGTTGGTGCGCCTGCGGGCGGCGGTTTCGCCGCGACGGCTAGCTCCCAAAAAACTTTTTAAACCTCTGCCGGCGGCCCCTCGTCACGTAACGGGGCCTCGCGGCGTTGCTGCTCCCTCTGTTCCCGACGCCGGCAGATCGAACCTGCGCGTCGCCTCAAGGACGCGGCCCAGTGGGTTAGGCGTTCCCTAAGACGTCACGATCCCTTTGCGCATAAATGTTGAGCAGGATGCCGACTGCCGTGAAGTCGGTCAGCATTGCGGAGCCCCCGTACGACATGAACGGAAGCGGGATCCCGGTGATCGGCATGATGCCAATCGTCATCCCAATGTTTACGAGCACGTGAAAGCAGAGCATACCGACGAGACCAGCAGCGAGGAGGAAACCGAAGCGGTCTCGAGCCGCCAGCATCGTGCGTACTCCTCCGTAGAGCACGGCAGCGTAGAGCGCCAGTACAGCCGAGGCGCCGGCAAAGCCCCATTCTTCGGCCAGTACCGTGAAGATAAAATCGCGCGAATGCTCGGGGACGAAGTTGAGCTGCGTTTGAGTGCCGTGGTAGAGGCCGCGCCCGAACCACTCGCCGTTACCGACCGCGATCTTCGATTGATTGAGATTGTAGCCGGCGCCTTGCGGGTCGGCTCGCGGATTGAGAAAGACGAAGAGACGAGCGCGCTGGAATGGTTTGAGCACTGCGTTTGTGCCGAGTGCGGCGGCGGCAACCACCAGCACCCCGAGTGAGTAGATGCCGAAGTCGCCGATCTTCGGCAGCGCAAAGAAAAGGTCGACCGTCATGATCGCCAGCAATACCAGCGATGTGCCGAGGTCGGGCTGCTTGAGAATCAGTAGCGCTGGGATCGCCACGACCAGTAGCGGTTTCCAGAGCTCTTGAATGTTCTGGTACGTTCCGCGACAGAGCACCGCGGCGAGCGCGATTGCAACGACGAGCTTTGCCGGCTCCGAGGGTTGAAACGTTCCAAACGGCCCAAGCGCGATCCAACGCTGCGCTCCCATCGCACTATGACCGCCGCGCAAGATAAAGAGCAGCAAGATCAAGTTGACGACGTAAAGCCCCGGCGCCCACCGTTTCCACGAACGATAGTCGACGAAAGAAACGCAGAGCATCGCAGCGATGCCGAGCAGGAAGTAGAGGATCTGCTTTTGGAACTCGCCCGCTGCGTCGGGCGCGCGCAACCCCGCCGAGCGCACGCAAACGATGCCGACGAATGCGATGAGGACGCCGGCAGCCGCGAGCAGCCAGTTAAAGTTGCGCAAATAGCGCTTTGTGCCGCTACTGAGCGCGAGCACCGCCACGATCTAAAACTTACGCTGCGCGGCGATCCGTTTCATTGTGCCGTAGCAGAAGCGGGCGCCGATGCCGGGCTAGCCCTCTTCTTGCGCCGGCGCCGCTTTCGGCTCGGCGTGGCCTCCGAAGAGGCCGCCGCTTGCGGCGGCTTGACCTCCTCGCTCTTGCGGGTACCGTTTCCGTTCGGTCGAGTGACCGAAAGAATCGGAATGTTTGCCAGCATGGCGAGCGTGCGGTCTTGTCGCTCGAAACTGACGTCGATCTTCTCCCGATCGACCTCCACGTACCGAGAGATCACGTCGACGAGATCGCGCTTCATGGTTTCGATCATCTCCGGCGCGAGCTCCAAATGATCGGTCATCAAGACCAGACGTAAGCGCTCCTTTGCCGTCGCACTCGAGCCGTGCTGGCCAAAGAACCGTTTTAAGAACTCGATCATCGGCGCTTCCTGCCCAGAATGGATCCGAACCGTTCGAAGAGCGATGCCTTTGCCGTCGCTGGAATCGGCGCCGGAACGTCCTCTCCCGCGACGCGCGCGGCGATGGCATGATACGCCGCCCCCGTCGGCGTCGTTGCGCGCAACGCGAGTGGTTCGCCTCGATTCGTCGTAACGATGATCTCAGGCTCGTCGGCGATCACGCCGAGCAGCGGCAGACGCAAGATGCCGTTGACGTCTTCGATCGAGAGCATCTTGCCCTTGCGCACGAGCTGCGGGCGTAGGCGATTAATAATGAGCTGCGGTCGAAAAGCGTTGCCGAGCAAGCCGACGACGCGATCGACGTCTCGCACCGCGGCAACCTCCGGGGTACAGATAACGATGGCCTCATCGGCACCGGCTACGGCATTCCTGAAGCCCAACTCGATGCCGGCCGGACTATCGATGAGCACGTAATCAAAACGCTCGCGTAGTTTCGAGACGAGGGCTTGCATCTTCGCGGTCACCACGTCGTCTTTCTCGCGCGACTGCGCCGCGGCGAGTAGAAACAGCCTCTCCGAGTGCTTATCGGCGACCAGCGCGTCTTCGGCCTCGACGCGATCTTCCAGCACGTCGAGCAAATGATGCTTGACCCGGCTTTCCAGGCCGAGAACGATGTCCAGATTGCGCAGGCCGACGTCGGCGTCGATCAACACGACTCTCGCGCCGCGCGCCGCCAGCGCGGTGCCGAGATTTGCGGTCGTCGTCGTCTTTCCGACCCCGCCCTTACCAGAGGTGAGCACGATCGCACGACCGAGCTTTGTGGCGGCCTTCGACTGTGCTTCTTCGCGCTGCTCGGAAGGCTCAGCCTGTTGGTCGGGTTGCAATTGGTGCACGTTTCTACCCCACTTTGAGCGCGTCCATGAGACGCCCGAAGAACGTTTGGTTATCAAAACTCGTAAACGGCACGAGCTCGCCCTCGAGACGCCGCGCGATCTTATCGTAGATTGCACGCAGGCGATTCGCTTCGTTCAATACGATCGGCTCGCCCCGATTGGTCGTGTCGATCACCTCTTCGTCGTCGGGAACGACGCCGAGAAGTTCGATCGAAAGCACGTCGCATACGTCTTCAACCGACAGCATATCCCCACTGCGCACCATCTCGGGGCGGAGGCGGTTGACGATCAAACGAATAGGCTTTCCGGCGTCGGCAATCTTTCCCACGACGCGATCCGCATCGCGAATGGCGCTAACCTCCGGCGTCGTGACGACGATCGCTTCGCTCGCTCCCGCAACCGCATTGCGAAAGCCCGTCTCGATGCCCGCAGGAGAGTCTATCAACACGTAATCCGCCGCTTCGGCGGCGCGATCGACGATTGCCGCAAACTGCAAGGGCGTAATCGCGTCCTTTTCGCGCGTCTGCGCAGCCGGAAGAATCGACAGTGACTCAAAGCGTTTATCTTTGATGAGCGCCTGGCGCAAGTGGCAACGCCCTTCCGCGACTTCGATCAGGTCGAAGACGATACGCTTTTCGAGCCCCATCACCAAATCGAGATTGCGCAGGCCAATGTCGGCGTCGATCAGTATGACGCGCTTGCCGCGTTTCGCGAGGGTCGCGCCGAGATTTGCGGTGGTCGTCGTTTTGCCGACGCCGCCTTTCCCCGACGTAAGAACGATTTTGCGAGCGTTCATGCAAACGACGCTCCGGGACTTTCGAGCGGCCAAGCTCGCCGAGCGAGAGGATCACGATATGCCCGTCGCGCGCGACGGCCGCTTCCGGTCTGGGCGCGCCGCGCCGTCTGTGGCCTTCCTCGGCGGCGATGAACGTTGCGATACGCAACTGTGTCGCGGCCAGGTCGACGGCGACGATGCGCGCGCGCTCGTCTCCGTGCGCTCCCGCATGCGCAGTTCCGGCGAGCCGGCCGAAGACCAGAATGTCGCCGGTGGCGACCAGCTCGGCGCCTGGATTGACGTCGCCGACGACGACGACGTTGCCCGTGTGATGAAGGGCCTGCCCTCCGCGCAGCGTTGCCACGTGGTAGAGCGCGCTCGGTGGGGAATCGACGAGCCGAAGCTCGGGAGTAGGCAGACGTCCATCCGGCTCGGTCTTCAACCGGCGCACGCTCGCTTCGCCGCGCTTGCGCCGCTGCGCGATGTCGCTGCGCGCGCCGGCGAAGTCGGCCACAAGCGAGCGGGCCCCCTCCGAGAGACGCGGCTCGCTCGACTCGAAGTCCAGCCCTTGCGCGAGCGCCAGCGCCGACAGTCCATCGGCGGATCCGCGAAGCGTACGCAGCTCGATGCCTGCGGCGCCGAGCAGTCCGCGTAATCTCATCAGACCCTCTGGCGAAATCGTGCTTTCTCCCAAATTGACGACCGCCGAGGCTCCCTTATAGAAGCTCGGCCGCTGGGTGAGCCGAGCTTCTAGCTCCTCGAGTGCCTCTTCGAGATCGCGGCCGAAGAGCGCCACTTCGAGGCCGTCCAGCCTCCCCCGTAAGAGTGTCACGCGCGGCTCTCCGAGAAGAAGAGGGCGCATCCCCTTCGCCATCCACAAAAAACTCGCAATTTCTTAACGTTGTCCACATATAATACACAATGACCCGCGGTACCCTCACCGGGGTACGCCACGCAAAGGAACGCTAGATCCATGTTACGTCGCACGCTTCTGTTCTTGGCAATCATCTCGCTGCTTTCTGCTACGTTCCCCGCGCCCGCTCTTGCAATGTCCACGCAAGCCGAGATTGCGTTGGGACAATCCGAAGACCAGCAAATCGTTGCCAGTAGCGTGATGGAGACGGATCCGCTTCTGAACGCCTACGTTCAAGGCGTCGCCGGCAATCTTTGGAATCAAGTGGCGCGCAAAGACCTCCCCTACAACGTTAAGATCATCAAGGACAGCCAGATCAATTCCTTTGCGACGATGGGTGGCTTCGTCTATATTAACGAAGGCCTTATCGACTTCGCTCAATCGGACGACGAGCTGGCGAGCGTCATCGGACACGAAACAGGCCATATCGAGCGCCGCCACGTCATCACGACCAACTCGAAAGCCGAGATCCTGGACATCCTGTTCGGACTCGCATCCATGTTCTCACCGATCATCTACGAATTCGGGGGCCTTGCAGAGGCCGGTTTGATGGCCAAAATCGAACGGGGAGACGAGCTTCAGGCCGACCGCTATGGTTTGCAGCTGATGTCGCGCGCCGGCTACGATCCCGAGTCGATGGTAACGATGATGGCTCATCTGGGCGTCTTGCAAGACGAGCACAGTGACGCGGTCACCAAGTATCTCCAAGACCATCCGGATCCGTCGGCGCGCGTTGCGCATTTGATGGGTTACCCGGAGCTCGATCCGAGCACGGTCACGCCGGCCCAAGAGCTCGTGCAGGCCTCCGGCGACGAGGAACGTGCGCGGTATTCTTTCGCCGAGCTGCGGTTGGGTCAAGTCCTCAAGACCGACCCGCAAAGCTCCGAAGCCCTGCTCGAACTGGGACAATCGGAGCTCGCGCTCGGATTACCGAATAAGAGCGAGCAAACGCTCGCGGAAGCGGCGCAACTCGGCTCGCCGGCGACCCGCGCCGCCGCAAACGAGCGTCTCGCCGCGCTACGCCGAATGCAGGCGCAGCAAATAGCGCTGACGCACTCGGACCCGCCCAATAATCTGCAGGGCGCCGTCGAAGCGGCTGCGGCAACCCACGTCCAGAATGCTGCTGAGATCAAGGCACGCGCGGCGGAGGGTAAAGACCAACTCAAGTCCGTGCAGAGCCGGCTCGATACGCTGCAGTACGAGGTACCCGATCTCAGTCGAATCAACATCCGACGCGGCTCCCGCGTCGAAGCCATCGTAAAGAATCTCACCTCGATGGCGCGCTCGCTTAACAGTGCGCTGCAAGACACCGGCAGCGATACGAGCCCGATTGGGGGCGTCGGCTCCCTAGAAAAAAATAAAGAGAGCGGGCTGCTCAAAGAGAGCGCCGACATCTATAAGGAGATGCTTGCGCCATTTGCGATGACGCCCATCCCCACCGACTCGGTCGCGCTCCTCCCGTCGTACCCGCAGATGATGAACGAACTCTCGCTCGCCGACGGCGAGATGCTGCGCTCCGTCGATGCGGCACGAGCGGCATTGACGCAGCTCGACCAGACCCTCGGCGATCTCGACGATTTTCTCAAAGAGCTCGACCACGCGTCGATAAGCTACGGCGGCGACATCAGTCCGAGTGAGTACGCAACGCTCATGCCGCTGATGACGAAGTGCCTCGATGAGTTCAATTCGGCAGCGACGGCAGCGTCGCAGGGTTCGCAGCTCTTCAACCTTGCGCGCTCGCGCCAGCTCTCGACGCGAATCACGCTGCTCGGGCTCGGCACGTCGCCCCAACTCTATTCCACGCTGCGGTACGCCTTGCAGCAACGCTTCGGAATGAGCGGCATCGACTATCGCACGATGCTGCGCGATGGCTTGACGCCCGGTGACGTCACGGCGGCCACCATCGTTGCGGCGGACATCAAGAGCACTCCGGAAAGCATCATTGCGGAGGCCAAGAACTCGCATCAGACGGTTATCGACGTGGCAAACACGCATAAGATGCACGCATGGCCGCTCGAGATATTCTTGGGCCTGGTCTATCTCGACTACACGGACGATCCGCTCAAAGAACTGCGCAAAGCCGACGGCACGCTTGCGGTCGATCTCAATAAGCTCGGCTTGTAGGACGCATTTGGCGGCCGTAGCCGACGCTCGCAAAGTCTTCACGCTCGTCCGCCAAGGCGTCGACGCGCGCTCGGTGCACGCGCACGTCCGCAAGCCGTTTCGCTTCCTGCTCTGCGGCGACCCCGCGCTCATCGCGGAGTTGCGGGCGCTGTTGCTTTGGGGGCACGATGCCACGGTGCCGCCGCAAGCCTCGGCGTGCCTGGAAACGATTCATCTTGCGGCCCCGCTCGTCACCAATCCCAAAGAGGTCCGTGCGATCGTTTTTCTCGGGCGCCCCGGCGATACCAAAAGCGCCGAGCTCGGCGCGCTAAGCGTCCTGCGCGTTCCGATCCTCGCGCTTACCGTCGATCCGCACGCGCCCGGTTCCGGTCCGTCCGCACCTCCGGCTGCCGGGGAGTGGAGCGAATACGTGGTGACCGCAATCGCGCGCGAGCCGCTTCGCAGCCGCTTCTTCCCGCATTTGGTCGAGTGCGCACGTGGCGCGGAGATCGCCGTCGGCCGAAATTTCCCGGTACTGCGCGAGAGCGTCACCGCCAAGCTGACGCGTGATGCCGCAAACAACGCGCTCAAGGTTGCGGTGGCAAGCGCCGCGATCGATCACGTTCCACTCGTGGGCATCGTACTAGGCGCCTTCGCGTCGGCCGGAGATATGGTCGCGATCACCGGCATTCAAGTGATGCTGATGCTGAACATCGACGCTGTCTACGGACAGGATCCCGACGTCGGGCGAACATGGGAGCTCTTGCCGGTGATCGGCGGAGGCTTCGGCTGGCGCGCGCTGGCGCGCGAGCTCGCGGGATTCGTTCCCGTCGCAGGCATCGCGATCAAAGGCGCGATCGCCTACGCAGGTACGATCGTAGTGGGAGAAGGCGTCGCGTTTTTCCACGAGCACGGTCAACACATGACAAAAGGTCAAGCCGCCGCCCTATACGAGCGTACAAAAAACGACGCGCTCCGCTTTGCGCGCGATCTCGTCACCAAATTTCGCAAGTCTTCTTAAGGACGAGCCAAAGACGGATGCTCATCGGTACGCTCGACGCGTTGCGGCGCTATCCGGTTAAGAGCCTCCGCGGCGAAGCCATCGATTGCGCAGAAGTGGCTCCGACCGGCATCCCAGGCGATCGAGCCAGCGCGCTCATCGTCCGCAACGGAAGCGCGCGGGTCGGAAAAACGTATCGCGGCAAAGAGCACGACCGACTGCATTTGCTCGCCGACACCGCAGCGGCGACGGCAGAGGCGGCGCAACGAGCCGTTGAAGTGGAGGTTCAACGCAGCGACCATTTCTTCGACGACGCGCCCGTTTCGCTTCTCGTCGATCGATGGTTGGACGACGTAAGCCAGCACGTCGGCTACCGCGTTGAATGGGAACGCTTTCGGCCCAACGGCTTCGTGCGCGCCGCTGCGGAATTCTCGCTAGCCGAGAGCGAGCTCGTCGGCGCGCAGCTGCAGCTCGGGACGGTGAAATTGCAGGTGCGTTCTCCGATCGAGCGCTGCGTTACCGTCACGTATCATCCGAGAGGCGATGCCAGCGATCCGCGAATTCTGCGATTTCTCGCACAGCGGCGCAACACGTGGATGGGTATTTACTGCGACGTTCTGCAACCGGGGTCGGCCTGCGTTGGCGATCCTCTTCTTCGTCTTTAGCGTCGGGAAGCAAGAGAGAGACGCCGCGCAAACGGCGCCTCCCTGCCCACACCCGGTGGCTCGTAGCGTACCGCGCCGCAGCGCCTCCGGGCCCTAGTCAAGAGTAACTAGACCAACCGTCACTTCCGATTGGAAGCGCCACTTGGAACTTAGAGCGTGCGACGGCCTTCCAAGGCCTTTGCGATCGTCATCTCGTCTGCGTAATCGAGATCGCCGCCGATCGGGAGACCGTACGCTAGGCGCGTGACGACGGCGCCCAGCGGTTGCAGCAGTCGCGAGAGGTACAACGCGGTGGCCTCACCCTCTGCGTTGGGATTGGTTGCGAGAATGATCTCGCGGGGCGCTTCAATGCCCATGCGCTCAATGAGCTCTTTGACGCGCAATTGGGCGGGACCGATGCCGTCCATCGGCGAGATCAGGCCTCCCAGCACGTGGTAGCGCCCCTTGAACGCGCCGGTGCGTTCGATCGCGTAGACGTCCTTCGCTTCGGCGACGACGCAAATCATCGCGGCTTCGCGCCGGTCATCGGTACAAAACTCGCACGGATCGCTCTCCGCCAGCGAATAGCAGACCGAACAGAAGCGCACCTTGTCTTTGACGGCCAGAATCGCTTCGGCAAGACTTTGGGCTTCGTGGCGAGGCCGGTTCAAGAGGTGAAAGACCAAACGCGCCGCGGTCTTGGGCCCGATCGTCGGCAACTTACTGAGCTCGTTGATGAGGGCTGCGACGGGGCTTGCGACCTGCGTCACATCATGCCGGGGATGCGCATGCCCCCGGTTGCGGAAGCCATTCGCTTTTGCGATGTTTCACTCGCCTTGCTCAGGGCATCGTTGACGGCAACGCCGACGAGATCTTCGAGCGTTTCAATATCGTCGGGATCGACCGCATCTTTGCTGATCTTGATACGGCGCACGCGCTGGTCGCAGCTCACTTCGACGGTAACGGCTCCCCCGGCCGCGCTTCCGCTCACAATCGTGTTTGCAAGCTCCTCCTGTGCTTTTTGCATCTCGGCCTGCATCTTTTTGAACTGGGCCATCAAATGAGCTTGATTCATTATCGTATCCGTTCGTTAGCGTAATCGAAGAGCGCGTCGGGAGCATCCTCTTCGCGCGCCTTCGGCCGGGCTGCGCTGCCGTCGACGCGCAGCGTTACCTTCAGCGGTACGCCGAGGACGTCGGCAATCGCCGTTTCGATGAGTCCTGCATGATCGCGCAACGCGTCGGCGCTCCAGTCATCGGGCAATTTCAGCACGATGGCGTTGCTTTCCAACGCTCCGATAGCCGCTCGGGAGAGCGGAGCGCGAAGTGACTGCCGCTCGCTTTCGACCTTGCCGCGGATGCTTTGCCATGCGGCGCGCACACGCTGCAAGGAGAGCGCCGGCGAGTCTTTCGGCGTCGCTTCGGGTTCGCTTCGATCGACAGTCGCTTTTACGAGCGGAACGCTCGGCGCGCCCCCGTGCCGTTCCTCCAAGGCGGAAATGCGCGCGGCAAGAGTGTCGAGCGTCGGCTCATCGCCGGCGAGAATGAAGCGCAGAAGCGCCGTTTCCAGCTCGAGTCGCGCGTTGCCGCCCATTCGCAGCAGCGAAAGCGCTTCGCCGAACGTCCGCAGCGCGCGTAAGATGGTTGCCTGCGGCAGACCCTGGGCTTGCAGAACCGCTCGCTGGGCATCGTCCTGCGCGAGATCGCGCGCGAGCAAGCTGGAGTCGATGCGAGCCACCAAAAGGTTGCGAAAGGCGGCGATCAGCGAACGGATCAGGACGTGGAGGTCGGAACCGGCGTCGCTTGCCTCCTCGACGATTGCCAGGGCCGTGGTGGCATCTTTGGCGAGAATTGCATCCACAAGCGCCTGGGTGAATTTTTGACCCGTCGATCCAAAGGCTAAGTCGAGCGTGGCCACCGTTGCCGGCTTGCCAGCAGAGAAAGCTCCTAGTTGCTCGAGCATCGTCAGTGCGTCGCGCAACCCGCCGTCGGCGCGATAGGCGATTGCCGCTAGCGCCTCGTCGTCTACGACAATCTGCTCGGCCCGTGCGATTGTCTTCATCTTTTCGATCATGACCGGCACGGCGATGCGGCGAAATGCGTAACGCTGACAACGCGAGAGAATCGTAACGGGCAGCCGCTCGGGCTCGGTCGTGGCGAGGATGAAAACGGCATGCGGAGGCGGCTCTTCGAGCGTCTTGAGAAAGGCGTTCGCACCCTCCTTGGTGAGCATGTGGGCCTCGTCGATAATGTAAATCTTCATCCGCATTGCCGCCGGCGCAAACTTCACCGCCTCGCGCAGCGCTCGGATCTCGTCGATTCCCCGATTGCTGGCAGCGTCGATCTCGAGGACGTCCAACGCGGTTCCGGCCAGCATGGCCCGACAATTGTCGCAGGTGTTGTCAGGGGTAGCGGTCGGGCCGTTCGCGCAATTGATGCAACGTGCTAGAATCTTAGCAGCCGAGGTCTTACCAGAACCGCGCGGCCCCGAGAAAAGATAGGCGTGCGCAAGCTTTCCGCTTTCAATCGCGGAGGTCAACGTGCGCACGACGGCGTCTTGACCAACGAGATCGGCAAACGTTAGGGGGCGCCAGGTACGGTAGAGGGACACGGCGGTCAAGCTTTAGCGGGCTGTTTCGTGGCGCCTGCCGGAGGGTACGGTGCAACGAAGCATCCTAGGTAAGCGGTTATGAATCTTGCTTCCCAGGCGGCGGCGCTTGGTTAATTTTGGGATAAGAAAGAGACCCGTGGATCTGCGCGCAAAGCTTCAAGAAAAGTTTGGCTTCGCCGAGTTTTATCCGGGCCAGGAAGAGGTCGTTTCCCGCGTTCTGCAAGGGCAAGATACGCTGGCTATCCTCGCGACCGGTGCGGGTAAGAGTCTCACGTATCAGCTGCCGGCGCTCTTGCTGGAAGGCACGACCGTCGTCGTAAGCCCACTGATCGCGCTCATGAAAGACCAGCTCGACATGTTGCGCGAGCGGGGTATCACCGACGTCGTCGCGCTCAACTCCACGCTTTCGGAGGATCAGGAAGCTCGGGCTCGGGAACGCATCCGGTCGGGGAAGATCCGCATCGTGTACACGACGCCGGAAAAGCTCGAGGACGAAGGTTTTCTCCAGCTGCTTCAGTCAATACGCGTTCCGCTTTTCGTCGTCGACGAGGCTCATTGCATCAGCCAATGGGGGCACGATTTCCGGCCTGCGTACCTTGCGTTGGGCGGAGTGATCGCAAAGCTAGGACACCCTACGGTCCTGGCCTTGACCGCGACGGCGACGCCGTCGGTCCGGGAAGATATCTTGCATCAGCTCGGCATCGATCAAGTCAAGCTGATCGTTCGCGGATTCGACCGCCCGAATTTGATCTATGAAGCCCGTAAAGCCGACAAGGAAGTTGATAAACTACGGATTCTCACGGCCCTCTTTACCGGCGACGAAGCGCTGGAAGGCACCGGCATCATCTATACCGCTACGATCAAGAACGCCCTCGAGGTGCAGCAATATCTCACCGGCGAGCTCTGCGTTCCGGCCGCGGTCTACCACTCGAAGCTCCATAAGGAAGACCGCACGTCGGTCCACAATTTGTTCATGGACGAGACGATTCGGGCGGTCGTCGCGACCAACGCATTCGGGCTAGGCATCGATAAGCCGAACATCCGCTTCGTCGTGCACTACGATCTGCCGGGATCGCTCGAGGCGTACACGCAGGAAGCCGGGCGCGCGGGACGCGACGGTTGGCCCTCTCGCTGCATCCTCATCTATCGGATGAGCGATACGCGGGTGCAGAACTACTTTCTCACCGGCAAATACCCGGACGTCGAAGAGGTCCAGCGAGTCTTTGGCACGATCGAGGTCTTCTGCGATCAAGCCGGAGGCGTTTCGATGGTTGACCTCCGGAAGATCCTCCAACTGCCGCTGACGAAGTTGAAAGTAATCCTCGCTCTGCTCAAAAAATCCGGTTATATCGAGCATGTCGGAAAATCCGCGTACGGCTTGACTGAGGCCGTGCTCAAGCATCGCGGACTGATGTTGAATCTCGCGAACTATGAAACGAAGAAATCTTACGATCAGAGCAAGCTCGCCATGATGCTGCAGTACGCCGAAACGACCTCATGTCGCCGGCGGTTTATCCTGAATTACTTTGGCGAGGATTTCAACGTCGTCAACTGCGGCGCGTGCGATAACTGCCTGCACGCACTTCGGCTTGGCGTCGGCGCGCAAGCGACCACCGGCGGATTTAAGATCGCCGACGTCGTGCACCACTCGAAATTCGGCGTCGGAACGGTAGAGCGCGCCGAGCGAGATCTCGTCACGGTGCTTTTCCCTAGCGTCGGATATAAGACATTGCTGGCCTCGGCCGTCAAACACGGCGAAGCGAAAATTGCTTAGGGCCACGCTCCTGCTCGCGGCCTGCGCCGCGCTCTACGCCGCTACACCCGTTCAAACTCCCTCGCCTTCGCCTTCGCCTTCACCGTCGCCGGGGACGTTAACCACGGGAAGTCCCGCGGGGACGGCGAGTCCGGCCGGGACGGCGACTCCGGGGGGGCCCGCGACTCCAACACCACCGCCGATCGTCGTTACTCCCGCGTCGGCTTCGGTACCGATCGGGCGTCCCGTCGATCTCACGGTGGGTTCGGCCATCAGCCCCATCTCAGCCGTGATTGCCGATCCCTCAATCGCCGGAGTTACCGTCGATCAAGGATCGCAGCGCGTGACCGTCATCGGCAAGGTTCCAGGCGCGACAACGGTGACCGTGACCGACGCGCGCGGGCTTCGTCGCGACGTGGGAATACGCGTCGCTTACTTTGCGGGAAGTATCGCCGATCGCGTCACGGTCTTGCTGACGGGCGATCCGGCGTCGGCAGAGTTCGTGCGCGAGCAGGTGGGACGCGCGGTAAAAGAGGCGGCGCAGCCGCGCCCGGGAGCACAGGTTCTCGTAACCTCCGACGACGTACCGGTGCGACGGCCTCTCGAGCAGGACGACGTGTCCGGGTTCGACGTTCCGGTGCTCATTCAAGGAAACCAATATCTTGAAGTTGACGGCTCGAGCCACGTCGACGCGCAAAACGTTGCCGTGCCACGTATTTCGCCCGATTCGCTCATGGTCAGCGACTATCCCGAGCGCTTGACGGAGAATGGCACGCTTTTTGTCGCCGATCTGAAATACGAACAACCGTCGCGATTTCTGTACTTTCACTACAACCCGCCGGGGCAACCCGATCGGCGAATCGTTCTGCGAGCCGAGAATCTTTCGCGAGAGCCTTCGATCGTTCAGTTCATTAGCGGTCGCGGCGGTCCGTCGGGAAACGAGTTGGAGGTCGGCCATACGGCCACCAAACGCTTTCTGGTAAACGTCTTGCAGAACCAAGGACGGCTCTTACAGCTTCCCGGCAATAGCTCGCTGGAAATCGGCTCGCAGGAACTGCCCGCCGGCAGCATCGTCTGCAACCTGCTCCAGCTGCGCGTCCTCTCCGGCGGAAACGTCCACCTCACGCTCTTTGCCGAGAACACCGACGAAAGTCCCGACGCGGCGATTGCCGGTGCCGAGCTGCTCGAAAGCACGCACAAACACGCCCGCGGCATCTATCCCACGCCCGAGTTCCATTTTGCGACACAGTGGAAGGTTAACGAAGAGTATTTGGAGCTGCGGGTCGGCCAGCTTCCATTGCCCAACCATCTCCGCGGCCAAGCGCTCGCGGGCGACTACGGCGTCTTGCAATCGTTTGTCGTTAATGTCGAGAATCCGCTCGGAACGCCGGAGGCCTTCGCCATCTACGAAAACCCGCGCGGCGGACGCGCCACCGGAACGTATTTGATCGACGGGGTCTTGGTACAATCGCATCAGGTTCCACCATACTCGCGATACAAGGTGCGCCAATACGTCGTCCCAGCGCATGGTTTCGTGCGCGTCACGATCGTTACGATGCCCGAAGCGGGCTCGAGCCTTCCGGTGCACCTCGTCTTCGCGCCAGACGATGGAAGCGTCGCACCCGGGGCGCCTGGCTCACCGATCTATTGACGACGCGTAGACCCGCTCGATGCGCTCCGCGCTCGTAACCCACGAGAAGCGCCCGATAGCGTCCGCCCGTGCGCGGGCCGCACGAGCGTCGTCGCTGCCGTTTAAGGCGGCGTCGATCGCCGCAGCCCAGTCGCTCGCATTCTCGGCGTCGACGATCCGCGCGTCGCCGCGAGCGACTTCCGGGAGCGAGCTGCGATTTGAAACCACGCACGGCACGCCGGCGCAGAGCGCCTGTGCCGCAGCGTAACCGAATCCTTCATAGAGGGATGGGACCGCCGCAACGGCGCAGCGCTCGTAGAGCGAAAGGAGCCGCTCGCGAGATACATAGCCGGGCATCTCCAGGCGGTCCGCAACCCCAAGTCGCTGCGCGAGCTGCGCGCAGACTCGCGCGTACGGCGTATGCGGCCCAATCGCGACGATGCGAGCCGCCGGCAACTGCGCAATCGCGCGCACCAATACTTCGAGATTCTTGCGGCGCTCGACCGTGCCGACGACCAGAATCGTTCGGCCGTCACCGTTGCGGCGCACGATGCCGCAAAAATCTGCGGCGACACCTGGATAGACGACGTGAACGCGCGCGGCTTCGAAGTCGCTGAGAAGCCGCTGAAGCGCCTTGCGAGAAAAATCCGAGTCGACGACGATGCCTGCCGCTTTCCGGTACCGCTCCAAGGAAAACCGCCCGAAATAGTAGCGAGCGTAGGCCGGCGCGTGCGCCTGTACCTCGTGCCAAGCCAGGTCGTGCACCGTGACGACGATCGGCAGTCCAAGGATGGCGGGCATCGTTCCCGCCGCGCAGTGAAGTAGTTGCGCGCCGGAGGCGCGCGCGCGAAGCGGCAGAATGACCTGGTCCCACAAGATGCGGCGATCGAATCGCCATGGATCTAAAGCAGTCGCGCGCAGCTCGACGACCTCGACCGACCGATTGCGCAGCGCGGCCGCCAAGCCGCGCACGTATTCGCCGATGCCCGTTGCCGTGCCGACGGTAAGTTGCGCGTCAAGCGCAACCTTCACCGTAGATCGCGTTCCAATGCGCGAACCATCAGCGCGCGCGAATCGAGAGCCCGGGCACGCGCCAAGTAGCGGCCGGCGGCGTTCCGGTCGCCGTTCTCCCACGCAACCACCCCGAGTCCAGCGATAGCGTCGGCACTTGCGGGGTCGATGTCGACGGCGTGCGCGAAAAGCTGTGCCGCGCGCGGCCGGTCGCCAAGCAGATCGGCCTGATTTGCATCCTCAACGACGTATCGCTCGGAGAGGGGTGCAAGACGTACTGCCGCCTCGAAGTCGCCTAACGCGCGCCGCAGCCATGCGCGCTGAAGCGCGCTGCCGGAAACTTCGCGCCATGCTTGCCGATTTGCAAGCCGCCCCATCTGCCAATACGCCTCCGCAACGGCGTCGGGGTGCGTCGCGTTACGAGCGAGTCGAACTTGCAGCAGGCGCTCGAGCGCGTATGCCGCGGCGGGATCGCGGACGGCCAGCGCCTCCACGGATCTGCTTACTGCTTCGGGATCGGGCGCGGCAAGAAAATACTCGCGAGCGAGCGTGACGTTGCCGAGCATCAATGCGACGCGTGCCAAAAGCTCGTCGCGAATCGGTGATGCCGGCAACCGCAGCGCATAGGGTTCCGCGGCGTCGGCGTCGCCCCGCATGAGCGCCTCTTCGGAGAGGCTCGTCTCGACGTACGGTGCCGGCGCAATGCGGTCGAGCATCCGATACACCGAAATAGCGAAGTGCACCGGTATGCGCGTCGGGAGCGTTCTCGCACCGGCCGCGCGCGAATCCAGTGCGTCCGACGCAAGCTGCACGGTACCGAACGCTACGATGAGAGCGAAGATGAGCGCGCCGAGTATGAGCCCGAAGAACGCATAGCTCCGGGGCCCGCTCAAGTTAGAACTTGACGGTAAAGTTTACGTCCTCGCGCGTCTGAGTGTATCCATTGTTCGGCAGGATGTTGTCCTGAAAGCGGTCTTGGTACGCCCCGATCGAGAGCGCGCTGTTGGAGATCTGCGGAATATTGAAAGTCAGCTTCCCGCCGTAGGAGTTGTTCACCGCGTCGAGGTTCATCAGACCCGGCAAGCCGTAACCGCCGTAAAGCCGTTGCGTGTCGTAGTTGAAGTTCAAGGTCAATCCGCGCATGACGGGGACCGAAACGCCTGCACCTAGCGAAAGTCGATTCAGATCGGCATAGTTGGGAACGACGAGCGGCGTGCCGGAACCCGGCAGCTGCCACGACGTGGCCGAGTCGACGGGCGTCACCGTGAACGCGTTGGCATCGTTACCCGTTACGTGCTCGTACCCACTCGAAAGGTTTAGATTTAGGCTCCGCTTCCCAGCGCGGACGTCGAAGTTCGCGCCGGCACCATAGGAGGTGGAAGGCAACGAAAGTTGCGGGGTTTGAGCCGAAAGGCCTTCGCGCCCCTCGAACTGCACCGGCCCGATTTGCGTTGTCGAAGCAACGGACTCGGGCGTCGCTGCCTCGGGCGGTGTAAACTCCAAAGTTCCAGGCGCAGGCGAGACGGGCGGCTCCGGCACGACGGCCTGATACGCCGCCGTCAAGTGCGCGCTTGGGATGACCCCGAGATCGTTCTGCGAGATTGATGGTGCGGAGAAGCGCACGAAGCTCGGCCCCGCAACAAACGGTGCCCCATCCCCAAACGAGGATACCTCACTGTTATTGGAAAGGGCGCGCAATGCGAATCGATCCTCTGCAAAGACGGCTGCGCCGTCGGCGGCGAGGTATGGCTTAACATCGGCCGAGTGGATCTGCAGCGCGAGGTCACGTAACGGAGACTCGCTGACTCGGTCGCCGTGAGCAGCCGCGAAGGAAGCGTTCGAGTCCGAGGTTTCTCCGAACAGACGCACCATCAACTGCGACCCCAGATCGAACCGTTCAATACCCGGCGGGAGTCCGGCGGCTACCCCAACGGCAGAACAGAGCGCCAGCATAAGCGCTGTCCCTGCTACGACCCCGACGACCCGCCGCACCGCTCCTCCGTTCCAAAAACAGCATACCCGCGAGCAGCGTGATACCACACTTATTGCGGGGTGTTTAGGTTGGAGATCGAGCTGCCGCTCCCCTTGCGAGAAACCGCCGGGCGATCAAGATTGCGGCGTAATCGTCGACCGGCCGCGGCGGCACCTGGAGGCCGATCGGGATCAAACGGCGCCATCCTCGCGGGGGGTGGTCCGCAAAGTAGAGATTTCGTGCCCCGCGGCTCGTTTCATATTCGTCCACCAAGTGAATGGGAAGCCCAAGCCCCTCGAGCGCGGCCTTGACCTCGCGAACGTTGGTGCCGCACCCCAGCGCGATGGCCGTGACATCGCGTTCCGTAACGAGTCCACGCAAGCTCTCAGGCAAGCGCTCGATCGGCTCGATGCCGGAAACGATGACCTTGCCGTAAGCATCGAGCAGCGCAAATCCCGCCTTCCGGCGGCCGGGATCGATGCCGAGGACGCCCTCCCCTAGGTTCACGGTTGCTGCGTCAGCACGATCACAATCGGTATGCCGCCAACGTGCGGATAGAAGTCCTCGGCCGCAAACGCGGTCAGTAAGTACGTGCCTGATTTAGAGATGCGCTGTTGCATCTGTTGCGCGTCCGGAATCAGCTGAATCGGTTGGACGTCTGAAAGAAACGGGGGCAGGCGAAGGCGCCGCGCTGTGACCGTTACGTAATTTTCCAACTGGATCAGGGCGATGTTGATGCTCGCCCCGCTTCTGCCGGGTATTACCAGCTGCGCGATGACTTGGCCCTTTTGGAAGTAACGAATGTCGGCCGTGACGTTGATTGCAAAATGAATCTGATCGTTTTCGAAGAGGTTCTGGTCCGACGTGACGGTCAGCATGACGTTGGCTTGCGAGAGTTGCGCGGCCGTCGTGAGGTCGTTAGACAGGCCTGTGAGCCTCTTATCGGCATCCGTCGGAATCGCGTAGGGCTTCAGCCCGAGCCGCGGATAGTTTGCATTGACGTACTTCACCGCGAAAAAATAGTAATCGCGAATCGTCGCGAGACGCCGTGACGCCGATGCGGATTGGGCGATGATGCGATAGAAGGGCACCATGAGCGTGTCGACCGGCAAAACGAGCCGGCCGGTATTGACCTTCGCTTCCAGATCGCGCTGGCGCGCCTGTAGCTCGGTGATTTGTTGATTAATGGAGTTCAGCTTGAAAAAGGCCGTCTTGACCTGCTCCGAAGCGAAGATTGCGGCTAGCGACACGACGAGTGCGATGATCATTCCGGTCGCGATCGCAATAATCGTCGACGTATATCGCGGCCGAATCCCAAAGAGCGTCAAGCGCCGCCGTCCCACCTGGTGACCGACGCGGTCTCCGACGTACGCCACGGCCCCGGCGATCGCCATGACGAATGCCAGGTTGCCGATGCCTCGGATGATCTCGACGAAGTTCATGCCTGCGCGGCGCGCCGCAATCGGACGAGTCCGATCGCTGTAAAGATTATGTTTGGAACCCACGCCCAAAGGGCCGCCAGCCCGATGAATGCTTCGGCGGCAAACGAGCAGGCCGTCATCACCACGTAATAGACGAAGACGATCGCCAGCGAGAGGCCAAAACCTAAGCTCGTGCTGCCGCTCGACCGGATCGAACGCAAGCCGAAAGGGATGGCGATCAAGATGAAGACAAAGCACGCAAAGGGCCGTGCGAGCTTCTCCTGATAGGTCGTCACGTACTTGCGCCGTTCCGTTTCGGTTAGCTGTCCAGAGCGCACGACATCCGCGATTTGGATCCGGCTCATGTTCTCGGGATCGTCGTTGCTCATGCGCTTCGTCAGGTCCGTTGGCCTCTCGCCGATTTCAACCTCCTGTTGCGCGATGCGAGGTTCGGCTAAGGTCGTCCCATCGGGATTGAAGCGATAGACGCTGGAGTTTTGTAGCATCCATCTGTCCACCGCAAACTCGGCACGGTCGGCAAAAATGACCTGCCGCGGCTCATTGTGGTTATCGTACTGAATCAACGTGACGTGAAGCAGCGCGCGTGAATGGGGTTCGTAGGCCGTCGCAATCGTTACTTGCCGGCCGCCGCCCGGCAAGGGTGCGGAGACCGTCAAATCGCGATTGAACGCGCTAACGTGATTGATGACGTTGTTCTCTATCTCGATGAGCTGATCGTCGGCATACGGCACGACGCCCTCTTGGAGATAGTACATGACCAACGACATCACGATTCCAACCGCCAGCAATGGCGCAACGATCCGCGTAAAGGTGACGCCGGATGCCTTGAGAGCGGTGATTTCGCTCTCGCCCGAAAGCCGCTGAACCGCAAGCAACGTCCCCAGGAGCAAAGCCATTGGGATTACAAGGACGATATCGGCCGGTAACGACCACGCGAAGACCGCAAGCGCGGCCCAGAGCGGGGCGTGTTCGCTACTGACGAGCTTGCCGATATTAAGAATCTCCGTCGCCGCAAAGATGAGCGTAAAGGCAGATAATCCGAAGACAAACGGCCCCGCTAACTCCGCGAGCACGTAGCGATCGAGAATCGTAAATCTCATCCCGAGACCGACTCGCCGTAGCTGATGAGAGGCGGCCGGCCCCGATGAAGCATAGGTGGCAGGTCGACTCTCAGTGTCGCGGGCAAATTGCCTATAACCTAAAGCCTTCGCCGAGGTAGAATTGGCGGGCAATTGGTGAGTCGAGGACTTCTTGGGCGGAGCCGGAGACTTCGATGCGACCGTTGTTCAAAATGTAGGCGCGATCGACGATTGCGAGCGTTTCGCGAACTTGGTGGTCGGTGATGAGAATGCCGAGCCCGCGATCGCGGAGTTGGCGAATCATCGCCTGAATGTCGGCCACCGCGATTGGATCGATTCCCGTGAACGGCTCGTCGAGAAGCAAAAAGGCCGGTTGAATTGCCAGGGCCCGAGCGATCTCGACGCGCCTGCGCTCGCCACCGGAAAGGCTGTCGCCTCGCGCGTCGACGAAGGCGCGTAAGCCAAACTCTTCGAGCAGCACGGGTAAGCGGCGCTCTCGCTCGTCGTGCGAGACGCCGTTCTGTTCCCAAATCAGCCTGATGTTGTCGCCCACCGACAGTTTGCGAAAGATCGAGTTTTCCTGCGCGAGATAGCCGATG
Organism: Vulcanimicrobiota bacterium; assembly: GCA_963719905.1. Classification (GTDB taxonomy): domain Bacteria; phylum Vulcanimicrobiota; class Vulcanimicrobiia; order Vulcanimicrobiales; family Vulcanimicrobiaceae; genus Cybelea. The sequence continues at coordinate 22,700 of CAVRDR010000007.1, forward strand.
CCGTTGCGGGCTCGCGCGTACATCGGGGCCGAAGTCAGATCGATCTCTCGATTGCCGCTGGCAAGCTGCACGGTGCCGCCATCGGGCTTCACCAACCCGACGACCATATAGAAGGTAGTCGTCTTACCGGCGCCGTTGGGGCCGAGTAAGCCGACGATCTCGCCGGTTTCGACTTCTGCCGTTACGCCGTTGACGACGGTTCGCTCACCGTAGCGCTTGACGAGTCCGCGTAACTTGATCGCTGGTGTTTGGCTCATTGCATCCGCATGTGGGTGAGGGAGATATCAGAGTCAAAGCTCGAACCGGTCGCTCGAAAGCCCTTCGGATCGGTGACCACGACGTCGCCGGTGCCGTGAAGCATGCCGGTTGCGCGCCGATAGACGAGTTGCGAACACTTCAGAGTCATCCCCGACGACGTATGAGCGTGGACGCCGTTCATCAGCGTCACCGTGTTAGCAGCCTGGTCGACGACGGCTTGCGGCGCCCGCGCCGCGATCGTTGCTCCATTGCGGTCCCGGAACGTCACGCGCGCGTCTTGAAAAACGGCGCGCGCACCGCCTTGAGGCCCCTTGCTCTCGTACGAACTTGCCAGCAGATCGTAGTCGATGCGGTTGTGGACTTGCTGAATGAGGTGCACCGGCCGATTCGCGGTTCCTCTCCCGCTGATCTCGAGGACGAGAGGAGTGGCGACGCTGCGGGGGCGGGCGGCCGCGGGCGAGGGGGTGGCCTTTGGCGGCTGCGGATTGCAGCCCGCGATTGCGGCGAGCCAAACCGTCGCCATGATCGCAGCGTAACGCACTTAAGGAACCTCGATCGTCGGGCTCGGCTCCGGGCCCTTTGCCGCCGCGAGCGCGAGACCCATCATTGGCATCCACAGCCCGAAAATTACAACGGTCACGGTATCGATGAGCCCTTGCACGGCAACTCCGACCAGTCCCGCCGTGAGACTCAGTGACAAAAACGCTGCGGTTCTTCCGGCGTTGGAAATCCGTTTCCGCAGCTCGACCGCGAAGCGCCAGAGCGTCCATATCACTGCGGCCAATCCGACGATTCCGAATTCGACCAAGAACGTGAGATAGAGGCTGTGCGCGTGGAAGGCAGTCGGATCGCCGTCGGGAGCGCGCACGAGCGAGTAAAGTCGGGAGAAATTAAACGGCCCAACGCCGGTGAGTGGGAATCGATCGGCGATCTGTACCGCGGCTTGCCATATCGATAAGCGCGTGTAATCTTCGCTTGGATTATGGTGGGCGTTGAAGAGCAAGAGTACCGCGATGATGCCGCCGAGCACGACGACGGCAGCTCCGCCGATGCCGTGTCGCGTTCGAACGGCCAGCAAAAACGCGAAGGCTGCCGCAAAACCCATCCAGCCCGCACGCGAATAGGTGAGGATAAGTGCAACGAGACCGAGCCCTAGCGTGGTCCACGCCAAAATGCGCATCGAGCGTTGCCCGGCCACGCATCCGAGCGCGTAGGCGACCGGCGCCAGAACGATCAGGTAGCCTGCAAGTTCGCCCGGCAGAATGAACGTGCCGGTCGCACGTCCGTGTTGGATGGCGTACTGCGTTACCGGAACGCGCGCGGTCACCATTACGATTGCCGCAGCCGCCGCGAGTGCTCCGGAGAGCAAATATGCCCAGTAGATCGTTACCGCTGCGTTTCGTTGCGTATAGAACCGCATGACCGCGCAATGCCAGATAATGCCCAGGCCGCCGATTCCCGTGAAGAGTAGTCCGGCAGCTGGATTGAACCCAACGCCTCCGGCCAACAATCCGGCGCCGAAGACGGCGAGCAATGGGAGAAGCAACGGTTGCGAGCCCGATTCCGGATAGCGCGCCAAGGTCACCAGCGCGTAGACCGCGAGGAAAGCGCAGCCCGCGAGGACGGCGAGAATGAGTAGAGGCGGGAAGAGCGAGATACCGGGAAATGCGACCCCGGTCAACGCGATAAAGCTCGGGAAGAGCGGCACCATCGCAAAAATGATTCCGAGAGCGCTCGGCATGAGACGGCGCACTAGGATGCGCCCAGCAGGGCCGCGATCCGCTCGGCGATGCGGCGGACCGCCCCCGCCTCACCCATCCGAGCGCGTCCAACCTCGCCCATTCGGCGCCGCCTAGCCGGGTCGTTCAGAACTTCGTTCACGCCGGCGACCGCTTCGGTCAGGTCACCCGGTAAGACGAGGAGCGCATCGCCCAGTAAACCGCGCTGGCGCTCTCGATACCAACGCGTCCGTCTATTGCGATCGCGTTGGAATGCGACGACCGGAACCGCGGCCGCTGCCGCTGCTTCGTTTGCGGTACCGGCCTGTCCCAAGACGAGCACCGAGCGCGCGAGAAGCGGTCCAAGCGGGCCGCGCCAGCCCCGTACGATCTCGCGTCCGTCGCGGCTCAAAACGAACGGAATCGATTCCTGCGTCGTGGTTCGCACGTCCCAGCCGGCTCGCACCGCTTGCGCTGCAAAGCGATCCGAGTCGAGCCCACGCGCGATTGAAAGCACGGCGCCGATATCGCGATGCTGCGTCGCAAGTTCGCCGACAACGCGCAGGAGAAATTCGGCGTCATCGTACGCGTTCGTACGACTTCCGGGAAAGAGGGCCAACGCGGGTACGAATCCCGCCACGGCCTGGTCGGCCGCACCATTTTCTGCCGTCGGAAAGAGGTCGACGATCGCATTGGCGACGTCGACTCGAAGACCTCGCTGCGCCAAGTCGCGTGCGGTAGCGTCGTCGCGCACGAAGCAGGCCGCTGCGCGCGCGAGAATTCGTTGCTCAAACGGACCGTAGCGAGCCACTTCCACGCTCTTTGCGCTCCCGACGAAGACCGTTCGGGCACCGGCAACAAGCGCCATTGCGAGCGCATAGGCGTCGCCAATTGCGACGACCACGCTATATGCGCCGCGAGCGCCGCGTAAGAACTGCAGCTGGCGCAACGTAAGCGCGAGCAGGCCCGCGCGCAGATCCGCGAGCAGATTTCGCACGTTTCCCATCGCGATCAAACCGCCGCTGGGCATTGCGCGTCGCGGACCGACCTCATTTAACGCATCATTCGCCGCGCTCCCAACAAGCGCGAGATGGTCCACGGACGCGTCGGGTAGCTTCGAGCGCAGCTCGAGCGAGATGCGTTCTGCGATCGACGCTTCGCCGTGACCGTTTGTTACGAAGAGCACTCGGCTCACGCTGCTCCCGAATCCAGGAGCGGCACCAGGGCAAAGTCCACCAGTCGAAAGCGCCGGCTCGACGGCTCGTACGCAAGCTCGCTGCGCGAAACGAAGCGTCCGTAGGGACCTGCATGGACGATCGGAACGGCGCCCACGTACTGCGGAGTTTCGAGCGTATCGTGGCTGTGGCCGCCGAGGAGCAAATCGATGCGTGGCACCCGAGCCGCCAGCTCGCGATCGAGCGATAGACCGATATGCGAGAGCACGACAAGCAGATCGCCCTCTGGGATCGCGCTCGCATACGGACGCACCGCGCTCCAAGGCTCGAGAAAGCGCCAGCCGAAAAGACGCTCCCAGGCACTCCCCGTTCGATACTGCATGATCAAGAGACCGAGCACGTGAATCTGGAGCGGTTTTTCTCGATCGTTGTTGGCTTCAAAACGGAGGGCCGGCACAAACGGCAGTGCTCTTCCCTGCATGTCTTGCAAATTCGTGCAGACCAGCGGGTGGCGCATACGTAACGCTCTCGCCTTGAGCACCGAAAAGAGATAGTGAAACTCGCGGTTACCGACGGCTTGTGCATCGTAGCCGGCGGCATCCATTTCCGCGACGATCGGTTCGCTGCGATGGTAAACGCTTTGACTTCCTCGTAGCGCATCGCCGCAATCGAAAAGCATTCCGGGCCGCTCGCTGCGCAACTCGCGCAACCGGCCCGCGAAGCCGCGCCGGTCGTGCAGGTCCGAAGTGTGATAGATTCGGATCATGCGCAGGCGGCGCGCGCCAGTTCGACGGCGCGGCGCGCGCAGCGCTCGAGCGCGTCGGCCGGACCAAGCGCCTCGCGAAGCTTCACGAAATCATCGTATTGTTTCGCTGGATTCGCCATTTGCGATTCGAGCGCATCAGCCAGCGCCGTCGGCGTCGCGCGCTCTTGCAGCAGCTCGGGAACGACTTCGCGTTCGAGGACCAGGTTCGGCAGCATGATGAATCGGTGTCTGACCATTCGATGGCCGTACCAGATAAGAATCGGCGGAATGACGTAAATCCCGACCTCCGGCACGCCCAGGAGCGCGGTTTCCAGCACTGCGGTGCCCGAGGCAACCCACGCTCCATCGGCGTCGGAAACGGCTGCGGGAACACCGCGCACGATCGTCACATCGTCGAGTCGCTCGCGAGCGAGCATCCGCAGTATCGTCCGTTCGGCGCGATCGTTGGCCGCTCCAACGACACCGCGCAACCTTGGACGGCGCCGTTTCAGGGTGCGATATGCGGCGGCGAGAACCGGCACGTGGCGGTGAAGCTCGCCGGCGCGGCTGCCGGGAAGCATCGCAACGAGGCCGCCGTCGGCCGGTGGCGGCCCGCGTCGATCCCGCATCCGATACCGGCTCGCGAGCGGATGCCCGAAATATTCGATACGGCAGTCAAGGCTTCGATAGAATCCGTACTGATGTGCAAAAGCGGTCACGGGGACGGCGACCGCGCTGACGTTGCGCGCTTTATCCGCGTTATCCAACCACGTTCCCGGCGGAAAAAGATCCATGATCGGTCCGCGAAAATGCAGACGCCGCAACGTGTTAGCCAAGCGCAGATTGAAGACGCCGAAATCGACGAGCACCACCAAGTCGGGCTTCGACGCGACGATATGAAACGCCGTGCGCAACATCGCGTTCAAAAGCTTCGGAATTCTCGGAATGGCGGCCAACGGTCCCATGCTCGCCCAGCCCGTATGATCGCGCCAGAGCGCAAAGTGCGCGTCCCGCATCCGGGCGCTTCCAATCCCTTCGAACTGCGCGTCGGGATCGAGTTTTCGAATCTCTTCCGCCAAAAAGATTGCCATCGCCTCACCCGACGGCTCCCCTGTCAAGAAAAAATATTTCACTGCCTCCGCTCCATTAACGCCTTCGCGCGCAGGGCGCTTCTACGTGCTGCGGAGGGGCTCCGACGCGAGCGCCATTGACAGGAGGTCAAAACTTTCCTTAGCAGGTGGCGCGAGCGCGGTGCAGCAGGAGCGGAGCATGGATGCGGAGCGACGAGCGACCCGACGCAGCATGTAGGAGCGTCCCAAACGCGACGGCGTTATCACTTTAATACGCCACGCTGAGAGGGCGCCTCGAGAAAGTCGATGATTTCGCGGCCGGGTTCGGTCGTCGCTTGCGCTTTCATCGCCTCGATTGCTTGGGAGACGTTGAGTTTAGGGTTGTACAGCAGCTTGTAAAAGCGTTTGATCTCGTTACGCTCCTCAGCGGAAAAAGCGGCGCGGCGCAGACCAACGCTGTTGAGGCCATAGGGCTCGCACGGATTGCCTTCGACCAGAAAGAATGGAGGCACGTCCTTGATGACTTTGCTCATGCCTCCTAGCATTGCGTGGCGACCGACGCGCGTGAACTGGTGAACGCCGGTTTGGCCCCCGATCGTGACGTGATCACCCAACTGAACGTGACCCGCTAACTGAGCCAAGTTGCTCATCGTGACGCCGTTACCGAGAATGCAGTTGTGGGCGATGTGCACGTAGGCGAGCAACAGGCAGTCGCTGCCGACCGCCGTTACTTCGTCGTGTCCCGTCGCTCGCTGAATGCTAACGTATTCGCGCAGGATCGTCCGGTCTCCGATTCGCGTGAAGGCGCGCTCGCCGGCATACTTACGATCCTGCGAGGCCGCCCCGACGGTCGAAAAAGGATAAAACAGACAGTCTTCCCCGATCTCGGTCCAGCCGTTGACGACCACGTGGGCCTGCAAAACCGTTCGCGCGCCGATTGAGACATGCTCGCCGACGATGCAATACGGCCCGATTTCGGCGTTTTTCCCAATCTCGGCACCCGGATGGACGATCGCCGTCGGGTGCAGCATTAGGCTACTTCGATACGCCGATTAGATGTGGAGCACACTTGAATCAGCGCCAAACATGCGAGGGTCGGAAACGATCGAGAACATCAACTCGGCATAGCACGCGAACTGGCCGTCGACCGTTGCTTCGCCGCTTACCCATCCGATGTTGCGCTTGTGACGCAACATTTTCGCTTCCATGTCGAGCCGGTCGCCGGGAATCACCGGGCGACGAAATTTCGCTTTGTCGATGCCGGCGAGGTAAGGAACTCTGCGCGAGAACTCACCGGGCTCGAGAATCATCGCGCCCCCCAGCTGCGCGAGAGCCTCGACCATGTAGACGCCGGGCAAGACCGGGTTGTTGGGGAAATGGCCCGCAAATATTTGCTCGTTGTACGTGATGTTCTTGTAGCCTTTCACACGCACCATGGGCTCGAACTCCACGATCCGATCGACGAGCAGCATCGGATACCGGTGCGGCAAGATCTCGAAAATCATGCGAATGTCCAGTTCGGTCAACGATATCTCCTCGAGGCTCTCATGCCGACGGTATGGGCAGTCGGCTGCGTAAGACGCGCGTTATTGACGTGTGAAGCTCGTGGCCGCTCTTGATCGCGACGATCTCGCATTGCGGCCAAGCTCCCAGCAGTGCGAGGTCGCCGACGAGATCGAGCACTTTGTGGCGCACCGCTTCGTTCGGCCAGCGTAGCGGCTGCATCGGCCCATCGGGTGTGAAGACGAGCGCATTCTCGAGGCTTCCGCCGCGCCCCAGACCGCGAGCCCACAACGCTTCGACTTCGTGAAGGTAGGCGAACGTGCGCGCGCCGGCAATCTCCGTTCGATAGCGTTCTGCATCAATCTCGTCGTCGAAGTATTGCGTGCCGATCGGTGCCGGGAAATCCGCGACGAAGCGCACGCGAAACGTCGGCGACGGGAAGGCCGCGATCATGCGGTCGCTGGCCCGAAGCCAAAGCGGCGCGTCGATTTCCAACACTTTGCGCGGTTGCCGTTGCATTTCAAGGCCGCAGGCCGCGATGGCCGTTGCGAACTCGGCCGAGCTCCCATCGCCCGCCGGGATTTCCGGACCCCGCACGTGGATCTCGGCATTGCTCACGCCCATGGCAAAGAGCGCCGAGAGCAAATGCTCCGTCGTGGAAACCGTCGACCCGTTGCGACCCAACACCGTCGCGCGCGACGTATCGACAACGTTTTCGACGCCGGCCGTGACGTGCGTTCTCCCCAGAACGAAGAATATTCCGTCATTGGGCTGGGCCGGTCGGACTTCAACCGTGCCGTGCGTTCCCGTGTGCAGACCGACTCCTTCGAAACGAATGGTCTCCCGGAGCGTCGCCTGCATCATGCGCAGTTACTCGGCCGAGCGCGAACGCTCCAACGCCTCCACACGATCGAAGAGCTTTGGCAGCTTGCGAATCATGACCTCTTGGCGAACATGCTCGCGATGGTCTCGCGCGGGGTTACCGGAAACCGTCACGCCATCCGCAAGATTTCCCCAAACACCCGCTGACCCCGCGATGGATACGCCGGAACCAACTGTCACGTGACCGTTGAATCCGACCTGCCCGCCAACTTTAACGTTATCGCCGATTACGGTCGAACCGGCTAAACCAGTCAATGCCGCAATAACGCAATTCTTGCCGATACGGCAGTTGTGTCCGATTTGCACGAGATTGTCGATCTTCGTGCCGGCGCCGATTCTCGTGCTGCCGGTCTGGGCACGATCGATGCACGTATTCGCACCAATCTCCACATCGTCTTCGAGCACGACGTTGCCAATCTGAGGAATTCGTTCCGATCGGCCGTCGACAAAAGCCCAGCCGAATCCGTCGCTGCCGATGACGCATCCCGAATGCAGAACGACGCGGTCGCCAATACGCGTCCCCGACATGATGCTGGCCCCCGAGTGAATCCAAACCGACTCGCCAATGGAAACGCCGTCGCCCACGTAGGCCCCGGCGCCGACGACGCCGCTGCTGCCGATCGTGGTGCGATTTCCGATATATGCATGCGCGCCGACATACGCGTCGGCGGCGAGTTGCGCGTCGGGTTCGACGACGGCGCTCGGATGCCGGAAGGGACCGCGCGGCTTGTCCGGCCGCATCGACTGCAGCAAAAGCGCCAATGCGTAGCGCGCGTTCTCTACTACTAATAACGGCTTAGCGGCCGGAACCTTCCCAAGCGACTCGTCGACTAAGATTGCGGCTGCGTCGCTTGCGAGCGCAGACGTAAAATATGCTTCGCTCGTCGCGAAAGTCAGCGCATCGTTGGTTGCATCTTCTACGGCACTGACTCGGTCGACGCGAACGCTGCCATCCCCGACGATGCGTCCCCCGATCCGCGCTGCCAATTGCTCGAGCGTGCCCAGCATCGAACCTCCTGCGGGAGCCAATGGCCTGGTATCGGCCACTACGTACCAGGCGTCGGCGTCGCCTTCTCCGTGATGTTGAGCGCCCTCTCAACGTCGCCGGTGATGTCGACGCCGCCGTAACCGATGCCCTCGCGCGTCAAGACCAGTTTCAGCTGACGCGCAGATGCGATTTTTCCGGCGGCGTCCCGAATCTGCTGCGAAAGCCGATCGGTCACCTGCGAATATTTACGTTGCAGAGCCACCGCAGCGCGACGCTTCCGCGACGTGCTCTCACGCCGCGATTGAATCGAACGCTCATCGGCGTAAAGTTGGCTCTGATAGCCCTGATACTCCGGCCAGTTCGCGACGATCCGCTGCACGTCCACGAGTCCGATAGGACTGCGCGTAGCGCACCCCGCGAGCGCGGCGGCGGCGCAGAAGAAAAAAATCTGTTGGTGCTTTTTCACTCGTGTTGACTTTCGACGTCCTTGATAATTTCGCTGGTTAGGTCGTATCCGCCCGCCGCAGACCAGATGTTGACGAAGACGATGCTAAATCCCTTATCCTTTGCAATGCGCGAAACGTCACGTTCCACCTGCGCGACGATCTGCCCATAAAGCTCGCCGCGCCGCTTCTGTAGCATTCCGAGTTCCTTGGCGGCGGCTCCCGTCGCCCCGACGTCGGCCCCATGAAGCGCTGCAAACTGACGGTCGAGATCAGTTTTTGTTGCGTTGTACTCCCCGATAGTTTTTGCGGCGTCGGCCTGGAACTGTCCGACAAACTGTCGATGGATCCCCGAAATGCGCGCCTGCACGTCGGGCGAAAGGTTCGTCGGCAACGAAGGAGGACCAAGGCTGCGCAACTGCGTGCCTACCTCGTTGCGGCGCTCCTCGAGCTTGCCTCTCGTCTGGGCTTGGATTGCGCCTATTTGGGTGCGAATTGCATCGCCGGTCTGTCGATCGAGCTGCTGCCGGTAAGAGCGCAGCGTCGCCGCATCGACGTCGCGCTGAGCTCCCAACTGCGCAGCCTCTTTGGCGCCGATGGCGGCGAGCTGCTCTTGCGCCTGCTTGCGCGCGCCTGGATCTAACGCGAGATTGGAGAGGCGCATTTTGATCGCCAATCGCGAGGCGGCGTCCTGCTGCGTCAAACGCAGCGAGAGATCCGTTTCATTCTGCATAAGCTGTTCGGCCTTGGCACGATATTTCTGGGCCTCTTGCGCCTGGAGCTGCTTGGCTATCGAAGAGCTCGCCGCGTTGTCCTGCGCGACGACGTTCTGCTGGTACTCCATGAGGTCCGCGTCGGCCGCTTTGGCGGCTTGTGCAACCTGTTGAGCCGACGTACCGCTCATTTGTTGTGCGGCGAGCGCACCCGAGCCTCGAATGCCCGCTGCGGCCAACGCCGAACGAACTGCCTGCTGTTCGCGCTGCGCGTAGTCGTTCTGTTTTTGTGCGAGAATTTTGTTCGCCCTTATCTGCGCGGCGCGCAGCTCTTGATTGAGCGCGGCGGTCTGCGCCGCGATCTGAGTGGCGCTCAGCGGTACGTGCCGTGCCACCGATTGAAGGTTGATTGCCGCAATCGCGTCATCGAGTTGCGAGAGCTGACCGTAGAGAGGATGATGCTTGACGACCTCATCGATCCGTACGTAACCCGTTCCGCGGATGGCGGACGAGTGGACGTTGGGCGCGCAGCCGGCGACCGCAACGACGAGGGCGCCGCTCAGAAGACTATTTCGTAAGCTCATTTTGGACATCCGGCGTGATGTCCGTCCCCCCGTAAATCACGTCTGCCTTGTCGAGAACGAGCAACAAATGCTTCTTACGTGCCACGTCGGACGTCGCGATCCGGGTTTGATCCACGAGGGGCTTAAGAAGCTGATCCTGCTTGTCGGCAACCGTCTTGTTGTACTGTTGCAGAAGTTGCTGTTTCTCGCTCGGACTGCGAGCCTGAGCGATTCGCGCGGAGTAGACTTGTCGCTGCGTGGTCTCGAACTGCTGCATCGTGTTGTTGGCCGTTTGCACCTTCGGAACTCCGTCGAGCACATTCTGATCGACGTAGCCGATCTCGGACGGCGGGGGCGTTGCGGCGGGCGGCTGGATGGCCTGCGGACTAACAAAGACGGCCTCCACGTCTTTCGTGACGTCTTGACCTCCGTAGATCACGACCCGCTTGTCAACGACGATCGAAAGATTGCGCGTTGCGCTAACCGCCGCAATTGCTAGCTGCGCTCGCTGAAAAAGAGGCCCGACGATTTCCCGCTGCTTATCGTTGAATTGTTGCTGGAACTGCATGGCCACCTGCTGCTTCTCGGCATCCGTTCGAGCGCGGCGCACCTGAGCGTTGAACTGCGAATCGAGCTGCGCCTTATAGGATGCCAGCTGACGGTTCCCCGCAACGAAGACCGGCAAGTTTGCCAGCTCTGCTTGATCGATGTATCCGACATCGGTGAGGTCTGCCGCAATGGCGCCGCGCCCCGCCCACACGGCGAGCGCGACGGCGCCGGCGAAAAATATCGCTGACCGAATTTTCATCATCCTTCTATTGGTCTCCAGGACGGGTCGCCCTGCAACTAAAAACTCTGGCCGATTCCGAAGCTCGTGTGCGTTCCATTCACCCCTTTGGCGAAGTCGATGCGTACCGTACGAAGACCGAGCTGGGGCACGTCGAAACGGATGCCGAAGCCGGCATCCCCGTAAAGCGCCCAATCAGCGGGATACCCGGTGATGCGGTTCGTGTACGGGTCGAGAAGCGGGTACGCGCCTCGGATGTGGTAATCCAGCTCGTCGACGAAGACCGCGAGCGTAATACGGCGATCTAACGCGACGGGTTGACGCAGCTCGATCTGACCGAGATAAGCATTGGTTGCGTAAAAAACCTGGTTGTAACCGCGCATCTGCTGATCGGAGAACGTGAAGAGCGAACTGGGCGGAATGACCCCAGTCGAGTTGTACGCGGCGCCGTGAACTCCCAGCGTGGCGTCCTTGAGCACTGGGAAGAACTTCGCGAGATCGAGCGTGCTCTCGGTAAACGAGAAGTTGGACCCGATTGCCGAAGCCGAGACCGTGGTGCTTAGCAGCGCCTTGACGCCGTTGCGAGGGTTGAACGGATCGTCGAGTGTGATCGTTTGCAAGCTGAGGCCGCTCGTCACAAGGTTATATGGTGCGCCGGTGTTCACGTTGGCAATCGACGACGCCGAAATGCCGAAGGAGCCACCGTAGTTGAACTGCGAGGAGTTAATCGGGCTCGGCGTCGGTCCGACGAAAATGTTCGGTTGATTTCCTTGGAAATAGTACGGCGACGGCACCGTCGTGTCGTACTTAATCTTTTGGCCGGAGATCGATAACGAAAGAATTGTGTAGTCGCTCAGGCGGCGCCCGATGTTACCGGAGGCTCCGTTCGAGCTCGAAACGCTGGTGGCGTCGGCACCGGAGACCAACTGCGCATTCGTGCTCGAATAGAGCGTGACGGGAATTGGAACCGTCGCACTGCTCCTCACCGCCGAGCCGGAACCGGCGATAGCGTAGATCGGATAATAATACGTCGTATGGTTGGTGAAGATGGAGCCGCCAACCGTGTACTTTTGCCCTTGCGGAGTGTTGCTGAGGTAGGGTACCGACGCCGTAAGCTGCGCGATGCCCGCGCGCGCGCCCTCTTCAAACTGAAGCCCCGCGGAGTTGCCGGTACCGTGCAGATTATTGTCCGAAAAGCCGAGCGTCGCGTAGAGGCCAAGGCCGGTCAAACCTCCCGAATATCCAAAGCCGACCGAGGCCGTCGCCGTGCGCTGCTCGGTGACGTGCCAGACCAGGGTGACGTCCTGCGGCTTCTTCGGATCCGGACCCGGCTTGATATCGGGCTCGACTTTGGAAAAGAAGTTGAGCGCGTTGAGCCGTTGGTAATCGCGCTTGATCGCATCGGTGTTGAGGACCATTCCTGGCCGTTCCCGCAACTCGCGACGGATCACTTGGTCTTTCGTTCGCGTGTTCCCAGTGACTTCTACCACGGCGATGCGCGCGACGTAAATATTGTACTTGACGTCGGCGGTTCCCGCCTGAAGGTTGATCGACGATGGCACGATACCGCCCTCGAAGTTTCCGACTTCGAGATGGAACTTGTCTTCGTAGAGTTTCTGCAGCGTTTTGTAATCGGCATCGCGCACGGAGTCGGAGTAGACGCTGCCGGGTTTCAAGGTAAGATGCGGAAGGAGATAGGGCGGCGGAAGCAGCGGATCGCCCCCGATGATAATGTTTTTGACGATCAAGCCCTCTTGAATGACCAGCGTGAGCGCACCGGTCTGCGAATCGAGGTTGATGTCCTTAACGTGGGTCGGCACTTGTCCGCCGTAACCGATGCGTTCGTAATAGTTATTGATCTTCAGCACGTCTTGCCGAAAAGTGTTGGTATTGAAGACTTGGCCAACCGCCAGGTCCATGAGCGCCAACAGGGTGTCGCTGGGAACCTTCTGGTTCCCGCTAAAAGCGATCTTCGTGATGACCGGATTCTCGACGACGCGGTAGGTGATGGCAATGCCGCCGGGGCGCTGGCGCACCAACGGCGGGGCGATATCCGCGAAGTAGCCGAGCGCGTTGATTCGCGCGAGATCCGCCTGAACGACCTTAGGGTCGTACGGCTGGCCGGGCCGCGCCGCAATGACCGACATGATCGTCTGCGTCGGCACGTGCAGGTTGCCCGTTACGTCGACGGAGACGATCCTTGATGCAGGGGGGGACGCCGACGCTGCTGGACCGATGCTCAAACCAGTCATTGCGAGGAGCGACAGAATCGCCACGTACCGTTGCAACGGCCCCACGCGCCGCCTGGGATCACAGGTCATGTGAAAAAAGTCGTCCTCAATTTACCTCGAGGTCCTATTGACGGCCTCAGCATGGCTGGCGCGCATAAATGCATCGCGCGCGACCCGGGACGCCTGTTCCGCCCGGCCTACCCGGGGTCCTTGCGCATGGCCTAAGCCTGAACTTACGCTTAATCTATTCACCAGAAATGACGTTGATAGGTTAGGCTGAAGCCGGTGTTTCCAATCAGCGGCTCGGTGGCGAGATAACTCGCGCCGTAGCCGACCGGCGCAGTCGGAAACTGCACCAGCTTTGTCGGTCCACTCTGCAAGAAAAAGTTGAGCGCTGCGGAGGTCTCAGGGTTTGGTTGGACTGTCAATCCGAACGATTGCGTCTGGGGAATTCCGAAAGTGACCGCGTAGACGGCGCTCACCGCCTTGCTCAAGCAGTCGGCTCGCCGTAAATCCTACGTTCCCGTAGTAGCCGAGGGTGAGATTGATGCTCGATAGACCGAGGCCCTGACCGAGCGTGGTTTCCAATGGCGAGAGCAAGCCGGCAGTAAACTGAGCGTTGAGGAGGCTGAACGCCTCCTGGCCAACAGTGATTGAGCTCCTCTGTTGGAGGCCCACGTCCGGAATCGGTGAGAGCGTGCCTAACGGCGTTATCCCATTGGGTTGCTGCCGCGCAAGCATCTCCTGGCGGCTAAAGCCGATGCCGCTGGCGAACCCGCCGAAGGGCGCGATCAGGGCAATGATCTGATCTTGGGTGTATCCCGGCGGATTCGAGTTGAGGCGGATATTGAGACTCGATATCGGCCCGTCCACAGAGATGGTTATGTCGGCACTCCCGTACGGATTGCGCGCGCGGTCGGGATCGGGATTGACCACCGACGTCGTCGCAACGGCGCTTAGCGTGGGGAGAACGCCGTCGGCGGCGTTAAAGCGAACGCTTCCCTGTTGTACGCGGAAGGCTCGATCGAAATACGTGAGCGTCCCGCCAGTCGATTCGAACGTTCCGGCGATGGTCGGTTTTGCCAACGTGCCGGCGAGCTTCGCCGAACCGGCAACGCCGATGTCGAGCCCTGCGCCATAACCGTTCCCGCGGACGCGCACGTTCTTCCCCGCGGTCGCTTGAAGATTGAAGGCGAGCGGTAAGGGCGGTCCGCTTACGGCAGCCGACTGCTGCGCCGCTTTGAGGAAGGAGGCAAATGGAAGCGTGCCGTTGCTCAGCGCGAGATGCCCTGAGAGCAGCGCGTTAGAGTCTGGCGCGCTTCGCGAGCGTGATTTGGCCATCGAGCGTTCCGTTTCCGTAGGCCGGAATGTCGAGTTGAGCCCCACGAGCCGCAAGCCTTCAGCGCGAGGGTCGCGCCCCCAGCGGAAAAGCCATTTGAAAATTCGACGTTCCCCGAACCCTGGATCGTGCCGCTTCCGAAGCGTGCCGATGCCCGCTCGATCGTCACCGACGCGCGATTAAAAGCGAGAGCAGCCGTAATTTGCTGAATCGGAACTCGCTCGAGATTACTTACGTATGAGCCACCCGAGAGCGCGACGCGGCCAACGATCGCCGGTTTGCGCACCGTGCCGGAGAGTCCGAGATGACCGTCGATCAGTCCGGCAAGCTTCGTGTCGTTGCCGAACGTTGCGTCGAAGATCGCCGGATCGAGTCCGACCACGTCGAGATCGAAGCTGATCGGCTGATCGGGAGCCGCCAAACGGAGCGGCGCAAGCTGCAGTGGGAGCGAACCCGCTAAGGTTGCCTCGCCGCGAGCGAAGGTCGCGCCGGCATCTGAAAGGATCAGTGCCCGCCGCTCTACTCGCACTTCCCCGAAAAGCGATACGATCGGCATACCGTACGCCAGCACGTTGGTCCCATCGAAGCCCGCTTGGAATCTGGGCGCACGATACGTGCCGTCGACCTTGAGGGTCGACTCAAAGGACCCGCTAAGTGGAACCTTGACGCGCGAGACGTCGTAGACGAGTTGCGCGAGACGGTTGGTCGTCGCGTGGATTTGCAAGTCGAGCGGGTCGTCGCGCCGCAAACCGACCGTACCGGCCGCCGATGCCGAGAGCGCCGAGGTCTCGATCTCGCCTTTGTCGATGACGATACGCCGGGAAGCAGTGTGAACTGCGAGTTCCGCGCGATCGAGAGCCAACGGGCCAATCGTTGCGCCGGTCAGGCCGGCGTTCCCCCGCACGTCAATGAGCGGGTATCGTCCACGGACCGTCGCCTTTCCCGAAACGAGACCCGTGATCGGAACGCCCTGCAGGCCAAGCGCGGGGATCCAAAGCGAGAGATCGAGATCGTCGACGTCGGCGGCGAGATTGAATCGCGAACGCATCAACGTGGATTGCCACGCGCTCGTTGGCGTCAACGCGATCGACCCGCGCGCGTGAAGCATTCCTTGCTTACCGCCGACGGCGAGCGATCCCGTGATAACGTCGCGCGCGCTCGACCAGACGGCTTTGGTATTGCCGATAGGCAAGTTTCGATAACGGAAGCCGCGCACGTCGATGTCGCCGCTCGACGTGATGCGCGCGTCCCGCGATGCTGCTGCAAGTTTCACGCTGCCGGTGCCGTCCAGCGTATCGCCCGTATCGAAAAAATTGTTGAAGTCGGAGAGATCAGCGCGCGGCGCGCTCACGTCCACGACGTTTTCGTGCGGCCGCGATACCGCCGTAAAGTACACGGTGGTCGTGCCGACGAGAACGGAGCCGTCACGTACGGCGACTCCGCGAGGATCGGCCGAAAGCAGCGCACTCCCATCGACGAATGGCAATCCATTCGCCTCGCCTCCCGGAACGCCGACGTGCCCGCTGACGTTCGGTGCCAGGCTCCGACCGGCGACGTGAAGCCGCGCGTTGAAGGAGCCGTCGGTCATGTAGTTTGGGAGTCCAAACGCATGCAGCGCCGGCAAGATTTGGGCTGCCGGGACGTATGCATCGAGGGCGTAAACGGGCGAACCAGAGGTTAGCGCGGCGATTCTGCCGTCGACTCGCGCGTAGGTGGCTCCGAGGGCGCCGAGGGTGCGGCGAAACGTAACTGCATCGCCGGATAAACGCACTTCGCCGTTTCCGGTGAATGCGAAGTGAGCGATGCGGCCGCCATTGACTGCGACGCCGCCATCAAACGAGGGCACCGGCGTTCCAGCAGCGAGTCTTCCGGCAGCCGAGAGCGTCCCCGCATCAAGCGGTAATCCGATGCCACGAAGCTGCACCGCATTGAGCCGTTTAGCGACGAGCGCGAGCGCATTGTGACCGGCGCCCGCGGCGGACGGCGCAAGCGCGAACGTGCCGGCGGCAACGAGATCGCCGCCGGCCGCGTGGGCATCGGCTGAATAAATCCGCAAGCGATTGCCGGCAATCCCCAGCGTCAAGTTTGCGCGATCGACCGGGACGCCATGCAACGTCGCATTTCGCAGCGCTAAGTTGGAGCCTTGCACGACGATACTAGACGGCTCGATGCCGATACCGACGGTTCCTCCGATGCTGCCGTGACCGGCGATTGCGTTTCCAATCAATGGCTGCAAGCCTTCGAAGGTTCCATGATAGGTCCCATAGGCGATGAAACGTTGCGCCGAAAATCCGCCGTGGCCATCGAACGTTCCCCACGGGCCGGATGCGCGAAGCACGTTTACCGCTGCGTTTTGCAACGTTCCGCCGAATGCCGCCTCGACTGCAGCGAATTGCACGCCCGCGATGCTAGCCTGCGAGCCCTTAACGAACCCCGCCAACACGATACTCTTGCCTGATCCGCCTCCGGCCAGCGTCATCCCCACCGAATGCCCGTTGACGTTCGGCATCTGCGGCAGCGAAATTCCGGGAAAGGTTTTATAGCCGACCGAGCGCATGCGCAGACCGCTCGAGAGCATCCAGAAGGCGCTGGTATCGTTGGGCCGGTCGAGCAAATAACCGCCGTCGAAATTGCCCCGCTCGGTATGGAACCAGAATGGCTCGACGGCAGCCGTGCCGTTGGGGTTCGTTTCGACCAGCGCCGCCAAGCGCGTGACGCCTCGCGCCGACGCGGCGCTGCCGACGACATGAAAGAGTAGATTATCTCCGGTTGCCGAGGCATCGACGATTACCGGTTCGTCTCCCAGCATTTCATCGAGATACGGAAGCCGATTCGCCTGGCCCGCGACGTGCACGGCAAACCTCGAGAGAAGCCTCTTGCCGACATTCATGGTTCCGGCGACTCGCAGCGCCATGCCGCCATAGCCGACACTCAACGGCGCGAGCGCGACGACGTTGGAATGATACACGACGCCGGCGTTAAGGGAGTCGAACGGAAGCTCGCGATAGCGCGCCTTCGGCGATACGACCCGCGCAACGATCACCGGGTCGTCGATCGGCCCGTGCACGAGCACGCCAAGTCGCGCCGCTCCGGAAATCGGCTGTCCGCGCGCGAACGTAAACGCTTGCCGTAGCGCGGAGAGATCGCCGGTTCCCGAGACGCTAAACGAAGCTTTGCGCCTCCGGTAAGCGCGCCGGTGAAATCGTACGCTCCGCCGTCGATGCGTAAGTGGATGCCGGCGAGCGTCGCATGCGCGCCGCGCACGAAGAACGCGTTATCGATCACTTCCAGCCGCGCGCGAAGGTTCTCGATTGGCGCGGCAAGCGCATTGATCCCCAAACGGCCGCCGTTCACGTCGAGCCGCAGGCTCACGTGATAGCTCGGCGTCGCATTCGGGACGACACCGAGAGCGTAGAGCCGCGCGTCGAAATTTCGACCTTCGCCGGCAAGTATTCGCACTGCCGGCGTGTCGGCTAAGTAATTCGCCAGCGCGCGCATGGGAAAACGCGGTGCTTGCGCGTGATGCATGGCGTAGCCGGCTACGGCATCGATTCTGCCGCCGACGGTGAATGGTTCGAGGCGCCGCTCTTCAAAAGAGCCGCGAGCGCGATACTGCGTGACCGCCCCGGTATCGACCGATGCTTCGATCGCGACGCTGCCTACGCGAAGATCCTTCGCGCTCGCGTCATAAGCCGAGGGCTCGCGCAGTTCGATCTGCAAATTGCGAACCCGCAGAGCAAACCGGAGTGGAACCGGATTTGGGCGCTGCGGTGGGGGCCGAGTTGCAGCGCGCGGGAGATTGAAATTGAAGCTTCCATCGCGAAACCTGACGATCGTCAGGCGGGCGCCATCGATGTCGATGCGCAGCAATCCGAAGCGATGAGTGCTGCCCCGGCAAGAGGTCCCGCAACGAATACCGGAGCGCGATGCGATTCGCGTCAAGCAGCGGCTGGGTGCCGTGCTCGACCTGCAGGCTCGATAAAACGGCTGCGTCCCATCCGACGTGCAGCTCGGCGATCCGGACGGTGTAGCCGCCTGCGAGACCCGCGCCTTCTTGAATCGCAAAGCGCAGCAAAGCGTGGCGCCTTGCGACCGCGAGGGACAGAACCGTGATGACGGCCAGCAGGCCGATCGCAAAGCGTGTGCGCACCTGGAGCTCTTGGGCTTCTATACCTCCTGCGCAGCACAAGGCCCCGCCGGATTAAGCAGCTTCTAAAGGAACTCTTACAAGTCCAGGTTCTTGACGCTTTTGGCGTAGTCGAAAATGTATTGCTTGCGCGGCTCGACTTTGTCGCCCATGAGATCGGTGAATATTTGTTCCGCTTCGACCGCGTCTTCGACCATAATTTGTTTCAAGCGCCGGTGACCGACTTCCATCGTCGTTTCGGCGAGCTGCTCGGCGTCCATCTCTCCGAGTCCCTTGTATTGCTGGATCACGAAATCTTTGCCATCCTCGCCGACGATGGATTTGAGCTCGGCTTCGTTAAAGGCCCACCACTGCTTCTTTCCCTTGCGGATTCCGTAGAGCGGCGGCTGGGCGATGAAGACGTATCCCTGTTCGACGAGCGGCCGCATCTGCCGGTAGAAGAAGGTCAGAAGCAGCGTCCGGATGTGCGAGCCGTCGACGTCGGCATCGGTCATAATGATGATCTTATGGTACCGCAGCTTCTGCACGTTGAACTCATCGCCGAAGCCGGTACCGAGCGCCGTGATCATCGTACGGATCTCTTCGTTGGCAAGCACCTTGTCGAGACGCGCCTTCTCGACGTTGAGAATCTTGCCGCGCAGCGGAAGGATTGCTTGATTGTTTGGATCGCGTCCGCCCTTGGCGGTGCCGCCGGCCGAATCGCCTTCGACCAAGAAGAGCTCGCTCTCGGCCGCATTGCCGTTTTTGCAGTCGACGAGCTTGCCGGGGAGTCCCGAGCCCTCAAGAGCGTTCTTGCGGCGTGACAGATCGCGTGCTTTCTTGGCGGCATCGCGCGCTCGCTGAGCCTGCATGCACTTGTCGACGATCGCGCGGGCGTACTTCGGGTTCTCTTCTAAAAAGAATTCCAAACGCTCGTAGACGAGCCCGGCGACGATGCTGCGAACCCTCGCGTTTCCAAGTTTGGTCTTTGTCTGCCCTTCGAACTGCGGGTCTTGAAGCTTCACGGAAACGACGGCCGTCAGCCCTTCAACGATGTCGTCGGTCGAAAGCGAGTTGTCCGACTCCTTGAGCGCGCCGCGCTTGCGGGCGTATGAGTTGACGGCGTTGGTAAGAGCCTGGCGGAAGCCCTGGAGGTGCATGCCGCCTTCGATGGTTCCGATGTTGTTTGCGTAAGAGAATATTTGGTCGGCGTACGTGTCCGTATACTGCATCGCGACTTCCACGTCGACGCCGTCTCGCTCGGCATGGGTCGAAATGATCGGATGCAGCGGATCCTTCTTTTCATTGAGCCACTCGACGAAGGAGACGATGCCGCCGTCGAATGTATACGTACGTTCGCGAACGGCTTCTCCTCGCTCGTCACGAAGCGTGATCGAGAGTCCGCGGTTGAGAAAGGCAAGCTCGCGCAACCGCTTTTGCAGGATGTCCCAATGAAACTCGGTGACCTCGAACATCTCGGTATCGGGTTTAAACCACTGTAGCGTTCCCGTGCCGTCCGTCTTGCCGATTTTCTTGAGCTTTTGTACGGTGACTCCGCGCTCGAACTTCATCTCCCAGACAAACCCGTCGCGCTTGACCTGCGTCACCATCCATTCGGAGAGCGCGTTTACGACCGAGATGCCGACGCCATGCAGACCGCCGGAAACCTTATAGCCGCCTTTTCCAAACTTAGCCCCGGCGTGCAGGATCGTCATCACCACTTCGACGGCCGGAAGCTTCTCTTCGGCGTGGAGGTCAATGGGAATGCCGCGTCCGTCGTCCTCGACCGAGCATGAGAGATCCTTATGCAGAACGACTTTCACGTTGCGCGCGTATCCGGCCAGAGCCTCGTCGACGGCGTTGTCGACGGCCTCGTAGACGAGCTGATGCAAGCCACGCTCCGCGGTATTGCCAATGTACATGCCCGGGCGCTTACGCACGGCTTCAAGCCCGCGTAAGACCTCAATCTGCTCGCCGGTATAGTTCGTTGACATTACGTTCTTCGTTTTTGATTCTTTACGGCGCCGCCTTCGCGCGACGACTGGCCATAGAGTAGTTCGTGCAGCTCATCGCCTAAGATGCTTCGCACGGTTGCGGGTACGATCTGCTCAGGAGGAAGTTTGCTTCGCAAAAGCACGTAGGCACTCGCAACGATCCGCTCGCGGCCATCGCGCGAGAGCTGCTTCGCCGCGCGAGCCCGCGCAAGCATCTCCCACCAGTGCGCTAGCAACCGGGTGCGGATCCGCTCGTACTCCTCTAGCTGTAACCCGCAAACCAGTGCGGCCGTTCCGGAATATCCCAACCAGGGCGCTTCGAACATCAGCTGAGCGGTCGTAGCGGTGAGCCGCTCGGTGCGCGCGGCCGCGCAGATCTGGCAGAGGGAATCCGCAGCCGGTCCGACGAGGACCCGGCACCCGGCACACTCCTTCCACCCCTGCTCGCGCCGCGCGTCACGGTGCTGCTCGACGTCCCGCCGAAAGCGCGCCAGAGCTTCGCCGGGGGAGGCCGAATCCGGGCGATCGCTCACCGAGCGCGACGCCGCAAAGCCCTGCCGATTCGCACCACCCCTCCGGCGCGGGAGCAGCCTGCCAACGCGAAACCGCAGATGCTCGATGCCGGCATCGGGCAGACGCGCGGCGACCGCCCGCAGCAGATGCTCGGCTAGGAAGCTGAGCTGGTGACTCCACGCACTCGAGCGGGTCGTAACCGTGAGGGTACCGTCGGCAACGCGCGCCGGATGCGAGTTCTGCGCGACTTCGCAACCAACGATCTCTTCCCAACCCGCTTCGAGCAACGCGATCGGCGGCTGCCCTGCAGCCGTTTCCGACGGCTGCCACTGCGCGATCGCCTTCGAGAGCTTTAGCATGTCGCGGCGGTTTGCACGCGGCCCTGCGAGATGCGCGCGAGATGCGCGCTTGTGGGCAGCCCTGTCGGCAGATGCGTCGCCGTGATAAAAGCCTGCTCGTATTCGCCGATTTCGGCCAAGAACGCTGCGGCACGCTCTTCGTCGAGCTCCGAAAGCACGTCGTCGAGAAGCAGGAGAGGTGCTTCGCTCGACCGCTCGCACATCACGGCGTATTCGGCCACCTTCAGTGCTAGGACCGCGGTGCGCTGCTGCCCTTGGGAACCGTACGCAGCTAGCGAGAGTCCGTCAAGCGTTAAGCCGATGTCGTCGCGATGCGGACCGGCGATTGCGCTCTTGCGCAAGCGCTCGGCATCGAGACAGTGCGCCAGCCGCGCTTCGAGCGCGGCGCTTATTGCATCGCTCGTGGGCTCGATAAAGGCGACGTTGGGCTCGTACTCCACTTGGAGCTCCTCGGTGCGCGCAAATCGCTCGTGCGCGCGGCGTGCGTTTTGGGAGAGTGCACGAATCAACGCGTGGCGCGCCAGCATGATTTGCGTTCCGGCCTCGACGAGCGTGCGGTTGTATGTCGCCAGCAGCTCCGGATCGGCTTCAATCGTTCCGCGAAGCAATGCACTTTTCTGTTGCACGGCCTTGCGGTAGCGCGCAAGCTCGTGATAGTAGCGCGGTTCACTTTGCGACAAAGCGCTGTTCAAAAAGGCACGGCGCGCGCTGGGCGTGCCGCTTGCAAGCTGCAAGTCGGCCGGTACGAATGTTACGACACGCATTCTGCCGAGATAGCCTGCATAGCGGACGCTGTTCGCGTTGACCGTGTACGTTTTGTGCGTTCCTCGGCTCGACCGCTCAATCGCGCAGGCCAGTTCGACCCGTCCGGCGTGGACCGACGCTACGCCGCGAAGTACGGCGCTTTCGCAGCCTTGGCGCACAACATCGGCCTCCCGCACGGTTCGAAACGATTTCCCAGTTCCGAGCATTGCAATCCCCTCCAAGAGATTGCTCTTCCCCTGCGCGTTGGCTCCGACGAAGACGTTCAGCCCCGCCGCCGGTTCGATCTGGAGTTCGGAGTAATTTCTGAAATCCGAAAGCGTCAACCGCTCGAGCAACACATTACTGTCGCAGCGGCATAAGCACGTAGAGCTGCTGGCCGCTCTCCAGCGATTCGAGCGGCCGAATTGCGGCGGGTGAGAGCGGCCCCAAGAACTCGATGACGGTTTTGTCGCTCTTGATGTGGTTGAGAATCTCGACCAAGTACCGGGCGTTGAACGCGATGGTGAGATCTTCGCCCTGCTGCTCGATCTCGAGCTCCTCGTATGCGTTGCCCGAAATATCGGAGCTGGCGGTGACCACGAGCGTCTGATTCGCAAAAGCGAGTTTCACCATGCTGGCACGATCGCCGGCAACGAGCTCGGCTCGACGAAGGCTCCCGATCAACAGCGGCGTGCTTACGGTTATGGCGCGATCGAACTTTGCGGGGACGACTTGTTGATAGTTTGGATACTGCCCGTCGACGAGGCGGACGGTGATCGCGACGTCGCCGCTGGTCATTTGAAGCTGATTGCTCTGGGCGCCGAGCGCATTCACCGCGATCTGCTCGCCGCTGCCGAGGTTGCGCGCCGCTTCGGCGAGCGCTCGCGAAGGCACGATGAACTTCTCGGTCGCGGCACTGTTCTCGAGAGTCGTGACGAACTTCGCGAGCCGGTATCCGTCGGTCGCGACCATCGTCAGCGCGTTGCCTTCCACCTCAAGTAGCGTGCCCATCAAAACCGCCCCGCGCGCCTCTTCGCTCGAGGCCGCAAAGATCGTGGCATCGATACCGTCACGGAAACGCTTTCCACCGATCTCGAACTGCGCACCCCGTGCGGCGGCAGGCAGCGGCGGGTATTCATCGGCGGGAAGTGCGTGAAAGTCGTAATTGCTTCGTTCGCACTTTACGCTGGCGCGCGTTGGGGTGCCGGTAAGCTCGAGCGTGCCCGGCGACAGGTTCCCGAGGTAACTCGCAAAGAGCTTGGCAGGAACGGTCACCGACCCGCCTTCGCTCACCTGCGCCGGAAACGCATGCTCGAGGGTCAGCTCGAGATCGGTGGCACGCACCGCGATCTTTCCGCCATCGGCTTGGAGCAGGACGTTGGAGAGAATCGGCACGGTGGTGTGCGCATTGACCACTTTACTTGCGGCTGCCACCGCCGTAGCGATGTCTTTCGTCGTGCAGGTGAATCTCATCGTTTCCACCGTTGGTCGTGCGCGCTCATTTTCCTAGGAGAGAAGAACGTAAAGCCGTAGCAGTAGTAAGGCGGTGCATTCTGCGAACAAGTCCGCATTCGCTTGTGTTTGCGCGGCTTTTACCTTGGGATAAGCCTGTGGGTGGAAGGCTGGAGTTCATGCACTTTTCCACGACCCGCGTGCCGCCGGCACGCTATCCATGCCGAAAGGCCCAACCTTGTGCGCAGGGTGTTTAGGGATTCTGGCACATCGCGATGAGCTGGCGAATCTTGTTTCGGTAGGCCTCGTCCCGTTGCATCTGCTCCTTAATCTTATCCCGCGCGTACATAACCGTCGTATGGTCTTTCTTGCCGAACTCTCGGGCGATCTGCGGCAAGGAGTAGTTCGTCAGCTCCGTCGCGATGTACATAGCGATCTGCCGCGGCGCTGCGAGCCTTTGATCGCGGCGCCCGTTGTCCATCTCCTTGACGGTCAAGCCGTGCGCGCCCGAGACTGTCTCCTTGATTTTCAAGATCGTAATCCGATGCAATGGCGCTTGAGCGAGCGCGCTTTTCAAGACGTCGGCGGCGAGGTCGGTCGTGATTGGCGCTTTCGTGAGCGAGGCGTACGCGATCACTCTGATCAGGGCTCCTTCGAGCTCGCGGATGTTCGAGGGGATAACCTTCGCGATGAATGATGTCACTTCGTCGGGCACCGGAATGTTCTCACTGCCCGCTTTCTTGCGTAGAATCGCTTCGCGCGTCTCCAAGTCGGGCGCCTGGATGTCGGTAAGCAAACCCCATTCGAATCGCGAGCGAAGCCGCGCCTCCAGCGTCTGGATCTCTTTGGGCGGACGATCGGAAGAAATTACCAGTTGGCGGCCCGATTCGTGAAGCGCGTTGAAGGTGTGGAAAAACTCTTCTTGCGTCGTTTCCTTTCCGGCAAGGAACTGGATATCGTCGATGAGGAGAACGTCGACCTGACGGTAGCGATTGCGGAACTCGGGCGTACGATTGTTTTGCAGCGCGATGATAAATTCGTTGGTGAACTTCTCGCACGTAACGTAGACCACGTTGGTGGCGAGATTATCTTGAATAACCCGATGACCGATCGCGTGCATCAGATGCGTCTTGCCTAAACCGACGCCTCCATAGAGAAAGAGCGGGTTATACGCATGGGCGGGTGCACCGGCGACCGCTTGCGCCGCGGCATGTGCGAAGCGGTTGGAATTGCCGACGACAAACTCTTCAAAAGTGTAACGTGCATTGAGGTTTGCAGTACGGAACTCCTCAAGCGGGCGAGCCATGAAGCCGGCGACGGCGGCCCGCGTCCCCTCGTTTGGTTCAGCCACGGAGAGTCGCAGCTCGACGCTCGTGCCAAAGAGCTCGCTCAAAACGCCGATCATCTGCGCACGCAGCTTGCTTCCCACCCAATCTTGTGCAAACTTGCTATGCACCGCTAGGTGCAGCTCGTTTCCGTGGAACGATATGAAGCGGATCGGTTTGATCCACATCTCGAAAACCGGTTTGGAAAAGGTTCGCTCTAAAGTCTCAAGTGCGGATTGCCAGAGCTCGGTTGAGATCTCGGAGTTGATCGCAAGCACCATCCTCTGCGTCCTCTGCTGCAAGTAGCGTTAATAAGCGTTAAGAACATCACGCAGCGGGCCCCTACGACGAAGGAATCGGGCTGCGGCACCCCCGTAAGGGCGCAACCACTTGGCTTAATAAAGGCTTGCTCCTGCGAATTCTATGCACGACTTTATACACTTATCCACAAGTTAGCGCGAACGGTATTTTGGGGATTTTTCCGATTTATGAACCTGGTCTGACCGCAGTCGAAACGTGCCCGAATTGTTCGGCAGAATAAGGCCGAAAGAATGCGAGCGAGGGCCCTGAGAGCGGCGTTCTCCACAAGCTTGTCCACAGGTGTGGAGAGTAACGCCCTTCGCTCCTTTTTAAAAGCGGCCGAGCGCCGCTAAATTGGGTTGCGGTTAGCCAGGGGATGGACCGATAGGTCGCGCCCATTAAGCATAAACGGACGAACCCTGCAGAGGGAACCGCCCGCTCGCTGCCTTTACCTGCGGCGTTTGGAACACTATCGAGAGCAAAGGCTGTGGCCGGAGTTTTGCTCCAAGAGTCCGAGCGGCTCATTCCTATCGACGTCGTCGAGCGCAGGCAAGTACCGCCGAAAGGATGCAGGAAAGCATGCGCCATGGACGACCAAGGGAGGGCGGGATTCGAACCCGCCGGGCGCGCTCGTACCGGATCCCCGCTCGAACGTAACCGACGTAGCATCGTGAGGAAATGGTTACCATGCGGCTTTTACGATCTTTTCCTCGTGCTGCTCGTGCCGCTCGCTTTCATCGGCGCACTGGCCAAGGTTCTTCAAAGCCGCGAATACGTCGCGGTCCTGCTTTCGACCGTCATCGTCGCCGCGATCGTCGCCCATTTTTTTGGACACCGCGCTAAAGATACCAAGGGCTACTAGCCAACGATTCCGTCGAGTCGCTACCGAGAGCAACCACAGCTCCTGGGCGCTCGCTCGAGCGCTCCGTTTGCATTTCCGGGCGGCTTTGTTACAATGGGCCGGCCATGTTCGACTTTGATCTCCAACTCTTTGCCTCGAAGAAGGGCGCCGGGTCGACCCGGAACGGCCGCGACTCAAATGCGCAGCGGCTCGGGGTAAAGCGCTTCGGCGGCGAACGCGTGCTCGCCGGGAACATCCTCGTCCGTCAGCGGGGCACGCACTTCTATCCGGGCTCGAACGTCGGATTAGGTCGCGATCACACGCTCTTCGCGTTGACCGACGGCATCGTCGAGTTCAGCAGCCGGAGCAAGCGCAAGCGAATCTCGGTGGTCCCGGCGGCGTAACGTCAGCACCCGCACGCGAACGGGGCCGTTAGGCCCCTTTTTGATGTCCGGCGAAAAATAGCGCTGTGCGGTTTATCGATGAGGCGCAGATCGCGGTTGCCGCCGGAGACGGGGGCGACGGTATCGTTGCATGGCGTCGCGAAAAATACGTTCCCAAAGGTGGACCGGCCGGCGGAGACGGCGGCCACGGCGGAAGCATCTTTCTCGAGGCGACGCCCGAGCTTACGACGCTGGTTGAGTTTCGCTTCAGGCGCCGTTTTTCTGCGGATGCCGGCAAAACCGGCGGAAGTTCGAACAAGTCCGGGCGCAGCGGCGAAGATTTGACGATTCGCGTTCCGGTCGGGACGCTGGTCTTCAAGACTCGCGCGGACGGCACCGAAGATTTCCTGGCCGATCTCAAGGAGGCGGGTTCCCGCATCGTGGCCGCAAAAGGCGGTCGCGGCGGCCTCGGCAATCAGCACTTCGCCACGAGCGTTCGGCAAGCACCGCGTTTCGCCGAGCACGGCGAGCCCGGCGAACGCAACACGCTTCGCCTCGAACTGCGGCTTCTCGCGGATTGCGGGATCGTGGGCGTTCCAAACGCGGGAAAATCGACCTTGCTCTCCACGATCTCGGCTGCGCGTCCCAAGATCGCCGACTATCCCTTCACGACGCTCGAACCCCAGCTCGGCGTGGTGCGCGTCTCCGACGAAGAGTCGTTCGTGATGGTCGACGTTCCCGGCTTGATCGAGGGCGCGCACGAAGGGATCGGCTTAGGGGATCAATTCCTCAAGCATGTCGAGCGAACGCGCGTGTTGGTCCATTTGCTCGATGGATCGAGGCCGCTTGAAGAGATCCTTGCGGAAAAAGCGACGATCGAAACGGAGTTGGGCGCCTGGAATCCGCAGCTTCGCGAAAAGCCGACACTCCTGGTCCTCAATAAGCTCGATCTTACCGAGGCTCGCGAGTCCTTGCGAGAGTTGCGGCGACGCTTCCCCGAGATTCGCGGCATCAGCGCAGCAACCGGCGAAGGCGTTCGCGACTTGACGCTCGCGGTTGCACGAACGATTGAAGCGGCACCGATGCCTGAGATCGTTGCGGAGCCTTCGGCACGGATCGAACTTGCGGCGCCGGCTGCCTTTTTAATCGAGCGTGGCGACGACGGAGCGTTCGTCGTTTCCGGTGACCGCATCGAGCGGCTCGCCGCAATGACGAATTTCGAATCCGACGAAGCACTCGCGCGCTTTGAACGAGCGCTGGAGAAGATGGGAGTCGAGAAGAGACTTCAGGAGCTTGGCGCCGAGGAAGGGGACACCGTGCGAATCGGCGCGTACGAGTTTACCTATTCATGAGAATCGGCGTCTTCGGCGGAACCTTCGATCCAATTCACAACGCGCATCTCTTCGTCGCCGAATCCGCGCGCCTACTCGAGCGGCTCGATCGCGTGCTCTTCGTTCCAACCGGTAATAACCACTATCGCGACAAGCCGCAGGCCGATGCCGCGCATCGATGCGCCATGATTCTGGGTGCCATCGAAAGCAACGCAGCGTTCGAGCTCGATCAAACCGATTTGCGCGATAACGCGACCGGATATACCGCCGATCTTCTGCCGCGACTGCAGGCCAAATACCGCCAAGCCCGCTTTACCTTCATCATCGGCGCCGACTCGCTGGCCAGTGCCACCTGGGTGCGCCTCGACGAGGTGCTCGAAGGTCTCGAGCGTTTCGCGATCGCGCCGCGCGCCGGTGTCGGCACCGACGCGCTCGCGCGCGTCATCGCCGCCGTTCCGCCGGCTCTGCGCGAACGCGTCACCACGCTTAATCTTCCCGAACTTCCGGCGTCGGCCACGCTGGTACGCAGTTTGTTATCGCAGGGGCGCAGCGTTCGATATCTCGTTCCGGAGCCGGTATGGGCGTATATCCTCGGTCGGGGCCTTTATGGCTATAACGGCGATGCGGGCACGTAGGCGGTTTCCGACGCTCATCGCGGCTTTGGCTGCAATCCTGAGCGCGTGCGCGCAGCAGTCCGCGAACGATCGCGCACTGTGCGACGCGTATTCAAGCGCACGTTCGCACGTCGAAGTCGTTGCGGATGGAACGGCAGTGCGGCTCTTGGGCGTGCAGCCCGGCCGAATCAGTCCGCACGAGGGCTTTCTCCTCAAACTCGGCTCGGGTTGCAACCTTACCGTACGCGTCGAGGCGAATACCGATTTTACCGGGCCGATACCACTTGCCCGTGGGCAACGAGTCCTGGTGAAAGGTGAGTACGAGTACTATCCGCTCGGCGGCGTGATCCACTGGACTCATCGCGATCCTCGAGGCCGCCACGAAGGCGGATACATCGAGGCGGACGGGCGTACGTACGATTAAATTGCCTATTTCGCGTATCGTACTGGCGAGTACGTCGCCACGCCGGTACGAGCTCTTGCGCACGCTCGGCCTCAAAGTCGATGTAGCACCCAGCGGCTACGAAGAGCTGCCGGTGCCAGGCCTCGCGCCGGCAGAGCTCGCGAGTTTTCACGCCGGCCAAAAACTGCGCGCCGTTCTGCGAAATCGCCAAGATCTAGCGAAAGACGTTCCGATTCTGGCCGCCGACACGATCGTGGACCTCGAGGGAACCGCGCTCGGCAAGCCACGCGATCTCGACGAGGCGACGCACATGCTCACCCAACTCTCGGGGCGCGATCATCTGGTGCATACGGCCTTCGCCCTGGCCGTTGCGAATCGGCGCGAATCCATAGAGGAGCGAGTCACGACACGCGTTCGATTCTACGCGCTGCGCGGGGAGGAGATCGCCGAGTATGTGGCGACCGGCGAGCCACTCGACAAGGCGGGCGCTTACGGAATTCAGGGCCGCGCCGCGTCGTTGATCGAGTCGATTGAGGGGGACTTCTATACCGTCGTCGGGTTGCCGCTGGCCCGCTTCATTCGTGCGCTGCGCCAGTTGGGATTTGCGCTCCCGGAAACGAATGTATCGGGCATGAGCTAACCGCGCTCAAAGACACAAGAAGCCGGAGTCACCATTTTTACCTATCGAGACGAACGCAGGCTCTTTGCGATAATCGGCATCATCATCGCAGCGGCCTTGTTTGCCCTTTTGCAAATAGGCGCGCAGCGCTCGGGATCGGTAAGTCCGTTGACGACAACCGCAAGCGCTCTCTTCGGCATTGCGGAGACGGCGATCGCTGCGACGATTCGCGGAGCGCGGACGGTCGGGGTAACGGTCCTTGCGGTGCCGGGACTCGAAAGCGAGAACAGGCTGTTGCGGGCGCGCAACAAAGGGCTGATCGAAGAGAATGCACGCCTTCACGAGCTGGCGGCGCAATATGCTGCGGAGTCTTCGGTCCGTCCGGTCGTCGATCTCTACCACGGCATCGAAGCGCGCGTCGTCGGTTTCTCTCCGGAGAACGACTCCCGCGCGGTAACGATCGATAAGGGATTGCTGGCGGGGGTACGTCGTGACGAGGGCGTGCTCGCGGCGGACGGGGTGGTGGGACGCGTGGCCGCGGTAGGCCCATTTTCGAGCACCGTGGTGCTCGCGACGGATTACACGAGCCGCATCCCCGCAATCGTGCGGCGGGGGCGCTGGTGGGGGATCGCACGCGGAAATCTCGGCACCGTGGTCCTCGAGTACGTTCCGCAGGACGCTCGATTGCGCATCGGCGACGTCGTCGTGACCGGAGAGGGGCGGTCGTTTCATTCCGGCGTCCCGGTCGGGGTGGTGACGTCGATCGAGGGCGGCGACACGACGCTCTATCAAACCGCCGTCCTGCGCACGTATGTCGATCTCGGTGCGCTCGATCGCGTTGTCGTCGTCCCGCAGTAAGCCACACGTTGCGCCGTTCGTCGGGCCGGCGTGGTATGTCGCTGCGGCGTGGTTGCTGGCAGCGACGGTCGCCCAGGCCACTTTCGGACATTTCCTTGCGATCCGCAGCGTCGTTCCGAGCTTCGTCCTGGTGGTGGTCGTGTGGTATGCCGTTCGTGCCGACGCCCGCCGCGCCGCAGTCTACGGCTTTTTCGCCGGCTTTTGCGAAGACGCACTCTCTGCGCAGACGGGGGCCGCATGGACGATCGCGACGACCGTGAGTGCGCTTGTCGCCAGTCGTCTATCGCGAGGTTTCTTTGCCGACTCGGTTCCGCTCGTGACCGGAATCACGATCGTCGCCACGCTCCTGCGCGCCCTGCTTTTTTGGATCGTGATGGCGCTCACGGGATACCCGCCGGGCCTGGGGACCCTGCATTTCCATGAGGCGCTCTTCCAGGCCGCGCTGAACTCGATCGTCATCGTTGCGGCAATGCTCGTTGCGCGCCGTCTGGAGGGACGGCGGGAATGACACGTCCGCCGAACGTGCCGCGCCAAATACCGTGGCGGCTTCCATCGTGGCGTCTCCTCGCCTTTTGCGCGTTCCTCGCCATTTCGTGCCTCGCGCTTCTGGCGCGGCTTGTCGAACTGCAGCTTGTCGACGGCGACCGGTATCGAGTTGCGGCACAAGCGAATCAGATTCGTCTCATCCCGGTGGCTGCGCCGCGCGGAATGATCGTCGATCGGCATGGGGCCGTAATCGCGCGAAGTCGCCCATCGTTTGTGGTCGGACTCATTCCCTCGGAAGTGACCGACGTCAGTCACGAGCTTACGATTCTTGCGAACGTACTCGACATCGATGCACGAAGATTATGGTATCGCCTGCTGCACCATCGCGGCGTCACGTATCCGAACTTCGAATCGGTCGCGAGCAGCGAACCGTACGGGCCGGTAATACTCGCGACGGATCTGCCCGTCGCGGCCGTCGCTCGTCTCTCCGAGGTACTCACCGATCTTCCCGGCGTCGACCTCGAAGCGCAGCCGATCCGCGATTACCCGCAGGGACCGGCAGGCTCGCATCTGATCGGCTACGTCGGCGCAATCAACCAAGAAGAATACGACCGGCTCAAGTACCAGGGTTACTCGCCCAACGACGTGATCGGCAAAGACGGATTGGAGTTTGCCTACGACCAGTACTTGCGCGGTTCGCCCGGCGGTCAACGGGTCGTCGTCGACGCGACGGGCGCCGTCGTTTCGAGCGTCAAACTTGGATCGAAGGCGGCCGTCACGGGGGACACGCTCGTGACGAGCGTCGATTGGCGGCTGCAGCAGATCGTTGAAAATGCGCTCGCCGCTGGAATCCGCGGGCTGGGGCGCGGCCGCCGCGCTCTCAGGCGCGGCCGTCGCCGAAGACCCGTGGACCGGCGGCATTCTGGCGCTGGCAAGTTATCCCAACTACGACCCGGACGACTTCGCCGCGAATCGTTGGAAGCGCATCGCGTTCGATCTTACCGACTCCGCGCAGCCCCTCTTCAATCGCGCGATTGCGGCCGCGACACCGACGGGGTCGACGTTCAAGATGGTCACCGGCTCCGCGGCGCTCACGGAGCGCGTCGTTCGAGTCGATCAAGTTGTCGACGATACGGGCGGTTGGAACTGCGGCGGTTACTACGCGCGGGACATTGCGGCCGGCGGCCTCGGCGACACGACTTTCGTTCCGGCGCTTGCCGCATCGAGCGATGGATATTTCTTTCGCCTCTCGTGGTGGCTCGGTAATGCGCGTTTGCGCAAGTACGCGCTCGCATTCGGTTTGAATGCCAAGACCGGCATCGATCTGCCCGGCGAGAACGAGGGTAATTGGCCGACCAGCGCCTGGGAGATGCGAGCGTTCGGCGTGCCGATGGAGCCGAGCGAGGCCTGTTTCTTGGGAATCGGGCAAGGCGCGATGCAAGCCACGCCGCTGCAGATGGTCAACATCGCCTCGGCAGTGATCAACGGCGGCACTCTTTACAAACCGAGGATCGTGCGCGAGATCCGCAGCCCGGGCGGCCGGAGAGTCGCCCGTTTTTTACCGCGCATCATACGTCGCGTTCCCGTAACTTCAGCGGCACTCGCGGCGGTGCGCGAAGGAATGTCAAAGGTCACCGACCCCGGCGGCACCGCGTACGGACTGGCGATCGACGGATTGCCGTTCTCGGGGAAAACCGGTACCGTCGAAACGGACGGCGGCGATGGCCCGAATACGACCTGGTTCATCGCTTGGGCGCCGACCGTCCACCCGCGCCTTGCCCTCGCCGTCTTCGTCGATCGCAGCGGCGGCTACGGCGCAACCGTAGCGGCACCGATTGCACGGCAAATCCTCGTGAAGTACTTCAACAAAAAGCCGTAGTCACGAGCTCATGGCGCGGCTCGAACGTTCGCGCGCACCATTATTCCAGGGTCCAACTCACGCTCGGGCGAAACGACGAGCGTTCTGGAGGTTGCACAAATGCTCGCAGTTCACGAAGATCGGCTCGCCGCTGCAGTCGCGCGGCTGGGCTCGGAGAATGCATTTGAAATTTTAGCGCGGGCGCGTGAACTCGAAGCACGGGGCCGGCGTGTGGTGCACATGGAGATCGGCGAACCCGATTTCGATACGCCCGAGACGATCAAGAAGGCGGCGGTCGACGCGCTCTATGACAACCACACGCACTATACGCCGTCGAGCGGCCTTCCCTCGCTGCGCACCACGATCGCGCAATATGCCAGCGATTTTCGCCGCGTCACGCCGCCGTGGGGCCCCGAAAACGTCGTGGTCGGTCCGGGCGCCAAGCCCGTGATTTGGAACACGTTAAGCGCGCTACTCGACCCGGGCGACGAATTTGTTTACTTCGATCCGGCTTACCCCGCCTACGCGTCCTGCGCGAGTTATCATCAGGCGAAGATTCACGCGATTCCGTTGCGGGAGTCGCGCAACTGGCGAATGGATCTCGACGAGTTCGCGCGCCTGGTTTCGGCCAAGACGAAAGTGGTCGTCATTAACTCTCCGCACAATCCGACCGGTGGAGTCCTGACACGAGGGGATCTCGAGTGCATCGCCGAGCTGGCCCAACGCTTCGACTTTCTCGTCCTCGCCGACGAAATCTACAGCCGGAATTTTTACCTCGATGCGGAGTACGTCTCGATCGCGTCGCTGCCCGGGATGCGCGAGCGAACGATCGTCGTTGACGGTTTCTCGAAAGCCTATGCCATGACCGGATGGCGTCTCGGCTACGCGCTGATGCCAGAGCACTTGGCGCGTACGGTGACGCTCTTCAACAACAATACCTTCAGCTGTGTCGCAACGTTCGTGCAAATGGCCGGTATCGCCGCGCTGACCGGATCGGACGAACCGGTGCTTGCGATGAACGAAATCTTTCGCGCCCGGCGCGACCGCCTCGTTGAAGGTCTCAACGAGATTTCGGGCATCTCGTGCTTGTTGCCGGAGGGCGCGTTCTACGCGTTTCCCAACGTTTCGGCGATCACAGCGGACGATCGCGCGTTGGCCAAGTTTCTTTTGGAAGAGGGTGGAGTTGCGTGCGGCGGCGGCTCATCGTTCGGCGCGGCCGGCAAAGGCTATCTGCGCTTTTCATACGCGGCGTCGCTCGAGGACATCGATTGGGCGCTCCACTCGATCGCGCAGACCTTACCGAAATTTAAGGGCTAAACGGTCTTCTCAACCATCGCACGCGTGGTTTTGGCGGCGGCGGTTATGTTGGCCGTCGCCGCAATCGTTTACGCGCTTTCCCACGGTCACGTCTTCCTCTTCCCCTTCGTGTTGATTCTCGGTGTGCCGCTAGCGGGGCTCTTGCGACGTCCGCCTGGGCGTCACTTTTAGATCAACCTCATAGCGCGTTTGACGTCGCGTAGCACGCCGGCCGCGATTTCGCGTGCGCGTGCCGTTCCCGCCGCAACGATCCGCTCGACCAGTGCCGGATCGCTGCGATAGTGCGCGTAGCGCTCGCGAACGGGCCGCAGATACGCATTCAACTGCTGAGCGAAGTCGTTCTTGTCTTGCACGCAGCCCAGAGCGCCGGAGCGGCATTCGGCTGCGACGCCGTCTACTCTAGCCGGGTTGACGAAATGCCACAATGTGAAAAGCGGACAAATTTCGGGCCGGCCGGGATCGCCGCGCCGGATCTTCTGCGGGTCGGTGAGCATGCCGCGAACTTTGCGCGCCGTCGTTTCTTCGTCATCGGCGATAAAAATCGCGTTGTCGTAAGATTTGCTCATCTTTCGGCCGTCGGTTCCCGGAACGTCCGGAAACTCCGAGAGCGTCGGCTTGGGCTCGACTAAGATCTCGCGCCCGTCTCCGTAAAGATAGTTGAATCGGCGTACGATCTCGCGGCCGAGCTCCAGGTTCGCAACTTGGTCGCGTCCGACGGGCACGTATTCGCCGCGAAAGACCGCGATGTCGCACAACTGCAGCAGAGGATAGCCTAGGAAGCCGTACGTGGCAATCTTCTGCCCAAGCGCTTCGATCTGTCCCTTATAGGTAGGTACGCGCTCGAGCCACGAGACCGGCGTGATCATACCCAGAAGCGCTTGCAGCTCGCCGATTTCGGGCACGCCCGACTGCAGGAAGATCGTTGCCTCTTCCGGGTCGACGCCCGCGGCCAGCCATACCGCGACCATGTCGTCGCGCGCGCCGCGGATCTTTGCCGGATCGTCGAACTCGGTCGTGTACGCGTGGAGGTCTGCGATCTCGAAGAATGCGTCGGCGTTTTCGCAATAGGTCGCCCATTGGGTCAGTACGCCGACCAGATGACCGAGGTGGAGCGGCCCCGTCGGGCGCATTCCGGACATCACGCGGGGACGCTGCGAGACGATATTGATCATTCGCGCGTCAATGTTAGCACGTGAAGGTTAATGCCTTGCAAGCTGTGCGCGGACGTATGCGCGTGCCGCGCGCACCGCGTGTCCAATCGGCTTTCCGCCCGCGAGCTCGCACGCCAATGCCATCGCAAGCGTGCAGCCGGTTCCGTGCATCAAGCCTGCAACGCGCGGCTCGCTGAAGATTTCGACGCCGTCGGCGGTCGCGAGCGCGTCGGCCGGCGCGCCCTCGAGGTGGCCGCCCTTGAGGAGCACCGCGGCGGACCCCCGCGCCAGCAAGGCCGCAGCCGTCTCGCCGAGCGCATCGCGCGCTATCGAGGAGACTCCGAGCAAAAAAGCCGCCTCTTCTAGGTTCGGCGTCAGCACGACGCTGGCTATGCTTGCCAACTCGTCGCGCACGCCGTAACGGGCGGACGAATCGACCAGCTCGCCTCCGCGACTTGCGGTGAAGACGGGATCCACGACCGCAGGAATCCATGGATGCGATTTCAACGGCTCTGCGACGGCGCGCACTGCGGCAAGTGTCGGGAGCGCGCCTATCCGGATGGCGGATGCGGAACTCCACGGGAGGACGGCGAGCTGCGCGGCGAGTGAATAGCCGGGAACAGGGTGGAGCGCCGTTACGCCGCCTCCGTCTTGCGCGCTCACCGCTGCAATGGCGGTGAAGACTCGGACCCCAAATTCGGCTCCCACCACGATGTCGCGTCCGACGCCGGCGACGTTCCATGGGTGGGACGTGCCTATCGAAAGGACGATCGCGGTCATGCGACTCCGTTGTGCTCCCCGAGATGCCACGCCTCGACGAGCTCGCGGGCCGCGCGTTGCGGGTGCGAGGCGTTGGAGACTGCGGAGATGACCGCAGCCATGACCGCGCCGCTGCGCCGTACTTGCGGAATGGTCGCAGCGGAGATGCCGCCGACCGCGGCGACCGGCCTCGCGCTCGCACCGACGAGCGCGCGCAGAGCGTGCGTTCCGATCGGCGCGCCTGCATCGCCTTTCGAGTGCGTTGCATATATGGAGCCCACGCCAAGATAATCGACGTCATCCGCGTTAGCGGCGCGCACCTCGTCGATCGTGCCGCAGGAGAGACCGATGAGCCGTTCGGGCAGCGCGCTGCGGACCGGCGCAACGCGCTCGAATCCAGCATCGCCCGGACCCAGATGCACGCCATCGCAATCGAACGCGTCAGCCGCGTGCCAGTCATCATTCATGATCAACAGCGCATCCCGGTCGCGCGTCAAGGCGCGCAAGACTCGTACGCGCTCCGCCACGATTCCGGTCTTTGCCCGATACTGCACGACGCGAACGCCCGCGTCGAGAACGGCGCGTGCGAGTTCGAGCAGACGCGGCCCTTCGTTGAGAATGACGTAGATCCCGCACAGCAGCACGCCGCGCAAGGGACGCGTTACTCGCGCCGACGCGTCCGCTGCCACAGCACGACGTTCGCGATCAGATACGCAAAGAAGACGATGACGACGAAAAGCGCCAGTGCGGAATTGTGACGCGCGAGCGACATCGGCACGAGCAACGCGAAGCAGAGAACGCCGGCCATCAAGAGCGCGATGATTCGCGAAAACGGAAGGAACATCGACGGGCTCTTAGGGCTTCTCGCGGAGCAGGAGATCGCCGAGGCGCGTCAGCTCGTCGTCGCTCGCAAAGCGGAGCTCGATGCGGCCGCCGCGTCCGTACCGGACGATTGAGACCTGCGCGCCGAAACGCTCGCGCAGGCGTCCTTCGAAATCGCGCTCCTCGGGCGAGAGCGCGCGATATGTCGTCGCGCTTTTGGGTCGTAGCGCCGCCGCTGCCAGGCGCTCGAGCGCGCGGACCGTCAAGCCTTCCGACACCGTGCGCGCCGCCAGCGCCTCGCGATTCGGTGCCGGCGCCGCAAGCAGCGCTCGCGCGTGACCCGCGGAGAGACGTCCGTCGACAAGCATGATCTTGATCGCCTCGGATAATCCGAGCAGCCGCAGCGTGTTCGCGACGCCGGGGCGGCTCTTGCCGAGCCGGTGGGCGAGCTCGTCTTGAGTCAGTCCGTACTCGTCGATGAGGTATTGAAAGCCCGCCGCTTCCTCGAGCGGATTGAGGTCCTCACGCTGCAGGTT
The DNA here is from genome assembly GCA_963719905.1 of Vulcanimicrobiota bacterium. Classification (GTDB taxonomy): domain Bacteria; phylum Vulcanimicrobiota; class Vulcanimicrobiia; order Vulcanimicrobiales; family Vulcanimicrobiaceae; genus Cybelea. The sequence goes on from CAVRDR010000007.1 coordinate 59,906, forward strand.
TTCGACGATCGCAAACTCGAGCGTTTGGCGATCGTCGCTGGCGCGGACGATGGCCGGAATTGTAGGGCGCATGAGCGCAGCGCATGCCCGCCATCGCCGCTCGCCGGCAACTAATTCGTAGCCATCGTCCCGGCGCCGCACAATGATCGGCACCAGAACGCCGTACTCTGCAATCGATGTCTTGAGCTCGTCGAGCGCACCGGCGTCGAAGCTCTTGCGCGGTTGAAACGGATTCGGCGTTATTTCGGCGAGGGGAATCTCGCGGATGACTTCGTGCGAGGTCGAGACCGGGATCGCCGCATCGCCGAGCAGCGAGCGCAAGCCCCTCCCCAAACCGCGTCTCGGCGTGCTCACGTCGGAGGCTCCTCTAACTCGAGTATCTCGCGCGCGAGTGCGAGATAAGCCTGCGCTCCGCGGCTTTTTACGTCGAACAGGATAGCCGGCTTGCCGTACGACGGCGCTTCGGAAAGGCGGATGTTTCGTGGAATCTGCGTCTTGAAAATCTGCTGCGGAAAGTATTTCTCGAGCTCGCGGATCACTTCGAGCGCCAGGCGTGTGCGCCCGTCGAACATCGTGACGAGCACGCCGCTAACGTGAAGGGTGGGATTGAGCGCGTCGCGCACGCGCCAAATGACGCCGGTGAGCTGCGCGAGTCCTTCGAGGGCGTAAAATTCGGTTTGCACCGGTATGATGCATTCGTCCGCCGCCGTGAGCGCATTGATCGTTAATAAGCCCAGCGAAGGCGGCGTGTCGAGCAAAACGAAATCGTAGCGAGAGGCTTCGGGCGCAAGCGCTTGACGCAAGCGCGTTTCGCGCGAGAGCGCCGCGACGAGTTCGACGTCGGCACCAGCGAGATTGATGGTCGCCGGTGCCAGCCGGAGATTCTCGATCTCCGTGGACATGACGACTCGCTCGAGCGGAACCTCCTGCATCAGTACGTGGTAAAGATCGTGCGTAAGACGCGTTTTGTCGACGCCCAAACCTGTGGTCGTATTGCCTTGCGCGTCGGCATCGACGACCAGCACCCTTCGGCCGTACACGGCGAGCCCCGCGCCGAGATTGACGGCGGTAGTGCTCTTGCCGACGCCGCCCTTTTGATTTACGAGCGCGATGATTCGACCCAACTAAGCGCGCACAGTTTGGAAATACTGCTCCAGCATTTGCAGCAGCAAGCTTCGCTCGTTACGTCCGGGTTCGTCGGTGACCTGCTCGAAAAGCCAGCGCAAGACAGCCCCGACGCGCTCGTCCCCTTTGAACTCCGGCGGTGCCGCCCCGCGGCGAACGAGCGCCGCAATCACATCGTCGCCGTCGATGGCGAGCTCTCGGACTGAGAAGGCCGGCTTGCGCGCCAGTTCGGCTCGGACTCGTGCCTCGAAGGCTTCGTTGGCGCCACCGCGTTTCGGGAGGCCACTCCCCTGGATATCGGCGTGCCGCAATGCGAACAAATGTTCGATATTCGATGGGCCTACCCGCCGTATGAACCGGCGCAGCGCTGCATCAGTCAACTCCGGGTCGGCCGCGTACATATGCTGCCTGACCAGGTGCTTGGTTGCTTTAACGGATTCGTTTGGGAAGCGCAGGCGCTCAAGCATTTCCTGGGCCATCTCGGCCCCTAGGATCTCATGGCGGTAGAAGTGGGACCCTTCCTTCGTCCGCGGCTTTCCGACGTCGTGAAGGAGAGCTGCCAAGCGTAAGCTCAAGTCGCTGGGCGGAATAGCGTCGACGGTGGCGAGGCTATGCCGCCAGACGTCATAGGCATGCCATTCATTTTGCTCGACACCGACGCCCTCGAGCAGCTCCGGCCACAGGTAAACCAGGACCCCGGTCTCCTGAAGGAGCTCTAGACCAATCGATGGCTTGCTTGCCATCAGAAGCTTAACGAGTTCCTCCTGGACGCGCTCCGCGGAAACGCTTCCCGCCAAAGGCGCCGCCGCCACCATCGCTTCGCGCAACCCCGGCGTAACCCGGTATCGGAAGCGTGCCGAAAACTGAGCGGCGCGCAGCATTCTCAAGGGATCTTCGACGAAACTCTGAGACGTTACGATGTCGATCCGCCGAGCCCGAATGTCGGCAATGCCGTCGTATGGGTCGAGGATGGCGCCGGACGGCAGCGCCCGGGCAAGCATGTTCATTCGGAAGTCCCGCCGGCCAAGATCCTCCTCCAGGGTCACCTCGGGGCCGCTCACGACCTCGAAGTCGCGGTGCCCGACCCCGGAGGAACGTTCTCGCCGCGGCATTGCGACGTCAACCGTCTCGCCGTCGACCGTGAGTTTCAGGACCGAGAACGAGGCGCCGACGATGTCGACCCGGCCGATTGAACGAAGACGGTTGGCAAGCTCATCGAGCGCGAGTCCGACGACGACGTAGTCGGAATCGGCGATGGCAGACTTGCGCCCATCGAGCTCCGCTCGAATCTCGTCGCGAACGCGTCCCCCTACGGCGTACAGGCTTCGCTCGGGAAGTGCTGCGGCCAAGCGAGCATCGAGGGGTAACGGGCGATACATGGCATTCTTCATCGTACTCTAGCGGCGTTTCACGGGAAACGCCCCGAGCCGCAAGGATGTTTCACGTGGAACGCGCGCCGCTTGCACTCAAACGCAGAGCGGCCGCTTCGTCGGGATTCCCGGCCGTCGCGGAAAGCGAAGCGGTGTGAGTCCGGTCTTGCGAACCACGACGATACGACGATCGCCCTCGAGTCGAACTTCGCTTTCGATCCGGCCGCCGAGCATCAGGGAGGCATCCTCGAGCGCAATGCGCTCGCTTGTCGAGATGGCACCCCGCTGGAGCGCCGCCACTCCAGCGACTTCGATGAGAGGCAGGAGCAGCTCGGCGACCGTTGGGCCGCTCCCAAGAGCCCGAGCAGTTCCGCTTGCGAAATGCTCTCGAAGGGCCGAGCGGTGCCCGGCGATCTCGGCTCGCTCGGCGATGATGGCGCCGCGCAGCTCGAGCAGCTCCAGGACCGATTCGAGAAAGCGCGCTTTTTTCGCCGTTGCCTCGATCATAACGACCGGCATTCCGGTCGCGATAGCGATCGGAATCGCGGGCAAGCCCGCTCCGCTGCCGACATCGACATATGGCTCGCGTACGTACGAAGCGACGCTCAGACTGTCGAGCAGATGATCGGCCAACTCTTCCTGCGATTTCGCACCCGTCAGATTGAAGCGCTGGTTTTGCTCTAGGACCAACTCTCCGTAGCGCGCGAGCGGCCCGATCAGTTGCGCATCGACGCCGGCTCGCTCGAGCAGCGTTTCGAGAGCATCCGCGCCTTTAGACGGCTGGGGCTCGCTGATGGCTCTTGTGGATGAAGAGGGCAACGATCGCGACGTCCGAGGGCGTGATGCCGGGGATCCGCCCAGCCATTCCAATCGTGCGAGGGCGCTGGCGCGCAAGCTTTTCACGCGCTTCCCGCGAGAGCGCGCGGATCGACGCATAGTCGAAATCGCCGGGAATGGTTACGCGTTCTGCCTTCGCCGCTCTCTCAATGGCCATCTCCTCGCGGCGGACGTACCCTTCGCATTTGATTTCGATAGCGACCCGCTCGCCGATCTCGGAATCGACGGCCGGCCGGAAGCGAACGGCGACGTCGGCATACCCGAGCCGGGGACGCCGAAGTGCATCGGCGAGCGTGCTGCCGGTTTCGAACTGGTCCTCCCCAATCGCATCGACGTCAAGGCGCGTCTGTTCGGCGCGTCGGCGGGCCGTCTGTAGTGCGGCCCGGCGGCATTCGAACGCTTCCCAGGCTGCATCATCGACCAGCCCGATGCTACGTCCGACGGGAGTAAGGCGCAAGTCGGCATTATCGTGACGCAAGACCACGCGATGCTCGGCGCGCGAGGTGAGCATCCGATAGGGTTCGTCGACGCCCTTCGTGACGAGATCGTCGACGAGTACGCCGATATAGGCCTGGCCACGCGTCAGCCGAAGCGCTTCGTCGCCGCGCGCGGCGCGTGCTGCGTTGATTCCGGCAACCAGGCCTTGTGCCGCGGCCTCCTCGTAACCCGAGGTCCCGTTAAGCTGGCCGCAGTGGTAGAGCCCTGCGATGCGGCGGGTTTCGAGGGTATCTTGCAACTCGGTAGGGGCAACCATGTCGTATTCGACGGCGTACCCCGCTCGAACCATCGTGCACGATTCCAGACCTGGAAGCGTGTGGAGCATCTCCAGTTGGATCTCGGCCGGAAGGGACGTGGAAAAACCTCCCACGTAAAGCGTCGGTTCGTCCCATCCCTCCGGCTCGATGAATATCTGATGGGCGGGGTTGTGCGGAATTTTACAACCTTGTCCTCGATCGACGGGCAGTAGCGGGGGCCGACGCCGCGGATCAAGGCGAGACCGTAGAGCGGCGAGTACGATAAGTTTTCGCGAACCAGAGCGTGCGTCCGAGCGTTCGTTTCAGTGACGTAACAAGGGAGTTGCGGACCGGCAAAACGGGCAGGACTCGCATACGAGAAGAGCAGCGGACGCGGGCTGGGCGGTTGTGGCAGCATCGCCTGGTAGTCGACGCTTTGCTTGTCGATCCGTGGCGGCGTGCCCGTCTTCAACCTCATTGTGGAGAAGCCAAGCCGCCGCAAAGCGGCGGCCAAGCCGATCGCCGGGGCTTCGCCGAAGCGGCCCTCGCGACGAACCACGCTGCCTCGAAAGGACTTTCCTCCAAGAAAAGTTCCGGTCGCAAGGACCACCTTTTTGCTACGAAACGTCCGCCCGTCGGCGCAGGCGACTCCGCGAATCGCGCCGGCCTCGACGATCAAATCTTCGACCAGTCCACGTACGATCGCGAGATTCGGCTGCGCGGCGAGCAGCTCCAGTGCGACGCCGGCATATGACGGCTTGTCCATCTGCTGGCGCAGCGCCCGCACCGCCGGACCTTTGCTTTCGTTCAAAAAGCGCGAGTGGAGGCTGCAGCGGTCGGCGATGCTTGCCATCGCCCCGCCAAGTGCGTCGATCTCTCGGACGAGCTGTCCTTTTGCGCTGCCGCCGATGGACGGATTGCAGGGCAACGTGCAAATTTTTTCAGGCTCCCCCGTAACCAGCAGCGTGGGAACCCCGAGTCGCGCCGAGGCGAGGGCGGCTTCGACGCCGGCATGACCGCCGCCGACGACGATCGCGCCGGCGTCGTCGCGCATCGTTACGCCGCTACGGTGCCGCCGGCGTCTGCGCGTGCGCCCGCAAGCGCAGCGAAAAGCCGATCATGATAAAGCCAAAGACGATCGCGTAGGCTGCGATCAGCCAGATGATCGTCAGCATGCCTGCGAGTGGAAACCAGAGCATGAGGACGCCAAACGCGATCGATGCGATGCCGCCGATAATCAGCCAGATCTCATTGGCGATGTGCTTGCGCAGTTGCACCGCTGCCACGAGTTCGAGGATTCCGGTCAAGAATGCCCAGGCTGCGATCGTAAAATAGAGCGCGATAATGGTAATGCGAACGTCATAGAAGGTAATTGCCGCGATCAAAATGCCGACGATACCTTCGAGCAAAAACGGCCACCAGCGCTGATGCGTTTCGGCCGCGCGAATCGTTGCGATGATTGCGAAGATACCATCGATCAGCGCGTACGCACCGAAGAAGATTGCGATTGTCAACCACGTCAAGCCGGGCCATAGCCATGCGAGAGCGCCGAAGATGACGGCGGCAATCCCGCGAATCAACCACGTCCACCAATTACGGGTAAGCGTATCGACCATTGAAAAGCCCCGCATGGCGCTACTGAACGATCCGGCCATTGGCCAGCATTACGCGTTGCGCGGTGCAAAGCTTCGGTCGCGGTCCCTGCCAGGGCTCGCCGACGAGCGCGTTGGCGAGGTTGTGATTGATCTGCGCGCCTTGCGAGAACGACCCGCGGTCGATGAGGACGTATTTGTGGCCGTGATAGCCGACGAGAAAATCGACCTCAGTGGCCGGCGACGGATGGGTGTTGGAGTAGACGACGTTGACGCCATTGGTCACACCGCCGTTTGAATTGACCACGCAGCTTTGAATTGAAACTCCGAGGCTTGACATGATTCTCGCTTGCGCGGTCGCGGGCATCGCGCAGCACAGCACGGCGAGGCCCACCAGAACAGGACGCTGCATGAATGATGCCTTTCGCATGACGACGAGTTTGAAATTCTATTTGCCGATGCAGAATCGGGAAAAAATCCCGTCAATAATCTCTTCGGCGGCCACCTGCTCACTTACATGCCCGAGTGCGGAAAAAGCGCGTTGAAGGTCGAGCGCAACGAAGTCCAGTGGTTCCTTGGAGTGCAGCGTGCGAGCCGCTCGTTCGAGGGCAGCAATCGCTGCGTTGGCTGCGTCGAACTCGTGGAGCGCGGTTAGGTGTGGGCGCGAGGCGTCGAATCGTTCGCCGCTCCAGCCGATCTGCGCGATCGCCCGCCGCAGGGCTTCGACGGTCTTGGCGTCATGTACGCTGCCGACGATCGCGTCGGGCGCCTCGATCGCGCATGCCCCGCGCGTTCCCAGATCGGCTTTATTGAAGAAGAGAATCCGCTCGCGATCGTTGGTTCGCTCGAGCAGACTTGCCGCATCCGAACCGAGTGGCTGCGAGCCGTCGATTACCAGGAGCGCGATTCGAGCTGCGTCGAGCGCGCGCAGCGTGCGCGCGATGCCGAAGCCTTCAAGGCGGTCGGCGTGAGTCCGAATCCCGGCCGTATCGACAATCCGAACCGGCACGCCGTCGATAAGGAGGCTCTCCTCGATGGTGTCGCGAGTCGTTCCGGGAATCTCCGAGACGATCGCACGATCGGTGCCGAGCAGCGCGTTGAGCAGCGAGGATTTTCCGGCGTTGGGTGGCCCTACGATAGCGACCGGTACGCCTTCCCGAATCAACCGTCCGATCTCGCCGTCATGCCGGAGCCGTTCGAGGCTCGTCAGAATGGGAGCGAGCTGCTTTTGAAGCCGCTGGCGATCGGGCTCTGCCACCTCTTCGGGGAAATCGATGGCGCCGGCGAGCTCTTCCAACGCGCTCGCTAGCGACCCGCGCAGGGCTCGGATCTCCTCTGCCAGCGCCCCGCCGAGGTTTGCCAGCGCAGCTCGTGCCGCAGAGCGCGTTTCGGCGTCGATCACGTCGGCGACCGCCGCGGCGCCGTGCAGGTCCATCTTGCCGTTGAGAAAGGCCCGCCGCGTGAACTCTCCGGGCTGCGCGAGCCGCGCCCCGCGGACCAGCAAGGCCCGCATTACTTCACGAGCCACGACCGGCGAGCCATGCAGATGCAGTTCGAGCATCTGGTCCCCGGTATAGCTGTGGGGTGCCGGAAAAAGAATTGCCAGGCCTTCGTCGAGCGGCTCGTCGCGTTCGTCGAGGATCGTTGCGCGGGTCGCGAAGCGCGCACGCAAATCGGACTTTGTGCGCAGCGCTCGACGCGCGAGTTCCGGAACCCGGGGGCCACTCACGCGCACGATCGTGATCGCGCCCTTTCCGGGGGGCGTGGCGATCGCGGCTATCGTGTCGTCTTCGCTGAGCCCTGCGCTCAACGGGGAAAGACGACCACGCGCCGCTCGGGCTCCTCTCCCTCAGACTCCGTACGCACGAGCTCCGACGTTGCCAGCGCGAGGTGAACGATCTTTCGCTCGGAGGGCAACATGGGTTCGAGCTTCTGCGGCGAGCGTTCGCGCATGCAGCGTTCGAGCGTCGCGAGGGCGAGATTCTTGAGCTGATCGGCGCGATGCGCGCGATAACCCTCGGCATCGATCGTGTAGTAGCGCCGATTCGTGCGCACGCCGGCATTGAAAGAGTTATTGAATATCAGATTCAGCGCCTCGAGCGTGTTGCCGTGGCGACCGATGAGCATCCCCAGGTGCGGCCCGCTGATCTCAAGATATTCCCCCTCAGGCCGCGCGACGAAGCTAATGTCGACCGAGCGAATGCCCATTCGTTCGAGGATGTCGCGCAAGAGATCCCTGGCGGGCTTGGCATCCTCCGGCACCTCGCGGCCGCGAACCTGAGAACCCGCCCGGCGCGGCTCGCGTCGGCGCGTGCCGCCGCCCCGTCCTCCGCCGGATTTGCCGCCGATCGTTCGATCGCGCAGATCGGCAGGCTGTTCTTCAAACTCAAAATCGTCTTCGTAAAGCATCGTGAGCCTAGGCCCCTCGTTTGTTTCTTCGCTTGGAACGACCGGATCGAGCCGGTTTCGATTTTGCAACACCGTTGCTGCTGAGGGAAGCTTTCCCCGCAACCGCTTTCGCGGGAGTATCGCTGCCGCTCGAAGCGGTTTCCGTGATGACGTGCTCGCTGTCGATGAGCGCAAGCGGCTGATGATAGCGCCGAAGCATGTAGAATTGCTGGCCCATCGTGAAGATGTTGTAAGCGAACCAGTAGAGCACCATGGCCGACGGCCAGCCGTACCTCCATCCCAAAAACCCCAGCATGACCGGCGATATTACCGCCATCATACGCTGGGTTTGGGCTTGTTGCGGATCGGTCGCCGGCATGCTGACGTACCGGACGCTCAAATACATTGATAAGGCATAGAGCAATATCAATATCAAATCGGGTTTTGCCAGGCTTGCGGCAAGAATCGACTTGCCGAAGAGACACAGACCCGTACATTGGACCCCGTGAACGGCGGATGCGCTCTGTGAGAAGGCACTCCCGATCCACAACCAACTCTGAGCGAAGTAGTTCTTGTGAATCATCACAACGTAGTAGACGCTGATGATGACGGGATACTGAACGAGCATCGGCCAGCAGCCTGCGAACGGATTGACCCGGTGCTCCTTGTAGAGCGCCATCGTTTCCGCCTGAAGTTTCTGACGATCGTCTTTGTAGCGCTCTTGCAGCCGTTTGAGCTGCGGCGCGACCTTTTGCATCGAAAGAAAGGCTTTGAACTGCGCCGTATTGAGCGGCCAGAAAACGAGCCGGATCAACGCCGCCAGGATAACCAGACTCCAGCCCACATTTCCGACGGGCTTGTCGATGGCGAGGACGATCGTATAGAGCGCGTTGACGATCGGATCGAGCCACGACGTCGCAAGAATCAGATGCACGTGTGCGGTCCTTTATTCCCGGGGCTGGGAACGAGGTCGACGCCACCGGGATTCCAAGGATGACAGCGTGCAAAACGAGCCACGGCAAGCCATCCACCCCGCAGGATGCCGTGCTCGCCGATGGCCGCAAGCGCATAATGCGAACAGGTCGGATAAAAGCGACAGGCCGGCGGAAGCAGCGGCGAGAGCAAAAGCTGGTAGAGTCGGATCAGCGCGATCGCCAAGAGCCGCATGAACGTGGCTAAACCCGTTCCAGAGCCGAGATAACCTCGGCCCTCAGATCGCGTACTGGCACCAGCGCGGCAACCGGACGCGCCACGACCAGCAAACGCATCGCGCGATGATGCTCGAGCGCTTCGTGAACGATCGCCGCCAGCCGGCGACGCAGCTTGTTGCGGATCACGGCCTTTCCGATTGACTTGCTTACGGTGATGCCGACCAGTGAGGAGATGTCGCTGGCGAACGGCTCACTGCGGTAGATGACGAGACTCTTGGTCGTAACGCGGCGCCCTTGCCGACGCAAGCGACCGAAATCCGCTTGACGGTTCAGGCTTACGAACCGGCGCATCAGACGGTAAGACGGTGACGCCCCTTTTTCCGACGACGGGCAAGGACCCTACGCCCGTTCTTGGTTCGCATGCGTTCTAAGAAGCCGTGCACGCGTTTACGGCGGCGATTATGCGGCTGATACGTCCGCTTCATAACGTCCCTTCGGGAATCGAGTAATGCCCCACACCCTTGTGGCAGACAGCCCCTGATTATAGCCAGCGAGCCGGTCGTCGCGCAAGCGCCTTGCGAGGAGCCTCAGGCGATTCTGACGGCGGGGATGCATGCGGAGGCCGCCGTAACTTGCTGAAGCTTGAGCGTTTCGAGTATGCAGCCGCCCGGTCGCCGACGCGTCGTCGTGACGGGGTTGGGAGCGGTTACCCCCGTCGGCAACACCCGTGAAGAGTTCTGGAGGCGCCTGATTGCCGGCGAATCGGGCATTGCTCCGATCACGGCTTTTGACGCCAGTGATTTTGACACGCGCATCGCCGGCGAGGTCAAGGATTTCAATCCGGAGCAGCTGATCGGGCGAAAGGAAGCCCGGCGGATGGACCGCTTCACCCAGTTTGCCTTCGTCGCCGCGCGCGAAGCGATCGCGGATGCCCGACTTCCCGACGACGCAGAGTTCAAGCAGCGCGTCGGCGGCGTCGTCGGCACCGGCATCGGTGGGATCATCACCTTTTGGCTGAACTCCGACAAGGCGAACGAGAACGGAACCTGGGCGAAGGTCACGCCGTTCTTCATACCGATGCTGATGGCCAACGCGGCGCCGGCGCATATTTCGATGGCGTTCGGCTACCAAGGCCCGTTCTTTGCGGCAGCGAGCGCGTGCGCGAGCGCGAACGATGCGATCTGCACTGCATTCAACGCAATCGCGTATGGCGATGCGATCGCAATGATCGCGGGTGGAAGTGAGGCCACGGTTTCGCCTCTGGCGATCGGCGGGTTCTGTTCGATGCGCGCAATGTCGACTCGCAATGACGATCCGGCGCGAGCGAGCCGTCCGTTCGATCGCGAACGCGACGGGTTCGTCCTCGGCGAAGGTGCCGGTATCCTGGTACTCGAGGAGTACGAGCACGCGCGGTCGCGGGGCGCGTCAATCTACTGCGAGCTGCTCGGCTACGGACAATCCTCCGATGCGTACGATATCGTCGCACCGGATCCGGCCGGCAATGGGGTACGCTTGGCCTTCGCGCGCGCCTTTGCCAGCGCGGCCATCGAGCCGAACGATGTCGATTACATCAACGCGCATGGAACCTCGACGCCGGTGGGCGACCCTGCGGAATCGAAGGCGATCGAAAGGACATTCGGCGAGCACGCCTACAAAATCGGAGTCAGTTCCACCAAGTCGATGCACGGCCACGCGCTCGGTGCAGCGGGCGGGATCGAAGGCGTCGCTACCGCACTCGCCGTTGCCCGCGACACGATGCCACCGACGACGAACTACGAGTTTCCCGACCCCGAATGCACCCTTGACTACGTTCCGAACGTCGCCCGCCGCGCGCCGGTACGCACCGCTCTCTCCAACTCGTTTGGCTTCGGCGGTCACAACAGCGTCATCGTCTTCGGCAAAGTGCGGGCCTAGGAGAGATGAGCGAGGAGAACTACCGCCGGCGCCTGCGCGCCGTGCTTCGGCTTGCGGGAGTCCGTAGAGCAGAAGACGCGAGTGGGTTCGAGCAGGCCTTCGTGCATCAGAGCTACGCCAAGGAACGAGGTGGCGCCTCAAACGACCGGATGGAGTTTCTCGGTGATTCCGTGCTCGGTTGTATCGCCGCCGGCTGGCTTTTCGAACGCTTCGCCGAAGAGCCCGAAGGCCTGCTCACCCTGCGCAAGGCAGCGATCGTCAACGATGCGCAGCTTGCGCGCACGGCGCGACGTCTGGGCCTAGGAGCATTGATCCGGCTGGGCGTGGGAATGGCGGGCGCCGGCGGCGCGGAGAACACGTCGGTCTTGGCCGATGCGTTCGAAGCGCTCGTCGGCGCGCTCTACGTTCGTTTTGGTCTTGAAAAGGCGCGAAAGTTCGTAATCGCTCAGCATATCGAGCAACTCGATCATTCGTCGGATGCATTGCTCGATGCAAAGACGCGATTGCAGCACTACACGCAAGAGCATCTCGCCGCCACTCCAGTGTATCGTGAGACGAGCCGGGGCACCGCGCAACGTCCCGCCTTCAAATCGCGCGTGAGCGTGAATGGCAAGACCTTGGGTAAAGGCGAGGGCTCCTCTAAGAAAGCCGCGCAGCAGGCCGCCGCCGAAGCGGCCTTGCTCTCCATCGCAGGCAACAGCGCCGCGGCCGGCTCATGAAGCTCAATCACATTCGATCCTTCGGCTTCAAGACGTTTGCCGAACCGACGACCCTCGAATTCGGCAACGGCGTCACCGCAATCGTCGGTCCGAACGGATCGGGAAAATCGAACTTAGTCGACGCGTTTCGGTGGGTCTTGGGTGAGACGTCGAGCAAGAGCCTGCGCGGCCGAGCGCTCGAGGACGTGATTTTTTCCGGGAACGAGATACGTAAGCCGCTCGGCCTAGCCGAGGTTTCCATTCTCTTCGACAACGCCGATCGGAAGTTACCGATCGATTTCGCCGAGGTCGAGATAACGCGCCGTGCCTATCGCGTCGGCGAAAGCGAATACTTCATCAACAGCGCGCAAGTACGGTTGCGCGACATTTTGGACCTGTTGATGGGCACCGGTCTTGGACCGGGTTCGTACGCGATCGTCTCGCAGGGCCAGATCGACGCCATTCTTACGAGCAAACCCGTCGAACGTCGCGCGCTCTTTGAGGAGACCGCCGGCATCGGTAAATTTCTTTCGCGCAAGCACGAATCGATGCGGCGTCTGGAACGGACCGAGCAAAATGCAATTCGCATCAGCGACCTGATTGCCGAACTCGAGCGGCGGGTGCCGGAGCTGGAGACGCAAATGCGGCGAGCGCGTCGATATCGTCGGGTCAGTACGCGCGTGCGCGACTTGGAGATCCTCGCGTACCTGCGGGCCAGCGCGACCCGGCGAGCCGAGTGCGCCACGCTGCGCGAGGAGATCGGGAGAAACGAGGAGCAGCGAGGCGCGGCTGCATCGAAAGCCGCTTCGCTCGGCGGCGAGGTGACGCGATTGCGTACGCAGCTCTATCGTTGCGAGCTGCAGCTCGAAGAGCTGCGCTCCCAAGCTCAGAGTAAGCGCAGCGACCTCGCTAGACTCGAGGCGCAGTACGCTGCCGCGCTGGCGCGGAGGGAAGCGCTCGAGCGACAATCGACGCAAACGTCACAGGACGTGCAACGCGTCACCCAAGAGCGCGAATCGCTGGTTGCGGCAATTGCGGCGCGCGAAGAGCAAATCGAGCCGCTCGCGCAGGAAATCGAAGCATCGCGCCAGCGTGAACTGGCCGCCGCCGCAACGCTCGGGCAGGCGCGCGCGAACCTCGACGCCATCTTCACGGCGCTGCGCGAGTTCGAGTCCGTCGCTGCGCAGCTTTTGGCGCGCAAAGCGGAACGGCGCGTACAGGCGCAGAGTTTGCGCGCTGAGGCGGAGCGTCTGGAGACCGAAGAGCGAACGGCGCGCGAGCGGGCCGAGCACATCGAGATCGCGGCTGGGGGTGCGTCGCACCGTCACGATGAACGCCGGCGTCAAGTCGAAGCGGGTGAGGAAGAGTTGCTCGATGCACGCGGACGCGCCGAGGATGCCTCCCGCGATGCGACGCTTGGTCAGCAGGAAGTAACGCGCGCGCTCGCCGCGCACCGCGACCAATCCGTCGAAGTCAAAGCCGCCGAATCGCGTCTTCACGTCATCGAGGAGCTTGAGAACTCGCTCGAGGGCCACGTCCCCGGTACTCGCGCGATCGTCGACGCGTGGCAGCGCGATGAGCTCCGCGGCATCGAAGGCATCGTCTCCAATCTCATCACGACCGACGAACGGTACGCACGGGCAATGGACGTAGCGTTCGGAGTACGGCTCTCCAACGTCGTTACCACCACCTCGGAAGATTCCGAACGGTGCGTCGAATTTCTCAACCGGAAGGAGGCGGGGCGCGCCACATTTTTGCCGCTCGATACGCTCGCGAACCGGGAAGGGCGTCGCCTCAGCGACCAGCTCGCCGGGTTACCGGGTGTGCTGGGCTATGCGCACACACTCGTGCGCACCGCCCCGCGATTCGCGGGCATCGTCAATTTTCTCGTCGGAAACGTCCTGATCGTCACGACGCTGCAGGTGGGAATCGAACTGGTTCGCGGGCGAGGTCTGCGCGATACGATCGTGACGCTAGGCGGCGAGCAAATCACGGGGGGCGGCGCAATCACGGGGGGACGGTTTGCGCGCGAGCGCTCAATCCTCTCACGCCGATTCCAGGCGGCGAGCCTGCGCGACGGGCTGGTCGGAATGCGAGCGAAACTCGAAGAAGCGGAGCGCGGTTTGCGTGCCGCGCATCTGCGTGCCGACGCTGCGATCGGTACGCGAGATGCTGCCCGGGAGCGTCTGGGCCGCATCGAATCGCAGCTGGTGGGGTTGCGGGCAGAACGCAGCGCGCTGGGATCCGAGGTCAAGCGCATGCACGGCGATTTGGAGACGGCTCGCGCGGCGGCGATGGAACTGCGCGCGCGGGCGGTGCGATGCCGCGAGCTCGAACGCGAGCACGAGCGCGAAGAGCCGACGGCCCAGCGGGGCGAAGACGAACGAATCCGGCTTGAAATGGAGTTGGCGCGCGTGCGCGAGGAAATCGTTAGTGCCGAAGCGGCGCAAACGTCAGTTAACGCGCAGGGTACCCGGCTTCGGGAGCGAGCGGCGGCGCTCACCGCGGAGCGTGACGCGTCGAAAGCGCGCCTTGCGATGCTCGATCAGGACAGCGAACGCGGCGGACTCGCCCGCGAAGAGATGCTCGCGCAGATCTCGGGACTGATGGAAGAAACCCGGCGCAGCCACGCGCACGTCGAGGGGCTTCGCAACGGCGTCACCACGCTCGATTCGCAGCTCGAAGCGGTTCGCCGCGAGCGCGAGGAGCTTGCCGCGCGTCAGACGCAGCTCGAATCCGAGCTGCGTGCGGCCGAGCAGCAGGAGCGCGAGACGACAACGGGGGGCGAGCGTCATCGCACGCGGCTCGCCCAAGTCGAGGCAGAGCTCGGGATGCTCGTTTCGCAGTTCGCACAAAATCCCGCGACCAACGACGAGTGTGCCGACGTCGAGAGACGTTATCGAGACGAGCCCGCCGCGGTCGTGGAGGAACTGCCGCGCCTGCGCGACGAGCTCGGACGCCTGCAGTCCAACGTCAACCTCAACGCCGAATCCGAGCGCGGCGAGGTTGCGGAGCGGCAGCGGTTTTTGCGCGACCAGCTCGACGACCTCACCGAAGCTCGGGAAACGCTGCTCGATTCGATTCGCGAGATCGAGCGTGAGACGCAAACGCAGTTCAATGAGACCTTCGCGCGCGTATCAGAGTCCTTTTCGGTGATGTACGGACGGCTTTTCGCGGGCGGCGAGGCAAAGATGTGGCAGACGCAGCCCGAGAATCTTTCCGAGACGGGCATCGAGATTGCGGTGCGTCCTCCGGGCAAGAAAGCCATGCCGCTTGCAGCGCTCTCGGGCGGCGAGCGTGCGATGACGGCAGCGGCCTTGATCTTTGCGCTGATCGCGACCAAACCGGCGCCCTTCTATCTTCTCGACGAAGTAGATGCCGCGCTAGACGACGCCAACATCGACCGCTTCTGCGCGATGATCCGGGAATTCGCGGTGGATTCGCAGATGCTCATCGTCACGCACAATAAAAAGACGATGGAGATGGCCGATCGGATCTACGGCGTCACGACTCGCGATTCAGGCGTGAGCGCGATCGTCTCGGCCGAGCTCGTGCGCGAAGCTGTGACCGCACTTGCCTGACGCCTCGCCGCTCAGGCGAAAGGCCGCGCTCTTTTCGCTTTCGGACAAAACCGGCGCAGCCGAACTCGCGCGCGCGCTGCACGCTCGTGACATCAACATCTATGCAACCGGTGGAACGCGCGCTTTTTTGGAAGAGCGCGGCGTGCCGGCGCACGACGTGGAAGAGCTCACCGGCTTTCCGGCGCTCTTCGAGGGCCGCGTGAAGACGCTGCATCCCAAAGTCTTCGGCGCGATTCTCTATGACCGGGCGCAGGCCGAGCACCTGATGCAGGCTCAAACATACGCGATTCCGGAGATCGTTACGGTTGCGGTCAACCTCTATCCATTTGAAGCGACTGTAGCTCGCGATTCGGCTACCCTCAGCGAGGCGATCGAACAGATCGACGTGGGCGGCGTCGCGTTGCTTCGAGCGGCTGCAAAGAATTTCGAGCACGTTGCCGTGCTCACCCACCCCTCGCAATACGCAGAGTACCGCGCTGCGATCGAAGCGAATGACGTGCCGGCGCCGCTGCGCCGCAAGCTCGCGATTGCGGCCTTCGAACGCACCGCCGAATACGACGTGGCGATCTCCCATTATCTTGCCACCGCCGGAGAGGTGCTGCCGAGCGATTTGCCGGGCGCGCTGGCGCTGGCACTTCCCCTTGCTAAGCGCCTGCGGTACGGTACGAATCCCCAAGAGCGGGCGGCGTTCTATGTGGATCGGATCGAACGGCTGCCCGAACAGCTGCACGGCAAGGCGCTATCGTATAATAATCTGCTCGACCTGGATGCGACGCTTCGGCTTCTCTCCCGTGCGACGTTCGGTGCGAGTTTCGTCAGCGACCACGCTCGTTTCGTACGCGCGGCCGTTGTAAAGCACGCGGTTCCATGCGGGGTCGCGCAGCGATCGAGTGTCGCCGTCGCGGTGCGCCAAGCTCTTCTCGCTGACCCGGTTTCCGCGTATGGCGGCATCGTGGCTGCCGACGCCCCCGTCGACCGGGAGGCGGCATCCTCGCTGAGTGAGTTTTTCCTGGAGATGGTTGCCGCGCCCGATTTTGACTCCGATGCGCTCGAGATTCTCGAGAAAAAAAAGAGCTTGCGCATCATGCGGTTCCATCGAGCGCTACCGGACGAGCTGGCGAACGAGCTGCGCCTTCGAAGCGCGCTCGGCGGCGTGCTTGCCGAGGATGACGATCCCGATGCGCCTACGGAAAAGTGGCGAGTCGTCAGCAGGCGGCAGCCCAAGGCACAAGAGTGGCACGACCTCGCCTTCGCATGGGACGTCGTGCGGCACGTGAAGAGCAACGGAATCGTCATCGTCAAAGGGGGTACGACGCGCGGGATTTGCGCCGGGCAGACCAACCGCGTAAGCGCAGTCCAGATCGCCGCGCAGCGCGCGGGCGCGCAGGCGCGCGGGGCGGCGTGCGCCAGCGATGGGTTCTTTCCCTTTGCGGACGGCTTGGAGGCCGCCGTTGAGAGCGGTTGCACCGCGATCATCGCACCGGGCGGATCGATTCGCGATGAAGAAGTCATCGCGGCCGCCGACCGCCGCGGCACCGCATTAGTCTTTTCGACGTATCGATATTTTGCACACTGATCTTTTGGAGTAACCCGATGCCACGATTCTTACACACCTCGATCTTCGTCAACGATATGAAAGAGTCAATCGACTTCTATACCTTAAAGCTGGGATTGCGGCTGCTCGACGGTCCGCATCATTATCCTGGAAATGCGGATATGGCCTTTGTCGGCCGCGATTGGAACGCGTACATCGAGCTCGTCTACGATCTGGAAGCACATCCGCCGTACGACCTCGGAAACCGCTACGAACATCTCGCACTCGAGGTCGATGGCGACCTTCGCGCGTACGTCGACGGGCTCAAAGCGAAGGAAGTGCGGATCCTCAAGGATGTGTACAAATCGCCGAGCGGGACGCGCGCTATCGCATTCGTCGAGGATCCCAACGGGATCCCGGTCGAGCTGTTGGAGCCCCGCTGAATTCAGAAGTACCGTTTACCGACGAGCCGTTCGTGACACCTATAGTTCATCGCGGCGAGATCGAGAAGCGCGGATGCGCCCTTCAACGGTAAATAAATGGGTCTGTCGGCGCTGCCACGCGATCCGTCCTCTGCGGAGCCAGGCGAAGGTTGCCGTGGTCGCTTTCGATTCGACCGTCGATGCGCAGCCAGGTGCCTACCGGATACGGCACGGAGCGTTCGAGTTGCACCGCAACGGGAGCTGCATCGGCTCGGCAACACGTAATCGCGTACCGCACGACGGAGCTCGTGCCCGCGTCGCGCGCGAGCACGCCGGTAAATGTCAAGTGCTCGCCGGCAAAGAGATTCTCCAGCGTCGTTTCCGTTGCGTGATATTGCGGCGCCGGGGCGCCGACCAGCGCTCCAAAGAGCATCAGTAACGGGGCCGCCCTGGCCCCAGGCGAGCGTGAGCGCGGATGTCTTCCCGCGTAGAGGAGTGCCCCGCACGCGCAGCATCCCAGCGCGGCCGTAAACCCGGGATGCACGAGCGAATCCCCGTGCCGCCAGGCTACGATGCCGAGGGCGGCAGCGAGCAACGCATAAGCAAAGGTATCGTGGCCGGCCCAGCCATGCGACGCGCGCTGCAAGGCTCGCAGATCGATGATTCCCGCTACGCAGAGAAACGCTACCGCGGCCACAGGAGCGCGAACCCGTAAGGCACCCGCGAGCGCCACCGCGCCGAGTCCGCAGGGCGAAGCCGTGAATCCCAATGCGGCGCCCGCCAACGCGCTCCCGATCTTCGAGAGACGCGCGGGATCGAAGCCGGCGCAGAACTGCATCGCCGCGCCCGCGAGCAGCGCGGCCTGCAGAATTCCGGCAAGTTCGCCGAGCACGTTGGGGGCCTCGTCACTGTGGATTTCATGAATGCGCGTCCCCCGGTGTAGGATCCGAGCGACGAGCAGCGCTGCAAGATAACGAGCGACTGCAACGGCCGGCCCGAAGACGACCCACGTAGCTGCGGCGGCAGGAAGCGAACGTGCCGAAGGGCCGACTCCGCAACCGCACCCGAGATACTCCATGAGGCGAGAGCGTCTTCGCAGGACGTGCGCGAGAAGTACGCCTGCAAACAAGAACGGCGTTGCTTCGAAGAATGCGCTCGCGGACGCGGTGAGCGCGGAGCGGACGGTATCGGGAGAAAACGTTATTGCGAGCGCCGCAGTCGCGACTCCAAAGAGCAGGTTGCGCACGCGAAACCATCACGCGTATCCGCGCAATGGCTAGCCTGACGTTTGGCGAAGCTGAGCGGGTCATGTCTGAAAAGTTGACCGCGCCGCGCGGCACCTCGGATCTCTACCCTCCCGAATCGGCTCGCTGGAACGCCCTCGAAGCGCGCATTCAAACGCTCGCGACTCGCTATGGTTACGGTGAGATTCGCACGCCGCTCTTTGAGTCGACCGAGCTCTTCGTGCGCAGCGTCGGCGAACAAACAGACATCGTCGAAAAAGAGATGTATACGTTTACCGACCGTGGCGGACGCTCGCTCACGCTCCGTCCCGAATGGACGGCGCCCGTCGTGCGGGCCGCGCTCGAACACCACCTCTTTGCAGCAGGTCCGCTGCGGCTCTATTACATCGGACCCATTTTTCGATACGAGCGTCCGCAAAGGGGACGTTATCGGCAGTCGCATCAGTTTGGCGTCGAGTGCTTCGGGTTCGCCGGTCCGGAGGCGGACCTGGAAGTGATTTCGCTAGCTTGGGAGCTCGTACAAAGCTACGGGATCGCAGACGCCACGCTCAATGTAAATTCGCTCGGCGACGAGCGCTGTCGCCCGGCCTATCGCAAGGCGCTGCTGGAATATTTTCGTCCGAACCTCGGCGCGATGAGCGAAGGCGCCCGCGAGCGAGCGCAACGCAATCCACTGCGCTTGCTCGACAGTAAGGACGCGGCCGATATTCCGTATATCGAGCGCGCGCCGGTTCTCGAGTCATTTCTGTGCGCGGCGTGCCGCGAACATTTCGCGGCCCTCACGTCGTATCTCGACTTGGCGAAGATTCCGTACGTCGTCAATCCGAGAATCGTTCGTGGAATCGATTACTACGACCGAACGGTCTTCGAAATCACTTCGAGCGCGCTCGGGGCGCAGAGCAGCGTCTGCGGCGGCGGCCGGTACGACGGCCTGGTGGCTTCCCTGGGCGGCCCTGACGTGCCAGGCGTCGGCTTCGCACTGGGCATGGAACGCTTCCTTATGATGCTGGAGGCTCGCGGAGATTCCGATGTGCCGGCACGACGCGGCATTCAAGCGGTGGCGCTGGGCGCGCAAGCGCGGACGATTCTCGTGCCGATCGTGGCGGAGCTGCGGCGCAGGCTCCGTGCGCCGACCTTTGTCGATTACCAGGACCGCAAGCTTCTCGCGCACCTGAAAATCGCCGACCGTAACCGCGCGCGCTATGCGCTCGTCGTCGGCAGCGAAGAGCTCGCCTCGGGCGAGCTCGTGCTGCGCGACCTCGAGCGCCGAAGCGACCGACGCCTGCCGCTTGGCGAGCCAAGAGTCGTTGTGGAGCTTCTCGTAGAAGCGGGTCTGTGATGGAGGAACGCTACGCGGAAGAGACGCAGACGTTGCGCGAACTGCTTGCGATCATGCACGAGCACGATCTCGATACGATCAAGGTGAAGCTCGGGGACGCGATTTACGAGCTCTCGCGTCGTCAACCCGAATCGCACGCATCGGGCTCGCCCGCGTCCTCGCCTTCGTTTGCGCAAGAACCATCCGCCGCGCCGACGGCCGGCGCCAACGCCACGAAAGTGCTTGCTCCGTTGACCGGCGTCTTTTATCGCTCTCCCTCGCCGGACGCGCCGCCATATGTTGAAGTCGGAGATCGCGTCCAAATCGGTGACGTATTGTGCGTTCTGGAGGCAATGAAGCTTTTCAATGAGATCCAGAGCGACGATGCGGGCAAAATCGTGCGCATCGTCCCGGGCAACGGCGAGCTCGTTTCTCAAGGTGAAGAGCTCTTTTGGATCGAGCCGTGAACTACCACGGCAGACGCGATTTCGAGGACCTGCTCGCGGACCGGCGCGGCCTTCTCGATGCGCCCGGTTATCGCGAGCAAGTAGAACCGATCGTCGAGGCCGTCGTAACGGCGTTGCGTCGTGGCAAGAAAGTGCTGTGGTGCGGCAACGGCGGAAGCGCCGCCGAAGCGCAGCATATGGCTGCCGAGCTTTCGGGGCGCTTTCTGCGGGAGCGTCCAGGCTTGTACAGCGAAGCGCTCTCGGTCAACTCGTCGACGCTGACTTGCGTCGGCAACGACTACGGGTACGATTACATCTTCTCGCGTCAAGTCGAAGCTTTCGCTCAACCGGGCGACGTCGTGATTGGCATGACGACGAGCGGAGGTTCCGCCAACGTTGTCCTCGCGCTTGAAGCAGCGAAACGACGTGGTGCCGTTACCGTCGCCTTTACCGGCAACGGCGGCGGCAGGGTCGCCGAAATCGCCGACCATTCACTGATCGGCCCCGACGGTTACGCCGCGATCGTTCAAGAAGTCCATCAGGTAATGGCGCACATCGTCTGCGATCTCGTCGAGCAGCGCCTCATCTTTGAGGGAGGCATTCCGTGATGCCGGCCCTGATGGTTCCCGACGCGCGCACCCTCTTCGAGCGCGCGAACGGGCGCAGAGTGCTGGTCGTCGGCGATCTCATGATCGACGAATGGATCTGGGGAACCGTTACGCGCGTCTCTCCCGAGGCGCCCGTTCCGGTGGTCGCCGTAGCGGATCACTCCTTCACGCTCGGCGGTGCCGGTAACGTCGCCAATAATCTGCGGGCACTGCACGCCAACGTGGTCTTTGCGGGAACGATCGGCGACGATGCGTTCGGAGATCACGTACGCGAGCTTCTTCGCAGCGAGCAGGTCGACGCCTCAGGCGTATTCACCGCCTCTGACCGTCCGACGACGCGCAAGACGCGCATCGTCGCGCACAGCCAACAGGTCGTACGCGCAGATTGGGAATCGACGGCGGCGCTGGAGGCCGGCGATCGCCGGCGATTGGCGCAGTTCGTGAGCGAGCACGCGGCGCGATGCGACGCCGTGATCCTCAGCGACTATGCCAAGGGATTACTCTGCCGCGAGATCGTCGAGGCAGCAGGCAGATGCCGATTAGTGCTCGCAGATCCTAAGCCTGCTAACATCGCGCTCTTTGCCGGAGTGACGTGCGTCGCGCCCAACGCCACCGAAGCTTCAATGATCACGGGCATACCGATCGTTGACGATGCAAGCCTGGAGCGCGCCGGAATGCGCTTAATCGAGCTGCTCGATTGCCGTTACGCAATCGTCACGCGCGGCGAGCACGGCATGGCGCTCTTCGGACGCGACGGCGAGCGTCTCCAAATTCCGTCGTTCGCTCGCACCGTCTACGACGTCAGCGGCGCCGGCGACACGGTGATTGCCGTTCTCGGACTTGCGCTTGCATCCGGCGCGCCGATCGAGCAGGCGATGCAGCTTGCCAACTTTGCGGCCGGCGCCGTCGTCGCAAAACTGGGGACTGCGACCGCATCGCCAGAGGAAATTCTCGCCCTGCTCGATCCTGCGCAATGAACGCGGGAAAGTTCTTCGGGCAGCTTCTCGACGTCGGTGAGGCGGCGGCGTGGCGGGAGAAGTTGCGCCACGAGCACCGGAGCGTCGTCTTCACAAACGGTTGCTTCGACCTGCTGCACGCGGGGCACGTCGAGTACTTGAGTTGGGCACGCGCCCAGGGCGACGCGTTGATCGTCGGTTTGAACGAGGACGAATCGGTGCGCCGCATCAAGGGTGAATCGAGGCCGATCGTTCCGTTTGCTCAGCGTGCTGCCGTGTTGCTCGCGCTGCGCAGCGTCGACGTGGTCGTGGGGTTCGGCGACCGCACGCCTGAACTTCTCCTGGACCGCATTCGTCCGGACGTGCACGTAAAGAGCGACCAATACCGTGAAGACGAACTGCCGGAACGAACCGTCGTCTTGCAACACGGCGGTCGAATTGCGCTGGCTCCCCACGTCGGCCGCGAGAGTACGACCGATCTGATTGCGCGCATCCTCGATGCGTATAGCGCTCACCGCTAACGGTCCCGGTGAAGTCGCCGGCTGGCTGCGACCGCTTCTGCGTGCGCTCTACCAACGCTGTCCGAATATGCTCGCACTCGTCTTCTTGGTGCCGGACGACTACGCAACCGGTTTCGAGGGGCAGATCGTACGCGACGCGTTCCCACAAGCCGCCGTCGTCGAGCCGAAGGATTACGTGAAGTTTGCGCTCGGTGGACGGCTCGACGGCGTTCCGGAGAGGGTCGACGTCGTGCAGTACGTCGGCGGCGATCTGCTCCACGCCGCCCGCGTTCATGCTCGCTTGAAGGGCCGCGCCGCCGCTTATAAGTTCTCGCGCCGTGCGTATCGCAACGTCTTCGACCGAGTTTTTGCGGTCGATCGGCGCAACGTCGAGCAACTCGAGGGATGGGGCACCCCGCGCGACCGCATCGAGCAGGTCGGAAATCTTGCGATCGACGGCGCGCTCTTCGAAGCGAGTCTGCCGGCCGACTCGCACTTGCCGCAGGACGGCATCGTCATCATGCCTGGTTCGAGATCGTATGAGATCGAGAACATGGTCCCGTTCTACTTCGCAGTCGCGTTGCGCATTTTGCGGGAACGTCCCGGCACTCCGATCGCATTTGCGATCTCATCCTTTACGCCACGCGAACAGGTCGGTTCGGCGATCGAGGGCGGCGGTCATCCACGCATGTTCGGAAGAAGCGGCCGGCTCACAACCGAGGCTGGACAGGATTACCTGACGACGGCTTCAGGCGACCTGCGCATTCCCGTAATCAATAATGCGCTATCGGCCGCGGTGCGCGCGCGCCTCGTCTTGACGATCCCCGGAACGAAAACGATCGAACTCGCCGTACTTGGCAAGCCGGTTATCGCGATCACGCCGCTGAACGCGCCGGAGATCGTTACGATCAATGGTCCGTTGACCTACCTCGACCGCATTCCGTTCCTCGGAACTCCGCTCAAGCGTGCCGTCGCGGTCGGTGTCTCGCGCCGTTTCCAGTATCACACACAGCCGAATATGGATGCCGGCGTTGCGCTCATTCGTGAAGTGCACGGAACGGTCACCCCCGGTCGCATCGCACGCATCGCCATCGAATCGTATGAGGATCGCGATTGGCTTGCATCGGCGGGTGAGCGGCTCGCTCGGCTTTATCGTGATCACGTTGGCGCCTCGGATCGGATGGCGGAATCGTTGCTCGCCCTAGCGGCGTAAACGCCGTGGAGTTTTCCGTCGTGATTGCGACCAAGGATCGCGTTCGATATCTCGAACGCGCGCTCGATTCGCTACAACGCCAAACCGGCGCGCCGCCATTCGAGGTCGTCGTCGTGGATAACGGCTCCGTCGACGCGACGAAAGACTCGGTTGGGGAATACGCGCGACATTTCCCGGCGTTGCGTTACGTCGCGGTGCCGCAGCCGAATCGCGGGAAGGCGCGAAATCGCGGCGTTGGCGCGGCTCGCGGCCGTTATCTTCTCTTCTGCGACGATGACGTGTTGCTACCCGAGCGTTGGATCGCGGCTCACGCAGCGGCTCACGGTCGGGGCGCCGGGCGCGTGGTCAACGGGCCAATCTTGAACGTTCCTTCTTATGCGGACCGGCCAAAACCCAAGCCCGCGAACTATTCGCGAGCTTTCCTCTGCACCTGCAACGCATCGCTCTCCAAAGCGGCGTTCTTGCGAGCCGGGGGATTCGACGAGACGTTCGATCTGTACGGTTGGGAAGATACCGAGCTGGGCGTTCGGCTTCGTTTAGCCGGTCTGCGTTGGAGGTTCGCTTGGGAAGCCTATCTTTGGCACGTCAAGCCGCCCGAAGAGAACACCCTGGCCGTCGAGAGTCGCAAGGCAATCGAGAAAGCGCGGATGGCTCGCCGATTTCTTGCCAAGCATCCTTCACGGCAAGCCCGATTGGCAACCGGCGCGCATCCGCTCAACTTACTGCGTGCGCGATATCTGCTTCCCGAATGGCTGCTGGCGCTCTACGGCGGATTTTCGACGAGCGCTCGCGCACCGGCGCACATGAGCGCCATCGCGCGGGCCGCGTTTCTCGACGCGATCTACTCTCGCGAGTTGCTCCGAGCGCTGGATGACTGCTAGCCGAGCGCTGCTTTATTGCGCCGGCGGCGGCATCGGCGATTCGCTCGTGGCGTCGATCGTGGCGCGGGCGCTGCACGGGCGTTTTGGGAGGGTCGATGCGCTCACGCTCGAGGCTCATCGCAGCCTCCTCGAGCGCGTGCCCGATGTCGACGATGTCTTGATCGACGACCTCACCAGCGAACGCGCGCTCGCTACGCGGCTCGCTCGCAACGATTACGATGCCTGCGTGGTCACGTGGGCGACGCCCCGAACGGCTCGGGTCGCGCACCACGCGGCAATACCGGTACGCGTCGGGCAAGCCCGGCGCATCTATTCCTTCCGATTTACCGACCGCGTCGTCGTGCGCAGCGAAAACGGCGACGTCACCTCGCATTGGTCGGATGTGCTGCTCGATTACGCCCGCGCAATCGGCTGCGACACGGAAGACCGGCAGTATCGTTTCGTGCCAACGGCCGACGACGAGCGAGAAGCCGACAAGCTCAGCGCAGCCTCAGGGCGCTTCCTCATTCTCAATCCATGCAACGCCGTCGCTTCGCGTCGCGGGATTTGGCCGCTCGAGGGCTGGGCGGCGCTCGGAATAGCGCTGCACGAACGTCTCGGCGCGCGCATTCTCGTTAGCGGCGCGGCAGCGGACGCACCGATGGCGCAAGAGATCGTTCGTCTGAGCCGGCGTGACGCGCTGGTTTCGATCGCAGGCCTCACGAGCGTCGGGGCGTTCGGAGCCCTCGCAAGACGCGCGCAGGCCTTCGTCGGAATCACGACCGGCTCCATGCACGTCGCAGCGGCCGTCGGCTGTCCGACCGTCGGCATCTTTCCTTTTCAATCCGACTTTCCCGACCGCTGGTCACCGCTGGGAGCCCGTACGGCCGTCGTCCGAGCCTCGTTTCCCTGTCATCAGCGTGACACGAAGGAGAGCTGCCCCGACTACGCATGTATTGCGAATCTCGATCGGTCGCGTATCCTTGCGGCGGTCTCATCGCTCGTCTCGTGATGAAAGCGACGATCCAACTCTGCACCTATAACCGCGCGGCGTTGCTCGCCCGAGTGCTCGACGCGTGCGCCGATCAGACGGTCGACGATGATGCCTACGAGATCGTGATCGTCGACGACGGCTCGACCGATAAAACGGCCGACGTCATCGAAGAGGCGCGCCGTCGCGCGACGTGTAGTCTTACCGTCATACGGCAGCGCAACGCGGGACTCGCGCGCGCTCGTAACGCCGGCATCGCGCGCGCTGCGGGCGAACGCATCATCTTTATCGACGACGACGTTCTCCCGCTTCCCAACTTCGTCGAAGCGCATCTCCGTGGCGGCGCACGCCATCAGGGTGCGATCGTGCGAGGCGGCGCGATCGAGGTAAGCGACATCGATGATCTGCCGCCGCCCGTCTGGGCCATTACGAACTACAGCGGCAACTACTTCTGGACCACGAACGTATCGGTACCACTCGCGACTATCCGCGCGATCGGCGGATTCGACGAATCGTTCTCCGAGTACGGGTGGGAGGATATCGACGTCGGATTGCGGTTACGTGCTGCGGGCGTTCGCGCCGTCTTTTACCCAAGCGCTCTGGTCTATCATTTCAAGCCCCGTCCTCGCGCGGCGAGCGTCGACAGGATGGTCGCACAGGCCCAAGCGCAGGCGCGCACGGCCGTACAGCTCGTGCGTCGCCATCCCCACTGGCGAGCCTATCTTGCGACGGGAATCAATCCGATGCAGCGAGGCTTCCATGCCGTACTGCGGGCTTTGCATTTCGAGGCGCGCTTTGCGCGCCGGCTCGCGAGCTTGACGGGCGATCGCGAACTAAACCGCGCAGAGGTGCGAACGGCGCGGGCGTTGGCGAACGAAGCCTACTTCGGCGAACTGGAACGCCACTTGTGAGAATTTTGCTCTCCCGCACCGACCGAATCGGCGATTTGGTTCTCTCCACGCCCGCGATCGCCACCGTTCGCGCCTCCTTTCCGGCGGCGCACCTCGCGATTGTGACGAGCGAATACAACAGCGTCGTCATGGAACGCAATGACGACGTCGACGAGCTTATCGTCTTGCGCAACGGCGTTGGGCCTCGAGCCTTCGGTTCGCGCCTTCGTGACTATGACGTCGCGGTTGCGCTCGCACCCCGCGCCGTCGATCTCAAGCTGATCGGGGCAACGCGCGCCCCGCTACGCGTGGGATACACCTACGAACGGCGATGGTTTGCGCGGCTCACGGCGGGATTCTACGTCAATCGGACCATGATCTCGGAGGCCGATCCGGAACTCTGCGAGCGCGATCCGGCGCGAATCGTCCGGCACGAAGTGGTCCAGCTGCTCGATCTGGTCGCCTCGGCCGGCGCGCGCCGGCGCGTCTGGGAGCTCCGCTTGGACGTCAACGACGAAGACCGGATGGCCGTGGGAGATTTGCCGCGCGACCCCATCGTGTTCCATCTCGCTCGCAGGTGGTTCACGTCGGGCAGCACGTTGGAAGGGACGCTCGCGATTGTCGAAAGGCTGAGCGCGCTCGCGCCGGTCGTAGTCACCTGCGCACGCGATTGCGAGCCTATGGCGCCTGCCTTCGAAGGCAGCAAAAGTGTTGCGCGGCTGCTTTGTAGCCTGCCTTTCCACAAGTGGGCGGCGGTTTTCGAACGCGGCCGAGTCGTGGTGACGGTCGATACCGGTGCGACGCACGTCGCGAGCGCCGTGCGAACGCCGACGGTAGTCGCGTTCGAGCACCGGTATTTTCGGCTCAATTCGCAGGAGTGGTCGCCGTACGGCGTCCCGCACGTGCTCGTGAGAAAGCCGGCTCGCGCCGACGCCGACTCGATCTCGCGGTTTTGCGACGAAATCGTCGGCGGCGTCGCGCGATTGATGGCGTACTAAATGACCGTCCTGTCGGTGGTAATTCCGACCTACAATCGTCTCGACACGCTGGCGCACGTGCTGCCGACGCTGCTCGCGCAAGACCTTGAACCTTCCGAGTATGAGTTGCTGGTCTGCGATTCGAACTCTAGCGACGGCACGGCGCGATATGTAGCGCAGCTCCAAACCAAGCATCCCGGCGTCCGGCACCTGTCCGGTGCGTACAGTGGTCGAGCCGCAGCGCGCAACGCCGGCATCATGGCAGCGCGCGGGGAAATCGTGCTCTTCAACGATGCCGATATTCTCGCTTCACCGAACCTGCTTTCGACGCACGTGCGCCGTCAGCGCGAGCGAATCGGAATTGCGGTCGTTGGATTGGAAGTGCAGGTGAAGGACCTCGCCGATTACGTCTTCAAACGCGATCAACCGCAAGCGCGCGGGCATCTGCATCCGGCCTCGCGAAAAAAGCTATCGTGGCTCTACTTTCTCACCGGCAACGCATCGGTACGGCGCGCAGATCTGTTGCGGGTCGGATGTTTCGACGAAAGCTTTACCGGATACGGCCACGAGGACTTGGAGCTCGGCTACCGCTTACAACGGAACGGCGTCGAGATTCTCTACGAGCCGGCCGCAATAAACTATCATTGCCAGGCCGTCGCCTACGGCGATCAAAAAGAGAAAATGCGGCTCGCCGGCCGGTCGACGGCGCGCTTTTACCGCAAGCATCCGTACTTTGAAGTCATGCTCAAGCTCGGCATGACGCCGCTATCGCTGGGCGCACACTCGCTGCTCTCACGCTTGCCGCATCTCTTGGGTTACATCGATCGGGTTGCCGAGCGCTCTGCGCTCGCGCGTGAGCTCTTGCTGCAATACTATTACGTTTCGGGAATAAAGGAAGCGCGTTGTGAGCGATAGGGTTTCATGCGGCGCGCTGCGCGCGGAAAACGCCGGCGCGGCGGTTGAGCTTAATGGCTGGGTAAACCGGCGCCGCGATCACGGCGGCTTGATTTTCGTCGACCTGCGGGATCACGAAGGCGTTACCCAAATCGTCTTTGACCCGGAGCACCCGAGTTTCGCGCAGGCCGAGCATCTGCGTCACGAGGACGTCGTCCGCGTTACAGGTACGGTGCGCCGGCGACCGGCGGGGACGGAGAACCCACGTCTTGCCACCGGCGCGGTTGAGGTCGCAATCGGCATGCTCGAGGTTCTCAATCGCTCCGCGGTGCCGCCCTTTCAAGTGAACGCCGACGAAGGCGTCGACGAGAATCTTCGGCTCGAGTATCGCTATCTCGATCTTCGGCGCCCGCGGATGCAGCGCAACCTTCGTCTGCGTCATCGTATCGTCAAGGCGATGCGCGATTTCTTCGATTCGCGCGATTTCTTGGAGATCGAAACGCCAATGATGATCAAATCTACACCGGAAGGCGCGCGCGACTATCTCGTTCCCAGCCGCCTCTACCCGGGGCATTTCTATGCGCTGCCGCAGTCCCCGCAGCTGCTCAAGCAGATCTTAATGATCGCGGGCTTCGGAAAGTACATGCAGATCGCCCGGTGCATGCGGGACGAAGACCAACGCGCCGATCGCCTCGTCGAGTTCGTACAGCTCGACGTCGAGCTCTCCTTTTGTACCCAAGAAGACGTGCTCGAGACGATGGAAGCCTGCATGCGTTACGTTTGGCGAACGGTTATGGGCATCGAGCTTGCGCCATTTCCTCGCCTCACTCATCAAGAAGCGCTGGCGAAATACGGGCTAGACAAACCGGACCTGCGATTTGGACTCGAGCTCGCCGACGCGACCGCAACCTTCCTCGGTACCGAGTTTGCCGTCTTTCGATCCGCGATCGAGTCGGGCGGCGCTGTGGTCGCGCTTCGTTACCCAGGCGGAGCGGCGCTATCGCGCCGAGATTTCGACGCGCTCACGGAGACGGCGAAGGAGTTCGGCGGCAAGGGAATGGTTTGGATTGCGCTCGGCGCCGAGGGAGTCAAGTCATCGGCGGCGCGTTTCCTAACCGACGCGCAAATTGAGAGCGTTCGCAGCGCGCTTGCTGCGGAGACGGGCGATGCCCTGTTGCTCTTTGCCGATGCCCGGCAGCTCGCGTATTCCGTTGCTGGGAAGATGCGCAACGAGGTCGGCGAGCGTTGCAATCTGCGCGATCCCAACACCTACGCGTTTGCGTGGGTCACCGGCTTTCCGTACCTCGAGCTCGACGAGGCGACGGGTCAGCCGGTGCCTGCGCATCATCCGTTTACGGCACCCGCCCCCGGCGACTGGGAGTTGATCGATCGAGCTCCGATGGAGATGCGGGCGCAGCATTACGATATGGTCCTCAACGGTTACGAGCTAGGTTCGGGTTCGATCCGAATTCACAAAGCGCAGGAACAGCGTAGGATCTTTGAGATGCTTGGTTTGACCGCGCAGCAAGTTGAGGAGCGTTTTGGTTTCTTCGTACGGGCACTAGAATACGGAGCCCCGCCGCACGGCGGAATGGCGCTCGGGATCGACCGCATCGTCATGATCGCCTGCGGCGAAGAGAACCTTCGCGAGGTTACCGCTTTTCCAAAGAACCAAGTCGCCCGCGACGTGATGATGGATGCACCGACGCCGGTGCCCGAGCAGCTCGTGCGAGATTTGCATTTGCGTCTTGCGCCAGAATCTGGTTCGCGCGGCTGAAGATCGCATCGAACATCGCAGCGGTCAGCTTGCCGGTGTTCGTATTCTGCCGGCTTGGGTGATAGGATGCAACGACCACGATCGTGCGGCGTCCATCCGTGGCGGTGATCTCGACGCCATGACCGAACGCGGCGGCAGAATCGAACTCGAAAGCCCGTTCAAGCAGTAACTTGCGGATTGTGGTAAAGGCCACGGCGCCGAGCGCGATGATGATGCGAAGCCGCTCGAGAGCGTCGAATTCTTCGAGTAGGTAGGAGAAGCAATTCGCCAATTCGTTTCGGGTCGGCTTATTTTGCGGCGGCGCGCAACGTATGGCGGCGGTAATAAAGCAATCCCGTAGCCGCAGACCGTCGTTGCGATCGATCGCATCCGGCGAAGAGGCAAAACCGGCGCGATAGAGCGCCGGATACAGAAATCCGCCGGAACCGTCACCGGTGAAGGGCCGTCCCGTGCGATTGCTTCCGTGCGCTCCCGGAGCGAGGCCGACCAGCACGACGCGCGCGTTCGGGTCTCCGAACGATGGCACCGGCTTGCCCCAATAGACGCAATGACGATGCGCGCGCTTACGCTCGCGCGCGATCTGCGACGCATAGGCTCGCAACTCCGGGCATCGTTGGCATGCAACGACGGCCGCCTTGATTTCGTCTAAACCCATTGCAAGACGTCGGCGTAATCGATGCCGATCGGCGCCACCACGTAGGCCACGCCTTCGTTGCGCTGCCAGATCCGTTCCAACGCGTCACGCGGGTAGACGACGCGCACGTTGGCTGCGGCGGGGTCGTTGATCGCGCAATCGCCGTTGCTCGTAAAGCCGCACAACACCACGAGGTGTCCGTCCGAATGGGCCAGTGGTGCGCCGGGCAGCTCGCCTTCGCGCCAGGAGTAGGAGAGGGCTAGCGGCAGCCTCCGCTCGATCAAGCGTTGAGCATGATCGAGGTTGCAAAGATGCGCGACAACCCCGCGCAGCCCAAGCCTACCGCTGTAGGCTACGTTGAAGACCCAATTCCCAGTTCCGTTGTAGGCACGATCGAAGACGGCGCGAGCAGTTTGTTCGACGGAATACTCGATGCCGTGGAACGCATGGATCATCGAGAGGCTGGCGGGACTGCACCATCCGCGCTTCTCGTTTGTCAAACCTGGCCCGGGCCGCTCGACTTCGTTTGGGTCAGACTCTGTCGAAGCGTACTGGGAACGGGCCGGAACGTCGAGAATCAGCGCCTCGCGGCCATAGGGCAGCGATGGTCGGGCACGCACCGGCGACGAGAAGGCAACGAGCTCGAAGTCGACCTCGCGCGCCCGGACCTCAATGCCGTCGAACGGCTGCGTGGCTCGGATCACGTCAACGTCGACGCGAACGCCATTGTGCTGCGGACTGAAAGACTTTGACCCTCCAGGCTGCCACTCTGCGTAATCGAGCCAATCGCCGGACGGCCGGCTCGCGCGCAGCAGCCGAAAAGCTATGCGACCGCTGCCCGCATGCGTATTCCAGCTCAGCACGCCGCTGCGCGCCGGCTCGAAAGACAGGCGCGCGGATTCGCGCGCTCGCAACGTTTGGGCGAAGGCCGGGACGTTCAAATGCGCCATTGCCAAGCGTTCCAACTATCGCCGATAAAGGCCGCCGGAACATAGTTCTTCAGATCGTCGTTCATTGCGGTGTAATTGGTCCGCCAGCTAAAAAAGATCGCCGGCACGACCGCGCGAATCCGCTGCTCTTCGAGTTGGTAGAGCCGCTTGCGCGCAGTGAGGTCGAACGTGCTCGCTGCTGCCGCGCTCGCGGCGTTGACGATCGGGTCGTTCAGCCACGACGTGTTCGCGCCGCGAGGCGGGATGAACGCGCCGTTCCAGTCGCCCGAGTTGTCGGGATCCGGGCCGTTGGTTTCGATCGACCATTCGAGGTCGTATTTCCCGGTGTAGAGCGGCCCGTCCGTCGCAAAAAGATAGCTGCCGGGATAGTTTCGGATGGCGACGTCGATGCCGACGGCGCGCAACATGGACTGCATCAAAACTTGCGATTCGGTGTTTTCTTGGTGGCCGGTCGTGGCGTAAATCGTGAGCCGCATCGCGAGCGGGCCCTTATAAAGTATTCCGTCGCCGCTTTCTTTCCATCCGGCCTGCGCGAGCAGACGCCGGGCATCGCTTGGATCGTAGCGATACGCCGGCAGCGTCGGCGCCGCCCACGAGGCGGGAAAGATGTCGGAAACGGCGAGCCGGTCGATGCCGTGAAAGACCGTCTCGTTGATACGCTTCCAATCGACCGCTTCGGCGATGGCTTGCCGTACGCGGACGTCGGCGAGCTGCGGCCGGCTAAGGTTGATTCCGAGGTGCCGCCACTCGGCGATCAAGCGATGGTCGATGGTGATTCCGGCGATGCTCGAAAGGCGCGGGATTGCGTTCGGGCTCACGTTGGGAAAGACGTCGATCTCGTGCGTCGCTAGCTGATTGAAGAGCGTATTGACGTCGGGAACGACCTTCCACATCAC
Organism: Vulcanimicrobiota bacterium; assembly: GCA_963719905.1. Classification (GTDB taxonomy): domain Bacteria; phylum Vulcanimicrobiota; class Vulcanimicrobiia; order Vulcanimicrobiales; family Vulcanimicrobiaceae; genus Cybelea. Next base: position 92,406 of record CAVRDR010000007.1, read on the forward strand.
TTCCTTCACTTTCGGCGCACCTCGAAAATACCGAGGGTTGGGCACGAAGACGAGCGACGAACCGTGATTCCATTCCTTGAGCAGATACGGTCCACTCGACAGGGGCAGCTCGTTAAAGGCGGCGGCATTGAGATTGGGGAGCTTGTCGAGCAGATGCGCGGGCAGCGGCGGATAGGCGGCTCCTCCCATCGCAAGGATCCCGAGCACCGCAACGTTGGGTCGTTTTAACCGAATCACGATGGTGTAGGGATCGGGTGCGGTTGCCGAAGCGATGGCGTCCCAACCGTAGCGGGTCTTGACGTTGTTCGCCGGGTTATTGACGGCCCTGTATGTGAAGAGCCAATCGGCCGAGGTTAGTGGTTGGCCGTCGGCCCAGGTGACGCCGCGGCGCAAATGCACGACAATACGCTTGCCGTCGGAACTGATGCCCCCGTTGCGCAACGTCGGCACTTCGGTCGCGAGATCGGGTATGTACTGCCCGGCTGCGTCGTAACGAAGCACGAAGGAGAAAAGTAAACCGGCAATCGTATCGGTCGCTGCGGTGTGGGAGTACATGAGATTCAGGGTGTCGGGCTCTTCATCTTCGCCTAGGCGCACGACGCCCGGAACGGTCCACGCGTTGCGTTCACCAGCCCGCTGGACCCCAGACCGCGCACAGCCGTAACCAACAACGAGAATCGCGAGCGCGGCCGCGATGCGGCGCGCAACGCTCACGTGCATGCAGCGGGTAGCGTCGGCCGTTTGACGATCCGATTTGCGATCGCGGCGTAAAAACGATCCGGGCCGAAACGGACGAGATCGTCGCTGGGCAATCCGGTTTCGTTTCGCGCGCGCTCGATCTCGACGCGAGCGTCATTCTCCGGCATTCCGTGAGTGTTGAGAGCGATGCCGATCACTTCCGCGGGCTTGAGAGTTTGGAGCAGCTGTTCGTGAAGCGCGATGGATTCGTCGTAGCGTAGCGTACGCGTCGGATATGACTCGATCTGCGTGCGCCGAGGGTCGCAGACGAGAACCAGTGCATCGGGGGCGCAGCCGGTCATTAACGCAAGCGTCACGGGAGCGTAGGCGGGATGATTGATTGCGCCTTGCCCCTCGACGACGATGAGATCGGCCCCCTCGTGGGCAGCGTACAGCACGAGGCGCTCCGCCGCTCCCGCCGCGAAATCGGCGATGACGCGATCGACCGAAATGCCCCAGCCGGCAATCAGTACGCCGGTCTGACCGGTGGGGACGAAACGCGCCTTCTTTCCGGCGCGGTTGGCTGCGCGCATCAACTCGAGAGAAACGGTCATCTTGCCGACCGCGCAATCGTTCCCCACCGTGAGGAGAATCGGCGCCTCAACGTCGTAGACGTCGCCTGAAAAGAGCGGCACCTCCGGCGGCCGGCGCACGTCCCAGATCGTCGTTCCGGCGGCGCGCGCCGCGATGTGGAACTCGCGATCCTCGTCGAGCATTTCGTGCAAGCCGCTGACAATTTCCAACCGTGCCGCGATCGCCTCGAGCACCGCATCGCGCCAGCCTGGCGGCAAACCGCCGCCTTTGGGCGCCGTTCCGATCAACAGCGCGGTCGGTGCGAACTGCAGCGCTTCCGTAACGCTCGCGACGATCGGCGCGTCGCTGACGAGATGGGGAAGCACCTCGCGCACGCGTCGGCCGGCGTTCGATGGATCGACGACCGCGACGACCTCGTCGCTGCCATAACGAATCACGCCGTGCGCCGTCTTCGCGTCGCCTGCGAATCTATCCGGAGCGAGAATTGCGTACCGGCGGCTCACGCGAGCGCCTTTTCGCGGACGCCGAGTCCAGGGGCATCGGGCAGGATGAGCTTGCCACGCTCGTAGCCGACGCCCGCGAAGGGATCGCGCGCCGTCAAGAGCGGTCCATCGAGATCGGCCCAATCGACCAGAGGAGAAAGGTGTGCCGCTGCCGTCGCAGCGATCGCGCTCTCGATCATGCAACCAATCATCACTTTGAGGCCCATTGCGCGCGCGGTGTGAATCATAGCCAGCGCGCCCCGGATGCCTCCCGTCTTCGCAAGCTTGACGTTGACGCCGTCGATACAGCCATTCAATGCCGGGAGGTCGCTCGCGACGAGCGCGTCTTCATCGGCTACGAGCGGGATAGACGTGCGTTCGCGGATGGCGCGAAGCTCGTGCGGATGTCCCGCGGGAACGGGCTGCTCGCAGAATTCGACATCGTAACGCTCGCAGCTCGCGTAAAATGCGGATCGCGCTCTCGGCGTCCCAACCTTCATTCGCGTCGATGCGAATCGCCCCGCCGTACCGCGCGCGAATCGTCGCCACCGTTTCGACCTGTTCGGCCGGCGTGCCGACGCCGAGCTTGACCTTGAGAATCGGAGCATCGCCGGCTTCGTCCAATTTGCGCAGCATCGTCTGCGGGTCGGCGATCCCGATCGTGAACGAGGTCGTCGGCGTTGCCGCGGGATCGAGTCCGAGCAGCGCGTAGAGCGGTTTACCGAGATCCTTGCCGATGAGGTCGTGCAGCGCGAGATCGAGGCCGGCACGGGCAGCCGCCGGGACTCCGGAATGAAGGAGCGCTTCGAGCAGATACGGATTTTCGGCGCCGAGCGGATGCGACTCGAAATAGGCAGTCACGGTTGCCACCGATTCGCCGTATCGCTCGACCGGCGTAGCTTCGCCGATTCCTTCGCAACCGCCGCCGTTGACGCGAATTACTGCGGTATGCGCGATGCTCTCTTCGCAGCGCGCGATTTTGAAAGGATAGAGGAGCGGCAGTTCCATTGCCGCGACGGAAACGGAGAGCATCGTTTAATGCTCCGCTTTCAACCGGCCGGCGAGCCTTCCTAGGAACGCGTACGGCAGGCTCTTGACGGCGGTCGACCGCCGCTTGACTGCCGATGATAGGGTAGAGAGGCTCGACTGCGTATGGCGCGCAGCGCGCGTAGGGTCCGAACCGACTTATATGACCTAGGGAGCATCAGCTCCGGAAACACGGATCGGCTTGGGCTTCATGCCTGCCGGCTCGCCAACCGGGCCGCACCCACCTGCGAGAACGCAGGTTCGAGCCACGCGCGGAAGACGCTATCTGCGGTTGAGCGTTTTAGCCGCCTAATTCGATGCGAGCGAAGGCGTTTCGCCAGCGACGCATTGCCTGTGCAAGCTTGGCGATCGTCGCTTCGCCGGACGAGTCGTCGATTGCGAGATGCCCACGAAAGCCGGCAAACACCGCAATGGTTTCGCCGATCGACCCCTCACTCTGAAGGCCTGCATCGCTCCAGAGCAAGACGGTGTTGGGTTCCAGCATCGCAGGATCGCTCGCCGCATCGAGGCGCACGGGTTCCGGACCGAAGCGCAGCCAGGCCGAATCTGCTTCTTTTGCAACTCGCTTGCAGTCATGCGTGCTGGCGGCAAAGGTCGCCGCGGCGTTACGCAGCGCCAGGGTGACGTTGCAAGCTTTTGCCAGCGACGTTGCGACACTCAGCCGCGCGAGCTGCTCCGTCCAGGAGCCGTCGAGCTCATTGGATAGGGGACCGGCAACGAGCGGCGCACCGAGCGTGACCGCTCGATCGAGTACGGCCGCCATTTCTTTGCGCGTGACCGAGAAGAACGTTGGATCGGCCAACGCCGCGATCGAGAGCCCTCGGTCGGTTGCCATCTTCTTGACCTGAGCGAGGTAGTCGTCGTCGCTGCGCGGAAAATGGCGCACGTCTAAAACGACGCCGTCGCAAGCGAGATCGCGCGCACAGAGATCCAGGAACTCGAGTTGCGTGAGCTCGCCGCTCTCGATGTCGCGGTGGAGCGACCCGCTCGCGCAAGCAAGCTTCATCGGCGTCGAACGTTCGACCGCGCAACGCCGCCCACCCTCGCTCTGGATGGTCTTATGAAAACGATGAAAATTGCCCTTGGCGCCGATCATGCCGGCTTTGACTACAAAGATCGCATCGCGCAGGAGCTGCGCGATCGCGGCCATGAGATACTCGACTTCGGAACGCACGATGCAACACCGGTCGATTATCCGCAATACGGCTATGCAGTCGGCGAGGCCGTTGCCACCGGTCAAGCCGATCGCGGCATCCTGGTCTGCGGCTCGAGTTTAGGTATCGCGATGGCGGCGAATAAAGTACCGGGCATCCGATGTGCCCCCGTTGCCGAACCATATTCGGCCGAGCTCGCACGCCGCCACAACGACGCCAACGTGATCGCCTTTTCCGAGCGGCTCACCGGCTGGGAGATGATCGAACGAATGCTCGAGATTTACCTCGAAACGCCATTCGACGGGGGTCGCCACGCCTATCGCACCCAGCAACTCTTCGAATTCGGCGACGCGCAGCGCGCACGCACGCTCAAAGTTTTGGAACGCGGGGAAGTTAGCGATGCGCAAACCCCAAAGGAGCTTCTTCCAGCTCCGTAGCGAAGAAGAGAGCTCAAATGGATATTCTCGCGCTCAGCCGGATCGAGACACAAGATCCCGAGATATTTGCTGCAATCGCCGGCGAAGAACGGCGGCAACGAGAGAATCTGGAACTCATCGCATCGGAGAACTATGCGAGCCGCGCGGTTCGGGAAGCGATGGGTTCCGTGATGACCAACAAGTACGCCGAGGGCTATCCCGGAAAGCGGTACTACGGCGGGTGCGAATGGGTCGACATCGCCGAAACGCTCGCGATTGAGCGCTGCAAGAAGCTCTTCGGCGCCGAGCACGCCAACGTTCAGCCGCACTCGGGCGCGCAAGCGAACATGGCCGTTTTCATGGCCCTTTTACAGCCCGGCGACACGGTCCTTGGGATGTCGCTCGCGCACGGCGGGCACCTCACCCACGGCACGAAGGTCAGTTTCTCAGGCAAGCTCTACAATGCCGTCGCGTACGGAGTAAAGCGCGATACGGAGCTCATCGACTTCGATGAAGTGCGCACGATGGCACGCGAGCACAAGCCGAAGCTCATCATCGCCGGCGCAAGCGCCTATCCACGGATTATGGAGTACGCGCCGTTTCGCGAGATTGCCGATGAGGTCGGCGCGGCGCTTTTAGTCGACTTCGCGCACATTGCGGGCCTGGTTGCGACGGGATTCCATCCGTCGCCCGTACCGCTGTCGGATTTTGTTACGTCGACCACGCACAAGACGTTGCGCGGTCCACGAGGCGGGTTCGTCCTTTGCACGAGCCGGTGGGCGCAGGCCGTTGATAAGACGGTCTTTCCCGGCATCCAGGGTGGTCCGCTCATGCATACGATTGCCGCGAAAGCAGTCGGGTTCAACGAGGCCCTTGCGCCGGAGTTCGCGACGTATCAACGCCAAGTCGTGGAGAACGCACGCGCTATGGCCGACGAATTCAGGGCTGCGGGGCTCCGACTCGTCGCCGGGGGAACGGACACCCACTTGATACTGGTCGACGTTTCGGTGAGGGGTCTTACCGGCAAAGCGGTTGAGGCATATCTCGACGAAATTGGGATAACCGTGAACAAAAACGCGATTCCTTTCGATCGGCAGAAACCCATGGTCGCAAGCGGCATCCGAATCGGCACCCCGGCAATAACCTCACGCGGTTTGGGGATCGAGGAGTGCCGCGAAGTTGCGCGGATCATCTGCGACAGCTTCGCCGACATCGAACGCCGCGTCGAAATCGATCGTCTCCGCGGCAGGGTTCGCGAGCTAACCTCCAGCTACGACGTACCTTAATCCTCATGCGGCCCGGCTGGGACGAATACTTCATGCAGATTGCGCAAACGGTTGGCACGCGTGCGACGTGTCCGCGAGCTTCGGTCGGATGCGTGCTCGCGCGCGAGCACCGTATTTTGACTACCGGTTATAACGGTGCGCCCCGTGGAGTCGCCCACTGCACCGAGGTGGGCTGCACGCTCGTCAACGAGCATTGCTTGCGTGCGACGCACGCCGAAGCGAACGCCGTGGTTCAGGGCGCGCTGCACGGCGTCAGCCTGCAACATGCCACCGCCTACTGCACCCACCAGCCCTGCGTCAATTGCTCGAAGCTGCTCATCAGCGCCGGTGTGGCGAAGATCGTGTACGGAGAAGCCTATCCCGACGCGGTCGCAAGCCAACTGCTGGCGGAGGCCGGCGTAGCACTGGTCGGGTACGCAACGCTGGAGGGCGCACGCGGATGAGCCCGCATCCGGTGAGCCCAGGCGTTATCTACGCTGCGGCTTTCGTCATCGCCGCCGCCGTTAGCGCGTTGTCGACGCCGCTGATCGTGCGTCTTGCGATGCGGCTTGGAATCGTCGACGCCGACGGTCACGACCGGCGTATGCACGCGCTGCCGACGCCGCGCGTCGGCGGCATCGCCGTCTTCTTCGGCTTCGCCTTTGCGCTTTTTGCAGTGCTTGGCGTCGCGCTCGTGTCGCCGTTTGCGCTCCTGCCCGCAGCCGACCAGTTCGACGCGATCCATCGGTTGGTGGGGCTGCTCTTCGGGAGCCTCTTGATTTTGGGGGTCGGCATCTGGGACGACGTGATGCAGATGCGTCCGAGGAACAAGCTGTTTGCGCAGATCGTCGTTGCCTTGATTTCAATGCTCTACGGCTTCGTCATACCCGGTATCACCAATCCGTTCGATCACAATCCCGCGACGAACTGGATAGATTTTCCGATATGGGTCGGCGTGCCGCTGACGCTGCTCTGGTATGTCGGCATGATGAACGCCATCAACTTTCTCGATGGATTGGACGGGCTTCTTGCTGGCGTCGCGGCGATCTCGAGCCTCTTTTTGTTCGTGATTGCCGTTCTGCACGGCAACCCGGTCGTGGCCCTTGTGGTGGTCGCCTTGACCGGCGCCGCGCTCGGCTTCCTTCCTTATAATTTCAATCCGGCGCGGATCATTCTCGGAGATGCAGGCTCGCTCTTTATCGGCTACGTCTTCGCGACCGTTTCGATCATCGGCGCGAGCAAGACGGCGATCGCGATCAGCGTGGTCGTCCCGTTGCTCGTCCTCGCCCTTCCAGTTCTCGACACGGCGGCGGCGATCGTGCGTCGCGCTCGCAGCGGCAAACGAATAAGCGAGGCCGACCGCGGCCATTTTCACCATCAGCTGATCTTTCGGTTCGGACTTAACGTCCGACAAGCCGTGTTGCTGCTCTATGCCGTCTGCTTCGTGCTCGGCGCGGTCGCGCTCGCCTTCTCCGGCGAGTTTACGCACGTCTTTCGCCACGCGACGTAACGAGGTCCTCAAGCTCACGTGAACGCCAGGCTGAAGGTCATGAGCGTCTTTGGAACGCGCCCCGATACCATCAAAATGGCGCCCGTCGTGCGAGCTTTGCGCCTGCAGCCCGAGATCGACGACATCGTCTGCGTCACCGCTCAACACCGCAAGATGCTCGACGACTTGCTGGCTTTATTCTCGATCTCGCCGCAGTACGATTTGAACGTCATGACGGACGATCAAACGCTGACCGAGGTTACGACGCGCGTGCTCACGGGCATGGAACGCGTGCTGCTCGCAGCCCGGCCGGAAATCGTGCTCGTGCACGGCGACACCACGACGAGCACGGCAGCGGCGCTCGCCGCATTCTATCAAAGAATCGCGGTCGGTCACGTGGAGGCGGGGCTTCGGACAAAAAACCGCTGGCTTCCCTATCCCGAAGAGATGAACCGCCGTCTCACCGCAGCCATCGCTACCTACCATTTTGCGCCGACCGCCCTCGCACGCGAGCACCTGCTTGCGGAGAACGTCGCGGCCGAGGACGTCGTCGTGACCGGCAACACCGTCATCGACGCGTTCCTCGAGACCGCCGCGCGCGCCGACCTTCCCACGCCGCCGCGCTGGGAAGAAATCGATCCTCGCCGGCCGACGATTGTCGTCACCGCTCACCGCCGCGAAAACCACGCTCACATGCGTGATATATGCGAAGCCCTTCGCGAGATTGCCGAGCTCCCCATGGGACCGCAACTCTATTGGCCGGTTCATCCCTCGCCGCGGGTAGCCCCGGTTGCCCGTGCCGTGCTCGACGGGATCCGGGGCGTCGTCTTGGTCGATCCGATCGACTATGCCGAGATGGTGGCCGCGGTCAAAGGCTGCGCCTTCGTTTTGACCGACTCGGGAGGTCTGCAAGAGGAGGCGCCATGCCTCGGCAAGCCGGTGCTGGTGATGCGAGAGGAGACCGAGCGACCCGAGGGGTTGCAGGCCGGGACTCTCGAGCTGGTGGGCCACAGCCGCAAACGGATCGTCGCGTCGGCGCGCCGCCTGCTGACCGATTCGGCAACGTACGCCGCTATGGCACAAGCCGTCAACCCGTATGGCGACGGGCTCGCCGGCACCAGGATCGCCGGCTGGCTCACGGCACGATTGCGGGGCGGCAGCTACCCGGCTCCCTTTGAGGAATCGCCTGCCCGGGCAGCGAGCGGCCAGCCGGTGAAACCGCTCCTGCCGGTCGTGCTTGCGGGGGGAACATTCGCAGCCGCAGCGGTGGTAGGACTGTTGGGAGGTATCGCGGCAGCCGGCCGCATCGATGAGCCGCTGCTCGTTCCGGCCGGCCTGATTCTCGGGGCCGCGGTCGGCGCCGTCTCGGCGCTCGCCCTGCTCATGCGATCTTTGCGATGAAGGCCTACTATCGCTTCAAGTGGTCGGTCGCCGCAAAAAGTGCGGTGATCGGCGCCTGCGCCTCGGTGGTGCTCTTGGCTTTAAGCTGGCAGGCAAGCATGGCGCTGGCCGTGGGATTTGCGTGCGGCATCGCCAACGCACTGGCAATCATGCGTGGAAGCGAGCGTTTAGTCGAGAGGGGTAATCCCGTCTTCTTCGGGTTAAGTAGTTTACTGAGGCTGGCAGGCTTTAGTATAGTAGCCGCGGCATTAGCGGCGCGCGGCCCCTGGTGGTCGCTGGGGCCGTTTCTCGCCGGCTTCTTTTTCCCGCTCGCTGCGTATGCTTGGGACGCGTCGCGAGCATTCCGACACACGGACTAGGCTACTAACGCGTGCAGGAACATATCGGCGAACACATCCTTTGGCATCTGCCGGTGCTTGGCGCCGTTCATGCCGACACCATCATGACGACCTGGCTCGTCATGGCTCTTGCGTTGCTTTTTTTAGGCTGGATCGGCGCGAGCTATCGCTCACCGTACGTTACCAAGCGTCAAGCCGTTCTGGAAGCGGTCTTTAACTACATCGCGGACCTCGTCACCAGCGTACTGGGCGAAGGCGGCGAGCCCTTCGTTCCGTTTTTCGTAGCGCTCTTCATCTTCATCTTCTTGCTCAATCAATTCGGGATGCTGCCGTTCAAAGCGCTTGGGTTGCCGTTCGGCGGATCGCCGACCGCCGATCTCAACACGGTCGTACCGCTCGCACTTCTCGTCTTCTGCACGATTCAGGTCGTTGCGTTTCGCAAGAAAGGCTTGTCGTATTTCGGCCACGTTTTGAAGCCCTTCCCGGCGCTGTTACCGATAAATATCCTCGACGAGATTCTACGCCCGGTAACGCTCGCGGCGCGGCTCTTCTTCAACATCTTCGTCGGAGAGCTACTTTTCCTGATCGTCACTTCAATCATCGTGGCGCGCATCAACATCGGATTCTTCAATCTGTCGTTGGGCGTTGCCGTCGTTCCGATCTTAATCCAGTTCTTTAATTTCTTCGTCGGAACGATCCAAGCTTTCGTCTTCACGTTGCTGGCAATCGTCTATCTTTCTCTGGCGCTTGCCGACGAACACTAGAAAGGAACGTCTGTGAATCCAGAATCGTTAATTGCAGCCGCGGCGGTGCTGTGCTTTGGAATCGTGATCTCGGGCGTAGCGTTCGGTTCCGCGGTCGGCGACGGCATCGTCGCCTCGAAGGCCGTCGAATCGATTGCGCGCCAGCCGGAGGCGCGGCCAAACATCTTTCTCTTCATGTTCCTGGGCGTCGGCGTCCTCGAAGCCGTCCCATTTATCGCGATCGCGCTCTCGTTCTACATCCTCTTAGTGGTCGCAAAGGTACCGCAGATCATTACGGCGTTGGTCAAGTAGACGAAATGTCGTTCCTCTCGGTCGACGGGACGTTCGTCATTCAACTCATCAACTTCGCGATATTCTTCGCGGTGTTGAACGTCGTCTTCCTGAGACCGGTCGCGGGCGCGATCGCAAAGCGCCGCGAGTACATCAACAGCCTCGTTTCGGATTACGATCGATACCAAGCGGAGGCGCGAAGCCTGCGCGCCGAGGCAGAGGCCATTCGCGTCGCGGCCAGGCGAGAAGCAGAGCATCTCGTCGCGGTCGCGCGAGCTCGGGCGTCGAACGAAGCGGCCGAGATTTCGAGCCGCTACGCTCAACAGGCTCAAAGCATCGTAGCAGCGGCGCAAAAGCGCGCCGAGTCAGAGCTCGACGAGGCGCGTGCTGGTGAAAGCGAAGCGGTACGCAGCTTAGCGGAACTGATGCTCGAACGAGTGATCCCGGAGACGGCGCAATGAGCGAGGCGCAGCTCTACTTTCACATCGCGGTCTGGAGCCAAATTGCTTCCTCGGTCTTGTTCATCGGGGCGCTCGTTTTCGTGTGGTACCGATGGCTCATGCCCGTTTTTTTGGCCGCCCAGGAGCGCAGCAATCGACAGATCGCCGAAGCCGAGCGCCATCGGGACGAAGTAAAAGGCGCACTCGAAGCGCTTGCCGAGGAGATTAGGAGCGCACGCCACGACGCGCAGCTTATCGAGCAGCGCGCGGGTCAGCACGCCGAGCACGAGCGGGAATTGTCGCGCAAAGATGCGACCGAAGCCGGCGAGCGCGCGTTGGCGGATGCGAACCGGGAGCTCGAGCGCGCGCGCGCGGCGGCACGTCACCAGCTGCGCGATGAGATGCTGGGATCCGCCTTGCGGCTCGCGCGCGAGTCGGCCATGCAGCGAGTGGGTCCGGATCTGGACGCGCGTTTCGTCGACCACTTCACCGATTCGTTGGAGCCTACGGCGCGTGGTTAACCAGACGCTTGCGCGTCGCTATGCCATTGCGATCGCCTCGCTTGCGCGCGAGGAGAACGCCGTCGAGCGGGTGGGCGGGGACTTCGAGACCATTTCGAATGCTATCGGCGAATACGGGCTCGTGCACGACTTCTTCGTGGCACCCATCATCGAAAGCCGGACGAAGGAGAAACTCCTACGCGAGGCGTTTGAAGGTCGCGTCCATCCGATTGCGCTGCATACGTTGCTGCTCTTAGTTCGCAAGCGGCGAGAGGCATTGCTCGGCGCCATCGTCGCCGAGTATCGAGCGCTCGAGCGAAGCGGCGCGCGGCGTGGAGCCGCTCACGTTGCAATCGGCGCACGCGCTCGATCGCGAGGAGAGTTCGCGCCTGGTCTCCAGACTCGAACGGTTGCACGGAAAAAAGTTCGAGGTTACCGAAGTCGTGGATCCGCAGCTCATCGGAGGGGTGCGCATCATGATCGGAGATCGCCGCATCGACGCGACCATTTCCGGCCGCCTCAACGCGCTCGCGCGCGCTCTCGCCCAAACTAACTAACTACTGAAAGTTCACGAATGATAAACGCTGACGAAATAGCCGGTATTCTCAAGCAACAAATCGAACAGTTCAAGACCGGGATCCAAGAAGACGAGGTCGGAACCGTCATCGAAGTCGGAGCCAACCTCTCGCGTGTCTACGGGTTGCGCGCCGTCCAATCGTCCGAGCTGGTCGAGTTCGCCAACGGTCGAGAAGGCGTCGCACTCAACCTCGAAGAGGACAACGTCGGGGTGGCGATTATGGGCTCTGACGTCGACATCAAAGAGGGCGACACCGTTCGGCGCACCGGTCGGATCGCCTCGGTTCCGGTCGGTGAGGCCTTGCTCGGCCGCGTCGTGAATCCACTCGGTCAGGCGATTGACGGCAAAGGCGATATCGAGACGACGCGTTTTCGCACCATCGAGAACATCGCCCCGATGGTCGTGCAGCGCCAACCCGTCAAGCAGCCATTGCAGACCGGCATTCGTGTGATCGATGCGCTCATTCCAATCGGTCGAGGGCAGCGCGAGCTCATTATTGGCGATCGATCGACCGGCAAGACGGCAATCGCAATCGATACGATCATCAATCAGCGCGGACGCGGCGTTTTCTGCGTCTACGTCGCAATCGGCCAGAAGAACTCGACGGTCGCCGCGCTCGCACAAGTGCTCGAGCAGAAGGACGCAATGGAGTACACCACGATCGTGGCGGTAAGCCCATCCGAAGCGGCGGCGCTTCGGTGGATGGCGCCCTTCGCCGGCTGCGCAATGGCCGAGGAGCTGATGTATGCCGGTAACGACGTGCTAATCGTCTACGACGATCTCACGAAGCACGCGCAATCCTATCGCGAGATGTCACTCCTGTTGCGTCGGCCGCCGGGACGCGAAGCCTATCCGGGGGACGTCTTCTATCTGCATTCGCGCCTTCTAGAGCGGGCGGCAAAGCTTTCAGACGCGATGGGGGGCGGCTCGATGACGGCTCTCCCTGTGATCGAAACTCAGGCCGGAGATTTCTCGGCGTACATTCCGACGAACGTCATCTCGATCACCGACGGTCAGATCTACCTGACACCGCAGCTCTTCTTCCAAGGCATCCGCCCTGCCGTCGACATCGGGCTCTCCGTCTCGCGTGTCGGCGGTGCCGCACAGACCAAAGCGATGAAATCGGTTGCCGGACAACTCAAGCTCGAGCTGGCGCAGTATCGCGATTTGGCGGCATTCGCCAAGCTTTCGAGCGACCTCGACAAGGCGACGCAGCAGCAGTTGATGCGCGGCGAGAAGCTGACCGAGCTCATGAAGCAACCGCAGTATCAACCGCAGTTGACCGAAGATCAAGTGGCGATCTTGTACGGCGCGACCCATGGGTTCGTCAACGACATTCCCACCGCGCGTCTGCAGAACTGGGCGTCCGCGCTCATAGACTTTTTGCACGCCAAACATCCGGAGATTCCCAAGGCAATCGCGGAAAGCGGACAGCTCTCCGACGAAACGGCGAAGCGGCTCGACGCCGCGCTGACGGAGTTCAACAAGAGCTTCTGATGAAAAAGGCGAATCCGCGCTTCGCGCTCCTCGCCCCCCGTCGGCAAAGCCGCCGGGGCCCCCGGCCTTCGGCCCCCGGGAATTTTGCTCGTGCCATGATGGCCCTTCGGGCCACCGGTTACTTGAGACGACCATAACGTGCCGACGGTTCGAGACCTGCGCGATCGGATCAGATCGCTCAAGAACACCCAACAGATCACTAAGGCGATGAAACAGGTCGCTGCGTCGAAGATTCGGCGTGCCGAGGCGGCACAGAAGCGCGCGCGGCCGTATGCCGACGCTCTCGCCGAAATGCTCGGCGATCTCATCGCTGCCGTAAGCTCGGTCGACCATCCGTTTATGAAGCCGGGTCGCGAAGGGGCGCCGGTGGGAATCGTCCTCATAACGGCGGACAAAGGCCTCGCTGGTGCCTTCAACTCCAATGTGGTTGCTGCCGCTACGGCGTTCGCGCGCAGTCAAAGCGGCGTCCGTTACTATACGATCGGGCTGAAAGCTCGAAATGCCGTTCGCCGGATGGGTATGCCCGACCATCGAACCTGGCTGCTGGGGGCGCCGTCGAAAATCCACACGGCGCGCGAAGTCGGCCATGCCGTATCCGACGATTTCAATCGGGGCGCCATTTCGCAAATCGTGCTCGTCTCGTCAAAGCTCGTGACGAGGATGTCGCAGCGCCCCGAAACGCGTAAGCTCGTACCAATTCTAACGGAAGATATTGCGGCGCTTCGCGGAGGCCGGCATCCCGAGGCTAAAAGCGAGGGTGCACGCGGGGCCATCGAGTTTGCGCCGTCGCCCGAATTCGTGCTCACACGCCTCCTGCCCAAATACCTCGAGTTCACGATCTATTCGGCGATGCTCGAAACCGACGCTGCCTTCTTTGCCGCGCAGATCGTCGCAATGACCAACGCAACCGACAATGCATCGAACCTGATCGACGAGCTCACGATCGACATGAACAACGCTCGTCAGGCGGCAATAACAAAAGAGCTTTTGGAAATCGTTGCTGGGGCGGAGGCACTCGGGGTCGAGTGATGCCATATCGTTCCGTCGGCCGCTTGCTGCGCGCATCCGGCGCTCCGCTGCGCTCGGCCTCTGCGTCGCTTTCGCCATCCCGGCTTCGCGACGCATTCACACGCCGCCGGACCGATACGACATCACCGCCCCCTCGCTAAAAGATGCAGAGCTCAGGATCCAACAGTAAGGACACGATCGAAAAAATGACAGAAACCGCTACCGGTAAGGTGGTTCAAGTGCTCGGCAACGTTGTCGACGTCGAGTTTTCGCTGGCCACGCTGCCGAATATCAACGACGCTTTGCGCGTTGGAATCAACGAAGATTCTCGCCTTTCGACCGGGCGGCGCACGGGCGGCGACGGCGCGGTGCAAGGCGCGGAGCTCGGCGGAAGCGCCATGGCGGCACGCGAGCTCACGCTCGAAGTGCAGGACGAACTAGGCGACAACCGGGTGCGATGCCTTGCGTTGGGCTCTACGGACGGACTGGTGCGCGGTGCGCCGGTTCGAAGTCTCGGTGGTCCGATCGAAGTGCCCGTCGGCGAAGGCACGCTCGGACGAATATTCAACGTGCTGGGCGAGACCATCGACAGCGACGAGCCCGTAAAGGCCGCGGCCTACTGGCCGATACACCGTCCGCCACCAGCGCTGAAGTACCAGGAGCCGACAGCGCATATCTTCGAGACCGGCATCAAAGTCGTCGATCTGATGGCGCCGTACACGCGCGGTGGAAAGGTGGGCCTCTTCGGGGGCGCCGGCGTGGGAAAGACGGTGTTGATCCAAGAGTTAATTCGCAACATTGCCTACGTTCACAAAGGCTTCTCCGTCTTCACCGGCGTCGGCGAGCGTACGCGCGAAGGAAACGACCTGTGGCTCGAAATGAAAGAGTCGGGCGTTCTCGCGCAGACGACGCTCGTCTTCGGTCAGATGGACGAACCACCCGGCGTGCGCTTCCGCGTGGCGCAGACGGGCGTTACGATGGCGGAGTATTTTCGCGACGAACTCGGTGCGGACGTCTTGCTCTTCATCGACAACATCTTCCGCTACATGCAGGCGGGATCGGAGGTTTCGGCGCTCATGGGCAGGATGCCGTCGGCGGTCGGTTATCAACCGACGCTCGCCACCGATATGGGCGTGCTCGAAGAGCGCATAACCTCGACGCACAAGGGCTCGATTACCTCGGTCCAAGCGGTCTACGTTCCAGCCGACGACTATACCGATCCGGCAGTCGCGACGACCTTCGCCCACCTCGACGCGACCACCGCACTCTCGCGCCCGATCTCTGAGCTGGGCATCTATCCCGCGGTCGATCCACTCGCGTCCACATCACGCATCCTCGATCCTCAGATAATCGGCGAGGAACACTATGCGGTCGCGCGCGGCGTGCAAGAGGTGCTGCAGCGTTATCGCGATCTGCAGGACATCATCGCGATCTTGGGCGTCGAAGAGCTGTCGGAAGACGACAAGATCGCGGTGGCGCGCGCTCGGCGCCTTCAGCGCTTCTTCTCCCAACCGTTCTTCGTCGCCGAACAGTTCACCGGGCGTCCCGGTAAGTACGTCAAGCTTTCCGAAACGATCGCGTCCTTCAAAGAGATTCTCGAAGGCAAAGTCGACGACTTACCCGAGGGAGCGTTCTTTTATGCGGGAACTATCGAGGATGTGCGAGAGAACGCCGAGCGAATGACGCGTGGCTAGCGTCGTTCCGTTCAAGCTCGTTACGCCCACTGAAGTTGTCTTCGAAGGCGAAGCCGAGCTGGTCATCGTCGTGACGACCGAAGGCGAGGAAGGCATCCTGCCGCACCACGCGCCCTTTCTTGCCGCCTTGAAGCCGGGCGTCTTGCGCGCAAACGTCGTGCGAAACGGCGGGAGTACGCGTCTCGAACTCGCGACGAGCGAGGGATTCATGCAGGCTCTACCCGACCGCGTCACCGTTTTGGTCGATGAGGCGATGCGCTTCGAGGACGTCGACGTCGCCGAGGCTCGGCAAGAGCGCAACGAAGCGGTAGAGCGTCAGAAGGCCGCCGGGAGCGATCGCGAGCTCCACGCGCGCGAGCAGACCATCATCGAATTCGCGGACGCGAAGCTTCGTCTCACCGGCCATAGGTAGGCAAGCGGGCCGTCTAATCGAACGGTAAACCACGAATATGCTCGAGCGGCTCGAGACGACGCTTCGGATTCGGGGCGGCGCGCGTTTGGAGGGTTCGGTCGCGACGCACGGCGCAAAGAATGCCGCGCTGCCGATCATGGCCGCATCGCTTCTTGCTAAGGGCACGGTGACGCTCCGCCGCGTCCCCCGGATCACGGACGTCTCCGTGATGTCGTCGCTGTTGGAAGCTTTGGGCGCGCGCATCCGCTACGAAGGCGACAATACCGTGACGATCGATGCGAGTAACGTCGCATCGTATCGCGCGCCGTACGCGCTCGTGCGGAAACTGGCCGCTTCGTTCGACGTCGTCGGTGCGTTGCTGGGGCGTTTCGGCCGGGCGGAGGTACCGTTGCCGGGGGGATGCGTGCTGGGCACGCGCGCTACCGACATGCACGAACAAGCTTTCCGCGCGCTCGGATGCGACGTTCACAGCGCGCACGGCTATTTGATTGCCCAGTCCCAGGGCGCGCGGCTGCGCGGCTCGGACGTGGAGTTTCGAATGCCGAGCGTCGGCGCAACGAAGAACGCGATGCTTGCGGCCGTCTTGGCCGATGGAACGACGACGCTGAGCAACGTCGCGATGGAACCCGAGGTCGTCGACCTCGCCGATTTTCTCGGCGCCATGGGCGCGAGGATCGCCGGCCAGGGAACCGATACGATCGTCATCGACGGCGTCCCCGACCTACACGGGGTAGCCTACGAGATCATTCCCGATCGCATCGTCACGGGCACGCTGCTGTTGGCCGGCGCAGTGACGCGAGGCGATGTGACGGTGACCAACTGCCGTCCCGATCATTTGCGCGCGCTGACCGACAAGCTCGTCGAATGCGGCGTCGTTACGATGACGGGCGAAGATTGGATTCGAGTCAAGGCCGACGGCATCACCGGCGGAACCGACGTTCTCACGGCGCCCTATCCGGGTTTCCCCACCGACCTCCAGCCTCAAGTCGTCGGTTTTCTTTGCACGTGTCCGGGAACCAGCATCGTCGAGGAATCGATCTTTAACGCTCGCTTCTCGTACGTCAATGAGCTGGCGCGCATGGGCGCCGACGTCAAAGTGACGATGGAAAGCAATGCGGCCGTTATCAAAGGCCCCAAGCAGCTCTCCGGCGCACCGGTCGAGGCGCCCGATATCCGCGCCGGCGCCGGCCTCGTCGTTGCGGGGCTCGCAGCAGTCGGAGAGACCGAGATCATCGGCCTCGAGTACATCGATCGCGGTTACGAACGACTGGAGGAACTGCTCTCGGAACTCGGAGGTCAAGTGCAACGGAGCAGCGGCGTCACTCCGCTCGTCGAGCCGGCGGGATTTTTCGAGACGAGCGAATACCCGCGTGTTACGGCGACCGGATAGGGTCGTACTCTGCGCAGCTAGGAGCTATCGTTGGACATCGGGATCGACCTCGGCACGGCAAACGTACTGGTTCACGTAAAAGGAAAAGGAATCGTTCTGCGCGAGCCGTCGGTGGTAGCCAAGGATATAAACACCGGCAGAATCTTAGCCGTCGGGCAAGAGGCGCGACAAATGCTTGGCAGGACGCCCTCGCACATTCAAGCCATCCGCCCGCTACGCGACGGCGTTATTGCCGACTTCGATGTGACCGAAGCGATGCTCTCCTACTTCATAAAGAAGGTAATGAAAGATCGTTCGTGGTGGGCGTCGATCATTAAGCCCAAGCCCCACGTGACGATTTGTGTGCCGGCCGAAATCACGAGCGTCGAAGAGCGGGCCGTTAAAGACGCGGCGAAGCTGGCCGGTGCGCGGGAGGTTGGTATCATCGAGGAGCCGATGGCGGCGGCCATCGGTGCGGGCCTGCCGATTGACGGACCGTCCGGCAGCATGGTAGTCGACATCGGCGGTGGCACGAGCGACGTGGCCGTGATAGCGCTGGGGGGCCTCGTCGTTTCGCAATCGTTGCGCGTTGCGGGCAATAAGATGGACGAGGCAATCGTTCGCTACATCCGCCGCGTCTACAACCTGATGATTGGAGAACGGACCGCAGAAGAGATCAAAATCAAAATCGGCTCAGCTTACGTGTTGGAACAAGAACTCGCAATGGAAATACGTGGGCGCGATTTGATCAATGGATTGCCTAAAACGGTCAAGATCACCAGCGAAGAAATTCGCGACGCGCTTTCCGAGCCGGTGGGCGCGATCGTTGAGGCCGTAAAATCCGTTCTCGAAAAGACGCCTCCTGAATTGTCGGCCGACATCATCGATCGCGGCATCATTCTTACCGGCGGCGGAGCGTTGCTGCGTGGCTTCGAAAAGCTCCTCTCTTCGGTAACCGGAGTTCCCGCGATCGTCGCCGACGATCCGCTATCTTGCGTGGCGATCGGTACCGGCGCTCGGCTGCGGATCTAGTCGGTAAAGGATGCCGCTCGAGCGCTTTGGACGGATCATCGATGCGAACGCCGCTCAACCGGACGAGATCGCCGAAGCCGTGGCGAGGGTCGTCTTTTCGGGGGGCACCGTCATCATGCCCAATGACACGAGCTATCTGCTCGGATGCGATCCCTACGATTACGAAGCAATCGACCGCGTTTATGCCGCCATGGGAAGACCCGACAACCGTCCACTGACGATGCACGTCGCGACGGCGCAAGAGTTTTTGGAATACGCGGCCGATAATCCGTTGGCGATCATGGCCGCCAAACGGTTGCTCCCCGCGCCCGTCATCGTGCTTATCCGAAAGCCGGCCTTTGTCAGCGACGAGTTGGCCGCCGGCTTGCAGACTCTCGCGTTCCGGGTGCCGGACGATCCGTTTGCGCGCCGGCTTCTCGAGCGGTGCGGTCCGATCGCCGGAACGACCGCGAATCCTCGAGGGGGCGCGCCCTATCTCGGCGGCACGGATCGAGCGATGCTTCCAAGCGCGGATCTTCTGGTGGAGCACGGACCGACGCGCTATAATAGCGAATCCTCGATCGTCGATCTCTCCGGCAGCCACGCGCGTTTGCTGCGAGAAGGCGCCGTTTCAGAGACGCGCCTTATCGAGCTGCTCGGTCCGGTCGAACGTCCGACGGTAAAGGTACGACAGCCCTTCGGTTCGGCTCAGGGTAAACTGTGACAATGATCCGGTCCATCTTCGCGCTCGTGGGTGCGATTGCGCTCGTGACGCCGCTTGCAAACGCCGCGCCGCCGGGCTCACCCCATCCGCGAGTGCGGGCGCCTTCTCCGTCGCCAAACGCAAGTCTCGTCGCCAAACGCAAGCTCCGCGCCGAACGCAGCACCAGCGTCCTTCGACGTAGGAGTGTGGACGGTGCATGCAAGCTCGCTCGACGCAAACTTCAAGACAGGCAACTTCAGCACGCCAGACAAGGTCGTGATGACGCGTGCCGGGGGCGACGTCAGTGCCGATCGCGCCAACGGCAATTATAAAAAGCAGGTGCTCTATCTCAACGGTCACGTCGTCATGCACGACACCGAAGGGAACGTCGAAGGCCTCGCAGGGGGGGCTACTCCGCGCTCCCAGAGCCCTTCCACGTTAACCGCGGACAAAGCGCAAATCGACGGAGCCGCCAAGGTCTACAAAGCCCTCGGCAACGTCCATTACGTGCAGGCCGATACCGTGGTCGATGCCGATAACGGTACGCTCAATGATGAAGCGCACACGCTCCTGCTTCAAGGCATGGTTCACATCGCGCAGGGCACGCGCAGCATGAGTGCGCGCAAGATCCTCTACAATACCGTGACGGGCTCGGCCCATGCCGAAGGTGACGTCACCATGCAGTTTCCAAGCGAGTTACATCGCACGTTGGCCACGCCGCGGCCGATCAAAGTGCCCAAGAACGGCTTTACGCAGCCGGTTTCCAGCGCGGCTCCTTAAGAAACCTCCAGAGATTTCTAATGCTTGATTTCGCTCGTCAAGAGATGCCGCTGGCGGCGCGCATGCGGCCGCGAACGCTCGACGAGTTTGTCGGACAGGAGACATTGCTCGGCAAGGGACGCGCGCTGAGAGCCGCGATCGAGCGTGACGCAACGCCTTCGATGATCTTGTGGGGTCCACCCGGAAGCGGAAAGACGACGCTCGCGCAGATTATCGCACGGTCGACCGGAGCTCATTTCGAAGGCATGTCGGCGGTGAGCGCCGGCGTAGCAGATTTGCGGCGCGTCGTCGGCGAAGCGCGGGCGCGGCGGCGCGTCGGCAAGCAGACCGTGCTCTTCATCGACGAGATCCACCGCTTCAACAAGGCGCAACAGGACGCCGTGCTTCCCTACGTCGAGGATGGGACGGTCACGTTCATTGGGGCGACGACCGAGAATCCGTCCTTCGAAGTGAATTCGGCTCTGCTTTCCCGGGCTCGCGTATTCGTGCTGCAGCCCCTTTCGGACGACGAGATCGGCCGTATCGTGGACGCGGCGGTTGTGGATGAAGAGCGTGGGCTCGGCGGGCGAGGAGTCCGTCTCGACGACGAAGGGCGCCGGCTCTTGATATCGCTTGCGAACGGCGACGCGCGGGCGGCCCTCAATGCGCTCGAGTTTGCGAGCGAGTCCGCGATTGCGCGAGGCGAAGAGCGCACGATCGACGCGCCGCTCGTGCGCGAAGCGATGCAGCGACGCGCATCGCGGTACGACAGAGCCGGCGACATGCATTACGATACCATTAGCGCGTTCATCAAGTCGGTTCGCGCCAGCGACGCCGACGCGTCGCTCTACTGGCTCGCGCGCATGATCGACGGTGGCGAAGATCCGCTCTTTATCGCGCGCCGGCTGGTGATCCTGGCTTCTGAAGACGTCGGCTTGGCGGATTCGAACGGATTGCAAGTCGCGGTTGCCGCGCAACAAGCCGTACATTTCGTCGGCATGCCGGAAGGTTTTTTCCCCCTGGCTCACGCCACGCTCTATCTCGCGACCGCGCCGAAGAGCAACGCCGTCGGGCGAGCGTTTAGCGCGGCGATGGACGACGTGCAGCAAACACGCAACGATCCGGTTCCGATGCACCTGCGCAACGCGCCGACTCACCTGATGCGTCAGCTCGGTTACGGGCAAGGATACCACTACGCCCACGACGACTATGATGTCGTCCAGCTCAATTTGCCGCCGGCGTTGAGCGGGCGCCGCTACTACGAAAAAAGGCGGTCCGAGTGAATCTCGGACCGCCAGTTTCCCGTTGCTACTTCTCGGAGTGTGCGTTGGAGCTTCGCACAACCCGATGATAAAACTGCATACTGTGAGCGACCTGTGAATTTCGAACGAATTTATCTCGACCACGCGGCGACCACCCCGCTGCGTACCGAGGTTGCCGACGCGATGCGCGCAGCCTTTCCGGCCGCGAATTATAACCCAAGTTCATTGCACGCCGAGGGACGGCGAGCGAGGGCCGTTCTTGAAGATGCTCGCGAACGCGTGGCATCCTTGTTGGGCGTCGCTCGCAACGAGATTATTTTTACGTCGAGCGGAACTGAAGCCGACGACCTCGCACTTTTGGGCGTTGCCCGGGCCGCGCAGCGTCGCGCTCACGTGGTAACCACGGCTATCGAGCACCATGCGATTACTGCAGCGCTCGACGAGCTGGCGGACGAAGGGCTCGAGACGACGGTACTGCCGGTCGACCGAGACGGTCGAGTTGACGTCGTGCAATTCGCTTCGGCGTTGCAGCCGAACACGGCGCTCGCCTCGGTGATGTATGCCAACAACGAGGTAGGAACCGTGCAGCCGATTGCGGAGCTGGCGGCCATCGCCCGCAAACGCGGCGTCTTCTTTCACACTGACGCGGTACAGGCGCCTAGCTGGCTCCCTCTCGACGTCAGAGAGCTGGGAGTAGACCTGCTCTCCCTCTCGGCACATAAGTTCCACGGCCCGAAGGGTGTCGGTCTTCTCTACGTGCGCGCAGGCGTGCCGATGGGCTCGATTCTCTATGGCGGGGGTCAAGAGTTCGGGCGGCGGCCCGGGACCCAGAACGTCGCGGGGATCGCCGGCATGGCGCGAGCGCTCGAACTCGCGGCGCTCGAACGAAAGGAGCAGAGCGGGCGCGTGGCCGCGTTGCGCGACCGCTTGGAGGCGGGCATTTGCGCGACGATTCCGGATGTGAGGGTCAACGGGACAGAACCGCGTCTCGCCAACAATCTCAACGTCAGCTTCGCCGAGATTGAATCTGGCACGCTCCTCATTGCGCTCGATCTCGCCGGCATTGCCGTCTCCGCGGGGAGCGCCTGCACTTCCGGAGCCCTCGAACCCAGCCACGTTTTAGGCGCGATGGCCCTCGAACGTCCTTGGCGAGAAGGCGCAATACGGTTCTCCTTGGGGGTCGGTACGACGGCCGCCCAGATCGATACGGTCTTAGGGAGCCTGCCGAGCCTCGTCGCGGACCTGCGCCGGCCTACGGGGCAGATGCAGGGGGAATGGGTAGACTCAGAACGAACCGCGCGCGGCTGGAGGCAGAAGCTTGAGCAGTACTGAGTACGGCGTCCTTGTTCTCGATGTGCTTGGAGGGGTGGGAGCCCTCCTGATCGGCATTGGCGTCTTCGTGGGGATGGTGGCGCTGGCGAAAACGCTCGCTCGCGTCCGGACGACTCTAGATGGAGTCGACCGACAACTTGAAAACATCGGCACCCCGGTGACGAGCACGCTCACGCGCGTGGACGAGGTGACCAGATCGCTCGAGAAAACCGCAGGCAGCCTCTCGCGGACCGCCGACTTGACAAAAAGCGCTGTCGTGCCGGCGATCATTAATATCGGTGCGACGCTCAGTTGCGTTACCGCCACTGCGCGACGCTTGATTACCGGACAACGTCCAACAGTTAGGGAGTAGTTAACATGGATAAGGGCAATGGCGGCGGCGGGGGGTTCTTCGCCGGTTTTCTTATTGGCGCGGTCGTTGGGGGCACCGCAGCCGTACTTTTGACGCAAGAAGAGACACGCGACCGGATCGCCGGCAAAGCGCGCGACGCCGGGAACGTAGCGATGGGTGCGACGGACGACCTCCGCGGAAAGGTCACCGACGTAACCTCGCAATGGCAATCGAGCGTTTCGGAGCTCTACGAACGCGGACGCCGAGTCGTTGAGAGTGCGCGCGCCAACCTGGACGCCGCAACTTCGGAAGGAAGAGCAGCCGCGTACCAAACCGCCGACGAGCTACAACGCAAAGCCGAGGAGTAAAGGCTTGGACATCAAGGTGAACGTCCGTGAAGCACCCGGAGACTGCTACGTCGTCGAGCTTAGCGGTGAAATCGATGTGTATACTTCGCCGAAAGTGAAGGACGCGATCGGGACGCTGATCGATCGCGGAGTCTACCACTTAGTCATCAACCTCGAGAAAGTCCGGTACATCGATTCGACCGGCCTGGGGGTCCTGATCGGCGGCCTCAAACGAGTGCGCGAGCATGGCGGCTCGGTGAATTTGGTCTGCACCAACCCGCAAATCAAGAAGATCTTCGACATCACCGGCTTGGTGAAGATCTTCGGCATCTTCGACAGCGAGGATGCTGCGATGAAGGCTCTTGTATGAAAGAGGTCGTCGAGCGCGCGGCTCCCGATCTCGTCGAGCTTCGCATCCCCGCGCGGCCTGAATGGGTCGCTCTCGGCCGCCTCGCAGCGGCCACGGTGGCCAATCGGCTACGTTTTTCGATCGAGGAGATCGAGGACGTAAAGCTGGCCGTTGCGGAAGCGTGCACGGCCGTGATCCAGAACGAAGGCCGCGGCGAGTTCATACAGCTTACATGCGAAGCGCTCGGCGATTCTTTGAGAGTGCGCGTGCACGATAGCGGTCATCACGGTTTGCATGCGGCGGAGAGCCGGAGCATGAATTTCGAGGAAGCTCGCATCGCCGGCTTAGGAATCTTTCTGATACGCACTCTCATGGACGAAGTGAGTTACGACGTCCACCCTCAGCTCGGAACGGATCTGCTGATGGTAAAGAGGGTCGCGGCTCGGCCCAAGTAGCTCTTGATTTGGTGTACGAACGGGACCAAGCTCGCCCCAATCGCGAACGAACCCGCGCGCTCTTTGCGCGTTTTATTCGCGCGCGCCGGCGCCATGACGAACGTCCGGAAGAACCCGATCGGGGGTACGAGCGCTTGCGCGACGAGCTCGTCGTGGTCCATCTGAACTTGGTTCGCTTTCTGGCGGTGCGGTTTGCCAACCGCGGGGAGCCGCTCGACGACCTCGTGCAGGTCGGAACGGTCGGACTGCTCAAGGCGATCGATCGCTTCGACTTGGAGCGCGGCGTTGAGTTTACGACGTACGCCACTCCGACGATCGTCGGAGAAATCAAGCGGTACTTTCGTGACAAGGGGTGGGCAGTGAAAGTGCCGCGTCGCTTGCAGGAGCTCAATCTTGCCGTCAATCGCGCAAGCGACAAGCTGGCGATCGAGTTGGGACGCAGCCCGACCGTGGCGGAACTCGCCGAGCACTTGAGAGCCGGCGAAGACGAAATTTTGGAAGCCCAAGAGCTTGGGCAAGCGTACAACCTCCTCTCGCTCGACAGCGAAGTCTCGGGTGAGACGGATAAAAAATCGCAGACGCTTGCCGATACGGTCGGCGTTTCCGATTCCGGCTTGGACCTTCTCGAAGACCGCGCCAACCTGGAGCGTGCTTTTCACGCCCTGAGCGGACGCGAGCGCGTGATCATCTACTTGCGCTTTTATGAATCGGTCTCTCAGACCGAGATCGCCAAACGTCTCAACGTCTCGCAGATGCACGTCTCTCGTTTGCAGGCCAAGGCGCTGGAAAAGCTACGCGCCGTTTTAGCGGAGTAACTCGCTGATTCGGGCCGCACCATGCGGTCGGTGCGGGGCGTGTGAAGGGAGGAGCGAAGCCAGGATGGCGAGAGCGACGACGAGGCGAGCAGCTTTTTCGCGGGATGCGAAAAAGCGAGCGTCCCCGCATGACCGCATGGTGCGGCCCGAATCAGCGACTCTAGGCTGTGCTGTTATAATCTAGCTGCTATGAAGAGCCAGGAGCTGCGCCAGGCTTGGATCGACTTCTTCGTCGGCAAGCAGCACAAGCTGCTTCCGCCGGCGAGCCTGATTCCCCACGAGATGTCAACGACGCTCTTCACGATCGCCGGGATGGAACAGTTCGTTCCGGTCTTTCTCGGCGAGCAGCCGGCGCCGGCACCGCGCGTCGTCACGGTCCAGCGTTGTTTGCGCGTCGCCGGAGCGAAGAGCGACATCGAGAGCGTCGGCCGGACCGGGCGGCATGGGACTTTCCTCGAGATGCTCGGCAACTTCAGCTTCGGCGATTACTACAAGCGCGAAGCGATTGCATGGGCGTGGGAGTTCGTGGTCGACATTCTGCATCTCGACCCATCGCGTTTGTATGTGACCGTTCACATCGGGGATGACGAGGCCGAAAAGATTTGGATCAATGACGTCGGGATCGAAGCGGCACGGATTAGCCGCTTCGACGAAGAGAATTTTGGACGATGGGTGCGACCGGGCCGTGCGGTCCGTGTACGGAGATCTTCTACGATACGGGAGCCGAGCACGCCAGCGGCCGGGACGATACGGGGCCCAACCGCGGAAATCGATATGTCGAGATCTGGAACATCGTCTTTCAGCAGTACAATCGATCGTTGGACGGAAATCTCGACGAGCTGCCGCGCAAGGCGATCGACACGGGTGCGGGTCTCGAACGAATGCTCGCGGTCTGTAACGGCGTCGCTTCGATGTACCGTACCGACCTTTTCACCGACTTAGTTGCGGCGCAGCCTCCCATCGGACGCACGACGCTCGCGCCCGACGAGCAGTCGGCTCGTCAAAATATCATCGCCGATCATATGCGTGCCGCCACTTTTTTGATCAACGACGGCGTCTATCCGTCGAACACGGATCGCGGATTCGTGCTGCGATTTTTAATTCGTCGCGCGATTCGCAATGGCAAGCTGCTCGGTTACCCCGACGGCTTCCTCGCCAAGCTCGTTCCGGCCGTGGTACGCTCCCTCGAACCCGGTTATCCGGAACTGCGTGAGAGTGCCGAGCGGATCGGGTCGGCGCTGCATCGAGAAGAGCAGATCTTCGAGCGCACGCTGGAGCGCGGAATGGCCATGCTCGACGGCTTGATCGACGACGCGATTGCTCATCACGGCCGGGTAATTAGCGGCGAAGCGGCCTTCACGCTGCACGACACGTACGGCTTTCCCCTTGAGCTAACCCGCGAGATTGCCGCCGAGCGCGGCGCGGTCGTGAATACGGTTGCGTTCGACCGGCTCATGGAAGAGCAGCGAGATCGCGCGCGCCGCGACGCCGCGGCAAAACGCGAAATCGTCGCGCTGGCCGACCTTCCCGCGATTCGCAGCGAATTTACCGGCTATGAAGAGGGCCTCGAGACGGCGGCCCAAGTCGTCGCCGTTCTCAAAAAAGGCGGCACCGTCGCGTCGCTAGGTGCCGGTGAGGAAGGGACCCTCATTCTCGATCGAACGTCGTTCTACGCCGAGCGAGGCGGTCAGATCGGTGACCGCGGTACGATCGTGAGCGATGGCGCGCGCTTCGACGTACGCGATACTCAGTACATGGGCGAAGCAATCGCGCATCACGGCGTCATGATCGAAGGCCAGATCGCGCTCGGCGCGCGAGTGCGTACGAGCGTTTCCCAGCGATGGCGGCGAGAGATCCGCCGGCACCACACATCGGCGCATCTTCTGCAGCGGGCGCTCAAGGACGTGCTCGGCGAGGAGGTCAACCAAGCCGGTTCCTGGGTCGGAATCGATCGCATGCGTTTTGATTTTCGCTGGCCCGGAGGTGCTCTGAGCGCGCAACAAAAGCGCGCCGTCGCGCGGCGCGTAAACGAGATGATTCGTGATGACGCGCATCTGGTCACGCGCGTGCTGCCCATTGAAGAGGCGAAGAAGACCGGCGCGATTTGGATGGCGGGTGAGAATTACGGCGAGCTGATCCGCGTCGTGCAAGCCGGTCCCTCCATCGAATTCTGCGGCGGTACGCACTCGCATTCGACCGGCGAACTGGGCATGTTCGTCATCCTTTCAGAATTTTCGATCGGCAGCGGCATTCGTCGCATCGAATCGTGCGTCTCCGAGGCAGCCGAAGAGCACTTCGCCACGCAGAGCGACCTGATCGGAACGCTATCTTCCTCGTTGGGGTCCTCGCCGGACGAGCTCCGCGATAGGGTCGAGCGAATGCAACGCGACGTGAAAGATCTGCAAACCGCGCTCGGGCAACTGCGGGCGAGGCTCGCTGCGAGCGAGGCGGAGGCGTACGTCGAAAAGGCCGAACGACGCGGCGATCGGGCTTTCGCCGGCGGGGTAATCCACGAAGCGAACGGCGAGTCGCTGCGTCATCTCAGCAACGCCATTCGCAGCCGCCTGCGCAGCGGTGTCGTCGCGCTGGCGGGCATCGATAATGGAAGCGTTAGCCTCTTGGTAAACGCCAGCGATGATCTTGTGCGTGCAGGTGTTCATGCCGGCGACTTGGTGAAGCTTGCGGCGCCGTTGGTCGCAGGCAAGGGCGGCGGTCAAGCGGCGCAAGCTCAGGGCGGCGGCACCAACGCCGCCGGCGCAGAGGCTGCGGTACGTGCGATTCGCGATGCGGTCTTTGCGTGACGCTTCGCGTTGCCGGCATCGCGATCTCACTCTGTGCTCTTCTTGGCACGACCCAGGGATTCGTCGACTCACAGTACGTGCTGGAACGGTACGCGCGCGCGCTCGATGCGGTGACGATGCCCAAGGTCGTGATCTATTCGTACACGATCTCGCAAGTGGGTCCGAGTAATATCGAACAGCACCACCGGATCTACCGCAACGGCTTGGAGGTGCGCGATGAAACGCTCTCGGTGGACGGCATTCCGCTGAGCCGAAAGATCGTGCGCTTTTCTCGGCGTGAGGATCGCTACACCGTCGAACAGTTCGCTGCCCGGACGAGCTCCTACGAGCTGCTCTTCCTCGGAACGGCGAAGGATGGTCGCCATCTCGATTACGTCTACGAAGCGACGCCGCTGAACCGGTCGTCGGGCGCGTGGATCGATCGTCTAACCATCGACGGTGTCAACTTTCTTCCACGTAGAGTTCACTTTCACAGCGGCGGTCTAGGCGTCGACGGTAGCGGCGAGATCGAGTTCGGATTGTTCGGAAAATACTGGATGCCGATTATGGCCGCCGCGCAGGCGCGAGTGCGGGGCAAGCCGGCGCGCGAGCGAATCTCCTGGAGCGATTACCGCTTTCCGCAGACTCTTCCGCCGTCCACGTTCGAGCCTCCGGAGGCGCTTCCGCAGGCAACACCACCGCCGATGTGACGCAGCGGTTCAAACCCGCGTACGCCGCGGGCTTCGTCGCGTTCGCCGTCACGGCGATTCTCTCGCACTTCCGCCCGACTCCGTATAACAATTTCGTTCTGCTTGCTCAAGCGTTGCTGCACGGTCACGCCTGGATCGATTGGCCGGGCGCGTACATCGACGCGTTGCATTATGGCGCGAATCGCTACTACGTCATCGAGGCGCCGATACCGGCGCTCTTGCTCGTACCCTTCGTCGCGATCTTTGGAACGCAGACGAATCAGACTGCGCTCGGCGTCGTCTTGGCGGGGGTCGCGGTCGGCGCGGCATGGGAATTAGGCGAGCGTTTTGGCTTGCGACGTTCGTCCAATGCGTGGATCTGCGCGTTTCTTTTGGCCGGTACCGATCTCTTGTGGTGCGCGATGCTGGGCGACGTTTGGTTTGTCGCGCACGTTTGCGCCGTATGCTTCACGATGCTCGCGCTCGTCGAGCTGGCCGGCCAGCGCCGCGGTTGGCTCGTTGCGCTTTTTGCCGCCTGTGCCTTCGAATCGCGTTTTTCGATGATTGCGGTTCTTCCCGTCTATCTCTACCTCTTGATAACGCCCGCCCCGTCACCAAAGCGCGTCACATCCTTTGTCGCCGTGCTGGTTGGCGTCGGAATGCTCTGGGCGCTTTACAACCTGGCGCGCTGGGGAACGTGGCGCGACATCGGCTACACGACCTGGTACCATCAAGATCAAGTTGGGATGCCGACTGGCTCGCCGTTTCGACTCAACTATTTGCCATATCAGCTTTGGTCTTTCTTCGTTCAAATGCCGACTAAGCTTCCGACCTTTCCTTGGCTGCGTCCGGAGTTCTCGGGCGTCGCGCTCACGTGGACGTCGCCGGCCATCGTTCTCGCCTTCTTAGCCCGCGCTCCGGTTCGCTGGGTGATCGCGCTATGGATTGCGGCGTTGCTCGCAGCGATACCCAACTTTCTTTACTACGTTAACGGATTCGCTCAGTTCGGCATGCGTCATGCGCTCGACTTCGAGCCGTTTTTGGTAGCGCTGATGATGCTGGCCGTTCGCCAACGTTTTCCGCGCTGGGGTTACGCGCTGATCGCGTACTCGATCGCCGTCGGCCTTTGGGGCTGCTGGTACTGGCTGACCTTCGTGCGAACGTAGCCGGCGCCGAAACAAGGGCCTTGCCTGGTTAGTAAAGCGAACATGCAGCATAAGACACTCCCTTCGGGTGCAGGTCGGATGGCTCGGTTCGCCGGTCTCTTCTATTTGCTCACCACGGTGGCGGGCATCTTCGCCGAGCTCATCGTTCGCGGAAACGTGATCGTCTCGGGTGACGCTGCGGCTACCGCACGCAACATTCTTGCATCAGAAAGCTTGTATCGTTTCGGCTTTGTTGCCGACATCGTCGGGGGAGCAGCCTATACCGTCGTAACGCTTCTGCTTTACGAGCTGCTCAAACCGGTGAACCGGAGTCTTTCCTTGCTCGCTGCGTTCTTCAGCCTCGTGGGCATTGCCATCGGCGGCTTGGCGGCCCTCGGTCATCTTGCCCCATTGTTCCTTTTAAAAGGCGCACACTACTTGGCCGCCTTTGACACCGCTCAACTGCAAGCGATGGCGCTCTTTGCTCTGAAACTGCACGCGCAGGGCTACCTCATTTGCTTGGTGTTTTTCGGATTCTATGAGGCGCTGCTCGGCTATCTAATTTTCATATCGGCCTTCCTTCCTCGATGGCTGGGCGTGCTGGTCGGGATCGCGGGTTTGGCGTTCGTCACCAACAGTTTCATGTCGTTTCTGGCTCCCGCCCTCGAAAACGTCTTGGGCAGTTACATCCTGGCGCTGGACGGCATTGGGGAATTAGCACTGATGCTGTGGCTGCTCGTAATGGGCGTAAACGTACCGAAATGGAACGAGCGCGCCTATCCGACGAGCGTGTCGTAGGCAGAGCGAAGCGCGCTCGCCTCGCGAACCGGAGCGCCGCATGCGCCGGTTATGCAGACGTATGCCGCGGGCTGATCCGCCGGCATTCCGAGCTTCGCGGCGGCGTCCGGCTGCAGCGTGCTGATCGCTGCAAATGGAGACGGAAGGCGCAGCGCGGCCTCGCGGAAGGCATCGGTCGTCGCGGGATCGCCGACGATGCGAACGGCTAGTTCCGGCAAAAGATACCTGCGCAACGCGCGAACGTAGGTCGCCGCAAATGGCCCCACGGCTCTCGCGCGCGGCGCGTACAGCTCTAAAACTTCTTTAGCGCGCGTGCGGTAGTGCGCTTCTTGCGTGAGCGTAGCCAGCCGTAAGAGGACGTCGGCAAAGAGGCCGTTTTCGCCGATCGGACGATCCGCAAGTGCAAGCCTCCCGAAGGCGTCATCGGTGCGCACCCGATCGTCGAACCCGCCGCCCGAGCCTGCAAAGTTTTCGATGACGCCCTCGGAAATGGACTGCGCGCGTACAAGGAACCGCGCTTCGCCCGAGATTTCATGAGCATCCAGGAGCGCGCGAGCATACGCGACTTGGTCGGTGAGCAGGCCGCGCACCTCCGGCGCACCGCCCTGCGCGAGCACGTGATAGAGCAGCCCGCTTTCGTCAACGAGACGATCGGCGACATTGTCGAGCGTCTGCAAAGCCTCTGCCAACAGTGTATCGTCGTCGAGGGCGCGCGCCACGAGGCATTGCGCGCCCGCCAGCGCACAGGTCCAGTTGGTGTACGAGGTGCGATCGACGTACGGTTCCTCGCGCGTTCGTCGCTCCTGGAGCGCAAGCATGTAGTAGGCTTCGTCGGCATCTTGGCTGCCGGCAAAGAATCCCGTTTGCGGATCGCGCAAGACGCGACGAACGTAGCCCATGGCAGAGACGAGCGTCGCGCGAAACTCATCGGTTGGTGCAAAAAACACCAGCGTCGAAAGGACTCGCAGCAGTCCCGCATGGTCTTCGGCCATCTTTTCAAAATGCGGAACGCTCCAATCGCGCGTCGTCGAATAGCGGAAGAAGCCGCCCTCGACGTGATCGTACATCCCACCCCTTGACATCGACATCATCGTTCGTGCCGTCATCTCGTAGAGACGCTGGTTGCGCGAATGTCGCCACTCACCAAGTAGAAACTCGTGAACCTCCGGCTGCGGGAACTTCGGCGCGTCGCCGAATCCGCCGTATTCGTCGTCATAGGAGCGTTCTAGCTCTTCAGTGAGGCCGACGATCACGGCGTCGGAAAGATCGTCGCTGCGAGTCAGGCGAATGCTCGCCGCCGCGCGCGTGCAGTTCGGACGCTCGTTGTACGATTTCGTCCTTGTGCTCGGCGTAAAAGCGCGCGATCTCGTCGAGTGCGCGCTCGAATTCATGCGGCGGGAGATAGGTCGCACCGGCCAGAGTCGTGCCGTCCGGAGCAAGAAACGCAGTCGTGGGCCACCCGCCCATATTGTAACGCGCATTGACGTCGGGACGGCGGTCGTTATCGACGCGAATCGGAACAAAGTGACGATTGATGGCCTCGATTACCCGCGTGTCCGAGTACGAGGTTTCATCCATTACGTGGCACCAGTGGCACCAGACCGCGGAGATCGATAGTAGAATCGGCTTGTCTTCCGACTTCGCGCGTTCGAACGCTTGCGCACCCCACGGCATCCAGGGGATCTCTGAGGCTCGGTTCGGCCGTGGCGAGAAACGGAAATCACTCATCGGGAGCTCCCTGAAAGAACGACGTGGCGTAGAAGACGGCAATCAACGCATACAGCGCAAGTCCCAGGATGCCTGCCGTCTCGTGACCGGTTGCGTACGTCGCGCCGAAGTAGGCCGCGAAAGACAGGCTTACTATCGCATATCGCAAGTGAACCGACGCTTCCATGCCGTACGTTTCGCGATCGTGAAATCCGCCTGGGGTGCGACTGCGCCAGAAAGCGAACACACCCACGACCAGCGCCGCGCCCAATCCCGCCAAACTCCAAATCATCCTCTCTAAGAGTACCGCGACGGTGCGTCGAAGGCGACGACAATGGCGTCCCGTACGAGCTCGACGCGCCCCGGTTCGCTCGCCACCTACCATAAGAAGCGCGATTTTGATCAGACGCCGGAGCCGAGCGGCCGCAAGCCAAAACCCCGCGCGTCACCATCTCGGGGCAAAATGAGGTTTGTCGTGCAGATGCATCGCGCAACGCGGCTACACTACGATTTTCGTTTGGAAGCTGACGGCGTGCTGGCGTCGTGGGCCGTCCCGAAGGGTCCGACCCTCGCTCCGGGGGATCGCCGCCTCGCCATGCACGTTGAAGATCATCCGCTCGACTACCGCGATTTCGAGGGAAACATTCCCGCCGGCCAATACGGCGCCGGAAACGTGATCGTCTGGGATCGCGGTACGTACTCGCTTGCGGAAGGCGACGACCCCGCCGACGAGATCGCAAACGGCAAAATCAAGTTCGTGCTGCGTGGCAAAAAGCTCAACGGCGAGTTCACACTGGTAAAAATTAAAGCGCGTGAGGGCGAGCATGGCGAGCCGTGGTTGCTGATCAAGGATCGGGACGCGTATTCCGATCCGAATTACGAGCCGGCCGAACACCCGAAATCGGTGAAGAGCGGCAAGACGCTCGACGACGTTGCGGGAGACCCCCGCGCGCGTACGTGGCAGTCGAAACCGAGCGCGCGCCACGCCACGGCTCCGCCGCGGCGTGCGAGCGTCAAGCGCGACCCGGTGCCGCATCCAAAGGGGTTGATGCTCGCAACGCTCGTTGCGCGGCCGTTCGACGATCCGCAGTGGCTTTTCGAGATCAAGTGGGACGGTTATCGCGCGCTCTGCACGATCGAGAACGATAGCTTTTCGCTGGTGTCGCGCAACGGCCTCGACATGCTACGCCGGTTTCCGGATCTAAAGGCGCTTGCCGGAGCGTTTTCGAGCGTCCCGATCGTGGTCGACGGCGAGATCGTCAGTCTCGACGCTAAGGGGCGGTCGGAGTTTCAGCGTCTGCAGGAGTCGCAAAAAAAACCGGCGGGGCTAACCTACGCTGCCTTCGATCTGCTCTACGCCGATGGCACCGATCTGCGCTCCACGCCGCTCGAAGAACGCAAGGCGCTGCTCGAGCGGCGAATTCGCGATAACGAGCTCGTACTCTACTCGAAGCATATCGTCGGGCGCGGTACGGCGCTTTTCAAGAGCGCGCGAGAGAAAAATCTCGAGGGCATCATCGGCAAGAAGCGCGAGTCGACGTACCAAGAGCGTCGCAGCCGCGATTGGGTGAAGATCAAGACGGGACACGAGCAAGAGTTCGTGGTCGGCGGTTGGACAGAGCCCAAGGGCAGTCGAAAAGGATTCGGCGCGCTCTTGCTGGGCGTTCATCAGGCGAAGGGACTCCAATTCGTTGGCTCCGTCGGAACCGGCTTTACCGCCAAGGTCCTCCAGGATCTCTACGCCCGGCTGCGCGCGATCGAGCGAAAAACTTCACCTTTCGTCAACGAGGTCGTCGCAAATTCGCCGATACACTGGGTATCGCCGGAACTGGTCATCCAGGCGCGTTTCGCCGAATGGACGCGCGACGGTTACCTGCGACAGCCGGCTTATTTGGGTTTACGGCCCGACAAATCCGCCGATGAGGTCGTCGCGGAGATTCCGGTAAACGAGTGATGGCAGAGCAGCGTGTTACCGCTCGGGTAGGCTCGCGTACGCTTTCGCTTTCGAATCTGGATAAGGTCTTATGGCCGCGCGACGGCTACACCAAAGGCAACCTCATCGAGTACTACAAAAGCGTGGCGCCGTACGCAACCGCACATTTGAAAGGGCGCCCGCTGACGCTCCAACGCTATCCCAACGGAATCGACGGACAGACGTTCTTCGAAAAGCAAATGCCGCGGGGCACGCCCGACTGGATTGACCGGATAACGCTCCCTACGCCGGGAGGCTCACGCAGTCACGTTACCTTCGTTGTCTGCAACGATACGCCGAGCCTGATCTATCTTGCGAATTTGGCAACGATCGTGCTGCATATCTGGACCTCGCGCATGCCGGCGCTCGAAGAACCCGATTTCGTCGTTTTCGATCTCGACCCCGGAGAAAAATGCACGTTGCGGACGCTGGCAACCGTAACGCTGGCCGTTCGCGACTTGCTCGGGGAGATCGGACTGAAGGCGCTCGTAAAGACGACGGGGGGCTACGGAGTTCACGTTATCGTCCCGCTTGCATCGGGTTACTCCTACGATACCGCCAAGATCTTTGCGGAGCTCGTAGCTCGCCGTGCGGCCGGGCAGCTCGGCGTAGCGGCCACGCTGCAGCGGACGATCGCGAAGCGGCCGCAGAGTGCCGTCTACATCGACTACGTGCAAGTCGGTCAGGGAAAGACGATCGTCGCGCCGTACTCGGTGCGCGCCCGCGACGCGGCCCCGGTCTCGACGCCGCTTCATTGGGCCGAGGTGGAAGCGTTCGCACGGCAGCGCAGGAACGCCGCCCCGGCCGACGAGTTTGCCAAGCACACCATGGCGACGACGCCGCGCCGACTCGAGCGCGAAGGCGACCTGTGGGGCCCAAAATACTGGAAAAAGCAGCGTCTCGAGGGGCCCATCGGCAAAGCCCAGCGCTTGTGGTAGGGGTGCGCCTTGGGTAGAATAAGCGGACTATGGCGCATGCGATTTGGTCTGGATCGATAAACTTCGGGCTCGTTACGATTCCCGTCAAGCTCTTTACGGCGGTAAAAACGGACGAGCTCTCCTTTAACCTGCTTCATGCCAAGGACGAAGGGCGCATCAAGTACGAGCGCATCTGCAGCATCGACGGTAAAGTGGTGCCGTGGGACGAGATCGTCAAGGGCTATGAATACGAGAAGGGTCAGTACGTTTTGCTGACCGACGAAGACTTCAAGAAGGTAAACCCGGAGGCGACGCAGTCGGTCGACATTCTTGAGTTCGTCGAGCTCGACAAGATCAATCCGATGTACTTCGATAAGCCGTACTATCTCGAGCCGACTAAGCAAGGGCGGCATGCCTACGCGCTGCTGCGGGAGACGCTTACGCAATCCAATCGTGTCGCAATCGCGCGCGTGGTGCTTCGAACGAAAGAATACATCGCTGCCGTGAAGGCGCTTGACGACGCGCTGGTGCTTGAGCTCATGCATTGGTCGAGCGAGATCGTCGCTTCGAATACGCTCGATATTCCGGGACGCGAGAAGCTTCCGGAGAAAGAGATGAAGATGGCGCGTATGCTCGTCGACACGATGAGCGTCGAAGAGTTCGAACCGGAAAAATTCACCAACAACTACCACGACGAGGTCTTGGCAATGATCGATGCCCGTGCCGCGGGCAAAGAGCTTCCCAAGGCGAAGAAGGCGCCCGCACGATCGAAGGTCGTCAACCTCATGGACGTTCTCGCGCAAAGCCTCGAGGAGAGCCAGAAACGCCGCACCGCCGGCAACGGAAAACCGGCCACGACGAGACGTCGCAAGAAGACCGCAGCATAGCCCTTCCCGTGCCTGGCGTTCCGACGATCGAGACGCCTCGATTGCTGTTGCGCGATTGGCGCGATGACGATGTCGAGGCTTGGGTTCGTATGAACGCCGACGCGCGCGTTACCGAGTTTTTTTCCCGAAAATATACGCGCGCGCTCTCCGAAGCGAGCGCCACCGCGATCCGCGAGCAGCTGCATCGCGACGGCTATGGCTGGTGGGCGGTTGAGGTGCGCGGCGGCCCGCCGTTCGCCGGCGTCATCGCCTTGCAGAAAGTTCCTTTTCCAGCAGCGTTCACTCCGGCGCGCGAGATCGGTTGGCGATTTTCTTTCGAAAATTGGGGCCGCGGATATGCGACCGAGGGGGCAAAGGCAGCTCTCGACTTTGCTTTTAGCGTGCTCGACTGGCATGAGGTCGTCGCCTTCACCGCAGCCTTAAATCTTCGCTCGCAACGCGTGATGGAACGCCTCGGCATGACGCACGATCCTGCCGACGACTTCGATCACCCCAATATCGAACCCGGCCATGCGCTGCGCCGCCACGTGCTTTATCGTATCCGCAGGATGTGAGCGACGAACGTCCGAGTCGCGCGGCTTGGGGAGTTCTTGGCGTGATGGAACGCGCCGTCTATCCGTCTGCGATTTTCGCGGCTTCGATTTCGCGAGCTAACGCGATCGCGCCATCGCCGGCTCCGGCGGCCGCGCGTTCGCCGCGCGCGTTGCGCAGACCCATCGTCAAGGCCACTGCCGAAAGCGTCAGCGGTTCCACGGCCGCAAAACGCGGACCGAGGGCGGCCAACATTCCGGTCGACACCGGAGGCGCCAAAATGCCCGAGAGCGAGTCCAGCGACGAGCTAGTCCCCAGCACCGTCCCTTGCTCTCGGTCGGACGCGGCATTGCTGATCAGTGCGGTGATCCCTGTGTTGGTAAGCGCCATTCCGAATCCAAAGAGAAGCATCATGATTACCAAGAGCGGTAGAACGGCATGCACGAAGGGGACGAGCGCAAAACCCGCAGCGAGACACGCGAGGCCAAGGTTCGACATCGAGCGGTCGCCAACTCGCGCCGAAATGCGTCCAACGACGACCGCGTTCATCACGACGCTGAAGACGGCGAAGCCGGAGAAGAGATAGTCGGTCTGGGCCAGCGAGAATCCGAGTTGGCGCTGCAGGTAAAGCGCAAAGACGGAAAACCAGCCGTACAACGCCAGCGAAATTGCCAACTTTTGCCAAAGAATACGCGCGAGCCGCGGTTTGCGAAAGCTTCCAGAGATCGCTTCCAAACCGAGTCGCTCTTCGTCCTTTCGGCGGGCCCGCGACTCGGGAAGCATCGTAATCGTTAGCAGCAAGGTGACGAGTTGCAGACCTGCGGCGACGAGAAATGGCGCCGCAAAACCGAAGCGAACGTAGAGAATGCCGCCGCCGAACGGACCGAAGACCATACCTGCCGCAAACATCGCGCCGATGAGTCCGAAAGCGCGCGCGCGCTCGTGCGGCGCCACGAGATCGGCAACGTATGCTTGGGTGATGCTGATGTTTCCGCCCGAAATCCCTTCGAGTACGCGTGCTATAAAGACGACGGCAATCGGCGCCACAGCCAGGGCCGCGGCGATGTTCGGCGCGAGGCCGAGCATCGCCCAGCCGATTGTCGCGCCGATCTGGCTAACTATGAGCACCATCTTGCGTCCGATTCTGTCCGAGACGTTGCCCCAGAGCGGCGCCGAGCCCAGCTGGCAGAATGAAAAGGTGGCGGCTAGCAGTCCAACGACCAGAGCCGAAGCGCCGAAATGCGTCACGAAATAGGGCAGCATCGGAATCAGCATGCTGAAGCCGACGATGTCGATGAACGTGACGCCGAGAATCGGCAGGAGCCTGCGAATCATGCTCGTGCGGTCATTCGCAGTTTTTACCGCGGCGACTCTACCGGCAGGACGATCCGCGAGAAACGCTCGCTCTTGCGCACGACGTCGACCTTATAAGGACGGCTGAGGTCGATGCTCGTCAGCAATTTGTGAAGCGCATCGACGCTATTCAAGCGACGGCTCTCGAATGCGAGCAGAACGTCACCGGCTTGCAGGCGTGCGGTATCCGCGGGGCTTCCGGCCTCGACCGAGTCGATCATGATGGCGCGGCGATCGTCCAAGCCCAAGCGCCGTGCCGCGGCTGGAGGAAGGATAATATCTTGGGCGGCGACGCCGAGGTAGCCGCGTCGCACTCGCCCGTCGCGTATCAAAAGGCCGGCGATGTGCTTGGCCGTATTAATCGCGATCGCAAAGCAAAGCCCCTGACCGGGAAGTACCGCGGTGTTTACGCCGATCACGTCGCCGCCGGCAGTGACGAGTGGTCCGCCGGAGTTCCCGGGGTTGAGCGGCGCGTCGGTCTGAATGATGTTATCCATGAGATGACCCGACTGTGAGCGCAACGAGCGGCCGAGCGCGCTTACGACGCCCGCGGTGACAGTGTAGGCAAGCCCGAAGGGGTTACCGACCGCAACGACGAGCTGCCCGGGCCGCAGCGCGGCCGAGTCGCCGAGCGAGGCATAGGCAAGGTCCGGAGCATCGACGCGCAGGACTGCAAGATCGGAGTGTGGATCGTCGCCGACGAGCGCCGCCGGCAATTCGCGGCCGTCGAGCAGCGCCACGCCGATGCGGTGACCGTCGTGAACGACGTGACTATTCGTAACCACGAATCCGTCGGGCGTGAAAACAAAGCCGCTTCCGTTTCCGCCGCGTCGCCCGCTGCGTACTTCAATGCTCACCACCGCTGGACTGACGCGTTCGGCGGCCGTCGTGACGGCTTGCGAGTATGGGTCGAGCGGAGCGGAGCTTTCGATCGAGGTGAGTGGAAGAACCATATAGGCTGCTCCAAACCGTCGCTGATGCGTGGTGGGTTTCGCGGAGGGGGGCGGCGCACGCCGCCCCGAATCGCAGTTGCTCGCCCAGATGGCGGAATTGGTAGACGCGCTGGTTTCAGGTACCAGTGGTGGCAACACCGTGGGGGTTCGAGTCCCTTTCTGGGCAGCATGCGCTTGCCAAGGCGAAATCATCGATCGCGTGCGCCGGATCGTTCCAACTCTGTAGAAGCGTCGGGTTTACGATGTGAGCGTGCGTCGAAAGTTCCCAACGGCGGCCGCACTTGCGAGCAGCGCGGGTACGACGCCGACGGCTTGGAGCAGCCCGACCCAACGCCATGCCACGG
Source organism: Vulcanimicrobiota bacterium (assembly GCA_963719905.1). GTDB lineage: Bacteria > Vulcanimicrobiota > Vulcanimicrobiia > Vulcanimicrobiales > Vulcanimicrobiaceae > Cybelea. The sequence continues at coordinate 131,241 of CAVRDR010000007.1, forward strand.
CGAAGCCGTGGGCGCCGGCGATTGCTCCGAAGATCGTCGGCGTGAGTGCTGCCGCCAAAAGCGTCCATGCGAGTCCGACCCCGAGGGCGCTTCCCGAATGTTCCTCCCCGCCTATTTCAGCCAATCCGATGACGCTTACGCCGAGCCATCCTTCTGCGGTAAATCCAAGCGCGATAGCGAGTATCGCAGCAAGCCACCAGGGTGTGGCCGGTGTAACGTCTGACATCCCGACGGCGACGAGGGCGACGAAAACGCAGACGAGACAGAGCGGAAGCGTCCGGCTTCCCGCAAAGACCCGGTCGCTGATCCATCCCCATGCAAGGCGGCCGCCGACGGCGGCGATCTGCGAGAGTGTAAAAAGCCCGACTGCTACGGGCAGCGCATAACCCGCCGCTCGCACGAAGGTCAGCGTCAAAAAACCCATCAGGGCGAGCTGACCACAGATCAGGATCATCGACGTAATCGTCAACAAGATGAGGCGTCTATCGCGAGCGATGTGAAGCATCTCGAGCAGCATCTCACCGATAGAGACGCGTTGGCCTTGCAATTCGCGCGGCTCGCGATAGAACGACGACGAGATCGAGGATGCGATGAGCGTGAGCGCGCCCGCACAGACGAGCGCACCTCGGTACCCCGCGTGCGTCGCAATGGCCGGCAACAGGAGCGCGCCGACGATGCCCGCCACTGGGACTCCGCACTGGCGCACGCCCATCGCGAGCCCGCGATCGGATTTCTTGAAGAAGAATATGATGGCGTGACAGCCGGCGGGCGTCACTGCGGCAAACCCAATACCGTACATCAACAGCCACGCAATCAGCCACGCGTAGCTTTGAATAGCGGCGGCAGCGAGCAACGAACCCCCCATGACGGCGCCGCTCCAGAAAACCACGGCCTTGTCACCGAAACGATCGGTGAGCAGTCCTGCGATTGAAGTCATGGCGACCGACCCGATCATCTCGACCGATAGGATGAGGCCGAGCTGCGCCTGACTTACGTGCAGCGCGGACTCGAAAAACGGCATCAGCGCCCCAGTCGCCATGACGAAGAGCGCCGCACCGACCATCGCGCCGGTGAAAAGCGCGAGCACTTCGTAGGGCGACTCCGGCATCGGGTTGTGCGGCCGAAGGCGTCGCCTCATCAAATCCATCGCCACGAGGGTTTCTTCGAGTGGCTGCGCCGAAGCTGCCGTGGTGAAGGACGGTCAGCGCAACCGATATCTCACGATTTTTCTACTTGCAGCCTCGGGCGCGGCGATTGTGTCGTACGTCTTTCACTCCGTTTACCAGAATTTGAGCGCTTCTGAGGCGGCCGTGGGGTACGTCGATTCCGTGACCCAGACCGGGATCGACCTCGGCTACATCGTCATGGGCGGCGGCGCGCTGGTGCTTGCGAGCATCGCGATCTGGTGCGCGGTGGCGTACGTTCGTCTCGTTCTGCGCGGGCGCTAGTCGTTGCGAACGTTGCTGGTCGTCAATCCTCTTTCGCGGCGCGGAAAGCGGTTTGGCGACGCTGTCTGCCGCGAACTTCAGCGTCTCGGCGTCGAAATCGTCGAGAACGAGGCGTCGAAACAAGGAATCGACGCCATTGTGGTCGCCGGTGGCGACGGCACGTTGGTCCGGCAGATTCCGCTTGCACTCGAGCTTGGCGTTCCGATCGGCCTCGTGCCGCTCGGCACTTTCAATGATCTCGCGCGCACGATCGGCATCCCGCTCGACGTTGCAGGGGCTTGCGGCGTGATCGCGAGCGGCCGCACGAGGACGATCGATGCGGCTCGCGTCAATGGATTTTATTATCTGACTGAGGCAAGCATTGGAATTTCGAGCAGGCTCGCGCGGCTGCAAAAGCCGCAGGAAAAGCAGCGATTCGGCTTGCTCGCAATCATTGCCAGCGTTCTGCGGGCGGCACGCCACGCACGGCCCTTTCGGGCAGAAATCGCATACGACGGCAAGCGGGAACGTTTCAAAGCGGTACAGCTAACGGTTGCGAACAGTCAGAGCTTTGGAGGATTTATCACCGTCGAGGACGCCGCCATCGACGACGGCTGGCTCGATCTGTACGCCGTCGAGACCGAGAGCTTCTCCCAGTTCTTCGCTCTGGCCGGCCTCATCGCGGCCGGCAAGCGGCGATCGGCTGGGGGATTGCGGACGTTTCGGTCGACCGCGTTCGAGGTCTGGACGGTCCATCCTCACCATATCAGCGCCGACGGCGAGCCCGCCGGCACCACGCCAGCGCGGTTTGAAATCCTTCGCGCTGCGCTCCGTATCTTCGCGCCATAAACTAGTGGAGCCAGGGAGCTTGACAGGGTCGTTCTATTGAGCTATTGTACTAGTGTACTAGTGCAATAGAAGGCTGGTACAAGTAACTGAAAGGATCTTACCATGATTCACACGACCTTCGCTTCCGAGTCCGAAACCGTCCGTGAGACGCGTACGCCTGTTCGTCTCCCCGACCGCAGATCCGCCGAGCTCTTCCCTGGCTGGGGCCCGAGGTTCTAGCTTCCCGATGCCCGCCGTTCTGACGGTCGATCCCCGCAGTGGGGTGCCGATCTACCTGCAAATTATCGAACAAATCAAGCGATCGGTCGCGCTTGGAATCTTGCAGGCGGGCGAGCAGCTCCCTACCGTCAAGCAGCTGGCCCTCGACCTTACCGTAAATCCGAACACCGTCGCGCGCGCCTACCGTGAATTGGAGCGCGATCAGGTAATCGAAACTGCCTCTGGTCGCGGATCGTTCGTTCGCGCTAACGGCATCGCCGAGTCGCCGAAGATTGCTTCGGAGATTGGTAGCGACGCACTCGACGTGGCGCTGCGTGAAGCCAAGTCGGTCGGTCTCGAGCGCGAAGAAGTGCGCGAGCTCTTTGAAGCCGCCTTGCGACGATGGTTCGGTGACGTCTACCAAGCGAGTGAGCATGAATAGTATTACGATTTCAAACCTACGGAAGACGTACGGCCCGATTGCCGCCGTCGATGGCTTCACGATCGAGATCCCGAGCGCGAGCGTCTTCGGCCTGCTCGGGCCCAACGGCGCCGGAAAGACCACCACGTTCAAGTGCATGCTGGGCTTAACGCGTCCGACGAGTGGAACGATTCTCTACGACGGAAGACCGCTTACTCCGGCGACGCTTGCGCGAATTGCGTACGTCCCTGAGCGCAGCGTCCTCTACGATTGGATGACCGTCCAAGACCATATGGAGATGAATCGGCGCGCCTTTAGCGCTTTCGATCCCGCGCGTGCTGTCGAGCTGCTCGAGAGCTTTAACGTCGACAAACGCCGCCGGGTGCGCGGTCTCTCCAAAGGCATGCGAACCGCCGTCATGGTCGCGCTCGCCTTCGCTCAAAATGCCGAAGTTCTCGTGCTCGACGAGCCGACCAGCGGACTCGATCCGGTCAATCAGCGTCACGTTTTAAGCTTGATGATCAACGAGGCCGTGCGAGGAAATGCCGTGATTTTCTCTTCGCATCAGATCGGCCAGGTCGAACGCGCCGCCGAACAGATTGCGGTCATGGATCGCGGGCGCCTCGTGCTGCAAGGGCTCGTCGATGATTTGAAGGGAGATCGCAAGATCGTCGAAGGGATTTTTCCCGACGTGCGCTTTACGCTCGACGGAATCACCAACGATCCTCGCGTGACGCGCGCCGATCGCACGGAGCGGATCGTTCGCCTGCTCGTCACCGGCGGCGCGGACGATATTGCTTCGCGCCTTTCGGCTGCGGGCGCCACCGGCGTTCGGGTCCTCGACCTCAATCTCGAAGACATCTTTTTGTACGCCGTTTCACCTACCACGAGTACCGATATCGTCGTAAAAGAAAGCTCGTTATGAACTACGTTGAATGGCTGCGCATTCGCAATTGCTTGCGAATCGCCGCAATTATCCTCGCCGTCCTAGTCGTCCTGGCCGTCATCCTGCGAGTTTCGGTCGCGCGCTATATGTCCACCGAGGCGTGGATCGCTCACATGGCGCTCAACGCCGGTTCAAAGGAGACTCACACGGTTCTTCCGGACGGAACAAAGCGCATGATTCTGGACGATCCCGCCGATCGCACCCACGTCGTCGTCGACGATCACGGATACGCCGGCAGGCACATCGTCATAACCGAACCGTCGAGCCGCGAACACGAAGAGCATTCGCACGTCACCGTGGGCAGCATTCAGGTCTCGGAGTCCCGTCACGGCGACTTGACCACGACGGTCGTGGATACCAATGGGGCCGTTCCGATGATGTACTACATGGCGATCGCGGACGTCGCGGCGCTCATCGTGGCGACAATCCTCGCCGCACCCTTGGCGCGGGAGATCGACGGGCATCTGGAGATCGCGCTAACAAAACCGATTTCGCGAGCGCGTTACGCGCTGGGCGTCATCGGCGTCGACGTCGTCGGAATCCTGGCCGCATCGTTCCTTACCGTCATCGCGCTTTACCTCTGCCAGATACTCTTCGAGTCGCCGCGCCTCGATTTTAGCGGGATCAACGCGCGAGCGGTCGCTATGGGCTTGGCTCTGCCGTTGGCTTGGTATGCGATGCTCTGTGCGGCGACGACCTGGCTCAATCGGGCCTACGGAGCCGTGCAAGGCTTCGCGTGGCCGGTGGCCATTTTCATCGGCATACTCGCGGCGATCGAGCCAAACAACACCGTCGGTCTTTTTGTGCATGACGTCGCGTGGGTGATCTCGCGCCTCGACCCGCTTAGCTACGTCTCGGTAGCGGAGCCCGCGTTGAACGGATCGATCGCGTATGCGGACTCGAACTTCGCGTTTCGGATGTCGATCGAAGTGTTGCTCTTTGTCGTCTATGGGGCGCTAGCCGTTTGGCAATGGCAGCGTGTGGAGGCCTGATCGTGGAAATTATCGGAAGTCATTTCACCCTCGCGCTCGGCGCTTGGCGTCTGCGCTTCGTCCTTGCAATCGAAGAGAACGACGAGAGCCCCAAAGAGAAGGTTCGGCCGCCGCATCGGCTGCGCGTCGTTCCCCAAGACGAATATCGTCCGTTAGAGCGCCACAGGCTGCCTTAGAACACGAACCCCGTTCCTGATCGCTGGACGGGCGAAATTTTGAAGCCCTCGGTGCCCACCGTGTAGAGATAAATATTCGGGATCAGCGGGTCGCCGCTGATGTTGAATGCAAACTGCCCGACGAGCGTCGTGAACGTGCCGCCTTCCTGCAAGGAGCGTAGCAACGACGTGCGCGACGTCGCACTACCGCGCTGTGCGGCCGCGATCATTAGCTGCGCGGCGGCGTAACCGTAGGCCGACTGCGTCGTGATCTGGGTAACTTCGCGCTCGAAATCGGTAACCAGCTGCACGGCGCTGGCAACCCGATCGATCGGCGGCATCGGAGAAGCGACATATGCGCCGGCGAGCGTTGTTGCGTAGGTTGCGATCGTGTCCGAGTTATAGAAGCCATCCGCGGCACCGAAATCGCCCGTATAGCCGCCTAACCGCAATGCCGACGCAATCGGTCCGAGCTCCGCCGTTTTTCCAGCGAGAAAAACGTAGCCCGGCGAGCGATCGAGCACCGTACGCGCCGCCTGCGCGGGGTCGGTTTTGTCGAGCGGAAAAAGCAAGACCTCGGCCGGGTGCCGGTTGGTTCTCGCCTGTAGGACAAACCCGCTTGCAACTTCGTATCCATAGTCGCCATCGAAGGCGATGGCGATCGCCGTCACGCCACGCTTGCCTTCGAGCGCGGCGTTTGCGAAGAGCCTTCCAGACGAGCTATCTTTGGCGGGCAACCGGTAAACGTTGTGGTACCCGCGTTTGGTTACGGCGTCGGCCGTAACGGTCGGAACGATAACGGGGAAGCCAACGTTTGCGTAGCGCGAGAGCGCGGCAAGCGTCATCGGCGCGGTCAAGTTTCCAATTATCCCGATGACCGTAAAATCGGCGGCGGCGACGTTGGCGTTGGAGGCGGCGAGTCCCGGATCGTTGCGGTCGTCGAGTGGACGCGAGCCCCAGACGTGCGAGACGGGAGCGTTGAATCGATTCGTTTCGTCGACCGCGGCCTGAACGCCCTTGACGACTTCTTGGCCGTATTTCTGCAACGGACCCGAGAGCGTAACATTGACCGCGATCGTAAGCTGCTGCAGATACTGTTGCGGATTCTGGAGCGGCTGCTCGGGAATGATCTGCGCGCGCGCCCGCGTCGCAACGCCGCCGGCAACCGCCGCCGTTGCGGCGGCGATGAAACGTTGCCTCTTCATACGTAACCACCGACGGTCGTCATCAAGAAAAGCACCGAAAACGTCATATTCGAGATGAAAACACGTTCGTTCACAACGAAAATATTGGCCCCGCTGCGCAAGAGTTGCTCTTCGTACATAATGAGAAGCGCGACTGAGAGCACGCCGAGAAAATAGATCGGTCCGGCATGGGCGAGCACCCCCGCGCCGGCTAGGAGCAGCAGCATCCCGCCATGAAGCACGAGCGGCAGCGCACGGCCGCTCGCTTCACCGAAACGTACCGGCAGCGAGCGAATACCTTGTGCTACGTCGACCGCGAAATCCATCAGCGCGTAGATGATGTCAAAGCCCGCAACCCACAGAGTCACCGCACCGAATAGAAAGATTGCCGGCAGTGTGATTTTTCCGGCGATGCCGATGAAGGCGCCCAACGGCGCGAGCCCATCGACCGCACCGAGCACGAAGTGGGTCGCCCACGTAAAGCGCTTGCACAGAGGATAGGTGAGCACAAGCACCACCGCAAGCGGCGCGAGTTCGAGGCAGAGCGGATTGAGCATCCAAGCGGCCCAGAGCAGCAATGCTAGCCCGGCGGTGCCGGCCCAGAGCATCGACGCGGGTTGGAGCGCGCCGGTCGCAAGGGCGCGCCGCGCCGTGCGCGGATTGCGCGCATCGATCTCGCGGTCCAAAAAACGATTTGCCGCCATTGCGGCGGTGCGGGCTCCAAGCACGGCCAGCGTAATCCATCCCAATGCCGCCGGTGCGGGAATGCCGCGTGCCGCGACGATCGCGCCAACGTACGCAAATGGTAAAGCAAAAAGCGTATGTTCGATGCGAATCTCGCGCAGAAAAAGAGCGAGAAACCTCACCGATCGCTCTCGCCCGTCGAGCGCATGAGTCGAGCGTAGGCTTGAGGCCCCTGTCCCGACCAGTCGTCTGAACGAAGCGCGGTACTGATTCGATCGAGGCCGTACGTCCGCCACCGCTCGCTGACGAGGCGGCGCGTTTCGCCGTCCATGACCATGTCGGGCGGCCACGCACGCGTGTAACCCTCCGATTCATCCTTGCGCGTGGCATCGATGCCGATCTTGGTGCCGTAGGCGACATTATAAGAGCCGTGATCGAGATCGTCGACGGGGCCGGGCATCGTAATGACGTCGCGCTCCGGCGCCAGGTTGTTCAGGACGAACCACGCCACCGCTCGCGGATCCTGGACGTCGACGTCGGAATCGACGACGACCAACACGCGTGTCAGCATCATCATGTGGCCCAAGCCCCACAGCGCGTTCATCACTTTTTTCGCGTGGCCCGGATAGGACTTGCGGATCGAAACGAGAGCGAGGTTGTGAAAGCCGCCTTCGACCGGAAGATTCATGTCCACCACTTCAGGCAGCATCGCTCGCAAGAGCGGCAAAAAGATGCGTTCGGTCGCCTTGCCTAGCCAGGCGTCTTCCATCGGCGGTTTGCCCACCACGGTCGCGGCGTAGATGGGATTTCGTCGATGCGTCATGCACGTAAGATGAAACGTCGGATAGCGATCCGCGGGACTATAGACGCCGGTGTGGTCACCGAAAGGGCCCTCGATCCGAAGATCGTCGTTGTCGACGTAACCTTCGAGCACGAACTCGGCATGCGCCGGAACCATGAGATCGACCGTTTTTGCCGGCACGAGCTCCACCGATTTGCCGCGCAGCAAGCCTGCGAATGCGAACTCGTCGAGAAGCGGCGGCAGCGGCGCCGTCGCCGCGTAGGTGAGGGCCGGGTCGGTACCGATCGCGACGGCCACCGGAATCCTCGCACCCCACGCATCGGCGTGCGCGCGACCGTGCTTGTGCCGCTGCCAGTGCATCGCGGTTTCCGTTGCGCCCAAGATCTGCATTCTGTACATTCCGACGTTGAACCGCTGCGTCCGTGGTTCTTTGGTAATTACCAGCGGCAGCGTGATGAACGGCCCCGCGTCGAGCGGCCAGGTCGTGAGCACTGGGAGCGCAGTCAGATCCGGTTTGGTCGTGACGACGTCGTGCACGCTCCCTTCACGAACGATTTTCGGAATTGCATGAGCCAACGGCGCCAGCTGCAGAGCCCCGCGAAACTTCTCGATGAGCGATCCGCCGCGAGGCGCGATCTCCAGAAACTTGCCAATGCGCGCCGACACCTCGTCAAGCTCGGAAGCATCGAGGGCCATCGCCATCCGGCGGCGCGTCCCGAACTGATTGGTCAAAACCGGAAATTTCGAGCCCTTGACGTTGGAGAAGAGCAAAGCCGGGCCGCCCGCCTTGACGACGCGATCGGTGATCTCGCTGATCTCGAGCCGCGGATCGACGCTCGCGCCGACGACGTGGAGCTCGCCGGCCTTGCGCAACGCTGTGGACGAACTCTGATAGCGACGCAAAGGGCATGGCGTCGTGGTTTACGCGTTGCGGCGGTTAGAGACCCCCGCCGATCACTCTCTGTGAGCTGGAATTGCGGCGACGAAGCGAGCCCCGCCGGAAGGGGCCTGACCGACCGTTATCGCACCGTCGTGCGCGCGCGCAATCCAGCGTACGATCGAAGGCCCAGCCCCGTGCCGGTCCCATCTTGCGCCCGGCGATAGAAGCGCTCGAAGATCCGTTCGCGGTCCTGCGGAGGGATGCCATCCCCGTCGTCGTCCACGACGATTTCGCAGAGCCCGCCGCTGCGCCGCGAGGAGATGAAAACTTTTTCGCGAGCGTGGCGGATCGCGTTATCGAGGAGATTACGGGTGAGCTCGTGCAGGCGCCGCTCGTCGCCGTCGACGATCGCGGTTGACGGCACGCTCTCGATGCGTATCCCGCGCGCCGTCGCTACGGGCTCGCTCTCGCGTGAAGAGCTTGCGACGACTGCCGCGAGATCGACGGGCTCGCATAGCAGCGCGCGCCGCGCGGGATCGCGCGCGAGCGTCAGCAGATCCGTCACGACGGCCGAAGCGTCGAACGTGCTGCGCACGATGGCCTCGAAGGCGGTACGTTCTTCTCCGGACGCTCGCGTGCGCGCCGCTTGGGCGACTGCTGCGATGACTGCGAGCGGCGAGCGCAGCGCATGCGCGGCGTCGGCGGCGAAGATGCGCTCGCGCTCGCCGCGCCGCCTCGAGCGGAGCGATCGTAGCGCGCGCGAGAACGTACGAAGCGAACGCCACGATCGCGACGAGTGGTGCATCGATCGCTCCCAAAGCTAGGACGACGTGCCGCATTGCCGTGGCTAGCGCGTGCGCGCCTTCCGGCGTAGTGAGTGCCGGCGCGAGCAGCGAGCCGTACTCCGTGCGCATGAATGCATACGCTCCCACATCGAGCGCTAAGAGCACACAGATGAAGATACCGAGATAGAGTCCCGCTGCGCGAGCGATCAACCGTTTTTCAAGCGGTATCCGACTCCCCACACCGTCTCGATGACGCCGTTCGCTCCGATCGCCTTGAGTTTTCGCCGAAGCTGGCTCACATACACGTCGACGATGTTGCTGGAACCGTCGAAGTCGTAATCCCAGATGCGTTCGACGATTTGCGTGCGGAGGAGAGCAATACCGGCGTTGCGTGCGAGAAACTCCAAGAGACGAAACTCCGTAGCGCCGAGGACGACCGGCTGGCCGTCGTAGCTCACGTTGCGACCGGCGAGGTCGATGCGCAACGCTCCCACCTCAACGATGCCGAGCACCGGCCGGTCGGCACGCCGCAGAATCGCTGCGATTCGTGCGAGGAGCTCGTCTTCGACGAATGGCTTGACCAGGTAGTCGTCGGCGCCGCAGTCCAGCCCGGCAACGCGGTCCTCTACGGCGTCCCGCGCGGTCAGCATGAGGATCGGCGTCTGCACGCCCTCGGCCCGCGCGCTGCGCGCCAACGCGAAACCGTCGATGCCGGGCAGGCCGACGTCGACGATGGCAACGTCGTAGCACCGGCGTAAGAGATGGTCGAGCCCGGCCCTGCCGTCCGCGACGACGTTTGCGGCATATTTTCGCGCCTCCAGCATCGTCCTGATGGATTCGGCCACCGGCATGTTATCTTCAACGACGAGAATTCGCATGGTGCCCTTTAGTATTTCAACGGCCCTGGGAAAGCTACTGTCAACGCAGCGCTGAAGTACGGATGCGCAGCAGGTTGTTGAACTTCTTGGGCGAGGATGCGAAATGGTGCAATCTGGACCGCCCCGTAGTAAACGACGTCGCGGTTGATGAAGGGGTTGGCGAAGGCGTCGTAGCGCACCCCGAAATATGCGTGTGGGATCGGATAGTATTTCAACCTGGCGTAGCCTCCCGACGAATGCTGATTGGTGAGAAAACCGTCGGCGTCGTGGTCGTCGCCGTACCACTGCTCGGCTTGAAAATCGAGATCGCCGTATCGCGCATGCGCGAGCAAGCCGTAGCGCTCGTACAGATCGGCAAAGGTGGGACGGCCCGTCGGCGTTACCCCTAACGTGCCGCCGAGCGCGGTGGCCCCGAGGTCGAGCTCGCTCTTGTTCGTTTGCGCCAAGGTATCGCGCAGCCAAAGACTCAGCTCCGGCTGCTTCATATATGTCGTCTCGCCAGTCGGAACCGGCTTGCCGCCGTACGGCGCGCCTTGAAAAGAGGCGATGCTTGCCGTGACGTAGGTGTCTAACTTGCCAAAGGTACGCTCGCCTTGCAGTCCCCAACGCGGAGCGGAGAGCGGCAAATTGTTCAAGCCGACGTGGGCGCCGTAATATCCGTATTGCTGCAAGTCGTCGAGTCGCTCGCCCGGCGACTGCGCCAGCGGCAGCTCGTAGAGTCCTACGCGAAAGAGGCTCTGCGTGTGCTGGTTATAGTCGGAGAAAAAGAAGAGATACGTCGCGGCCGGTCCGCCGCCCGCTCCCAACGTGTAATGAATAAAAGCGGTGATGGGACCGATATTTCCGCTGCCCAGAAGGATGCCGCCCGGCGTAAATCTGGGGTTATCCGGCGCCGGCTGCTTGTCGTACTCCATCTGGTAACGGATTGCGAAGATCGTCGTGCCGTGCTCGGGCAATGGAAGGCGATACCCGTGCGAGCGGAAGTAATTCCCGAATGCGTTGAGCTCCGGCAATACGCTGTGGCACTGTCCGCAGCGGAAATGGTACCGCTGGGCAAAGATCGGGATCGCGCGAGCCGGCGCGCAAAACAGCGCGACGAAGAGGACGCAGAGCGCGGCGGCGAAAGCTTTACTGGACAACGATCGCTGCTCGCATCGGTGCCGCGTAGTGGAAGAAACAGCCGTAGAGGTACGTTCCCGGCTGATCGGCCGTAATCGTTTGCGACGATGTGCTCGGCTGCAGCGCGCCGCTGCTGAACCCGCCCGAGAGCGTCGTCCCCGACTGTTGCGTTGCGCTTTGCTTGAATGGTGAGCCCGGCGGGAATGATGTAGCACCGGGAATCGAGGTCGCCGTGTGGCAGCAGAAATTATCGATTTGCATGAAGTGGAGCTGCGTTCCCACCGAGACGGTCATGATCGGCGGCGAGAACCCGCCGCTCGAACCGTACAGCGTCGGCGTCTGTCCAAACTGACTGAGGCTGATGTCAATCGTCACCCCGCCGCCTCCGCCCGACGACATCGGGATACCGCCCGCGGTGCAGGCCGCAAGTAGCAGCGCTATTGCGCCTCCAAATCGACGGATCATCGTGATGCCACCATGCGAAGCTTCGCGCACGGCCTCGACGATCGCATCGCCCAGCGTGCTCGATGCGAGCAGCGTCTGCGCGAGCGCACCGTCGCCGTTGAAGAGATAGACGAACGTTGTGTGCTCCTCTCGGTAGCCGTCGCGCCCTCTCACCGAAATGACCCCGAACTCGCGCATGATCGTCTGGACGTCGGAGATCTTTCCGCCCGCGAGCAGCCAGTATCGGGGATTCGCCTGAAAACGCCGCGCGAGCTCGCGCATGGTGCTGGGGAGGTCATTTTGCGGGTCGAGCGTGATCGTGAGAAGCCGCGCCGCGAGATGCGAGGCTTCAATGCGGCGCGCCGCGTCGGCGAACTGAGCGTTGATCAGCGGACATGCATCGGTGCAGTGCGCGGAGACGAAGGTTACGGCGAGCGGTTCTCCGCGCAGCGCCGCCAGCGTAAAGTGACGCCCGCGCTGGTCTATGAGCTTGGGTTGGCGCACCGCAACGGCGCGCCCCGTTGCGTGGTGCGCAACCACCGCATAACCGCCCGGTCCAGGCGATGCGGTCGGACCTGGCGTCGCACCGGCCACGACTTCGATTACATCGCGCATATTATTCGAGATGTAGTGATACGCGCAGCCGATGAGGTAGATGCCCGGCTTCGAAAGCGTTACCTTCACCGACGCGCCGGGATTGAGCGATCCGCTCGCATAGCCCGCGCTCAAGACGCCGTTTCCGCGCGGGGAGAACGTAAGGCTCGGATTCTTTGGCCAGTTCGGCGGCGGACCGTTGGTTTCTGCGATGACGTTGAGCGTATGCGGCGTGGTCGACGAGAGATTCTCGATGGTAATCTTCACGCCGGGAGCGTAGGCCAGCACTTGCGAGGTTTGCTCCTGTGTGTATCCGCCGACTGTTCCCCAAGCCGGATCGTTCTCTACGCCGATCTTTCCGGTCGGTATCGCTACGCCGATCGCCGATGACGGAAGCGGCGAGGGCGAGCTGCCCCCTCCGCCTCCGCCGAGGCTGGTCAATCCGCCGCCGTTGGTGCATGCTGCAACGGCTGCGGAAAGTACGCCGAGCCAAAGCAGCCGTGCGCGTCGTTTCATCGTGCCGCCGGAGCAGTGGCTTGCGGTCCGGGAGTGGCGCCCTTGGCCACGACAAGAACGTCCTGCATTCCCTCGTCATAATGAAAATGACAGCCGATCAGATAGATGCCGGCCTTTCCGAGCGTAACCGTCACCGACGAACCCCAATCGATGGGTCCGCTGGCGTAGCCTTTCTGTAGCTTGCCGCCCGACGCGATTCAATGGGAGATGCGGATTTTTCGGGAATTTTGCCGGCGGCCCCGCGATCTTGGACACGACGTTGAGCGTGTGGGTGATGCTCTTCGAGATGTTTTTGATCGTGATCTTCGTGCCGGGCGGAAAGCCCAGCGCCTGTGAGAATTTTTGTTGGGTGTAGCCGCCCAGCGTTGCGCTCCAGTGCTTATCGTGAATTGCGCCAAGGCCTTCAAAGGGAAGTTCTTCGCTGATGGCGTTGCCGGCCCGCTCCGGCGCCACGTTCGAGGTGATCGCCAAATCCGGCATTCCGGGAAGAGCGTATGCGGCGCCGTTTGCAACGGTATTTCCGCCGTAACGGCCGGCGCACGCCGCAAGCGACCGAGGCTGCAACGGCCACCCCGAGTCCCGCTAGTTTTCTCGACATGAAACCCTCCAGAGAGTGTAGGTTAAGGCCGAGAGTAACAGCGTGGTATGAAGAAAGTCTAAAGCGGCGGAACGCTACGGGCCGTTCGGGCCCTTAATTGAATCGCGCATCGCTGCAGCGATGTTCGCAAGCGCCGGATCTCCCGCCGCATCGTGCGTAGCTCGAGCGAAGGCATCGCGGGCCGCCGTATGCTCTCCCTCTCGAAGCAGCACGACGCCCAACGCAAATCTCGCGCGAGCGTACCCCGGCGCCAGCGAGAGCGCGCTGCGCAGTTCGCGTTCGGCAGCATCGTAGCGTCCTAGGCGTTCTTCGGCAAGCGCGAGATCATAGTGCGCGACCGCGTACGAGGGATTGGCGTGAAGGAGCTTGCCGAAATCTTCGCGTGCGATTGCGGCGTCGCCGCTGCGCAATGCGACGATGCCGCGCGAGTAGAGCGCCCGCGCAGACTCCGGCGCCAGCGTCACGTAACGGTCCGCGATCCTTCGAGCTTCGCTCAGGTCGCCGCGCGCAAGGTCAACCGAGACGAGGTTCGCCATCGCTGCGAGAAAGCCGGAATCGAGCGCGATTGCAGCGCGGAGCTCGCGCGCTGCATCGTCGTTACGCAAAAGATTCGCGTAGGCAATTGCGAGATCGTAGCGTGCCGTCGAGCCTTGCGGCTCCGGTGGCTGGAGCGCGACGATGCGCTCGAATTCATCTGCTGCAGCCTTCCACTGGCTGCGCGCTTCGGCATCGAGTCCGATGGTGAAACGCTCTTCAATTTCGCGTCTGACGGCAAGCGTTCGCAGCGCGGGCACGCTCGTGGTGCGCGGTACGGGAGCCGGCGTGGAGTAAGTCTGCGCAGACTCCGAACGTCGTCGCGGCTTGGCTGAGAACGGCGGTCAGAAGCAGAAGCCGCATCGGTCACGGAGCGCCTGAGGCGGGGGGAAGCTCGGCTTGGCGCCATGGCGCAGCCGCGGCGGCTCGTTCGGGCTTGCATTCCCATCCAATCCTTCCGGCCGACGTAATTGGGCCGAGCAGCGGCGGGCGCAGCCGAGGGGGTCAGCCCCCCGGCGAGCAGATCTTCAAGCGAGGCCACGCCGGCAATCCCCAACCGGCCGCTGCACAAGAAGGCGCCGGCCAGAAGAGCGGCCGCCAGGAAGCGCAGGATGCGGGTTCTTGACACTCCTCTCATCATAGCCGAAAGTCTAAAGAATCCGTGAATCGCACGTTTCGCGGCGCCACCGCGCTGGTTTTTGGGATCCTCGTGGCGGCGCCGGCGCGCGCGCAGGCTCCGTTAGTCGTGGGTTCGGTGCGAGACCAGCACGGTGCGGCGATCGTCGGAGCGGTCGTTACGGGTGAGACACTCCCGGGGGCCCGGACGACAACGACGACCGACGCTTCCGGCACCTTCGCTCTGCACGCAAACGGCATCGTATCGGTTCTCATCACGTGCCGCTATTGCAGAAGCGCGCGCGTGGCTGTCAAGCGTGACGAACCGGTCGTGCTCGTCATGCTTCGCTACGACGCTCTTGCCAATGACTCTCCGTCGCCCAGCGATTTGGAGAATCTGCCGTACGCTCACGTCGAGTCGTCGATCGCGCTTCACCCCTTTACGCTTCTGTCGCAAAGCAGCGAGCCTTATCCCGGCGCGTTATTGAGCGACCGCGGTCTTTCGCCGACCGGCTCGCTTTTGATCGACGACGGCGCGCCGAACTATGACATCGTCAACGGCCAATCGCCGTACGTGTCTGATACCCGCATCGTACGAACAAAGCGCCGTCCTGCGCGGACGCAACCAACGCTTACGCGTACGGTGACCAAGCCGCCGGCGGCATCGTCGAACTCGATCCCTTTACGAGCGGATCGAACTCTGAGGTCGCGATCGCGGGAAGCGACACGATCGCTCGCGCTCAAGTCGGATCGGATTCGTCGGCCATCGCCGTCGGGTCGTTGACCAACGACGAAGAATCGCGTCAGCGCGGAGACATTACTGCAAGCTGGCCGTTGGGCGCGCAACAATCGCTCACGGTAGCCGGCGGCAGCGAGCAAGGCCGCGATTACTCTTCGCCGGCCTCGCAGTTTGCGGACAGCTTTTCATTCGCCGACGCGTCGTTTAGCGATCCTCGGGCGATGAACTTATCCATTACGGCGGTAACGGATCGTGGCAATTACACAACGAGCGCCTACGAATCCCCGACATCGGCGGCGTGGTCCGATTCCGGTTTCGACGCGAGCATCCACTCCGACGGTCCGGTCATTGTATTTGCAGATGTCGGGCTGCGTTCGTCGACGGGCTTCTACGACGCACAAGCCTATCCGTATGATTTGCCGCGCGTTGGAGCGATGCTCGACCAAACGCGCGCCGATGCCGGCGTTTGCGGCGAGTGGGAGTGATTACAACGTAACCGCCGCACTCGGCGCATTTTGGTTCGATTACGCCGGCGGTCAGTACGGCGTCTCACAACCGGCGAGAACCGCGCTGGCCGTGCCATCGCTCCAGGCACAGCTCTTTCCAAACGGCAGATTTAGCTTGAATCTCGAGGGGAGCGGGTCGTTTACACTTCCGACATTCGTCGACCAGTATCTCTATGCTGACGGCGGACCAATGCCGGTGCAACTCGAGCGCAACGCGCTGCAAGCGGCCGTCTTGACGTACACCGACGACGCGCGCGTGCGGTTTTCGTTCGAGCAGGCGTCGGAGAACGTCAGCGGCGCATCATCGGGCAGGATCGATTCGACAGGACTTTCGGCGATTTGGCAGGTCGCGCCGACGATCTCGCTGCGAGCGTGGACGATGCACGTGACCGATACCGCGCCGGTCTACGGGGGCGGCTTTCCCTACGAAGGCAACGCACCCACCGTGAACGCCTTCTGGCTTACGCTATGACACCGGGAACGCGGTGCGAGCCGATGCAATCTATCGTCGCGACTTGCTCGACGGAACGCCGTTTTACCACATTGACGGCGCGATCTCCGGACCGATTGCCGGCCGCTTGCGTTGGTACGCGGGCGCGGAAGATCGACTGCACCGCACCTTCGTCGACGTCGGGCTTCGCTTCACCGAACGCTAAGCCCGGATCGCGGTTACTCTTCCTCTCGCCTTCCCTGCGGCCGTCGCCGCCGGCGCGTTGGCGGCGCACCCGGCGCTGCGGGCGCCGCGGGCGCTCCCGCAGCGACACCGGAGTCACGCTGCTCTCGCGGGGGACGCTGACCCCGCGCGCCATAGTCACCGTTTCCCGATACGCCGCCCAAGAGCACCTTGCGCGAGAGGTTGATGCGCCCTTGACCGTCGATCTCCATCACCTTGACCATGATCTCGTCGCCGAGCTTGACGACGTCTTCGACTTTTTCAACGCGCGTGGGCGCAAGCTGACTAATGTGGACGAGTCCCTCCTTGCCGGGAAGAATCTGGACGAACGCGCCAATGGTAATGATGCGGGTGACCGTGCCGAGGTAGGTTTCGCCGACGACGACTTCCTTGGTGAGGTTTTCGACGATTTGCTTGGCCTTGTCGCCGGAAGCGCCGTCGAGCGACGTGATATAAACGCTGCCGTCGTCCTCGATGTCGATCTTCTCAACGCCCGTGTCGGCGATGATTTTGTTGATAACCTTCCCGCCGGGTCCGATAACGTCTTTGATCTTGGCAGGATCGATCTTGACGATTATCATCCGGGGAGCGTACTGCGAAAGCTGCTCGCGCGGTACCGCAATGGTTTCGACGAGCTTATCGATGATCGCGTGACGTGACTTGTGAGCTTGTGCCATCGCCTCGCGCATGATCTCGATCGTGATGCCTTGCACCTTGATGTCCATCTGAATCGCGGTGATGCCCTTCTTGGTTCCCGCAACTTTGAAGTCCATCTCGCCTAGGGCATCTTCGATGCCCGCGATGTCCGTGAGAATCGCGTATTTGCTGCCTTTTTGAATCAGGCCCATCGCCACGCCCGCAACGTGCTCCCGGATTGGGACACCGGCGTCCATGAGCGCGAGCGACGATGCGCAGACCGACGCCATCGACGAGGATCCGTTCGACTCGAGCACCTCGCTCATAAGACGAAGCGTATATGGAAACTCATCCTTCGGCGGTAAGACAGGCACGAGTGCGCGCTCGGCGAGGTAGCCGTGCCCGATCTCCCGGCGGCCGGGGCCGCGCATCGGCCGAGTCTCTCCGACCGAATACGGCGGAAAGTTGTAGAAGTGCATGTACCGCTTGTTTTCGAGCGCCATGATGCCGTCGAGCCGTTGGGCGTCGCTCGTCGACCCAAGCGTTGCCGCTGTGAAAACTTGCGTCTGCCCGCGCGTGAAGATCCCCGAGCCGTGTACCCGCGGCACGAAGTGAACCTTGCACCATATCGGACGTACCTGGTCGGCTTTGCGGCCATCCGGACGGACCTTCTCGTCGACGACCATTGAGCGAAGCTCTTCTTCCTCCATGGTCTTGATGATCTTATTGAACTCCTTCGCGCGCGACGGGTTCTCGAGCAACTCTTTGACGGCATCGTCTTTCTTGCCGCAACGAGCGCGCGCTTCGTCCACGGTCAGCTCGCTGAAGGCGGCTTCGCGTTTCTGCTTGTCTACCGTGCGCATGGCTTTGGCGACGTCTTTTGCGAACGTCTTGCGCACCCAGCGGTCCAAATCCGGATCGACCTTCGCGACGGGATACTCGCGCTTCGGTTTCGCCGCTTTACGTGCAAGCTGGTCGATAGCCTCGATAATTTTGCGAATCTCGGCGTGCGCAAACTCGACGGCTCCGACGAAATCATCTTCGCTCATCTCGTTTCCGCCGCCCTCGACCATCATGACCGCGTCGGAAGTACCGGCGATGACGATGTCCATGCCACCGCTTTCATACTGCGGCAGGGTCGGGTTGCAAATGTATTCGCCGCTCTCGTCGCGGCCAACGCGAACCGCGGCGATCGTCTTGTCGAAAGGAATGTCGCTTAGCGCGAGCGCTGCCCCTGCGGCGCAGACTCCCAGGACGTCAGCATCGAGCTCCGGATCGATCGAAAGAACCGTCGCAACAACCTGAACGTCGTTACGAAAGCCATCGGGAAAGAGCGGGCGAATCGGCCGGTCCATTTGGCGCGAGCTGATCACGGCATGCTCGGGCGGCCGTCCCTCACGCTTGATATAACCTCCCGGAATCTTTCCGGCGGCGTACATTTTCTCTTCGAAATCGCATGTGAGCGGGAAGAAGTCGATGCCTTCGCGAGGTTTCTCGGAGGCAGTAACGGCGCAGAGCACGACGTTTTGATCGCCATAACGAACCAACGCGGAGCCGTTTGCTTGCTTCGCCAGTTCGCCGGTTTCGATGATCATCGTGCGCCCGCCGACCGTTAAAGTTACGGAATCGGGCACAGTATCTCCTGAATTCGAACTACGTGTATCTCTCTTAATTGACTTACGTGTTTTCGGCAGGGCCGAGCCGCAACCTGCCCTAAACGGCCAACC
This sequence comes from Vulcanimicrobiota bacterium, assembly GCA_963719905.1. GTDB lineage: Bacteria > Vulcanimicrobiota > Vulcanimicrobiia > Vulcanimicrobiales > Vulcanimicrobiaceae > Cybelea. The sequence continues at coordinate 150,143 of CAVRDR010000007.1, forward strand.
ATGCCCAGCCCGACCCCCGCGGATTTGACCGACCTCAAGCTCAAGGCCAACGACGTGCGGCAGGGCATCATTCGATCGCTCCTGGCGGCGGGCTCCGGACACTCGGCCGGCCCGCTCGACATGTCCGACGTCTTCGTCGCGCTCTACGGCTACTTGATGCGCCACGATCCGAGCAATCCGCAGTGGCCGGAGCGCGACCGCCTCCTCCTCTCCTGCGGCCATATCGCGCCCGTACGATACTCTGCGATGGCGAATTTCGGTTACTTTCCGCTCGAAGAACTGCTCACGTTGCGTAAGTTTGGCACGCGGCTGCAAGGGCACCCGGAGCGAGTCCGCTTGCCCGCAGTGGAAACGACGTCTGGACCTCTGGGCGAAGGCCTCGCTCAGGGCGTCGGCATGGCGCTCGGCGCGAAGATGGACCGCAAAGATTTTCGCATCTGGGTCGTCACGTCGGACGCCGAACATCAGTGCGGTCTGCATTGGGAAGCGGTGCTGACGGGCGCCAAGTTCAAACTGGATAATCTCACCGCGATCGTCGATCGCAATTTCATTCAGATCGACGGATCCACCGAGGACGTAATGCCTCTCGAGCCTCTCGCCGACAAGTATCGGTCCTTCAACTGGGAGGTTTTCGAGTGCGACGGCAACGACATCGCCGCATTCATCGAAACTGCGCAGCTCGCGACTCGCTGCGCGGGCAAGCCGCAAGTCATCATCGCCAGAACCGTGCCGGGCAAAGGCGTTTCGTTTATGGAAGGCGACTATACGTGGCACGGCAAGCCGCCCAACGCTCAACAGGCGGAGGAAGCGCTGCGAGAGCTTTCCGATCAGCGGATGAGGATCGCAGCCGGTGGCTAGCGGTACGCGCGTTTTCGAGTCGGCCCCTGCGATGCACTTGCTCGATTTTCACAGCGAGCTCAAAGAAGTTCCGACGCGCAACGGATTCGGTGAAGGACTGATCGAAGCCGGCGCGCGCGACCGCAACATAATCGGCATCTGCGCCGACCTTTCCGAATCGACGCGCTTCGAGGGCTTTCGAAAGGCGCATCCCGAGCAGTACGTCGAGATCGGAGTCTCCGAACAAATGCTCGTTGCGATGGCGGGCGGGCTTGCGGCGGTTGGGAAGATTCCCTGGATCGCCAGCTATGCGATGTTCAACCCGGGGCGCTCGTGGGAGCAAGTCCGCACGATTATGGCGCTCAACGAAACCAACGTAAAGATAGCGGGCGCTCACGCGGGCGTCTCCGTCGGTCCCGATGGGGCAACGCATCAGGCGATCGAAGACATCGCGATCATGCGCGTCATTCCTCACATGACCGTGGTGGTGCCGTGCGATGCGGTGCAGACGAAGAAAGCAACGCTGGCGCTCTCGGCAACCTGGGGGCCTGCCTATCTGCGTTTCGGCCGCGAAAAATCGGCGGTGTTCACGACCGAGCAAACGCCGTTTGAAATCGGCAAGGCCCAGACGTATCGAGAAGGGGGCGACGTTGCCATCGTCGCCTGCGGCATCTTAGTTTACAATGCGCTCGTTGCCGCCGACCGCCTTGCGCGCGAAGACGGCATCGAATGCCGCGTCGTCAACAACCATACCGTCAAGCCGATGGATGAAGCCGCCGTCATCGATGCTGCGAAACGTTGCGGCGCAATCGTGACGGTTGAAGAACATCAAAAGCACGCCGGAATGGGCTCGCGCGTCGCCGAGATACTCGCGCAGCACCATCCCACTCCTATCGAATTCGTCGGGGTCGACGACCGATTTGGGCAATCGGGCGATCCGGGAGAGCTCATCGAGGCCTACGGAATGGGCGTTGGAGCGATTGAAGATGCCGTTCGCCGGGCCCACGCAAGAAAACAAAAAGCGCTGATTTAGCGCATCTCGTTGTCGCCTCGAGGGCCACGTTTACCTTACGTAAACTCGGCCCTCGGCTTCTACGAGCTGCATCTAAATCAGCGCTTTTTAGCGATGTTCCTAGCGCCTTAGGCCGAGCTCCGAAATCAGAGCTGCGGTAGCGCTCGATATCCTTTGCGTGGAGATAGTTCAGCAGCCGGCGCCGTTGGCCGACCTGCAGCAGCAGGCCACGCCGGCTATGATGATCTTTCTTGTGAAGCTTGAGGTGCTCGGTGAGCTGATTGATGGAGGCGGTCAGCATCGCGATCTGCACTTCTGCCGAGCCGGTGTCGTTCGATCCGCGGCCGTACTTGCCGGCGATCTCCGCCTTTTGGTCTTTGGTGAGCGGCATGAATGAAACTCCTTAAGCAGGATTGTCTCGCTCGGGTACAGTTTGCGGCACCGTCCCGGCGACCGACCTAGAATATCAAAGCGGCGTCCCGGGTGCAAGGTACGGCCGACCTGCTTTTAAAAAACGCCTTGGCGTGGATCTGTGCATACGTGGACGCACGGCGCTCGTAACGGGCGCAAGCGCGGGACTCGGCGAGGCGGTTGCGCTTGCACTTGCAGGCGAGGGCGTAAAGCTGGCACTCGGTGCTCGTAACGCGCAACGTCTCGAGAACGTCGCACGCGCGGCCAGGGAACTCGGATCCGATGAGCGCGCGGGTCTTCCAACTCGATTTGCAAGATCCGGACTCAATTGCGGCAATGCTCGCCGGCGTACGAAGCGCTTTCGGCGACGTCGACATCGCAATCCTCAACGGGGGCGGACCGAAGGCCGGTCGCTTCACCGAGATGGCATTGACCGATTGGGATGCCGCTTATCGCTTGCTGATGCGCGGTATGCTTGACGTGCTGGAGACGCTCGTACCTCCGATGCGCGCGCAGAAATGGGGACGTATCGTCGCCTTGACTTCGACGGCGGTGAAGCAACCGATCGACACGCTCGTGCTCTCCAATGCGTTTCGCACCGCGTTGGTCGCGGCTTTGCGGACGCTCGCGGTCGAAGTCGCGGCCGACGGTGTGACGGTCAACTGCATCGCAACGGGCCGCGTCGAAACGGCGCGGCTGCGCCAGCTCTATGATAACGAGTAGCAAGCTTCGTGAGGCCGCTCGTGAGGTGCCGATCGGCCACGTCGCAACACCTGCAGAGTTCGCGCCAATGGTTGCGTTTTTGTGCGGAGAACCGGCGCGCTACGTTACGGGGCAAACGATCTCGGTAGACGGCGGATTGACTCGAGGGCTGTTCGGTTAGGAGAGTCTCTCAGCGGTGGCATTACTCCGTCGAGCGAAGGTGCGCTAGAGAGCGGCGCGAATCACCGGGCCGATATGCAGGGAGTAGAAGGGAAGCGCGTCGCGGCCTTGATCGGCGACGGATTCGAGGAGATCGAGCTGATGGAGCCCCGGCGGGCGTTGGAAGAGGCCGGCGCGATCCTAACGATCGTCGGCACTGACGAGCGATCGCGTCAGCGCATTCGCGGTAAGCGGGGCCTCGACGACGGACAAAGCCTGCGTGCCGAAGAGCTCGTTGCGGATTGCACCGCCGAAGATTTCGACGCGCTTTTGATCCCCGGAGGAACCTCGCCGGACCGAATACGGACCGATCGCGAAGTCCACCGGTTCGTGCGCGAATTCGACACCCTCAAGAAACCGATGTTCTCGATCGGCCATGGCGCACAAGTCCTGATCTCCTCTCAAATCGTGCGCGGACGCCAGATTACCGGCGTGCATTCAATCGCCGACGACATCCGCAACGCCGGCGGCCTGTATCGGGATCAGCCGACGGTAACCGATTCCAACTTGGTCTCGACGCGGGGCAGCGACGACCTCTCGCAGTTCGACCGCGCGATGTTGGAAAAGCTCGCCGCCGCGGCGCCCGCTCAAATCGGATCGTAGCGCGCCAGCGTCTCGCCGTATTGGCGCAAGGCCAAGAACGCGACGATTGAGCAAAATGCGAGCTCGGCCGAGAACCGAGCGTGTCGCGACGACCAGCGTGTAGGCTACGCCGCTCGTCGCGGCTGCGAGCACGATGTAGAGCGCTCGTGGTGCGCCGCGACGCATCGTAGACGAGAGCGCGGTCAGGGTCGCGGCAACGACCGCGGCGAGGACGGTAAGAAACGTTAGCGGCACGCCGGGAACGCCGCGCAGAAGCTGCGCCAAAGCATAGACGAGCGCAGCCAGCGAGCCGGCGACGCATGGTACGAGCGCCTTCGCACGCGCGATCTCGCGTCCGAAGAGCGGTGCGCTTTGCTCACACGAGTCGAGATGCGGATCGAGTCCTGGACTCTGGGCGAGCGCCATTGCGATGCCCAGCAGACGAGCAGAGAAAGAGCGGAGCGGCAAGGCCGCCCGGCTGAAGCAGGCCAGCGACGAAAGCCGCCGCGCACGAGTAGGCGACGATGCGACGCTGCGCGTAGAGCCGCGCGCGAAGAACGGCCACGAGCGTTTGCAGCGTCACTCAAAGGCTCGCGCCGCCGCGGCGTCCGTGTGAGTCGATAACAGCGCGCGCTCCCCAACGACATCGATGATCTTGCGCGCGTAGGCGGGCTGCGGCCGATCGAGGACGACGAGTTTCGGCATTCCGATCAGCGCTCCGATCAGCGGGTAGGCGAAGGCTTCGTGCATGCCCTCGAGGCGGTTGCGCAATAATCCGGCATGCGCTCGGGCGCGCCGCGGTTCGACGTTCCAAAGGGCGGCGCGGTAAGCGACGTATCGCGCGAACTCTGCCTCCTCGAGCGGAAACGGTTCGTGCGGCACCAACGCAGCGATGCGTTTACAGTGAACGGATTGCACGCGCGGGTCGTAATCGTCGATCAGTACGCATCCGCTCGATGCCTTCGCGATGCCCGCTGCCAACAATGCGATGATGGCCGCCTCGCCGGCGGAGGCGCAGGTCAGGGCGGCACGTTCGCCGGAGGAAAGATCGAGGGTGACGGGACCGGCAGCGGCGGTGACGCCCGCAAACGTCGCGTCACGCATACGCAAGAGAGGCATCGAGCAGTATCATTCGGCAGCTTGAGCCAACTCCCTGACCCAACCGTGCTTTCGAACGCCGAAGTCGCGCAGAAGCTTCTCGAAATCCGCACGCTCATGGAGATGGCGGGCGAATCATTCTATAAGTACTCGGCGTACGAAAAAGCGGCTGCGTCGGTCGAGAACGCGCCGCCCTTAGCCGATCTCGTCGCGGCGGGCGAACATCTCAAACTCCCCGGCGTCGGCAAATCGATCGGGGCCGTAATCGAACAGCTCGTCCGCACGAGAAAAGCGGAGCAGCTCGAAGCGCTCTACGAACGCTTTCCGCCGACGCTGCTCGAAGTGCTCGGGGTGAGCGGCATCGGAACGAAGACCGCCGCGATGCTCTTCATGGAGTACGGCATCGCCTCGCTCACCGACCTTGAGGCCGCCATCACCGCTGGTACGCTTTCCGGCGTGCCGCGCTTGGGAAGCAAGACTATCGAGAATTGGCGGCGCGGTATTCTCGCATACCGTGGACGGCAACGGCGCACGCCCCTTCCCCAAGCCTTGGCGATCGCGCGCGACGCAATGGCATACGTACGCGAAGGACCGCCGCTCGAGCGCCTCGTCTTCGCTGGAAGTTTGCGCCGCGCCGAGGTCACGGTCGGCGACATCGATCTGGTCTGCACGTCGCAGCACGCTCCCGACGTCGTAGCGCACTTCACCGCGTGGACGCGAGCACAAGCCGTGCTCGCGGAAGGGCCGACGAAAGCCAGCATCTGGCTTCCGGGTGGTTTGCAGATCGATCTCCGGGTGCTGCCCGATCATCTCTACGGTAACCTGTTGCAACATTTTACCGGCTCTCGCGAGCACAACATCAAGCTGCGCGAGTACGCCGTACGCGCGAGCTTGCGCGTCAGCGAAAACGGAATTTTGAATCTCGAGAATGGCGAAGTGATCACGTGCACGGAGGAAGCCGGGGTCTATAGCGCGCTGCGCATGCAATATATTCCGCCGGAACTGCGCAGCGGGCTTGACGAAATCGAGCTTGCTCGTGCCGGCGCGATTCCCGAGCTCGTCGAATCCGGCGACATCCATGGTGACTTTCACATGCATACCGTGTGGAGCGACGGGGACGACACGCTCGAGGCGATGATCGCTGCGGCAGCCGCCCGCGGCTACGAGTACCATGCGATCAGCGATCACTCGCAGGGACGAGGACGCCGTTTTGGACTCCAGCCGGATAAATTGCTGGAGCAGCGCGCGGCGATTGAAGAGCTTAGCGCGCGCCATGGCATTCGAACGCTCTGCGCCAGCGAAGTCGACATTCTGCCGGACGGATCGCTCGACTTTGCCGACGACGTTCTGGCGAAGCTGGACGTCGTGATCGCATCGGTCCACATGGCGACGAATCAGTCGCGTGAGGAAATGACGGCGCGCCTCATCCGCGCGTGTGAGAACCCCTACGTCACCATCATCGGACACCCGACCGGACGTCGCTTCGACGTGTCACCCGGATACGAATTCGATTACGATGCCGTCTTTGCAACGGCGGCCCGCACCGGGACCGCGCTGGAGATCGACGGCCAAGCGGCGCGGCTCGACCTCCCCGCACCGCTCGCACGCAAAGCGAAGACGTTCGGCGTAACGTTTGCACTCGATAGCGATGCGCACCGGATCCGCGATTTAGCGGCAGTGGAATTCGCCATCGGTCAAGCTCGGCGTGCCGGTTTGACCAAAGCCGACGTTTTGAACGCGCAGCCGTTGGAGTACGTGCGCGCTTTCGTCGCGCGCAAGCGCAACGCGGCATGATCGCCGGGGCGCGACTTGCCGGGCCCCAAGACCGAGCGCGGCGCCGCACGTCGCCGCTGCTTTTCGTGCATGGAGTCGGATCGACGGCCGCCATTTGGGATTATCAGCTCGCGGACTTCCGAAACGACTCGCTCTGTGCGGCAATCGAGCTGCGCGGCAACGGCACCCAAAAGCCCGATCCCCCTCCCTCGCAGATCACCCGCGCAGGATATGCCGACGACGTGCTGACGATCGCCGATGCGCTGGAGATCGAGCGTTTCACGCTCGTCGGTTGCAGCCTTGGCGGCGTCGTCGCGTTCGAGCTCTGGCGGCGCGCGCGGCAACGCATCGCGGCGATGGTCTTGGTCGGGGCGTTTGCTTGCTATCCGGACGGCGATCGAGTCGCGCAGAGCATCGCCGCGCAAGCGCGCGAAGCGGGCGACATGCGTGCCTTCGGCGAGTTACGAGCTGCGAAGCTCGGGTTGCCGCCCGTTCGGCTCAACGAAACGATCGAGCAATACGCGTGCAAGTCGTTGGAGTGCTTTGTAGCCGCAACCGCGGCGACCTGGACCGGCGATTACCGCGACGATCTTAGCGAGCATCGACGTACCGGTGCTCGTCGCGTACGGAGAGCGGGATGTCATCGCGCCGCGTGCGCTTGCTCAGGAAATTGCGTCGGGCGTTGCAGGCGCAGAGCTCGCGATGGTTTCCGGGGCGGGCCACGTTGCCAACGCCGACGAGCCGACGTCATTCAATCGGCTCGTGCGCGCGTTTCTGCGGCGCAGCGGCTGGACTTAGACGATGCGTTCCGGCGTAGCGTAGACGTTCGCGCGATCGTCGCGCACGAATCCGGCCAGCGTGACGTTGAACTCGCGCGCTAACTCAACCGCAAGACTGCTCGGGGCCGAAACGGATGCGACGATCGCGACTCCGGCCATCACTGCCTTCTGAAGGATCTCATAGCTCGCGCGGCCGCTGACCATCAGCGTGAGGCGCCGCAACGGCAGCCCCCCGTTGAGCAACGCCCAGCCGACGAGCTTGTCGACGGCATTGTGGCGGCCAACGTCTTCGCGCACGACGATCGCGTTGCCACGATCGTCGAAGAGGGCCGCGGCGTGAAGCCCCCCGGTCGTCGCGAAGATGCGCTGTGCCGCGCGCATGCGTCCGGGCAGCTCATAGAGCGTGCGCGCCGGAAGCCGCACGTCGTCGTCGATTGGCGCGGCGCCTAAAGAACGCAGCGAATCGAGCTGCGCACGCCCGCAGACGCCGCACGAACTGCTCATCGTAAAGTGGCGTTCGAAGCGCGCGAAATCCGGCAGAGCGCTCGAAGCGCGCAGCTCGACGTTGACGATGTTGTATCGCTGATCGGGATCGACGGCGGGATCGATGCAGTATGTTAGGGCGGCGATCTGGTCGCGCGCGCGGACGATCGCTTCACTGAAAACGAAGCCGGCGGCGAGCTCAAAATCGTTGCCTGGCGTCCGCATCGTTACCGCGAGCGTCCGCGTTGTCGCTGTCGTAACGAGGCGCAGCTCCAGCGGTTCCTCGCCCACGACTTCGTCGTATCGTCGCGTCCGTGCGTCACCTTCGAGTGCGATCACTTCAGCTTCAATGCTGCGACCCGGCCTGACCGCGGGCCCGGTCACGAGTCCTCTTCGTTTGGGCGGTTCTGCACGTAATCGAAGCCAAAGCGCCCTTTGATGCAGAGGTGGCCGCTGGTGACGCCGTTTTCGATCGGCGAGGTGACCTTCACGATCTCATTTTCCTGCACGTGCAGAGTCAGCGTGCAGCCGACGCCACAATATGAGCAAATCGTATCGGTAACGGTTTGCTCGTCCTCTTTCCATTCGCCGCGCCGGCGAAGGTCGTATTCGGATGAAAACATGAGCGCGCCTGTGGGACAGACGCCGATGCAATTTCCGCAATAGACGCACGCAGAATCCGGCAGCGGGACGTCGTACTCCGTTGAGATTCGGGCGTCGAAACCGCGGCCGGCGACGGCGATGGCGAACGTATTCTGCGCGTCTACGCCGCAGGCTTCCACGCACTTGTAGCAGAGAATGCATTTCGCATAATCGCGCACGTAGAGTGCGTTGTCGATCTTGACCGGTTGCCGTTGCGTCGCCGAGCCGGATCCGTAACGTTCCGGATCGGCACCGTATCGGTCGCAGAATCGTTGCGCGTCTGGCGCCGTCGACAAGTCGACCGTCGAGGCGAGAAACTCGAGCACCATCTTGCGGCTATGGCGGACTCGTTGCGAATCCGTGTGAATCACCATGCCCGCTTGTACGCGGCGCGCGCAGGCCGGAACGAGAGCGCGCGAGCCCTCCAGTTCGACGACGCAGACGCGGCAGGCGTTCACGGGCGTGAGCGACTCGAGGAAACAGAGCGTCGGCGTCTCGATTCCGGCGTTCGCGCAGGCGTCGAGAATCGTCGAACCCTCCGAGACCTGGACCGCAACCCCGTCGATCGTGAGCTCGACGCTCATGGCGCGTCCGCGGTCGCGAAGAGATGCAGGGTTTTGCGTGCCGATTCGATCGCGTTTGCGGCCGTTTGGCCGAGGCCGCAGATCGAGGCATCGCGCATCGCCGTACCAATCTCCCCGAGTAATGCGACGTCGCGCGTGCGCTCTGCGTGCGTGCCGTTGTTGGAGGACAAACGCTCCAGCGCTTCGGCCTGACGAACCGTTCCTACACGGCACGGAACGCACTGCCCGCACGACTCGTCTCGGAAAAACTGTGCGATGCGCCGCAGGATGGCGAGCATATCGGTCTGCTCGTCGAAGAGCATCACGACGCCGGATCCGAGCGTGGCTCCCGCAGCGCGCGCATCCTCGAACGTCAACGGCATCGTCATCGAGTCAGGCGTAACGATCGTACCGGCAGCACCGCCGAGAAGAATTGCCTGCAGCCTGCGTCCCGGCCGGCACGCCGCCGGCGTGCTCGATCAGCGCACCGAGGGTGGTTCCGTGCGGCATTTCGTAGAGCCCGGGGCGTGCAATGGCGCCGGAGAGACAGAAGAGCCGTGTGCCCGTAGAGTTCGGCGTTCCGACTTGCGCGTACGCTTGTGCGCCCTCGAGCAGGATGAGCGGAATATTTGCGAGCGTTTCAACGTTATTTACCAACGTCGGCTTGCCGAAGAGTCCGGCTTCTACCGGAAACGGCGGCTTGTTGCGGGGCTCGCCGCGTTTGCCCTCGATCGAGTTGAAGAGCGCCGTCTCTTCACCGCAAATATAGGCTCCGGCGCCGCGCCGAACCTCGATGTCGAAGCGCATTGCGTGGCCCATCACCTCATCACCCAACAACCCGGCGGCGCGGCACTGCGCGATGGCATTGACGATGCGCGCAGCTGCCAGCGGGTACTCGCCGCGGATGTAGATCCAGCCGCGTTCGCAGCCGGCGGCATACGCAGCGATCGTCATCGCTTCTACGATCGCGAAAGGGTCCGCTTCCATGAGCACGCGATCTTTGAAAGTACCGGGCTCCGATTCGTCGGCGTTGCAGATAAGGTAGCGCGGTTGCGGCCCCGCCGCAACCGCAGCCATTTTTCGGCCCGTTGGGAACGCGGCGCCCCCGCGGCCCAACAGATTCGACGCGACGATTTCGCTGACGGTCTGCTCGGGCGTGAGAGCGAAGGCTGCGCGCAACGCGAGATAGCCGCCGTTCGCGCGGTAATCGTCCAGGCTTTCCGGATCCACCTTTGCGACGCGCCGAAGCAATCGAAGTTCCGAACCGCCGATCTGCTGCATCGCCGGCCTACCGTTGAACAGCGGCTCGCTCCTCATCGCCGTCATCAGCGTCTGGGCATCCAACCGGCGCAAGTTGACGTGCCGACGGGGAATCGCCGGCGATCGTCACCAGCGCGGCCGGCGCGCGATCGCACAGGCCAAGACACGGACTGCGGTGCCACCCGGCCGCAGTATCGAGCGTCGGACTTCCGGCCGGGCCGAAAGTGGATTCGAGCAACGAACAAAGTGCCTCGGAGCCCGCTCCTAAGCAGGCGATGTCATCGCAGACGTGCACCGCGCGCGGCGGGCGCGGCTCGGTCGAAAGCAGTGCGTAGAAAGTCGCGACACCGTAGACCTCGGCCGGCGCCACTTCTAAACGCTCGCTGATATAGTTGAGCGCACCCGCACTGACCCAGCCGATGCGGTCCACTACGGCGTGTAAGACCGGAAGCAGGAGATGGCGTTGCGCACGCGCGGCAGTGCCCGTGAGGCCGTTTTGCAAAGGACGAAGTGCTGCGTCAACGGTGGCACGCTCGGCAGTCGTCGCCACTTCCGACGTGAAGTGTAGATCCACTAAGCGACTTTTTCTACGCGCACCGCGCAAGCTTTAAACTCTGCAGTGCCCGACTTTGGATCGGTTACATCGATCGTCAGGAGATTCGTTGCAATCACATCATTGAAATGGAACGTTGTGAAGGCCAACCCCGCTCGCAATCCCGGATCGATACGAGCCGGCACCACGATCGACCCTCGCCGCGAGCTGACGCGTACGCGATCGCCGTCGGCGACGTCGTAACTTCGTGCGTCTTCGGGTGAGAGATCGAGCGTCTCGCCGCGGCGCAGCGGCGAGGTATAACCGCCGCTCTGGACGCCGGTGTTGAACGAGTCCAATCGGCGCCCGGTCGTCAAGCGCAGAGGATACTCATCGTCGAGCGCTTCCACCGGCGGATCGTGCTCGACCACTGCGAAGGGTGCACGCTCGGCTACAACCGCTTCGTCCCACAGCCGCGCGTGCAAGAAGGGTTCGCCGGGATGGTGCTCGCCATAACAGGGCCACGGGATGCCGCCAAGCTCGTCGAGGCGCCGGTAGCTCATGCCCGCGTGCCAGGGCGAGAGCGTTCGGCATTCGTCCCACGCCATCTCGGCGCTATAATCCGGCCAGTCGTGGTTCAGGCGGCGCGCCAGCGCACACATAATCGCAATGTCGTCGCGCGCCTCGCCGGGTGGAACCAGCGCTTTGCGGCAACGCTGCACGCGGCGCTCGCTGCTCGTGACGGTGCCCTCCGACTCGCACCAGCTTGCCGTCGCGGGAAAGACGACCTCCGCGAGCTCGCCGGTCTTGGTGAGAAAGAGATCTTGCACGATCAAATGCTTGAGGCTTCGCAGCAAACCGATCGCATGCTCTTGGTCGGCTTCGGATTGGGCCGGATTCTCGCCGATAATGTAGAGCGTATCGAGCTCACCCCGCTCGACGGCATGAAAGATCTCGGTAAGATTCCATCCGTTCTCTCGCGGCAACGTGACGCCCCATGCTCGTTCGAACTTTTCGATAGAAGCGGGATCTTCAACATCCTGGCCGCCCGGAAACTTATTTGGGATCGCGCCCATGTCGCCGCCGCCTTGGACGTTGTTCTGTCCCCGCAGGGGATTGAGTCCCGAACCGTAGCGTCCGACGTGACCGCAAAGCAAGGCAAGGTTGATGAGCGCGCGCACGTTATCGACGGCATTATGATGCTCGGTAATTCCCAGCGTCCAGCAGAGTATGGCGCGCGGCGCCGCGGCGTATACATGCGCGAGTTCTGCGATAAGCTCGGCGGCGATGCCGGTCGTCTTCTGTGCGTACTCGAGCGTATACGGCTCGACCGCCGTGCGGTAGGCCTCAAAGCCGCTGGTCGCACGGGCCACGAACTCGCGATTTTCCAAGCCCGCGGCGAGAATTTCACGACCCACGGCGTTGGCGAGCGCAATATCAGCGCCCACATCGATCCCCAGCCATCCATCGGCCCACCGAGCGCTCGACGTGCGGCGCGGATCGACGACGTACAGCTTCGCGCCGTTGCGTATACCGCGTAGGACGTGGTGGAAGAAGATCGGATGCGTCTCGCGCGCGTTCGATCCCCAGAGCACGATCACGTCGGCGTGCTCGATCTCCTCGTAGGAGCTCGTACCGCCGCCTGCCCCGAATACCGCCGTCAGACCGACGACGCTCGGGGCGTGTCAAGTTCGATTGCAGCTATCGATGTTGTTGCTGCCGATGACCGAGCGAATAAACTTCTGGGCGATGTAATTCATCTCGTTGGTGGCCTTCGAGCAGCTAAACATTCCAAACGTGCGAGTGCCGCCGCGCTCTCGCGCGTCGCGCAAAGCCGATGCTGCGCGCTCGAGGGCCTCGTCCCAGGAAGCGCGCCGCAAGGTCCCGCCGTCCCGCACGAGTGGATGCGTCAACCGAAGATGGGGTTTGCTCATGGGCGAGTAATTCGAGCGTCGCCCGAGCGCTCCCCACCGCCCCGCCTTCGGAAGCGCGCCCGATGGCCGAGTCGCACGCTACCTTGGGCCAAAGGAGCTTCGCTACGCCGGAGGCAAGACCGGTGCTGGAAGGGAGCACTATGAGCCTAGATCTCTCAGCGATTACCGTCTACGCAGACGGCCGATTCCAGCGCTATGAAGATTCGAAGGTCGGTCTGCTCACCCACGGGCTCCAATACGGAACCGGCTGCTTTGAGGGTATTCGAGGCTACTGGGTGCCTGAAGACCGGGAGCTTTTCCTCGTGCTGCTCCGCGATCACTTCGAGCGCCTCATGACCTCGGGAAAGATCTTGACGATACAGCTCCCGCATAGCGTCGACGAGCTCGTCGAGATTACGACCGAGCTTTGCCTGCGTAATCGCTACGAAAAGGACGTCTACGTTCGTCCCTTTGCGTACAAAGCCGCTGAAGATGTCGGCGTCCGGCTGCACAACGTGCCCGATGCCTTTGCCATCATTCCCATTCCCTTCACGCACTATCTTGACGCTACTCGCGGACTGCACGTGTGCGTGAGCTCCTGGCGGCGCATGGATGACACCATGGCGCCGCCGCGAGCGAAGATTACCGGCCTTTACGTCAACTCCGCACTTGCCAAGAGCGAAGCCGTCCAAAACGGCTACGACGAAGCAATCCTGTTATCGCACGACGGTCACGTCGCCGAAGGTTCGGCCGAGAATATTTTCCTCGTGCGTCGTGGCGTGCTCTACACGCCGGATCCGGCGCAAAACGTGCTCGAGGGCGTCACCCGCAAGGCAATCATGGAGCTAGCACGTGACGAGCTCGACATGCAGATTGTCGAGCGAGCGATCGATCGCGGCGAGCTCTATTCGGCCGACGAAGTATTCTTTACCGGTACCGCGGTGGGGATCTGCTCGGTGGCGTCGATCGATCGCCGGATGGTAGGCGACGGAACGATCGGCCCCGTCACTGCGCGGCTGCGCGACCTTTACGAAAGAATTGTTACCGGGCGTGAGCCGCGCTACGAAGCATGGCTTACCCGAACCTACGCCTGCGCGAAGATCAACGCTTAGGCGGCGTCAAACCGCGATCCGGCGCAACGACGGCGTCGTTCCAGTAGTCGGCGTCCGGCGAAGCGTCGGTACTTTCCTCTTGTCCGAACGCCTGCCGCCATTGCGCGAAACGAAGCTCGTCGGCATACGCGAGTCGTGAAACGGAGTGAATGAAGGCGCGCCCGAGATCTTGTGACGGCAGCGCGGTGGTCATCACTGCGATCACGTAGGGTGTGGCGCTTGCGAAGACGATTCCCGCATCGTTGAGGGTATCGTAGAGCGAGCCGGTCTTATGCGCGATCGGAACGTCCCCGGGGAGCGGTTCGGGCAAGAGGGTGTTGTATCGATCGGCCTCCAAAATGGCGATCATCTCGTTTGACGACCACGCATCGACGAGTTCACGGCGCGCCATCAACATGAGCAGACGAACGAGATCGGCGGGAGAGGTTCGAAGCGTTTGGCGGATCGACCAGCCATCGGTGCGCACGTCACCCCCCAGACGCGTGCGCGCCAACCCCAGCTCCGTCATTTTGCGATTGATGTTGCGGCGTCCGACGAGTCGAATCAGCATGTTTGTGGCCGTATTGTCGCTGATGTCGATCATCTTCTCGACGAGAACGGAGACGGGATAGGTCGTACCGACGGGTGCGTCGGCGAGCTCGCCCGATCCAAAGTCTTTGTCCGCCGCTTCGAGCGTGACGCGATGCTGCAGATCGAAGCGTCCGGCCTCGCAGCTGCGTAAAGACTTCCACCATAACGGGAACTTTGATCGTCGAGGCGGCCGGCATGCTCTTGGCGGCGTTAAAGCCGGCATTGTACCCCGTGTTGAGATCGAGCACATCCAGCGCGATCGCCCCCGGCACGTGGCGCGCCAGGTTGCGGACGTCGTGATTGAGTCGCTCGAGTGGCGGCGGAAGATAGGCTCGCGCCGGTGCGATCGACGTGATGCCGGCCAGGAGAGCAGGCACCAAGACCGACGCTGCACGTCGCAACATTGCAGGCTCTTCGATTCTGTCGCGATTTGGCTCCTCCCTACGAGTACGGGGCTTCGTCGGCCCCGCGGGGAAGGCGACGGCGCATGAGAGGCACCCGCCGGAATCCTTGGCGCTTGCTAACGGAAGCGCGCGTCACGTATGCGCTCAAGATTCTGATGGTTCTCGTTCTGGCGTTCTATGCGGGACAGTTCGTTCTCGAGATTCTCATCCGGCTCAAGGCGGTGGTGTATATCCTCGTCGGAGCGGTCTTTCTCGCCTACGTCATTTATCCGGCCGTTCAACGATTACGTCGCCGCATGCCGCTGGTTTTGGCGATCGTGCTGGTCTACCTCGGCATCATCCTCGCCTTGGTTATCGCCGCGTCCTTTGTCGTGCCCCATATCGTTGACGATATCGGACTCTTGGTCCATCGTTACCCCGACCTCGTAGCGCGGCTGCATTCCCTGATTTACAATCCAAAAGATCCGTTGACGTCACGGCTGCCCGCTTGGGTCCAGAACGAGATTGCAAACGCTCCCGTCGCAATAGCGACGTGGGTACAGAGTAAGGGCTTGCAAACCTTCGGCCAGCTCACGACGGTGCTTGCGGGAACCGTCGCAATCGTCGCAACGTTTATCGTCGTTCCGGTGGTAACCGCGTACCTTTTGCTCGATCTCGATCACATGAAACGAGGCCTTTCCGCAATCGTGCCTGAGGGGCGGTGGCGAGCGACGATGGGGTTACTCTCGGATATCGACGGCGTAGTCGGGGGTTTCATTCGCGGACAGCTTCTCGTGGCGCTGATGGTTGGCATCCTCATCACCATTGCCATGATGATCATTCACGTGCCGTATCCTTATTTGTTCGGCCTGCTTGCCGCTCTGGGCGATCTCATTCCGTATGTCGGTGCGGTGGCGGCATTCTTTCCCGCCTTTATCACGGCCGTCTTGGCGAACGGTTGGGCGAACGGCTTGCTCGTTACGCTCGCGTTCGTGCTCATTTATGAAGCCGAGGGGCATTTTATCGCGCCGAATATCGTCGGCAGGGAGGTGAAGCTGAGCGCGTTCGTCGTCCTCATTGCGCTTCTCATCGGCGCAGAAGTCGCCGGCCTCTTCGGCATGCTCGTCGCGGTGCCGGTCGCGGGCGTCGTGCGCGTCGTGGCGACGCGGGTAGTGGAAGCGGCTAAATCGAAAGTGCCGTCGTCGTGAGCACGACGGTTTCGCCGGTGCGGCGCGTCGATATCGTCGGCGTCCCGATGGATCTGGGCGCGAGCCGCCGCGGGGTTGACATGGGCCCGTCGGCGGTGCGTTATGCGAAGCTCCACGTCGCGCTAGGAAGACTCGGCATCGGCACGATCGTCGATCGCGGGGACCTTCCGGTGCCGATCCGCGAGTCGGCGGATGCAAACGATGCCTCGGCAAAATTCCTGGATGTCATCGCCGACGTCTGCGACGAGTTAGCGCTTATCGTCGCGGAGGCAGTCCGCGTGGGCGGCTTGCCGATCGTGCTCGGCGGCGATCATTCGATTGCGATCGGAACGCTCGACGGGCTGACGCGAGCGCGCGGCGCGCCTCCCGGTCTGGTTTGGATCGACGCGCATGCCGACATCAACAGCCCAAAAAGCTCGCCCACGGGAAACGTCCATGGAATGCCTCTCTACTTCGCTTTGCACAAAGGGTTTGCCCGAGCCGAACAGACGGTCCAGATTGGGTTACGGGACGTCGACCCCAATGAAAAGCGGCTCCTGCGCGAGTTCGGAGTCAAGACGTTTACCATGAGCGATGTCGACAAACTCGGGATGATGCGCGTCATGGACGAGACGCTGGCAATCGCCGGCGCGCAAAACCGGCCGATCCACGTTTCGTTCGATATGGACGCCATCGATCCGAGCGAGGCACCCGGCACGGGAACGCCGGTCAAAGGCGGTTTGAGCTATCGTGAAGCGCATCTGGTCATGGAGATGCTCTACGAGAGCGGGCAGCTCGGCTCAATCGAAACGGTCGAAATCAATCCAATTCTGGATCATCGCAATCAAACGGCTTCGCTGGCGGTCGGCCTCATTTGCTCGGCGCTGGGTAAGTCGATTCTTTAA
>CAVRDR010000008.1:0-83360 GCA_963719905.1 Vulcanimicrobiota bacterium
GCCGCAGGCTTTTACAATCTGATTGTGGCGCGCGCTTCGCAGGAAACGCCCCCGCCGCAGACCGCCGGATCCCAGCTCGCGTCGGCGAGGAGAGAGCGTATCTTGCTTTCGAGTTGCGAATCGATTGGGGGTTCGAAGACGACGTTCTCGGTGCGGCCGTCATCGCCGACGGTAACGATCAGCGTCACGTGCGTGCCGAGCGAACCAAGCTGCTGACGAACGCCCGGATCGAGCACGGGTTCAGGCTGCTCGGCCCCAAACGGCAGATATCCGCCGGGCCTGCGAACGCCGATGCTCGCGACGTCTCGCACGGCGGGGGAGGGCGTCGCGTCGGGCGAGGTAGTGGTATCGGAGCTTCCTGAGCCCGCCTTCTCCACCGCCGCAACCGCAGGAGCGGCGGGTGCGTTCGAAGCGATCGCCGGCTCGGGTGAGGCACGGCGGTGCGGCCTGGCGGTCACGAGCCGAACGTGGCTCGCGAAATTGACCGTCCTCGTAGGGCTGCGATGCGGCGCGACCGCCCGCGGCGGCGGTTTCACAGCCCGCGGAGGCGTGATCTCGACGCGAATGACGTGCATGAAGCTGACCGTCTCAACCGGTGCCGCGCTTGAGGCAGTCCAGGCGAGCGCAGGGATGGCAAGGGCGGCAACGATGTGAATTCCTAAGGAGGCAAGCATCGCCCGTTCCATTCGCACGCGAGTGCCTATCGCCGCATACATGTCATCGCTTCCTTCGATTCCAGCGCGCAACCGTCCCCGCGCGTGACCCTGGTGCGCTGCTACGAGGCTGCGAAGAGCGTCTTCATTTCGTCAAGCTTTCCGGCCTCGGCTCCCCAAGAGTCCCAGCCGCTCGCGGATTCGCGCGAGAACAGCTCGATGCGGGAGCGTTGACCGCATAATGACTCAATGCGTTGTCGGAACACGGCGAGGCTTACGGCTGTGCTCCGCGCGCGGCTCCATGATGACTTGGCCCTGAGCGAGGTCGAGAATGGGAAACGGCCGGCCGGTAGATATCGTGGTCGCCGCGAGCACAAACTCTGTCGTGGGCTTGGTAAAGGTAGGAGGCACGCCCTGGCCGCGAATTGGCTGACCTTTGCTGTTGGTCTTGACCCAAACGTAAGCGACGCCGCGGTAGTATAAGCGCCAGCTCTCGATGAGCTCCAAGGCGAAATTCAAACGCGGACCCGTGGACCACAAAAAGAGCACGGCGCGCTTGTTCATGATGGAACGGACCGGGAGCTTGGCGAGCTCCGCTTGATCCATCAGCGGATAGTGTTTTGCCGCGGCTGCATCCTTGATTTGGCTTCCGTAATAGAACCACGGCGGATCGGCATAGACGATGTCGTACGCTTTGGTCGGAAAAGGCGGCAAGTTTTTGTGCCGGCGCGCTACGGTGCGCTGTGCTAAACGCCGGAGATGCTCCTCACACTTTATCGAGTTCGGCCGGCTGACTTGCGGGCGACGTGTTGCCATCCTGCTTTACGATATGTTGCAGACGCTGTATCTTCCTCGCAAGGAGCCTACAGGCTTTTAGTCACAAACGTACCGCGAGAAGCGCGACGATCGCGCCGCAGAGCGTCGCAGCGAAATTGACCGCATCATTCCCTATCCAGCTTAGGCCGCGTTGCAGCACGGTGGCTGCGCCGCAACGGTGGCGTCGGGTTTCGCATTCGGTTTCGCAGGAAGGACACCACCGCAGCGCCTGAAGACTCGCGCCCAGAATCGAATCGAGGCTCGCTCCGGCGATGCCTCCAAGCGCGACGCTCCAAAGCGGCGCAATGCCGACCAACGACGCGGTCGCATGCGACGCAGAATGCTCCCGCCACGGTTGCAACGATTCCAAGCGGAGTGATTCCGCCTGACAATCCCGGTCGCAGCGGGCGTAGCGTGAGGATCGAGACCGGCGCCGAACGCGAGAGCGTGCCGACTTCGGTGCCCCACGTGTCGGCCGACGCGGCCGCAAAGGCGCCGGCGAAGGCGGCGGCCAGCGGCGCGCCGCCGCGCGCGCCCGCGAGCGCGCAAATCGCTGCGACGCCGCCGTTCGCCAGGACTTGCCATTCGCTGCGCGGAGCTTCTCGCTCGCCGCGCGCAACGAGGCGATTGCGAACGCCTCCTATCCGCGAGAGAAGCGTTGAGGGCAGGAAGAAAGCAAAGAGGATCGCCGCGGCCGCCCACCCGCCGCTTGCAAAAACGACGGCGCCCACGGCAAACGCCGCTGCGGCGCCGCCGGCCGAAAGCGCGCGCGCCCGATACGCGAGCGACGCGACGAGCGCGGCGAGGAGGGCTCCGAACGCAATTTGCATCAGGAGCGCGACGCGAAGAATACATCGAGGGCGTCGAGCAAACCCGCGGTCGTGAACCGACTTGCGACGACGTCGACTCCGAGCCCCGCTTCGCGTGCGGCGCGCGCGGTAATCGGACCGATGCACGCGATGCACTTTCCTGCGACGGCTCGCGAGGCTGCGGCATCGCCGCCGAGCAACGCAGCAAAGCCGCGAACGGTGCTCGCGCTGGTAAACGTCAGCACGTCGGCGCGTGCGACTTTCTTTTCAAACTCGGAATCGCTCGGCACGACGGTCTTATATGCGGGCGCGACGGTTACGACGAGTCCCGCATCTTCGAGCATTCGCACGAGCACGTCGCGTGCTTCCTGCGCGCGGAAAACGAGCACCTGGTCTCCCGCATGCGATTGCCCGATCACCGCCCGCGCTACTTCTTCGCCGACGAAGACCTCGGGCACGACATCGGCGCGAATGCCGTAGCCGCGCAGACGCTCGGCGGTCCGCTCGCCGATCGCCGCCACCTTCGCTTTTCCGATCGAGCGCGCGTCGGCGTTTCGTGCGCCAAGCCGAGCAAAAAATGCAGCGACGCCGTTCGCTGACGTAAAGATCAGCCAGGCGAAGGAGTCGAGTGCATCGATCGCATTTTCCGCGGCGCTGGAGTCGTCAGGTGGCGCAATCGCGATGGTCGGCGCAAAGACGGGCTCGGCGCCTCGTCCGAGAAGCTCGCGCGCGAAGGCCTCGGATTGCTCGCCGGTCCGCGTGATCGCCACCCGTTTGCCAAAGAGCGGACCACTATCAAACCAGCGCAACCGTTCGCGCAGGCGGGCAACGCCACCGACGATTACGACCGCCGGCGCTTCTATTTTGGCGCGAGCGACGTCGCCGGCGATTGTGGCGAGGGTTCCAAGTGCCGTCTTTTGGCTTGGACGCGTACCGTCTTGCACGACCGCGACCGGCGTCGCGGCGGAAAGGCCGTTCTCGACGAGCCGTTGCGCGATCTCGCGCAAATTCGCGGTTGCCATCAAGAGGATCAGCGTGCGCTGCGGATCCGCGAGCTTCGTCCAATCCAGGGTCGACGACGGCTTGGATGCATCTTCGTGTCCGGTGAGCACCGTGAACGACGCGGCGTCCTCGCGATGCGTCACCGGAATTCCAGCGTACGCGGGCACCGCGAGGGCTGAGCTAATTCCCGGTACGATTTCGAAGGAGATTCCGGCGACCTGCAGCGCTTCGGCCTCCTCGCCGCCGCGTCCGAACACGAAGGGATCGCCGCCTTTGAGACGGACGACGTCCCGTCCTTCGCGGGCCTTTGCGATCGTCAGCGCCTCGATTTCATCCTGCGCCATCGCATGGTCTCCACGACGCTTGCCAACGAAGATGCGCTCGCAGGCCGGCGGCGCTAGCGCGACGATCGCCTCGCTTGCGAGCGCATCGTAGAGTAATACGTCGGCGCGCCTGAGCACTTCGGCGGCCCGTAACGTCAGCAGGCCCGGATCACCCGGGCCTGCGCCGACGAGAAAGACACGACCTTGGCCGCTACTCGCTGCCATCGGCGAGCTCGAAGAGGTCTTCCAGGACGCGCGCGCTCGAAAGCGCTTCGGCGTGATCGAGCGTCGCTTTCTCCTGGATCTTGAGAATGGCCGAATGTAAGAGTTTCGAGACGATCGTCAGCGTCATTCCGGTGACGAGCATGCGTTCGCGCTCGCTCAAATTTGGGCAGCGGGCCAGCAGCCGCTCGAGCTCCGCAACGCGGATCGCTTCGGCTTTTTGCGTGAGCCGCGCGATTACCGGTACGGCAACCCTCGCGCGATACCAATTTTCGAAGCGCTCGACGTACTCCGCAATGATTTCCTCGACGGCGGGGATTGCTTCACGTCGTAGATCGAGACGTTCGTCCACGACAGACTTAAGCCCATCGATGTCGACGAGCGACACGTTGTCGACGCTCGCAACGGCCGGATCGACGTCACGGGGGACGGCGATGTCCACGATAAAGAGCGGCCGATCGGAGCGCCGAGCCATCGCCGCACGCACGCGTTCTTCGCCGACGATGAAATGGGAGGCGCCGGTGGAGGCAACGACGACATCGGCAACCGCGAGCGCTTCCACGAGTTCCGGCATCTCGACGGCTTCGCCGAAGCCGGCTTCGGCGACGAGTCCGCGCGAGCGCGAAATTGTCCGGTTAGCGACGATTACCCGATCGGCGCCTTCTTTGCGCAACCGCTTGACTGCAGTCCGTCCCATTTTACCGGCGCCGATGATCAGAATGGACTTGCCTGCGAGCGTACCGAGGCGCGATCGGGCCGCTTCTACGGCGGCAGTTGCGATCGAAACCGATTCCCCACCGATGCGGGTCTGCGCGCGAGCCGTCTTGCCCGCCGCGAGCGCCTCGCGAAAGAGCCGATCGAGCGTGCGGCCGAGCGATTTTGCACGCTTGGCCGCGACGAAGGCATCTTTGACTTGCCCGAGGATTTCGGCTTCGCCGATCAGCATCGAATCGAGACCGGTGCAGACGCGGAAGAGATGCTCTACCGCCAAATGGCCCAGGCGCGTGTAGAGATACGACTCCATGTCGTATCCCGTCGTGCCGTGGCGGAAGTTTGCGAGAAAAGACTTGATTTGCGCGACGCCGTTCTCGTAGTCGTCGAGTTCGGCATAAATTTCCAAACGTCCGCAGGTTTGAAGCATGACGGCTTCCTGCACCGCCTCGTAGTCGCCGAGCGCCACGAGCGCTTCGGCCATGCGAGACGGGGGAAAGGCATGCCTTTCGCGCACTTCGAGCGGCGCGGTGTGGTGCGAAAGCCCGATGCAGGTAATCGGCATCAGCCGCGCTCCAGGCTTAAGCGATGGGTTAAGATCGCCATCTCGCCGGCGAGGTCGATATTACGAACGAAGACGGGGCCGCGCAGATCGAGCGGCATCGGCGCGAAGTTGAGGATGGCGCGAATGCCGAGGGCGGCCACGCGTTGCGCGCTCTCCTGTGCGGCTTGCGCCGGGACCGAGATCACCGCGATGTTGCAATCCATCTTTGGGAGCATGCGCTCCATCTCTGCGACGTTCTGCACGACGATGCCCTGCCAGCTTTGCCCGACGACCGCCGGCGAGCGGTCGAAGATGGCCGCAACCTTAAAGCGCATCTCTCTGGCGGTAATGAAGCCGGCGAAGGCCCGTCCAAGATAGCCGAATCCCACGATAGCAATCCGCCAGTCATGCTCCAATCCTAGAACCCACCCGAGCTGCTCGACTAGCGGATCGATCGCATATCCTTGACCCCGGCGTCCGAGGGGACCGAGCGCGCAGAGGTCTTTTCGAATCTGGGTGCTCGCGATGGTGTGCCCTAAGAGTGCCGCAAGCCCATGCGACGTGATCGTGCTCTTACCGCTCGTGAGGGCTTGGCGAAGCGCTCGGTGGTAGGCGTAGAGTCTGGGAATGGAGACCTCGCCGAGCGGCTCGGCCGCCTCCTGTCGGTTGGTATCGAGTTTGCGATCGATCATGCGGTCGCCAACAGCGTAGCCAGCGAGGCATCGGCTGCCGCAATCGTTCGCTCGACGTCGCTCGGGGTGTGGGCGGCGGAAAGAAAGTTCGTTTCGAATCGGGAGGGCGCGAGGTAGACGCCGCGTTCGAGCATGGCCGCAAAATACTTCGCGAAGAACGCACGATCGGACTGCTCTGCCCCGTGGAGATCGTACACCGGCTCGGGCGTGAAGAAAAACGAGAACATGGAGCCGGCGCGGGTGCAGGAGTGGGAAACTCCGTGACGTTGCATCACGTCGCTTAACCCGTCGGTTAGCTGCCGAGTCGTTTCCTCGAGGCGCTCGTAGAGCGTGGCGTCCGACGCGATGACGCTCAGAGCGGCGAGTCCTGCCGCCATCGCGAGCGGATTGCCCGAGAGCGTCCCCGCTTGATAAACTGGTCCCTCGGGCGAAACGTACGCCATCGCGTCGGCACGGCCGCCGAAGGCTGCGACTGGAAGTCCGCCGCCGATGACCTTTCCAAGCGTCGTAAGATCGGGCACGATGCCTTCCCGCCCCTGCGCCCCGCCGCGACCCACCCGAAAACCGCTCATCACTTCGTCGAATATCAGCAATGCGCCGTACCGGCTGCAGAGTTCGCGCAGCTGCTGCAGATAGCCGGGTCGCGGCAAAATGAGCCCCATGTTTCCAGGGTACGGCTCGACGATTACGGCGGCGATCGAATCGGCGTGGGCTTCGAAGACCCCCCGGACGGCCGTCACGTCGTTGAATGGCAAAACGATCGTATCCCGCGCCGTGCCTTCAGTGACGCCCGCGGAATCCGGCACGCCGTGCGTCAGCGCACCGGACCCCGACGCAATCAAAAACGAATCGCCGTGTCCGTGATAGCAGCCGGCGAATTTGACGATTTTCTCGCGATTCGTGAAACCGCGCGCAAGTCGAATCGCGCTCATCGTCGCTTCGGTACCGCTCGAGACGAACCGCAAACGCTCGATCGCCGGCATCATCGAGACGATAAGCTCGCCGAGCACGCTCTCAAGCTCCGTCGGCGTTCCAAAGGAAGTTCCACGGGCGGCTACGTTGACAATCGCGCGAGTCACCGCGGGATGCGCGTGTCCGAGCAGCAGCGCGCCCCACGACATGACGTAGTCGATGTACTCGTGGCCGTCGAGATCGTAGAGCATCGCGCCGGACGCGCTCTTCATGAAGATTGGCGAGAGCCCGACGGCTCCCAGGGCGCGGACCGGTGAGTTTACGCCGCCGGCAATGATGCGTCGCGCCCGAGCAAATGCCGCAATCGAGCGTTCGAGCCTCACGGCACGTCCTCGATGCGATTAACGTTGTGAAAATATCGCGCGTCGAGTTCCAAAAACCGAGCGCCGATACGCTCGATGAGGTCGCGCATCGCACCCTTGCCCGTCCGGCGCAGCTCGAAACCTTCGCGAAGGACCGCGCGACGCGAATAGAGCGCGGCAAGCGGCTCCATCTTTCCGTCGTGCTGCGGCACGACCGCTTCGTCACCGGGGAGCCACGCGTCTTGCAGCCACTGCAGCACGCGCACGTCGAGGTTCGGCTGATCTCCGGCGACGGCGAAGACGCACTGCGCGCGAATGGCAGCATTGGCCCAGAGAAAGGCGTTCAACGGACCGCGCGCCGGCCGGCGATCGATGAGAAGCGGCGCATTCAGGTGCGCGTCGAGATCGCACGAGAACGAACCTGCAGCGGCGACGTAAACCGGCCAGCCCGCCGCGCTCACGGCGTCATAGCAACGCGCGAGAATGGGGCGTCCGTCGATGGCGTACTCGAGCTTTCCTGGAAATCGTCGCGCGAGTCCGCCGGCCATCAAGACGACGGCCGTGCTTTGGTTCTTCCCAATCAAACCTTTAGGCATGCCGCTTCGCGTACGCCTTGGCGAAATACGTAATCACGATGTCGGCGCCGGCGCGCACAAACGACGTCAAGAGCTCGTCGATCGCGCGCTCGCCGTCGAGCCAGCCATTCGCGATGGCGGCTTGAAGCATCGCATACTCGCCGCTCACGTTGTAGACCGCGAGCGGAACGTCGAAGCGTTCGCGCGCGGCGCAGAGAATGTCGAGATACGGGAGCCCCGGCTTGACCATGACGATGTCGGCGCCTTGCGCGAGGTCAAGCGCAATCTCCCGAAGAGCTTCGCGAGCATTGGGCGGGTCCATCTGATAGCTTCGCCGATCGCCGAACTGCGGCGCGCAGCCGGCGGCTTCTCGGAACGGACCATAAAATGCCGACGCGTACTTTGCGCTGTAGGCCATGATCGCAACGTCTTTGGCACCGCCGGCATCGAGCGAGGCGCGAATTGCCGCGACCCGTCCGTCCATCATATCCGACGGAGCGACGACGTCGGCGCCCGCTTCGGCGTAGGCCGCCGCAATTCGGCAGAGGAGCTCGACCGTCGCATCGTTGTCGACGTCGCCGGACGAATCGACGATCCCGCAATGGCCGTGGAGGGTATATTCGCAGCAACACACGTCTGCGATGACGAACATCTCGGGCAGCGCCGTTTTGAGCGCACGAATCGCGCGTGGCACGATGCCGTGCTTATCGTAGGCGCTCGACGCATCAGCGTCTTTGTGGGCCGGCACGCCGAAGAGCAGAACGCTTTTGATTCCAACCTCGAAGAGCTCGCGAGCTTCGGCAACCGCGCCGTCGAGGTCGAAGCGCGCGATGCCCGGCATGGCCTCGATTGGACCGGCGTCGGCGGCGTGCTCCACGACGAAAAGCGGCTGGACGAGTTGCTCGACCGCAACGCGGTGCTCGCGAACAAGGGCGCGCACGACCTGGCCTTTGCGCAGGCGGCGCGGACGTACGAGGATCAGTTGCCCACTCCCAATGGCGCCGCATTCGAGGGTTGCAAACGTTGTGCTAGCTCGGCGCCGAGCGCTTCCGCCTGCCCGAGCGTGGCGACGACGCGCTCGATTCGAATACGCGACGCCGGGCTGCCCTCCGGCACGTAGACTCCCTGCACGATCATTCTTCCCTCTGCAACGTGCGCGTGGATACCAAGCGGGGCGCTGCAGCCCGCTCGCAGCTTTCGCAGCGCCGCGCGCTCGCACATAACGCATAACTCGCTCTCGGGATCGTTGACCCCATCCCGCAGCGCACTCAGAAGGCGTCGGTCGTCCGCGCGCGTTTCGATCGCGAGAGCGCCCTGTCCGGCGGCGGGGACGACGCGTTCGACTGCAAATGGTACGACGAACGGCGCGCTCGCGCGCAGCCGTTTCAACCCTGCCATCGCAAGCAGGATTGCGTCGTATTCTCCAGCGGCGAGCTTGCGCAGACGGGTATCGACGTTGCCACGCAATGCTTCGTAGCGTAAGTCGGGGCGCAGCGCAGCAAGTTGAGCCTGGCGGCGGGGGCTCGAGGTTCCAACGACCGCGCCTGCCGGCAGGGATTCGAAGTTTGCATAGCGGTTGCTGCAAAAAGCGTCGCGTGGATCTTCGCGTCTTGAAATTGCCGCGATGCGCATGTCGTCCGAGAGCCTACCGGGTAGGTCCTTTGCTGAGTGCACGGCATAGTCGGCTCGCTGCTCGCGAAGGGCGCTTTCCAGCTCTTTGACAAAAACGTTCGTCTCTCCAAGCCGATCGATTGGAACCGCTTGATTGCGATCTCCCGTTGTCGATATGCCGAGCATCGTTGTGGCTATGCCTCGTTTGGCCAGACATGCAGCGACGGAACGGCTTTGAATCATGGCGAGCTCACTGCGGCGCGTCGCGCAGACTACGGCGAGGGGCTCGGCCGCGAGTTCGGCAATCGGTCGCTGCGCCAGCGATCGAAGTATAGCCGCCCGCTCCTCTGAGGGAAACGTTTCCTTCACGTACGTTCGCATGCGCGCGAGCGTTCGGACCGCGTCTGCGTACGGCCCGCTCAGGCTTTCGGCCAGTTCGCGGACGATGCGGCGCGAAAATGCCGGCGAGCTACCCGCCGAATCGACGCCAATCGTCAAGTCGCCGATTCGTCGCATTGCCGCCATCGTAAAATCGCCGCGGTCGGGGTCACCCGCATCGCAGGCGATCACCTGCGCAGTGCGGGCATCCGCAACGATGCGCGCGTTTACTATCGCATCGTCGGTCGCAGCAACGACGAACGCGGCGCCGGCCAAGTCGCTCGGTTCGTACTGACGTTGCGCGTACTCGGCTTCTTTCTCGCTCAGAATGGCCCGCAACCGGTCGCCGATCCGTTCGGAAACCACGAAGATTGGAAATCCCGCAGCGGCAATCGATTCGGCCTTTCGCGCCGCGACATTGCCTCCACCGACGATAACGGCTCGGCGACCGTTGGGCCGGAGAGTGATGGGAAGCATACGAACGCACAAAGAGTTCCGCGTTCGGCAGCTAAAAACCGCCTTTGTGGCAGGCCGCGATCGTCCGACGAGCCCCCGCGAGGGGGCTGCCCGAGCGGCCTGGATCGGAGCGGTCGTCGCCGCACTCATTACACTGCCCGGGTTGTGGGTCGGTACGCTCTGGGATAACAGCGAAACGGCCTACGGCGAGGTGGCACGCGAAATTCTGTTACGCCACGACTGGGTCGTGATGCATCTCAATGGCGTCCCGTACTTCGTCCAGCCTCCACTGTATTTTTGGCTCGGCGCCGCACTTGCTTCCGTCATGGGACCGACGGCGTTTGCATTGCGGCTTCCTTCGGCGTTCGCAACGATTGCGCTCGGTGCGTTCACGGGTTACGCCGTCGCGCGTCAGGCTGGAACGCGCGTCGGAGTTTACGCCGCCGTCGTGCTATCGACGTGTTTGATGCAGGCGGTCATCGGACGGCTGGCGATCATGGATGCGCTGCTCGACCTGGCGGTGGCCATGACGATTTTCTGGTGGTTTCGAGGGCTCGAAACGGGACGCGCGCGATACCCTATTTACGGCTGCATTGCCGCAGCCGGCGGATTTTTGGCCAAGGGGTTGGTCGCGCCTGTCGTCGCGCTGTTGGTTATCGTACCGTTTTACCTTTGGAATCGCCGCTGCGAAACGATGAAGCCCCTCTCGCTGCGCGGGTGGACCGCCGGTGCGCTCCTCTTTCTCGCAATCGTCACACCTTGGCCGATCGCCTTGGTTCTGCACTACCACCTTTTCCCACTCGAGAAGTGGATCGGGGAGTACACGGCCGGCCGTTACACCGGCATCATCGAAAACCAGTCCGGGCCTATTTGGTATTATTTCCCGGTCATTATTTTAGGCTTCTTTCCGTGGATCGCGTTTCTGCCGATGGCAATCGTCTATGGCATTCGGCAAGTTCGCGGCGTCGGCGCGCAACCGCAGCTCGCGCGGCTCACTCGCCTCGCCTTCGCCTGGATTGTGATGCCGCTGCTCTTCTTCAGTTTTGCGCAGACGAAACTTCCGAACTACGTGGCGCTCGAACTCCCGGCGCTCGCGCTGATCACGGCGCTCTACTTCGACGCCGTCGTCCGCAAGGGAGGGACGCGCTCGGCGCTCGTTTCCGCCGCGACCGTGCCCGTAACCATCGGTGCGCTGGCGTTCGCGATCGTGCTTTTTACGCGCAACAACCGTTTGACGGCCGAAGTCGCGGGCGTCGTTCCGCCGCTGCTTGCCATGGCAGTCGCAATCTTCGCCGGGTCGGTGCTGACGGCGTTTCTTATCGCGCGCCCCAGAAGCGCGCGGCTGGCACCGTACGCGCTGGCGCTCGCAGCTATTATTGCGGCCGACGTGCTCGCGGTGGGGGTCCTACCGCGTGCCGAAGCCTTTAAGCCCGTGCCGCGATTGGCGGCGTTGATTGAAAACCAGCGCAAGCCGGGCGACGTCGTCGCTATTCAAAACGTTTCAGGCGGGAATGCGTTGCTTTTCTACACGCATCCGGTGGTACGCGTGCTTGCGGCGATGGGCGACAGCGATCCGCAGGACGACGGAGTCGATCCCCGCTCGTTTATCTGTGGGGCGCCGCGCGCGTGGGTGGTCGTTCCAGCCGTTCCGTCGTCGTACGACCCAGCCTACGGGCGCAGCCGACGCGTCGTTGCGGTCGATCGAAAGGCCGCGCTGTTACTCTACGACGGACCACCCTGCCGCTAAGGAAACCCTCGATTTAGCGCATCTCTCGTTGTGCCTCGGGCCTCGTTGATCCCCAGTGCGCTTCGCGCACCGGGGGACCCCATGAGTTTCTAAATGCTCCGTGCTTCGCACTTCGCACCCCACAAAGTGGGGCCCACGTAAACTTCGGGCCCGAGGCTCCTTGAGCTGCATCTAAATCAGAGCTTTCCTACGGTTTGTACTGTGCGACTTGTGCCTGGGTGACCGCGGAGGCCTTGTTATTTCCGAGTGATCCGCGAATGTAGGAAATGACGTCGGAGATCTGCTTATTCGAGAGCGTGCCCTTCCATGAAGGCATTTGTCCGTTGTAGCTCTGACCGTTGACGCTAATCGGCGCATGCAGACCGTTGAGCACGATCCCAATCACTTTGTTTGGATCGCCGGTAACGGTCGGATTGTTGGCAAGCGGCGGAAAGGAGCCCGGCATGCCTTGGCCTTGCGCTCCGTGACAGCTCGAACAGTTGTCGGCAAAGACTTGCGCCCCTGCGCCGTTTGAAGTCGGCTGCGTGGGATTCGCGACGCCCGCCCCGGCAGCCGGAATCGCGCCCGGAGCGCCCGCAGCGGGCGACGGTATCGTGGCGGCTTGTGCGCTAAGCACCACCGATTCGGGCGGAGAAGGCGGCGCCGACGCCTGTTTGATCATCGTCGTGATCTGTCCGTACGCCGTCAATCCGATAATTCCACAGATGATGACCGTCGCGGACCAGAGCAGCAAGCTGCGCGACCCGAAGCTGCGCCCCGTGCTGCGGTCGAGCCACGGAAGCAGCAGGATGACGATCAAGAAAAGCGTTGGGACGATGATCGTCGCGATGAGCTCCGTGCCGATTGCTAACGGCCCGAGATGAATTTCCGGCGGCACGAGCGCGAGCAGACCGAAGAGTGATAAGAAATACCACGCAGGATAGGGTACGAAGAACTTCGTCGGATCGGCTTTCGCGTCGAGATACGGCGGCGAGACGATTGAGAGGAAGCAGATGACGATAAAGATGATGAACGAGAACGCGCCGTCCATGAAGAACTGATCGGGCCAAAACCGTCCAAGCTTCAGCGTGCGGGGGTCGTCGACAACGGGACCGGCCGCGCCGTTATGACGGAAGATCGCCAAGTGCGCACCGACGAGGGCGACCAAGACTGCCGGCATCAACCAAACGTGCAATCCAAAGAATCGATTGATCGTGGCGGTTCCCATGCTGCCCCCGCCCTGCGCGACGTGCTGCAAGAACGGTCCCGCAATGGGCGCGAGACCGACGATGTTGAGAGAAACCTGCGACGCAAAGTAGGCGTCCATGTCCCACGGCAAGAGATAACCGGTTAAGCCGAGCACGAGCGTCACGAGCAGTAAGAGCACGCCGACGATCCATTGCAGCTCGCGCGGCGACTTGTACGCGCCGAAGATCAGCACTTGCAACAGATGCAAAAAGACGAGCGCGATCATCGCCGAGGCGCCCCAGTAGTGCACGGCGAGGAGAAAGTGCGTGTACGGGTTGAGATAGATGGCACGCGTAGATTCCCACGCCGTGGCCGCTGACGGCGCGTAGAAAAACGTCAGGAATATTCCGGTAACGATCTGCACCATCATCGCAAAGAGCGTCGCGCTGCCGAAGACGTACCAGTAGCTCGCTCCGCCCGGAACGTCTTCCGTGAGGAAGTCCTTGGTCACGGAGATGAATCCGGTGCGTTTTTCGATCCAGTTCAACATCGGCGGTTACCCTAGGCCTGATACGATACGACGATGCGCGCGGGTGTATTTGACTGGTAGACGATCCACATGACTTCGGCGGCGCCGCTCTGCTCTCGCAGAGGCAACGGATCGAGCCCGCGAGGCGCGGGGCCCGCGATGTGCGTGCCGTCGAACGTATACTGCGATCCGTGACACGGGCACATGAAGCGGTTTTGCGATTCGTTCCAGCTGTAGTAGCAGCCGAGATGAGGGCAGATCGGACTGAAAATCACGAAGCCCATATTCACGACGTCGTAGGGAACGTCGGCCTTGCCGCCGGCCGCGGAAAAAATATCGGGCCGCGCCGCCCTGAACTTTTCCTTGTTGTCGACTCTGATGCCCCAAGAGTACTCGGGCACGGATTGTTCGGGGAGATAGCCGTCGGTATACTTGAGCATGAAAGTCAGCTTGACCGGCTTGGCCGTCGCCTTTTGCAGCGCGTCGAGTTCTTGCGCGCTCAACGGCGACCAGCTTCCGGTGAGGGCGCTCTTGGGAGGGAGCAAGGAGCCGACGATCGGTACCGCGAGCGCAAAGGTCACGAGACCCCCAATGGTCAGAGTCGCGTTCGCCATGAACGTGCGTCGCGTGACTTCGTCCTCGCTTGGAGGAACGTCGTATGCGTTCACTATCTTACGTGCGACGCGTTCCGATGCATCGGCATTCGAGTCGGACAAGGTCGTTCTCCCTAGAAGGCACTACGAGAAGCGCTCACTTAGCCCTTATCGTAAACCTGCCCTCTGTCCCGCCGCTAGGACGAAACTCTGATCCTGTCGGACCTCGCTTTAGACCTTGTAACTATGCAGACCCGAGATCCAAATGTTGACCCCAAGGTAGCAGAAGATAATCGAGACGAAGCCGATCACGCTCACCCAGCTCGTTCGCAACCCGCGCCAAGCGTGCCGTGTGTGCAAATGCATGTACGACAGATAGATGATCCACGAAAATAGTGCCGCCGTCTCCTTCGGATCCCACTGCCAGTAAGCTCCCCATGCCTCTTTCGCCCACATCGCTCCGGTGATAATGCCGATTGATATGAGCGGCAGGCCGATCGCGACGGCGCGGT
Organism: Vulcanimicrobiota bacterium; assembly: GCA_963719905.1. Lineage (GTDB taxonomy): Bacteria > Vulcanimicrobiota > Vulcanimicrobiia > Vulcanimicrobiales > Vulcanimicrobiaceae > Cybelea. The sequence goes on from CAVRDR010000008.1 coordinate 14,615, forward strand.
AGACGATGACGTCGAGCTGCGGAAGGCTCGGAAGGGCGGAGAGCCAGCGCGCGACCGGATTACCGGCAAGTGCGGCCGCCTGGATCCCTGGCGTATCGCGGAGCATCCCCTTTGAGATGTCGGCGCCCGCAGAACGTGCGGCCAAACCCGGCACGGGATTGATCGCCATCTCCACAGCAACCGCCGTGCTCCCTAGGTTGGCGCTCGCAACAACGAGGACGCCACGCGCGCGAAAGCTTTGCTCCGCGTAATACTTTACTAAATAGATGCACGAAAAGACGAATGCGACGAGGAAAGCTGCGTACGAGGAGACGACGATGGGGACGTGGATCTTCGCCCAGTACGATTGTAGCGACGGCACCGGCGGCATCGTTCCCTCGTACCAGGTGACGCCGTAGGCGAGAAAGATCGCGGCAAGCGCCAGCACGAAGCCTCCGGCGAACCAGAGCTTGTATCGAAAGGCAAACCCGATGTAGATCGCTACCGACATTGCGGCAAAGAGCGAGAGCGAGCCGTACAGATTCAGTAACGGCCAAACGTGCGTTAACTCGAAGCGCGCGATGAGTTGAGCGAACTGCGCGGCGCATCCAAGGATTGCCAACGGCGCGCCGATGTTGCGCCACACGGTTTCGCGCGAAAAGAAATAGAGAAGCAGCGCCAGCGCACCCAAAGTGTAGGCGGTCAACGCGACCGCGATCAAGAGCTCGTCGAGAGGAACTTGCACCACGTCTAGTGTACGTCGGCTCGGCCGCCGATTTCCCGCCGTAACGTCGCAGCAAGCCGCGCAAATTCGCTCGAGAAAACGTCGTACCCCTTGACCGTCGTGGCCGCGGCACCGACCCGCGAACGCCGCGGCGCGACTTCGTCGACGCGAACGTAGAGCCGCGCCGGCAGAAAATAGAAGGAAATAATCAAGCCGGCCAGCAGCACGAACGCTCCGATTCCGACCAGCGGAACCCCGGGATCGTAACGGTATTGGAACCCGCTGTAGAGCACGTAACGCTTCGGGGTGGCGCGCCAGCCGTCGCCGAGATCGATCGACGACCCAACCGGCACCAGCGCTTCTCCGAGCGGACTTCCGGCTTGCGAAATAGCGAGGGCGACCGCGGGATCGTTGACTCGAGGGTCGGCGGTCGGCACCCCGCTTTGCTTATCGACCGTCGGTGCAAAACGTTCATAGAGCAGGCTGTGCTGCGTCCCGGGGAGATCGAACGAGTCGCCCTCCAGTAGGATGCGGTTCGAAAGGGGAGCATTCCGGCGGCCTTGCCGCGTTACGAGGAATTGCATTCCGAAACCATAGCTCGCTTGGTAATAGAGCGTACCGTCGATGTTGATTGGATGGTTTACCCGCACGATCAAGTGCCTCGGAATCCCGTCGTTTCCGGTCACGGTTACGTGCGACACGTAATCGATGGGCTGATAGACCATTCCGCTCTTGGTCATGATCGGAGCAATCTTGTAAGCGAAGCCATCTAGGCGAATCAGCGCGTGCGTCTGCGCGACCTGCGTTGTCTGTCCAGTGAGCAGCGGGAATTCGCCCGAAAAGCCGCGCGCCCAGTAGAGCGTCGTGCCGGCTGCGATGATGACGAACCCGGCGTGCGCCACCAGCACCCCGCGCCGCGCCCAGTTGTGTTTGTCGGCGAAACTCCACTCGATTCCGCCGAAGATCCGTTCGCGCATTCGCCAACCCCGCGCGCCAAGCAGCTCGGCCACGCGACGGCGAACGGTGGGCGGATCGCCTTCGGTTTCGAAGCTGTCGTGGAGCGGAATGTTCTCCACGCTCACGGGCCGCAGCGGTGGAAGTCGGGCCGGGATAACGCGCTTGAACGTGCAGACCGCCAGCGAGAGCAAGATCAAACCGACGATGCCGACGTACCACGGCGAATGATAGACGTTGTCGAAGTTGAGACGCAGGATCGCCCGGGCGATCGGCCCCGCGTAGCTCTGAAAATACGTGTTGGGATCTTGGTTCTGATCCACGACCACCCCGACGAGCGTAAGCAAGCCCCACGCGAGGAAAAGCGAGACGGCGAACAGCACGTTGCCGAACGTGCGCACGAATTCGCCATAGATCGCTCGCGCGGCGGTCACCTCAGAGCCTGTTCCTGGCGTCCCGAGCGTTTCGAAGGATTGCCGAACTGGCCCACCGGCGTTCGAGAGGGAGAATCACCCAAATTGAAATCTCGTAGAGCGCGTACATCGGCAAGGCCAGCAAGGCCATGGTGAGCGGGTTTCCGTCGGGCGCGGCGAGGCCCCCGGCGACGAAAAAGGCGAAGATCGCGTGACGGCGATAGCGCATCAACGAGCTCGCATTCACGATCCCGAGACGCGCCATGCCGACGAGCACGATCGGCGTTTGAAAAATAATCGCAAAAAGCGCGAGCAGGACCATGACGAAGTTCAACGTGGCGGCGACGCCGAAAGTGGGCGTCGCAACCGCATCGGTGATGTGCAGCAACGCGGCTTACCACGCGTGGAATTACGACGAAGTGAGCGAAGGCCAACCCCAGCGCGGCGAGTAGGATCGACGGAAGGATGAACGCGTAGACGATGCGGCGCGTGCGCGGGTGAATAGCCGGCACGACGAACAGCCACAGCTGCTGTAGCAACACCGGCAACCCGATGACGATGCCGCCGATGACCGAAAACTTGAACTCGGTGAAGATAACGTCGGCAGGACCGAACGCGTGCAGCTCGATTCCTCTGAAATACTCGCGCATCATCCACCTGATCACGAACTGCGACGGCCAGAAGAGGACGACGGCGATACCGCCGACCGTTGCGAGGGAGACGATCAGACGGTTACGGAGCTCCCGCAGGTGCTCCGTAAAGGGCATCTCCTTTTGATCCCACGTCACCTGGTCTTCGGGTGCGCGGACCTCGCTTAGCCTTTCGACTTCTTCCGCGGTCCTCGCTTCGCTCAGGATGACACCGCGATGCTACGAGCTCGGAGTTCCGCGGCCGGGAGTCGGCGGCGGAATGGCTTCGCCCGAGATCGAGCCGGTCTCGACATTGTCCATGATATCGGCGTGCTGTGCGGCTGCCCGTTGACGCGCTTCTTCGCGTGCTTTGGCGGCCGCCTCATCGGCCTCGGCCTGTCCGACGAGGAACTCTTTTTTTGCCTGACCGGCGCTGCGCGCCAGCTTGGGAAGTTTGTCCGCTCCGAAGAGCAGCGCACCGACGATCAGGATGCCGATGATGATCGGCGCGTCGATGATTGCAAGAAGCGGATGTACGGTCATGATGGTTGATCCCCTCAACTGCCCTACTGCGCGAGGGCATTGGTAAGCTTTATCAGTTCCTTTTTCGCCGCGCCCTCCGAAATCGGCTCCAGGGCGCTCTTGGCTCGCTCGACGAAGCAGCCGATCTGTGCGCGCGTCGAGGCTAGACCGCCTTCGCGCTCGATCCCGTCGACGATTGCGGGGATCGCTTCGTTGGCACCCCCATCGTAAAAGCGTCGGACCTGCGCGCGGAAACCTCCGTTGCCGGAGGCCAGCGCCGCGATCAGCGGGATCGTCATCTTGCGCTCGCTCAGATCGTTACCGGCCGGTTTGCCGAGCGAGCGTTCGTCGGCGATCATATCCAAGAGGTCGTCCTTCATCTGAAATGCGACGCCGAAGCATTCGCCGAACTCGCGCAGCGCCGTAACTTCTCGCGCGCGGCCGCCGCCCATGATCGCCCCGCATTGCGCCGAGGCCGCAAAAAGTGACGCGGTCTTCTTACGAGCGATCTCGACATACGTTTCGATCGGGAGATCGAGGTTGCCGAGCGCCTGAAGCTGTAGCACTTCGCCGTCGCAAATGTCTGCGAGCGTCGCCGAGAGCACGTTGGGAACGGGGTGCGGATAGTTCGACGTCACGTTTTTGAATATCCATGCAAAGAGATAATCGCCCGCGAGTACGCTCACTCGGTTGCCGTAATCGACCGCGGTGGCGTTGACGCCGCGTCGCGTCCGCGCGTTGTCAACGACGTCGTCGTGAATGAGCGTTGCTACGTGGATGAGCTCCATATAGGCGGCGAGGTGCAGGTGCTCGAGCGCCTTACCGCCGCAAGCCTCGGCGCTCAGCAGCGTAATGCGCGGTCGCAGGCGTTTGCCGCCGGCGGCCAGCATTCGCTTGATGGCCTCGGTGATGACGGGATTTTCCGTCGAGAAGGTCGCGCGAAAGAATTGCTCGACGAGGGTGTGGAGATCTTCGGAAGTCCCGCGCACGGAATCGATGGAGCTCAGGGCGCTTCGACTCGCACAGGCTTGCTACCGTGGTGAATGGCAATCGCTCCGCCCATCAGTGAAACGTATCCAGCCTCGCTGAAACCGGCGCGCGTGAATCGATCGCGCAATTCCGGCGCGCTCGGGTGATGCGTCAGCGAATTGGGTAGGTACGCGTACGCCGCTGGAGAGCCGCCGACGATTCCTCCGAGCAACGGCACCACGCCATAGAAATAAATATTGAAGAGCCGCCGGAAAGTGGGGTTTGGCGCTTTGGTCACGTCGAGGCTGACGAAACGCGCACCCGGCTTCAACACGCGGAAGATCTCGCGCAAGGTTGCGTCCACGTCGACGACGTTCCGCAACGAAAACCCCATCGTCGCTCCGTCAAAGCTCGAGTCTTTAAACGGCATCGCCATGACGTCGCCTTCAACGAAGCGTGCGTTGGCGCGCGACTCGCGGCCGGCGCGGCGCTGCGCGCGCTCGAGCATCGGAACGCAGAAATCGATGCCGATCACCTCCAGCGTCGGGTCGCTGCGCACAAGGCCCAAGACCAAGTCGCCGGTGCCGCAGCAGCAGTCCACGATCCGCCCTTGCCGCGGAGGCGCGAGCAGTCGGAGCGCTCGGCGACGCCACCGCTCGTCGAGGCCGGCGGTAAGCACGCGGTTGGCCAGATCGTAACGCGGCGCTATGCGCGCGAACATTTCGCGTACGAAGGCTCCTTTCGACGCCACCGTGCTGCGCTCGGCGTCGCTGGGGGCAGCCTCCTTTTCGCCGTCCGCACGGCTGCGAGTTGAAGTTGAAGTCATCGCCGAGAGACAGGCTTCCAAATGACTCGTCACACTCCCCTCTAGACGCGGCCGGCCGCCGTCGTGATGGCTGCCGCAATGCTCGAGCTGAGTTCAACGAGCGAGGTGATGGCGAGCCTGCGCGACGCCAAGGAGATCTTCGTCGAGGCCTATACGCTGCACGGTCCAATCGTGCGCGCGTTGGAAGATGCTGCGCGCCGCGCGGCGCACGTGGTCGTTCAACTTGACGGCGCGCCCTTCGACGACCCGAAGGGCAGTTTCGCAAAAGAGAATGCAGCGTTGGCGGCGCGCCTGCGCGGAGCGGGAGCCGAAGCGATTCTCGGACATCCGCTCCATGCCAAAGAGATCGAGGTCGATGGCACGCTCTATCTCGACGAAAAGAATTGGGGCGTCAACGATATCGTGCTGCGCGACGATGACGCGGCCGAAGCGGCGTCGATTCCGAAGACGAAGCACGAGGCACTCGCTGCGGAAGCGCGACTTCTCGAACACGCACGTGCGCTCGACGAGGTCGTTGTAGAAAGCGAATCGTTTGGTGCGGCTAATGCAGCGTACTCGGCTTTGAAGCAACTCGCCCTTGACGGCGGCGCGCCGCGGTTGCTCGTCAGCCAGCGCGACTTGCGAGGCAACGGCCGCGAGCGGCACATCCTCGAATCTCTCGTCCGCGACGGCGTCCGCGTGCGCGTATGCAGCGACTCGCAAAAGCTGGCCGTAGCCGGCGATCGCGCGTGGCTAGGATCGGCAAACGCGACGATAACGTATGGCAGTGCCGACATGACCGACTGGGGCCTCTGCACCGGCAACCCCGAGATCGTGAACGCGGTGCGCACCAGACTCGAGTCAGAATGGGAAGCCGCGCATGCGCTGGGGGTCGAGCGTGAAGTGCGCGAAGCGGTGAACGATGGCACCTCTTGCAGCGCTTGTCGGCCTTTGGGCGGCCACGCAAGCACCGGCGCCAGCAACGAAACAGTGGATTCAGCCGGCCAGCGGCTCTTGGCCTCGATATTCCATTGCGGTGACGACGCTCGACGAGACGATGCATTACTTCCTCGTCGTCACGAAAAAGCCGGACGGTTCTCTGCAAGCGTTCGTTCGTAACCCCGAGAGCAATGCGGGAAGCTCGCTGGGAACGCGCACTCTGCTGGTCGATGGCGAAAAACTTCTCTTCCGCTCTCCTGGTCGACCGGATGTCGCTGGTTCCACCGCCGGCGATACCCTCACGATCGGGTTTCCGACGCAAGGGGCGGCGCTAACGTTTCATCGAGCTTCGCCGCAAGAGCTGCGCTGGTACTATCCACAGGCTACGAGCTCATGGACCTATCGGCGACCGATTTCGGGCGGCGACGGATGGTCCGTCGATACGCTCGCGGACGTCGGCCTGCGCGAGTCGCCAATTGCCGAAGTGATGCAAGCAATCGTATCGCTACGCTCGCCCACGTTGCGTTCGCCATACATCCAAAGCGTTGCGATCGCTCGCCACGGACGATTGGTGCTCGACGAATATTTCTACGGGTTCACGCCGGAGAGTCCCCACGACGTCCGCTCCGCCGGCAAAAGCGTGACGACGCTCATGGTGGGACGCGCGATCGAAGATAGCCATCGCTTCACGCCGCAAACGCCCGTACTCTCCTTTCTTCCGCAGTATCTTCCGGTCGAGCGGGACGATCCACGCAAGCGGCGCATGACGGTGGCGAATCTCATGACCATGTCACCCGGCTTGGCGTGCGATGACAACGACGACAACTCGCCAGGGAACGAGGACACCATGCAGGCTCAGACGAGGCAGCCCGATTGGTACAAGTACACGCTCGACCTGCCGATGCAGTACGATCCCGGAAGCCGCGCCCTCTATTGCAGTGCGGGGATCAATCTTCTGGGCGCGATCGTTTCGCGGGCCACCGGTATGCCGTTGGACCGTTATTTCTACGATCGCTTTGCGTTGCCGATGCAATTCCAGCAATACGCTCTGTGGCTGATGCCGCCGCCTACCAATGCCGCCTACATGGCAGGCGGTGATTATTTTAGGCCGCGAGACTTTTTGAAGTTCGGGCAGCTTTTCTTGAGCCACGGGAAATGGAACGGCCGGCAGATCCTAGACGACGCCTGGCTTCGCGACTCGGTCGTAACTCGGACAGTCATGAATGAAGATGCTGCAGGTGAAGGCGATCGCTACGGCTATGGCTGGCATCTCGCGTCCCTGCAGATCAACGGGCGGCGGTACGGCGTCGTCAACGCTGGGGGCAACGGCGGCCAAATCATGGCGGTCGTTCCGGATCTCGACATGGCCGTGATGATTACGGCGGGGAACTATAACCAGTATCCGGTGTGGAGCGCGTTTCTGCAGCAGGTCGTCGGAGCGGCGATCCGCGCGGCGACGTAACGTTAGAGTTCAAACAACCGGCGAGCGTTTGCGTCGGTCGTTGCCGCAAGCTCGTCAAGGGGCAATCTCAGCACCTCCGCGAGCTTGGCGGCCGTATAGGTGACGAACGACGGCTCATTGCGTTTACCGCGCATCGGTACCGGTGCAAGATAGGGGCAATCCGTTTCGAGCAGGAGCCGGCTCGGACCAACGGCGCGTACCGCCTCGCGCAGTTCGCGAGCATTGGGAAAAGTCACCACCCCGCCGATTCCTAAGAAGAGGCCGAACTCGTCGACGAAGATGCGCGCTTGGTCCGGCGTGCCCGTGAAGCAGTGGACGACGCCGCGCATTGCGGGGGTCCATTCATCCCGTAAGATCGCCGTGAAATCGTCGAACGCATCGCGCTGGTGGAAGACGACCGGCAGCGCGGTGTCGCGGGCCAGTCGAAGCTGAGCCCGTAGAACGGCTTCTTGCGCTTCGCGGGGACTGTGGTCGTAGTAGTAGTCGAGACCGGTCTCACCGATCGCGACGACGCCGGGTTTACTCAGAAGCGGGCGTAAACCGGCCGCCACGTCCGGCGGTGCCTTTATGGCTTCGTGTGGATGAATGCCGACGGCGACGGAGATTTTATACTGTTCGCCGATCGCGATCGCGTCGCGGCTGTCGGCGATATCCTCGCCGACGGTAAGCATCGCGCCGACGCCCGCGTTACGCGCACGTACGACGACGTCATCGCGATCGGCATCGAACTTTCGATCGTGAATGTGACAGTGAGTGTCGATCAAGTCTGCGCGACGGCGTCGAATTTCGGAAAGAGTGGGGCGGCTAGCGCCGTCTGCGTGATCGGCGGCAAACCTCCCCAGGAGTGTAACGACGACGACCAATCTTCGTCGATGCTGCCCGGAGCTCCGAGTTGCAGCCACATCTCGTTCGTGCGCTCCGGCATGATCGGGTGGAGTAGGATCGCGAGCCACCGGAGCCCCTCGCAGAGGTCGTAGAGCACCGCGTTGAGCTCCTCGGTCTCGCCGCGCTTGTGAAGCTCCCAGGGTTTACGCTCATCGATGGCGCGGTTGAGCGCCGTCACCAGATCCCATACGGCCTCGAGCGCTTCTCGAAATCGCAGGTCGAGGATGCGCGTCCGAACGGTGAGAGGCAAAGGCTCGAAGCGTTCTCCGAGTGGGCTATTGGATCGGGGCCGTTCCGGCACAATCCCGTCGCGGTAGCGTTGCAGCATCGAGAGCGTGCGCTGCACGAGGTTGCCGAGGTCGTTAGCGAGGTCGCTGTTGTGGCGCTGCGCGATCTTCTCCTCGGAATACGAAAAATCGCTTCCGAACGGCGCTTCGCGCAGGAGAAAATAGCGAACCGAATCGGGCCCGAAGCGCTGCGCAAGCGAAAATGGATCGACGGCATTATCGAGACTCTTGCCGATCTTTTGACCATCGACGGTGATCCAGCCGTGGGCGAAAACCAATTCGGGGGCACGTTCACCGAGCGCCCACAAGATCGCAGGCCAGATAATGGTGTGAAAGCGCGCGATCTCCTTACCGACGAGCTGCGTCTGCGCCGGCCAGTACTTTCTGAAGCGAGCTTCGTCCTCGCTCCAGCCGATTGCCGTAATGTAGTTGAGCAGCGCGTCGAGCCACACGTAGATCACCCCGCCGCCCGGGATCGGGACGCCCCAGTCAAAACTGGTGCGCGAGATCGACAGGTCGTCGAGCCCCTCTCGAAGGATCGCCATCATCTCGTTGTAAACGCTGCGCGGCTGCACCCATTGGGGGAAACGCTCGAAGTGTTCCAGCAAGCGATCGCGATACGCCGAGAGTCGGAAGAACCAGTCCTCTTCGGAGATCCACGCAACCTCGCGGCCGCAGGTCGGGCAGCGGCCGTCGACGAGCTTGGATTCGAGCCAGAAGGTCTCGTCGTTGACGCAGTACCACCCTTCGTACTTCCCGCGATAGACGTCCCCACTTTCGCGCAGCCGGTCGAAGACGCGTCGGACTTTTTCTACGTGGCGCGGTTGCGTCGTGCGGATGAAATCGTCGTACTCGACGTGGTAGGTCGCGAAGAGCGCTTTCCAGCGCGGCACCAGCTCATCGCACCACGCTTGCGGACTCTTTCCGGCCGCAGCGGCGGCATTGGCGACCTTTTGCCCGTGTTCGTCGGTTCCCGTTAGGAAGAACGTCGGACGGAACGTGCGAGCCGTGCGCGCAAGCACGTCGGCGACGATCGTCGTATAGACGTGGCCGATGTGTGGATTCCCGCTGATGTAGTATATCGGCGTCGTAACGTAGTAAGCGCGTTCCATTCTGCGTCAGCGTTCTTTAATCGGTCGTTTCCGCCGCGCCTTCCGGGCCGCGGCCCGGGCATAGAGCTCGTGCCGCTCGCCGAAGCCGCGCGCCGCCAGGAGTTTTGCGACGTCGCCGACTCGCCGCCCGCCGGCGAGCAACGCATCGATCGCCGTGCTGGTCGCTTCGGTCGTGGGCCGCTCCGCCGCTCTATCGTAGGGTGCGATCGCGAAAGCAATCTCGCCGCGGATCGGATTGGGAAGCTGTGCCATCACGCTCTCCGGCGTTCCCCATAGGTGTTGTTCGTGCCGTTTCGTATATTCGCGCACGACGAAGAGGCGCGCGTCCGGTGCTACCGCCGCGAGGTCGACGAGAGCTGCGCTGATGCGCTGCGGCGACTCGTACCAAATCGTCGTTGCGTCGGATTGCAGCGCATGCGCGAAATGGCTGCGCCGCATCGCGGGGGTTCTTGGCGGAAAGCCTTCAAACGTAAACCTGCGCAGAGGAAAACCGGAGAGCAGAGCGACCGCGGTGGCAGCGCTCGGCCCAGGGAGCACCTCAACGGGCGTCCCTGCAGCCCGAGCTGCCGCGATCAGCTCGCTTCCAGGATCCGAGATACCGGGCATGCCCGCATCGCTCGTGACGACCACGAGCGCAGTGCGCGCTCGCTCGAGGATGGCCGGGGTTACGCGCCGCGCGTTGGCTTCGCGATAGCTCCAGATCTCGCGACCGTGAAGATCAAAAGCTCGAAGCAATTTGCGTGCAACGCGCGTGTCTTCGGCAACGATGAGGTCGGCGTCGCGCAATGCGTCCAGCGCGCGCAGGGTGACGTCGCGCAGGTTGCCCAGCGGTGTCGGTACGAAGACCAGCGGCATGGCACGAAGCTTCGACGTAGAGCACATACCTCCGGGGGCAAAGCTGGAGTTGTACATCTCCCCGACTTGTCCGTACTGCCAACGCGCGATGGCCCACTACGACGAAGTCGGCACACCGTATACGCGTTACGACGCAAAAAACGACCGTCGCGCGCGCGAGCGAATGTTTGGCTATAGCGGTGGCGACCCGACGGTTCCAGTGATTGTCGTGGACGGCGCGTACGTCCAGTCAGGCTGGGGCTCTCCGCCTCGCGGGTGAACGATTCACTGACGCACCGGTCGGTGCGCACGAAGTGATGCAAGCGAGGAGCAGCGAAAGAGCTCTTAACTGCTCACGATCGGAGGCTAATACATGGATCACAATGCGGCCACGGCGGGCTTCTTAGCGACGTTCATCCTCGCGTATGGCATCGTGCTTCTGGCTATCGTGGCTTTTACGATTTGGGTCTACTGGCGGATTTTTGCTAAGGCCGGATATAACGGCGCGCTTTCCCTCCTCAATCTCATTCCCGGTGTCGGCCCGCTCATCTGCATGATCATCTTGGCCTTCGGTCGCTGGCCGATTGAAGATCAGCTCGCCGCTTTTCACACCCAAATGGGCTCCGCGACGATTCCCCCGACGACGCCGGGGACGTCGATTATGTCGTAGCGCTTAGCTTTTCCAGAGCTGCGCGATCCAGCGCTCGAGGTCGTCGGCGCGCGACGGCAGGCTCGCCGAAAGATTCTCCGGCCCCGCACCCGTAACGGCAATGTCGTCTTCGATCCGTACGCCGATACCGCGAAAACGCTCCGGCACGGTGGCATCATCGGGTTGAAAGTAGAGGCCCGGCTCGACGGTAAGAACCATGCCTTGGCGCAAGCGTCCGTACCGGTACTCCTGCGTCCGCGCGTTCGCGCAATCGTGCACGTCGAGCCCGAGCATGTGACTGACGCCGTGGAGCGTGTAACGCCGGTGGAAAAGGCGATCCGGATCGAGCGCCTCGTCAAGCGACGTTTTGAGAATTCCCAAATCGATGAGCCCTTGCGCGAGCACGCGCACCGCGCGGCGATGTGGTTCGAGAAAGTCGTTCCCCTCGATGACGGCTCCAATCCCGGCCTGCTGAGCTTCCCAGACGAGATCGTAAATGGTTCGCTGCTCGGTCGAAAAATGTCCGGAGATCGGTAGAGTGCGGGTGATGTCGGCGGTGTAGAGAGAGTCGCACTCGACCCCGGCGTCGAGCAGAAGCAGCTCACCGGCGCGCAAGAAGCCGTCGTTGCGAATCCAGTGCAACGTGCACGCGTGTTCGGACGCCGCCGCGATCGTGAGATAGCCGGTATCGTTTGCGTCGATGCGCGCGCGGCCGGCAAACGCCGATTCGATCGCGCGTTCGCTCTTCGCCGTTCGCATCGCCCGTATGGCGTCTTCAAAGGCGAGCTTCGATATTGCGCAGGCTTTGCGCAGCTCGCCGAGTTCGTACTCGTCTTTTACCAACCGCATCTCCGAAAGATGCTCGGCCAGCTCATCGTCGCCGTCGGTGGGCTCGAAGCGACGGTCGATGTCGTCGTCATGCGACCGCAGGAGCCGAAGCGGATACTTGGCGTCGCGCAGCTCTTCGAGATAAGCGGTGAGCGCTCGCAGCGGTCGGCCTTCGTCGACGCCGTAGTAGGCGCGGCTCTCCTCGACGCCCCGATGACGACCGACCCAGAGTTCGCCGTAGACGCGATCGGTAAAGAATTCGGCCGTGCCTCGATTATGTTCGGGGACGAAAAGGAGCGAACGATGGCCCGCGCCCGCAGGCTCCAGCACCAGAACTGCTCCCGCCTCGCCGCCACCCGTCAGGAACGCGAAGTCGCTGGAGGGGCGAAAGCGAAAGAACGTATCGTTGGCCCGGACGCGTTCGTGTCCCGCCGGCAGGATCAGATACGTTCCGGGATACGCTCTCGAAAGGACATCGCGCCGCCCTGCAAATCGTGCAGCCTGCGGGTGGATCTCGCGTACGAGCGGGCGGTCAATCCAACCGCTCGACATAAAATCGACGAGAGCCTGAGGAGGCACGAAATCGTGGCTGGCTTTGGCTGGATCGATCGGGGTTTTTGCCGGTGGTTCTGCTGACATGGTTCCGCCTAGCATTCGCCTAACGCTCGACGGGTCATGCCGGACAACCCCGTTCGTGCGACCGATACGCTAGCCAACGAGCGTACGTATTTGGCGTACATCCGAACCGCGCTCGCCTTCATCGCGTTCGGCTTTGTAATTGCGCGCTTCTCGCTCTTTGCGAGAGAGTTTTCGACGCTCGTTCACACCCCGAACGCCGAGCCCGGTCTCTCGACGGCCTTCGGCACCGCGATGGCGGTATTCGGCCTCGTCGTTGCCTTGCTCGGGGCGCGGCGTTACGCAGAAACCGATCGCGGATTGCGCATCGGAAAGATCGTGACGATGTCAGGCATGACGGGATATGCGATCTCGCTTTTCGTCGTCGCAGTCGGCGCGGTCGTCGCTTTCGCGCTCGTATCGTATCGGTGATTCGCTCTAGGCCTCGACCTCTAAACTGAAGTCGAGTGCTGGAGCGCTATGGGTCAGCCACCCAACGCTCATCACGTCAACGCCGGTTCGTGCGATCTCGGCGACATTCTCGCGTGTTATGCCGCCGCTCGCTTCGGTGAGAAGACGCCCGTCGACGATTCGAACCGCTTCGGCAAGCGCGGCCGGCGTCATATTATCGAGCAATACGGCATCGATCGGCTCCGCGACAACTTCGCGAAGCTGCCCCAGGGTCTCGACTTCCACTTCGATCTTGATCATGTGGCCCACGCGCGCTCGCGCGGCGGCGACGGCGTCGTGGATCGAACCGGCCAGCGCGAGATGATTATCTTTGATCAGGACTGCATCGTCCAAGCCGAAACGATGATTGCTTCCCCCACCGCAGAGAACGGCGTAACGCTCGAGGGCGCGCAGGCCGGGCGTCGTCTTGCGTGTATCGGCGATCTTTGCGTGCGTGCCGGCGATGAGATCGACGAGCGTGCGGGTAGCGGTGGCAATGCCGGACAACCGCCCGAGCAGATTCAGTGCCGTGCGTTCTCCGGTGAGAATCGCCTTCGCGTTTCCCGATATCTCCGCCGCGATGGCGCCCGGCTCCGCTCGCTCTCCCTCGCCGACGTGGGCTTTCATCGCGATCCGATGGTCCGAGCAAGCGAAAGGCGAGCATCGCGACCGGCATGCCGGCGACGATTCCACCGGCGCGAGCGACGATGCGTGCGCAAGCCGAGCGATTCGACTCGACGATTGCGTCGGTCGTAAGATCGCCGCCGCGGCCGATGTCTTCGAGCAGGGCCGTCCGAACGATCGGCTCGGCGGCGAGCTCAAGCGACGCTGCGCAGCCGCGTAAATGAACGCTTAGCGAAGGCTTCATCGGTTTGCGGGAAGTCGCTGCGATAATGGCTGCCGCGGCTCTCGCGGCGAGTCAGCGCCGCCTCCGCGATCAACTCTCCGACGACGAGAAGATTGCGCAACTCGGGTGCGTCGCCGAACTCGGCGGAAAGGTCCTCGATGCGCGCGAGCGCCTCACGCAGACCCGACTCGCTCCGAACCAATCCAACGTTGGAGTACATGACGTTGCGCACGTCGCTGAGCGCCTGCGCCACGGTCGTGGTTGGCTCGCGCCGGAGCGCTTTGTGCCGTCTTGGTGTCGGTCTCGCGCTGGGTTGCGTCCGTTTGGAAGAATGCGCATTTGCGATGTCGGTTGCCACCCGTGACCCGTAGACGAGCGCTTCGAGCAGCGAGTTGCTGGCTAGCCGGTTCGCACCGTGTACGCCCGTCGCGCTCGTTTCGCCGCACGCCCAAAGGTTTTCAAGCGTGGTCCGGCCCCACTCGTCAACGGCGATTCCCCCCATGTGGTAATGCGCTGCAGGAGCGACCGGTATGTTCTGGACGCGCGGATCGATCCCGGCGGCAACGCAAAAGCCGAAAACGGTCGGAAAAGCTTCGGGGAAGGCCGTACCGATCGTGCTCCGAGCATCGAGACCGACGGTTCGCCCTCGCTGCTGCTGCTCGAATATCGCCCGGGCCACGACGTCGCGCGGAGCCAACTCGGCGTCGGGATGCAGCCCGAGCATGAAACGTTCGCCGAGGTCGTTGAGGAGCGTCGCGCCTTCTCCTCGTACGGCCTCGGTCACCAACGGCATCGGGTCACGTCCGACTGCAAGCGCGGTTGGATGGAACTGAACGAACTCCATATCGGCGAGCAGCGCGCCGGCGCGAGCCGCCATCGCGATGCCGTCACCCGTCGCTTCGACCGGATTGGTCGTGTAACGGTAGAGCCGTCCCACGCCGCCGGTTGCGAGCACGACCGCACCGGCGCGAAAAGCGATGCGCTCGCCCGTTGCGTTGTCGCAAGCGAAGACGCCGCAGACGCGACCGTCCGTGACGATCAAGTCATCGGCGGTAACCTCCGCGACCTCGATCGAGGGATGCACGTGGACCACCTCGATCAGCGTTTTGAGAATCTCGTGACCGGTCGCGTCGCCGCCGGCTTTAACGATGCGGCGCCGCTGGTGCGCGGCCTCGCGTCCCAGCGCGAGCTCACCGGCTTCGGTGCGGTCGAACACCGCGCCGAGCTCGAGAAGTTCTTCCACGCGCGCGGGAGCGTCGCGCGTGAGAATATCGACGATCTTCCGGTCGCTGATGCCGGCGCCGGCGCGTTGCGTATCGATCGCATGCAAGCGCGGGGAATCGTCCTTGCCGATCGCCGCGGCGATCCCACCCTGCGCCCAATCCGTCGCCGCGCCTTTGCCAAGCCGGGTTTTGCACAGGACGGTTACTTTCGCAGGTTGGAGCTTGAGCGCGGCGATTAGGCCGGCGATTCCGGCGCCAACGACGAGCGCGTCGCTTTTATGCGTCTCCACGTCCGATGCTAGTCTCGCGCCTGACGACTGTATTCGAGCATTCGCTCGACGGCGCGGCGCGCCCGTTGCGCGATCTGGGGCGCGACGGTCACTTCGTACTCCATCGCCTCGAGGGAATGGAGCACTTTGGGAAGCGTGTTGCGCTTCATATGAGGGCAGAGGTTGCAGGGACGAACGAATTCGACGTTCGGGTATCGGCCCGATACGTTATCGGCCATCGAGCACTCCGTGAGCAATAAGACACGCGGTGCGCGTTGCGCGCCGCTCAACTCGCCAACGTATTCCGTCATGCCTTGCGTCGAGCCGACATAATCGGCCTCTGCGAGCACCTCGGGCGGGCACTCCGGATGCGCGAGCACGACGAGGGAGGGATCGCCTTGCCGAAAACGCCGAACGTCTTTGCCGCTGAAGCGCTCGTGCACTTCGCAGTGTCCTTTCCATGCAACGATCTCGACGCTGGTTTTCGATGCAACGTACTTGGCGAGGTACTCGTCCGGCAGAAAGACGACGCGCGGAGCCCCCAACGCTTCCACGATCTGTACCGCGTTGCCGCTCGTGACGCAAACGTCCGATTCGGCTTTGACCTCCGCCGACGTGTTGACGTAGGTGACGATCGGCGTGCCCGGATACTTTTCACGCAGCAGCCGCACGTCGGCCGCCGTGATCGACTCGGCCAGCGAACATCCGGCCTTCAAATCGGGCACAAGAACGGTCTTGGACGGATTGACGAGCTTGGCGGTCTCAGCCATGAAGTGCACGCCGCACATCACGATGACGTCGGCATCAGTCTTTTCGGCCTGCATCGCCAAAGCGAGCGAGTCCCCGACTATATCGGCGACGGTATAGAAAATTTCGGGAACCTGGTAGTTGTGGGCGAGGATGACGGCATTTCGTTCGCGCTTGAGCCGGTTGATTGCCGCGACGTAGGGGGCGTGTACCGGCCATTCGACGCGGGGAATGACGTGCTCCACGCGGTTGAAGATCGGATCGGTCTCAGCCGCGACGCTGCCCGTATACGGTAGTTCGATGACGCCCATGAGCTTGGAAGGGTGATTGCGGGCCGCGGCGCCGCTTCTCCCCTTTGTTTATACCCGCCGCCGCGGCGCCGGTTTGCATGCGAGCGTTACCAAGGCTCCCGGCGCCAAGGAGTTTAGGGTCGCCAATCTCGCGGGTACGAGGCGCCTGTGAAGGCACTTTTAACGACCAAAGGAGGGACCACTTCCATGAATCGATGGTTCGCGGCTATCATTCTCGTCGGAGCGTGCGTCGCGGGCGCGACCACGGTTGCGGCCACCGCGCAGCCCGCCCCCACCACTTCGCCGATGGCATCCGCGTCGCCAACGCCGATGTCGACGATGCGGCCCTAAACTCGATAACGCCCGGACGTCGCCATAGGCGACCTGTGAGTAACCGAAATTTCTTGTGGAACGCTTGTGGACCCAACGCGTAGCGTCTTGCAAGGTGGTTCGTACATTTGATAGCATGCAACCACTTCGCAATGACGAAGTGCGGATCGTATCGAACCGCAACCGGGAGCACGTAGACGATCAGTCGCGTTAAGCGACAATCCGAGTGAAACCGGTTGAAACCGGATCGAACCGTCGGTGGGAGGCTTTCAACGGCTTCGAACAGGCGAGCATGGCCGGTCGTACAAGCAAAGCCCGCAGCGTATGCCGCGGGCTTTGTACTATCTGAAGGCGAGTTCGGCCTCACGGCGCAATGAGGCCGCGTGATGGAAAGGCGAGCCGAGCTTACCTTACGCGGATTCGTCTTGGGCGCGGCTATCACGCTGGTTTTTACCGCGGCCAACGTCTATCTCGGTTTGAAGGTCGGCCTCACGTTCGCGTCGTCCATTCCGGCCGCGGTCATATCCATGGCCGCGTTGCGCGCCTTTCGCAACTCCACGATTTACGAGAACAACATCGTACAAACGATCGCTTCGGCTGCCGGAACTCTTTCGGCGATCATTTTCGTTTTGCCGGGGTTGGTGATGATCGGCTGGTGGAGCGGCTTTCCATTTGGCCAGTCTTTCGGGATCTGTGTCATCGGTGGCGTCCTCGGAGTCATGTACAGCGTTCCGCTGCGGCGCGCGCTCGTAACCGGCTCCGATCTCCCCTACCCTGAAGGCGTGGCGGCGGCCGAAGTCTTGAAGGTCGGCACGCGTGCGGGTTCGGGCGACGAGGGCAACCGCGCCGGCCTGCGAGCGCTGCTCGCCGGAACGCTTGCGTCAGCCGCCTTTGCAGCGGTTGTTGCGACCCGCCTCTTTGTCGGCCAGATTGCGGGGTATTTCCGCATCGCGAGCGCGACGACGGGTCTCGGTTTTTCACTCTCGCTGGCTCTGGTCGGCGCGGGACAGCTCATCGGAATCTCGGTCGGCACGGCAATTTTCGTCGGATTGGTCATCGCCTGGGGGCTTGCGACGCCCATCCTGACCGCGCTGCACCCTGCAACCGGCGTCGCCGCCGACATCGCTACCGCCGTTTGGTCGCATCAGGTACGGTTCATCGGAGCAGGCGCGATAGGCGTCGCGGCGCTCTGGTCGCTTGGCAGGCTGGCGCGCCCGGTCGCGCTCGGGGTTAGCTCCGCGCTGCTCGCTTCGCGTCGGAGCCGTGAAGCTACGTCACAACTGCCGAGGACGGAGCGCGATTTACCGATCGGGCTCGTCGCGCTCGTCAGCGTCTGTTGCCTGGTTCCATTGGCCGTGCTCTTTTTTTCGTTTCTCTCCGTTGACCGGCTCGCACCGCTTGCCGGTGTAATGACGGTGGCTGGGGTCGCCTACGTCGTCATTGCGGGGTTCTTCGTCGCGGCCGCATGCGGCTACATGGCTGGTTTGATCGGCTCGTCGAACAGCCCGGTCTCCGGTTTGGCGATCCTTAGCGTAATCGGCGCAGCGCTCGTCGTGCTCGGAATTGGACGAGATTTGGTGCACGTCGCCGCTTTACCGATGATTGCCTACGCGCTCGTGGTCACTGCGGTGCTGCTCTGCGTCGCGACGATTTCAAACGATAACTTGCAAGATCTCAAGACCGGGCAGCTCGTCGACGCGACGCCTTGGCGCCAGCAGGTGGCGCTCGTTGCCGGAGTCGTGGTCGGATCGTTCGTGATTCCGCCCATACTCGGTTTGCTCAATCGTGCCTACGGCTTTGCCGGAACGGTCGGCGCACACGCTGCGGTGGCGCAGCCGTTGCCCGCGCCGCAGGCGACCCTCATCTCTGCACTAGCAAAAGGCGTCATCAGCGGTCAACTCGACTGGCATCTGATCGGCACGGGAGCGATCGTCGGCGCGCTTGTGGTCGCGGTCGACGAAACGCTGCGTGCGCGCAAGCGGCTGGCGTTGCCGCCGCTCGCGGTCGGTTTGGGCATCTATCTGCCGGCCTCGACGACCGCACCGGTCGTGCTCGGAGCGCTACTTGGTTGGGCCTATAACCGCTGGGCTGCGCGGCAGCGCAACGGCGAGGGCGCAAAACAGCTCGGCGTACTGGTCGCTTCCGGACTCATCGTCGGAGAGAGTCTCTTCGGCGTGTTCCTCGCCGGCTTGATCGTCTTTAGCGGAAAGGCCACGCCGCTCGGCCTGGTCGGCGATGCGTTCGCACCGGCAGCTACCGCGATCGGCGTCGTCGCCTTTCTCGTCACCTTGGCGGCGCTTTTCCGATCGTGTCGATCGCTGGCATCGTCGCCGAACTAGCAGAACCGGCGCAGCATAATCGCACATAAGGAGACTTGATGGAAACAACCAGAGACGTGATTTTCCGCGCCCTCGATCTGCGCGCGGTCAAGGAGTATTATGCGGGCAAGCTCGGTTTGCCGGTCGTGCTCGAAAGCGATTGGATTGTCGGCTTCGACAGCGGCGCCCTGAGGTTCTACTTTGAACGCGGCGAGCCGGATACGCCTGTCTTCGAGTTCAACGTCGACAACGTCGAGCTTGCAAAAGCAGAGCTCATGCAGTCCGGGTGCGAGCTCGTTGAGGAGAACCCCGCCATCCCACGCATCTACCTTCGCGACCCCTTCGGCCTCGTCTTCAATATCACCGAACCGTAATTGCTCTTTATGGTCGTCGAACGATTCAGGCCCGGCAGCTCGCAGGCGATCGGCGAGCGCTTTAACCGCGCGGGACGAATGCTCCCCGAAGGCGTCATCTACCACGAAAGCTGGATGGCATCAACGGGGGATCGGTGCTTCCAACTCATGGAGGCGCAGAGTTACGATAGACTCATTCCGTGGTTTGCGCGATGGGACGATCTCGTCGACTTTGAAGTCGTCCCCGTAAAGACCTCGGCGGAATTCTGGTCGACGATCGATTCGTCTGCGCCTACCTCTCCGCAATGAGCAAAGCTACGACGCCATAACGGTGCGCGACGTCGTACTTCGAGCCGCGTTACCGTCGCACAAATGACCTAAGGGCGATCGAGGATCCATCCGTTGTCACGGAAACGGCGCCGTCTTCATCGGTTCGGTAAATCTGAGCGCCCAAGCGCTGTAGCGTCGATAAGGTTGCCGCGGCGGGATGGCCGAACATATTGTGCCGCCCGACCGAGATGATCGCGTAACGCGGCGCAACGGCGGCGATGAATGCGGGCGTAGAACCGTAAGCCGAGCCGTGGTGTCCGACTTTGAGAATCGCGCAGTGTAGATCGACGCTTTCGGCGAGGAAGCGTTTCTCGGCCGCAGCGCCTGCATCGCCGGTGAAGAGCATGCAGAACGATTCGTAACGCAAAATGAAGGCAATCGAATTCTCATTGATGTCGTTGCGTGAATTGGCGATGAACGGCAGCGAAGGGCCCAAGAAGCGCAGCGCGACGCCGTCGTCGGTCTGCCACTCCATTGCCGCGCGGGGATAGAGGATCGGCACGCCTTCGCTTCGCGCGGTTTCGACGGCATCTCGATAGGCATGGCCTCCGTAGCGTTGGCCGCCGTCTGCGAGAGCTCCGACGCGAAGCCGGCGCAATGCCGGAGCGACTCCGCCGGCGTGATCGCCGTGCGGATGCGAGATCACGATCGCGTCGAGCGCGTGGATTCCATGGCGTAACAGAAATGGGACGACGACCAGTTCGCCGACTTGTTCGGCGACGGAGCCGCTGCTCTGCGGTCCGCGCTCCAGCCTTCCACCCGCGTCGACGAGCAGTGCGTGGCCGCGCGGCGTCTGAACGACGATCGCATCCGCCTGCCCGACGTCGAGCACAGTGACGCGCAGTCGCCCGTCGACGCTGCGAGGCGGCCAGAGCACATACGTGGTCGCGAGCACGATCGCTGCGACCGCCAGCGTACGAGCGTAGTCTATCGCGAGCGAAGTTGGGGGACGCCGCCACATCAATGGCGCGCCGAGCAATGCAGCGTCGTACGCCGCAATGCACCAGGCGGGGGGTGGGGTCATTGCGATCGTTGCACCGGGAAGCGCGCTTATCGTTTGGACGACGGCAAGCATCCATGCGAGCAGCCAGGAGTTGCAGTTTGCGCATGCCTGGGCGAGCGGCGCGAACCATGCCAGCGCGAGCTGCGCTGCCCCCAGCGCCATGGTTGCGGCGACGCACGGCACGACTGCAAGGTTTGCGGCAATCGCATACGGCGTGAACGCAAGGAACGTCGCCGCTGCCAACGGCCAAATGCCGACCTGCGTTGCGAGCGAAAGGACGAGCGCTTCGCGCACGACGTCGGGCAACGCGAGCCGCGCCTCGATCCACCGCTCGAATGTTCCGGCGCATGCAAAGATCGCGCCGACGCACGAAAATGAGAGCGCAAAAGAGCTCGTTGCGACACTCGCCGGCCGCAGGATCGAGACCACGAGCGCGGCCATGGCCAATGCGTTCCATGAAAACGTTGCGCGTCCGCAAGCACGCGCGGCGAGCGCGGTGGTCACCATCGTTGCGGCCCGCACCGCCGGCAGTTGCGCCCCGCTCCACCAGACGAACCCCCAGACGAGTATCGCCGTGAAGATACAGTTCGTCCAACGTGGCAGCGCAAGCAGCGTGAGCAGTGCAACGCAGAGCGCGGCGACCGCACCCAAGTGCAGACCGGCGGTGACCAGGACGTGCACGGTTCCGGTTGCTTGGAACTCGGCGCGCAGTGCCGGCGCCAACGTCGCGCGCTCTCCCCAGAGTTCTCCCGCCACAACCGAGGCAGCGGGTTCGCCGAGGCGATCGCGCAGCTGCCCGTGGGCCCACGCATGCGCTCGCGCGAGCCACGTGCGCGTGTCCCATGCCGAAGATTCTGAGCCGACCGCGAGTATTTCGGCATCGTCAAGCCGGCCGTCGAGGCCGCGCTCGCGCTCGATGGCGCGTTCGCTCGGTTCGTCGGGATTACGCGCCTCGTCAAACGGCTCGAGCCTGCCCCGCATCGTCAGACGCGTCCCAATAGGCGGGACCGATGCGCGCACGCGCGCGAGTATTCGTAACCCGGTGTCGAGCGCGAGTTCGACCCCGGTCGACCCGTCAGCGGCGCTCGATTCCTCGAGGAGCGTCCCGCTATACCGAGCCGTGCGGTGCTCGACAACCGCGGTCGCGCTGCGCTGCCGCAACTCCGCGTTGATCGCCGCGGCGGCGACGACGATTCCTAAAAGCAGGACGAGAGACGCCGGCCGGCCCCAAGCGGCGTAAACGGCAAGCGCGCCCAGGCCGGCGTCGACGACCAGGCGCAGATCCGAAGCGACCGGCGTCACGGCTAGCGTTCCGAGTACTGCCGCTATCGAGCAGAGAAGAAGCGCGCACGAAGGCATTCGCCGTCCTCCTGCGACGAGCCGGCACGCCGTCTACACAAACGCAACGCGAGAAGGGAACGTAGTGCGGATCATCGTCACCGGCGGAGCCGGGTTCATCGGATCTCACGTGGCCGATGCGTACGCTGCAGCCGGACATGAGCTGCTCGTCATCGATTCACTCTGGGAGCATGGGGGAGGCACGCGCGCGAACGTGCCCAGCGGCATTTCGCTTGTGAATATCGACGTTCGCGACGAGGCGATTGGGCGCGTCTTTGCGGATTTCAAACCGGACGTCGTCAATCATCATGCGGCGCAGCATTCCGTCGCGATCTCCGTTCGCGATCCGATCTACGATGCGCAGGTCAACGTCGTCGGACTGCTCAACGTGCTCGAGCACGCGAGCCGCGCCGGTGTGCGCAAAGTAATTTTCGCTTCGAGCGGCGCAACGTTCGGTACGCCCGAGCATTTTCCGATCACCGAAGCGACGCCCCAGCTTCCGACTTCACCCTACGGCATCACGAAAATGGTCGGCGAACGGTACTTGCGTTTTTACCGGGAGAATAAGGAGCTCGATTACACGGCCCTGCGCTACGGAAACGTCTATGGCCCGCGACAGGATCCCAACGGTGAAGCCGGCGTGATCTCGATCTTCATCGGAAAGTTTCTTGCGCGTCAAGGGGTACGCATCGATTGGGACGGCGAGCAGACGCGCGACTACGTCTTCGTCGCCGACGTTGCGCGCGCCAACCTCGCGGCGCTCGAACGCGGTTCGGGGCAAGAGTACGTCATTGGCACCGGCACGAAGACGAGCGTGAATGACGTCTATCGCACGCTCGTAAAAATCAGCGGCTTCGAGGCGCCGATCGAGAGCGCTCCTCGCCGGCCAGGCGACGCTCGCGACGCTCAATTCGATTCGGCGCGAGCTCGCGCGGAGCTCGATTGGTCGCCGTCTACGTCGCTCGACGACGGAATTCGAACGACCTACGAGTACTTCGAACGCCTGCCGCCGGAGCATTAGCCGCCTCCGGCAATGGAGCGCTTTGCGGCGACTGCCGAGCAAGTCGCTTCCAATCCCGGCAAGCTCGAGAAGATCGCGATACTCGCGCGATATTTTCGGGAACTTGACGACGCGAATCTTCTCGCCGCCGCGCGCTTCTTTAGCGGCGATCCGTTTGCCGGGCGAAACCATCGTACGCTTTCCGTCGGTGGGCGAACGATCGTCGAAGTCGCACGGCGCGTCTGGGGATTCGGCGATGCCGCGCTTGGACGGAACTATCGCGCGACCGGCGACCTGGGCGCTGCGCTGGGTGCGCTCGTCGAGGCACCGCGCGATGCGATGCTCTTTCGCGATCGTCTCACTCCGGCTACGCTCGACGATCTTTTCGGGGAGATTGCGCAAGCGTCGGGAAAGCGCGCCAGCCGGCGACGCGAGGCGGTGCTCGAGCGAATCTTGCGCGCCTGCGAGGAGCCTCTGGTCGCAACCTATGTCGTGAAGATCGTCACGGGCGACCTGCGCGTCGGATTGCGCGAGGGGCTCGTGCTCGAATCGATTGCGCGCGCCTTCGAGGTCGATGCGGCGGCGGTTCGGCGCGGAGCGATGGCCTGCGGCGATGTCGGAATCGTCGCCCTTGCGGCCAAGCACGGCACGTTGGCGGAACTGCGGGTAGATTACGGCACACCGATCGGCTTTATGCTCGCGACGCCGGTTACGTATGGGGAGGTCTATAAGGAGCTTGCAGATTTCGTCTGGCATTTCGAGGACAAGTACGACGGCATCCGCGTGCAAGCTCACGTTCGCGACGGCCGCGCGCGGCTATTCTCGCGAAGACTCAACGAAATAACTGCGTCCTATCCAGAAGTCGCGCGCGCACTGGAGTCAATGCGCGGCCCCGCGATACTCGACGGCGAGATCGTCGCGATGCGCGACGGCCGCGTGCTCCCTTTCCGGTTTCTTCAGGCGCGTCTTGCGCGCAAGACTCTCGACGAAGCGCTTTTGCGCGACGTTCCAATCGCGTACGTGGTTTTCGACGTGCTGGCGCTCGGCGACGAACTGCTGCTCGACGAGCCACTGGCGGCGCGCCGCGAACGACTTTCAGATCTTTTTGCTCCAAGCGCGAACCTCGTGCATGCGCCGTTCGAGAGCGCCCGCGAGCTGACGGGGGCAGAAGTGAACGCGCGCTTCGAGGCGGCTCGCGCGCGTGGCAACGAGGGGCTGATGCTCAAGCGCGCCGACGCTCCCTACGCGCCGGGGCGCCGCGGAAAGTGGTGGTTGAAGCTCAAGCGCGAGCTTTCGACGCTCGACGTGGTCGTCGTCGCGGTGGAGTGGGGAAACGGCAAGCGCGCCGGCGTTCTCTCCGATTACACGTTTGCCGTGCGCGGCGATGACGGCGGTCTGCAAGCCATCGGAAAAGCCTACTCCGGCTTGACCGACGACGAAATCTCCGAAATGACGCGTTGGTTTCTCGACCATCGGCTCCCGCTCGAACGCCGGCGGGAGAAAGCGCGCGCGCAAGAGATTCCCGTCGAGCCGAAGATCGTGCTCGAAGTCGCCTTCGACGTGATTGCGAAAAGCAATCTTCACGAAAGCGGCTTCTCCCTACGCTTTCCGCGCATCGTGCGAATCCGCGACGACAAACCTCCGCAAGAGATCGACACGCTCGAGCGCGTCAAGGAGATTTACCGCGAAATGCTCGCACGCGAAGGAATCGACGGAGGCTAGAGGCCTAGTGGGCGAATGCGTTGGGTGTCCGGACGTGCTCGGGACGGACGCCGATTCCGATCAGGCGGGCCGGCAGCCGGCGAAGTAGCGGGAACTCGTCAAAAAGGCGAGCCGCGAGAGGCGGCTTTGTGATGGCGGTTCCCTCCAAGAGCGGATCGATGGCGCGATCCTGCACGAAGGTTTGGAACGCTTGCGTTATCTTGGTCGGAAACATGCGCCGATCTTGCACGCTTTGCAAATCCGCGTCACTCGGAGATTGGGCCGGCGCGCAACGGAACGCAGACGATGTTCGCAGCGGCCACGGCATCCTGAATCGCAAGATTGATGCCGATTCCACCGATCGGGGACATCGCATGTGCCGCATCGCCGATGCAGAGCAAGCCGGGGCGATGCCAGTGCCGCAGGCGGTCGACGCGCACGTCGAGCATTGCGACCTTCGACCAAGCGTCCAGCTCGCCAACCCGGTCGCTCAGCATCGGTACGGTCTCCGCAAGTCCGCGCTGGAGCGCGCCGATGCCCTCTGCCTGCAGCTGCGCAAACGAACCTTTGGCGATGAGATACGCGCACTGCCAGTAATCGCCGCGGTCCAGCAGGATGACCATGTGACCCGTCCGCACCCAGCCCAGTTGCCTCGCCGGATCGTTTGGACGCTTGACGATACGCATCCACAAGATATCCATCGGAGCGCCGAGATCCTCGACCGCGAAACCGGCGAGCCCGCGAATAGTCGAGTGGCGTCCGTCGGCGCCGACCACGAGCTTTGCCGCGATCTCGATGTCGCCGTCCGCGCTCTTTGCGCGTACGCCGGTGACGCGACCCTGGCTTTCGATCAAACCATCGCCTTCGGTCTTCATCTTGAGGTGGAAGGTGGGATACCGGCCTCCGCGCTGCGCGAGAAAATTGAGGAAATCCCATTGCGGCATCAAGGCAACGAACTTGCAGCGCGTCCGTAAATGTGAGAGATCGGCCAGGTTAACGGTTTCGCCCGCGATATTCGCGCTCGCGGTTTGAAACTCGTTGTGAGGAAGCGCTAAGAACTCGTCAAGCCATCCGAGCTCGTAGAGCAGCTCCAGCGTCGAGGGATGCACCGTATCGCCGCGAAAGTCGCGAAAAAAGTCGGGATACTTCTCGAGTACGATCGCATCGACGCCGGCGCGCGCCAGTAGAACGCCAAGCATCATGCCGCATGGGCCGCCACCGACGATGCAGACGCTCGTTGAGAGCTGCCGGGGATCGCTCATGCGGCGACGAGATTGAGGAGCTTGTCGGGAACGTAGATGCTCTTTTGAAACTCCTTGCCTCCGAGATACGCGCGCACGTTCGGTTCGGCAAGGGCAAGCGCGACCGCTTCGTCCTCGCTCACGCCGGCGGCTGCGGCGATGCGGGCGCGAACCTTGCCGTTGACCTGAACGACGAGCGTGATCTCGTCGACCGACAAGACGCTCGCATCGGGCTCGAGATAAGGCTCGACGTGCACGGAGGTGTCGTGACCCAAACGCTCCCAGAGTTCTTCGGCGATGTGGGGCGCAAACGGAGCGATCAGGATCGGAAGCGTGCGAACGGCGTAGAGCAGCGCCGGCGACGCGGCTGCCGCTGAAGCGGTCATCAGGTTGACGAGCTCGTCGAGCTTTGCAATCGTCGTGTTGTAGTGAAAGCGGCGCGAGAGCGTCTCATCGATCGCCGACTTCGCAACGACGTGAACCGCGCGCAGGAGCGCCTTCTCGGCAGCGCTCTCGGGCACGGGTAAGCTTTTGCTCTCGCGCGCGTTCTCGAAATGCGGCTCGCTGGCGCGCCAGATGCCGGTTGAGCAGCCGAATCCGTCCGCTGATGCCTTCGTCGGTCCAGTTGCTCGTCTCTTCGGGCGGCGTGACGTAAAGCAGAAAGAGGCGCATCGCATCGACGCCGTAGCGCTCGGCAGCCTCGTCGATGCCCACGACGTTCCCCCTCGACTTCGACATCCTTGCGCCGTCGTAAATGACCAGTCCCTGATGAAAGAGATGCTCGAATGGTTCGTCGCTGCCCGTGACCCAGCCGCAATCGTGAAAGAATTTGTAGAAGAATCGCGAGTAAAGCAGATGCAGCACCGCATGCTCGGCGCCGCCGATGTACTGGTCAACGTTCGTCCAGCGCGCGGCGCGCTGGGGATCCCAGTGCGAACCGGTCGTTGTGCGGATCGAGGTAGCGCAAGTAGTACCAGGACGATTCGAAAAACGTGTCCATCGTATCGCTCTCGCGGCGCGCCGGGCCGCCGCACGCTGGGCAAACGGTTTCGACGAACTCCGGAATCGAGCCGAGCGGCGATCCCTCGCCGCTGACGCGGTGCCGCGGCGGAAGTAGTATCGGAAGCTGCTCGTCGGGAACGGCGACCTCGCCGCACGCATCGCAGTAGACGATCGGTATCGGCGTTCCCCAATAGCGCTGACGCGAGATTAGCCAATCGCGAAGCTTATAGCTGACGCTCTTTCCGCCGGCGCCGATTGCGACGAGACGGTCGGCGATCGCTTCACGCGCTCGCTCGCTGGACATCCCACTGAACTCCTCGCTAGCGATCAGCCGTCCATCGTCGACGAAGGCGCAGGCGCGCGGCTCGGGCCGCGACGCATCCGCAGGAAGAATGACTTCAACCATCGGCAGCGCGTGCTGTCGCGCGAATTCGAAGTCGCGCTCGTCGTGGGCGGGAACGCCCATGACGGCACCGCTTCCGTACTCGGCCAGCACGTAGTTGGTTAGCCAGATCGGGACGCGCTCGCGGCTGAGCGGATGGATCGCGTGTGCGCCGCTGAAGACGCCCTGCTTTTCCATCAAGCTCGTGCGCTCGAGTTCAGACTTCGATTTCAGGCTTTGCGCGAAGGCTTCGATCGCCGCGGCACGGGTAGGCGAGACGATGCTCTTGAGCGATTCGACGATCCGATGCTCGGGCGCCACGGCAAGAAAGGTAACGCCGTAGATCGTGTCGAGGCGCGTCGTGAAGACGTCGAGGTCGGCATCGAGTCCGTCGATTCGGAACGCAATCCGCGCGCCTTCGCTGCGTCCGATCCAGTTACGCTGCATCGTCCGCGTGCGCTCCGGCCAGCCTATGAGCTTATCGAGATCGCCCAGCAGGCGTTCGGCATAGGCAGTGATTCGCAAGAACCACTGCGAGAGATTGCGACGCTCGACGAGATGCCCGCAGCGCCAGCAGCGTCCGTCGACGACTTGTTCGTTGGCGAGCACGGTTCGGTCGTGCGGACACCAGTTTACCGGCGCCTCGCGCTTGTAGGCGAGACCGCGCTCGAAGAGACGCAAGAAGAGCCATTGGTTCCACCGATAGTACTCAGGCTCGCAGGTAGCGACCTCGCGCGACCAATCGTAGCCAGTTCCCATCAAGCGGATTTGACGGCGCATATTAAGGATGTTCTCGGCGGTCCAGACGGCCGGGTCGATTCCTCGATCGATCGCCGCGTTTTCGGCCGGCAAGCCGAACGCGTCCCAGCCCATCGGATGAAGCACGTTGTATCCGAGCATTCGCATCATGCGCGCGACCGCGTCGCCGAGCGTGTAGTTCTTCGCGTGGCCGATATGAAGATCGCCCGACGGGTACGGCAGCATCTCCAAGGTATAGTATTTTGGCTTCGCGCTCTCGTCCGCCGCGCGATAGATGTGCTCGGACGCCCAGCGCGTCTGCCACTTTTGCTCGACGGCGGCAAACTCGTACATGAGCAGCATCGTACACGCTTGCCAGCGGCTGCGCCAAGCCTTTCGTTGTATCTTCGGCGCGTGATAGAGCGCCGTGATACTGCGAATCGCTGTGATTGCTGCGGCGCTCGGGCTTGTTGCCTTCGCACTCTGGCACCCTGCTCGGCCGCTGCTGGTGCAATCCAGCGCCGCGACGGCCTCTCCGCAAGCCAGATTTGCCGGCGGCCCCGGAGCGCGGACCCATGGTGACGGCGTGCGTCCCAGCGGCCAAGCCGAGCTGGTCGTCTACGTGGCCGGGCGCAGTGAAAAAGCCGGGCCTCTATCATCTGCGGTTCGGTGACCGCAACGCGCAGGCTGTCGCGTTGGCTGGCGGACTGACGACGTCCGCGGATGCCGGCGCGGTCAATCTCGCGGCACGCGCCAACGACGGCGACGAAATTTACGTTCCGCTGCAAGGCGAGGCGCTGCACCGGAGCTCGGTTGGAAGGCATGGCAGACACGGCCGCCGTCACGCTGCGACCGCGCCGCCGAGCGGTACCGTTGATATCAACCAATCGGATGCTGCCGAGCTTTCCGCCGTGCCGGGGATCGGGCGAGCGCTCGCGCCCCGTATTGTCGAGCTTCGCCAACGCGCGGGAAGCTTTGCATCGCTCGACGAGCTGCTCGACATCGCCGGAATGACGCAAACTCGCCTCGAGCGCGCGCGACCGTATCTCCGGCTCTGAAAGGGGCCCCCAATGGGGACCGCGCATTCCGCTTTTCTTGCCTGTGGTCTCCTCTGCGCTTCCTGCAAAAGAAACGCTCCCGAGCTTAATTCGGCGGGCGCTTGCCGAACCGCGCGACGAGGTGCTCGTCGAGCGCGTCGAATGGTGTGTGGACGCCGGTTTCGAGCGCCCGACTACTCGAGCGCGTCGAGAACATCGCGTGCGCGATCCGCGATGCCGGCCTCGGCGCGGGCGATCGCGTGGCGCTGATTTCGCACAACTGCGTCGACTGGATCGTCTGCGATTTTGCGACGGTTTTTGCCGGTTGCGTCGTCGTTCCGATCTATGCGACGCAGGCGCTCGATCATACGGCGTACATCCTCGAGCATTCCGGTGCGCGGCTGCTCTTCGTCGATTCGCAACGCGACGTTCGAGCACGTGAAGGAGTCCGGGGCGCTGCCTCCGGCCGTCGTCCGATTCGACTCGCCGGGCGCGGACGGTCTCGCCCATTTCGAAGCGCGCGGCGCCGAGGTTCGCTTGGCGCGCCCGGAGCTTCCCGCCGCATACGAGGCGACGCTGCTTCCCGACGATCTCGCGGTGCTCATCTACACGTCGGGAACGACCGGGTTACCAAAAGGCGTCATGCTTTCGCACGACAACCTTGGATTCGACGCCCAAGTCTCACTCGCGTGCGGGTTCGAGGGCATCGAAGCCGGACGCGACGCGCTCTCCGT
Organism: Vulcanimicrobiota bacterium; assembly: GCA_963719905.1. Classification (GTDB taxonomy): domain Bacteria; phylum Vulcanimicrobiota; class Vulcanimicrobiia; order Vulcanimicrobiales; family Vulcanimicrobiaceae; genus Cybelea. Next base: position 44,554 of record CAVRDR010000008.1, read on the forward strand.
CCTGCCTTACTCGCACATCTACGAACACACCATCATCTATATCTACCTCGTCGCAAAAGTGCGCTATTTCATCTGCCACGATCCAGTTGAGCTTCTGCACGATCTCCGCGACGTTCGACCCACGACCATGACGGCGGTGCCGCGCATCTTCGATCGCGTTCTGGCAGGCGTCATGGGCCAAGCGCGCAGCGCCGGCGGCTTACAGGCAAAGCTTGTCCCCTGGGCGCTCGCCGTCGCTGCACGCTACGCGTCTGCTAAAACCTTTGGGCCCCGCGGCGTCGCCGTGGCTCGCCATGGCGCACGGAATGGCGCAAACGCTCGTGCTCAAGAAGATACGGCGCGCGCTCGGGCTCGATCGAGCGCAGTTCCTGACTAGCGGAAGCGCTCGGCTGCACATCGATACGGCAATGACGTTGCTCGGGATGGGCGTGCCGATCATGCAGGGATATGGGCTCACGGAGACCTCGCCGGTGACGTCGGTCAGCAGGCTCTCGGAAAATGAGTACGGCGCGGTCGGTAAGCCGATTCGTGGGGTGGACGTTCACATCTCCGGCGACGGCGAGGTGCTGGTCCGCGGCCGCAACGTCATGCAGGGCTACTATCGCGACGCGCAAGCCACCGCAACCGCGATCGTCGACGGTTGGCTGCACACCGGCGATCTGGGCGAGATCGATGCCGCTGGATTCTTGCGCATTACCGACCGCAAGGGGGAGATCTTCAAGACGGGCACCGGCAAGTTCGTCGCTCCCTCGCGCATCGAAGCGAACATCAAACGGTCGGTTTTCGTGACGCAGGCGATGGTCGTCGGCAGCGGCCGTCCGCATCCGATCGCGCTGATCTGCCCGAATTGGCCCCTCGTGCGCCTTGAGTTTCCGGGCCTGCGCGACACGCCGCCCGAGGTCCTCGCGCGCCGCGAGGACGTGCGTGCTTTCCTTACCCGTGAAGTCCATAAGCAGACGCACGGATTGGCGAGTTACGAACAGATACGCCGCATTGTCGTGATTCCGCACGAGTTCAGCGTGGAAGGCGGCGAGCTCTCACCCTCGATGAAGATCAAGCGGCGCATCGTTGAAGAGCGCTATGCAAGCCAGATCGAAGAGGCCTTTCGGAGCGAGACGCCGATGAGCCCGTCGCTCCTGCGCGCATGATTGATCGCGTCGACGCGACCGAGCGCTCGCGTCGAATCTATGCCGTCACCGAGCAGGGAGAAGAGCGTCTGAAGCGCATCAAGGGCTCGATGTTGCCGTATCTCGACTCGATTGCCGAGGCACTCGCGCGGTTCAAGACTGAGCTCTACGGATGAAAGCACGATTCGCTTTGGTCGTGGCGGTTCTCGCGCTGGGATTGACCGCTCGTGGCGTCGCTAAGGCTCCGGCACTCCCGGCTCAAACCCCCGATGCCGTCACGCACCACACGCTCTTGCTCGGCGAGAGGAGGCTGGCATACACGGCGCGCGCCGGAACGCTTACCCTTCGCAACGATCGCAACGAGCCAATCGCGCGCGTCTTTTACACGGCCTATACGCTCGACGGCGCCGATCCGACGAAACGCGCGATCACGTTCCTTTACAACGGCGGCCCGGGGAGCTCGACGATGTGGTTGCGCATGGGGTCGTTCGGTCCGGTCCGCGTCGTTACTCCAAACGGCAGGATCGCCGGGCCGCCGCCGTATGGGCTCGTCGCAAACCGGTACTCGCTGATCGATCGCACCGATCTCGTCTTCATCGACATGCCCGGCAGCGGATTCGGACGAATCATCGGCGCTGGAACGCGCAAGGATCTTTGGGGCGTCGACCAGGATGTTGCGGCGTTTGCCCAGTTCATTCAGCGGTATCTTACCAGCTTCAACCGCTGGAACTCGCCGCGCTTTCTCTTCGGCGAGTCGTACGGCACGACGCGCTCGTGCGCACTGGCGAAGTACTTGCAGGATAAGGGAATCGGCCTCAACGGCGTCGTGCTGCTCTCGTCGTTCTTGAACTCGAACATCGACTACAACGACGGTGCGCCGATCGGCGGAGGGGATTGGGGCTACATTCTCTATTTGCCGACCGAGACGGCGACGGCGTGGTACCATCACGCGCTGTCCGGGACTCCGGCGCTATCCGGCTTGCTCGCGCAAGTCGAAAATTTCGCGCTGACCGAATATCTCGATGCCCTGGGGCAGGGCGCAACGCTTGCCCCGGACCGCTACAACGCAGTTGTGGCGAAGCTCCACGAATACACGGGCTTGTCGGAGCAGTACATCCGAAACTCGAACCTGCGCATTCCCTACGACCACTTCGAAAACGAGCTGCTTCGCGAACGGGGCGTTACCGTCGGCCGAATCGATTCGCGCTTCGAAACCTACGTGCTCGACAAGCCCGAAGTCTCACCCGATTGGGATGCAACCGATGCCGCGATCGACTCGGCGTTCACGACGTCGAGCAACTATTACCTCCGGCAGGTGCTCAAGTACGACACACCGCTGCTTTACCGCCCGAATATCTATGACCTCATCTATGCTGACGATGAAAGCTGGGATTTCAAGCATGGGCCGAACGTTCAGACGCTCGACGTCGCGGCCGATCTGGCACAGGCAATGACGTACAATCCCTACCTCAAGGTCTTCTCGGCGAACGGCTACTTCGATTTCGCTACACCGTTCTTTGCGACCGTTTACGCTCTCAATCATCTTTATCTAGCGCCGGCACTCCAGCGGAACATCACGTACGGCTTTTACCAATCCGGTCACATGGTCTATCTTCAGCCCGATTCGCTGGCGCGCTTTCACGACGACCTCGAACGCTGGTATGCTGGTGCGCTTGCCCATGCGTAATCTCGTGTGCGCGATCGCGGCGGCCGTTCTGATCGGCGCCGCTCCGGCGTCCCAGGCGAAGGAGACGCCGGGGCCAAACGCACCCGATGCGGTCACTCAGCATTCGATCGCGCTCGGCGGTCGAACGTATCCGTACACGGCGCGTGCGGGCACGATTTCCCTCGAGAACGAGAAAGGCGAGACGACCGCTCGCATTTTCTATACGGCGTTTACCGTCGACGGCGCGGATCCGCGCACCCGGCCTGTGACCTTCCTCTACAACGGCGGCCCCGGCAGCTCGACGATTTGGCTGCGCATGGGTTCCTTCGGCCCGATGCGCGTTCAGGTCGGCGACGCGATGCCGACCCGCAATGCGCCGTTCAATTTAGTCGAGAATCAATACTCGCTCCTCGATCGGACCGATCTCGTTTTCATTGACGCCCCCGATACCGGCTTTAGCCGGATCGTGGGCGCCGGTAAGCCGAGCGACTTTTTCGGCGCCGATGCGGACGTACGCGCCTTCGGCCAATTCATCTCGCGCTACCTCACGACATTCGGCCGCTGGAACTCTCCAAAGTTTCTCTTCGGCGAATCGTACGGAACGCCGCGATCGGCCATGCTGGTCAACTATCTGCAGAAGCAGGGCATCGGCCTCAACGGCGTCGTGCTGCTATCGTCGGTCCTCGACTTCTCGCTCGACTGGGATATCAATTTCACTCCGACCGCAATCGGCGGCGGCGATTGGGCCTTTCCGCTCTACCTTCCCACAGAAGCAGCCTCGGCGTGGTATCGTCATGCGCTTCCCGGGTCACCCACGACCTTGGCCGCGTTGCTGCCGGAAGTCGAAGCCTTCGCGATGGGTGAGTATCTCAACGCGCTCGCTGCGGGCTCGAAGCTCTCACCCGGCGAGTACAACGACGTTGTCACGAAGCTGCACCAATACACCGGCCTCTCGGAGCACTACATTCGTCTCTCGAACCTGCGGATTCCGTATTGGCGATACGCAACCGAGCTATTTCGCGATAGCGGGGTGATGCTCGGGCGTTACGATTCGCGGTACACGTCTTTCAATCTCGATCGCATCAACGACCGGCCGCCTTTCGACCCGGTCGACTCGGCAATCGACGCGGCCTTCGTCGCAACGGGGAACTACTTCATGCGTCAAGTTCTGGGATACCAGACGACGCTCATCTATCGGCCCGTCATCAACGTCTTTTCTCAATGGGATTGGAAGCATAACGGCGCGTTGCCGACGAACACCGCGCAGGACCTGGCGGCAGCGATGGCCTTCGATCCGAACCTTCAAATCTTTTCAGGTAATGGCTACTATGATTTTGCCACGCCCTTCTGGGCGACGGTCTACACCCTCAATCATTTGATGCTTCCCGCCGCGCTGCAGAAAAACATCACGTACGGCTTCTACGAATCGGGGCACATGGTCTATCTCCATCCCGAGGCGCTGGCGAAGTTCCACGGCGACCTCGAAGGCTGGTACGCCCGAACGCTACAAACCGGCAGGTAAATCTGCTAGCGCTTCATGTGGTCATTGCTTCGAGCGCGCCAGGGTTTGGCGATAGATAGCCGAGAGCTTCAGGTAGGCGGTGCGCATGTCGGGAGTTGGTGCGGCGTCCGCGCTTTCGACGGCGCTCTCGAGGTAATCGAGCGCGGTTCCCAGGTAAAGAAAGCTGGAGAAGTCGTGCGAGTACGCTCCCATGGAATCATCGGGATTCGCGGGAAGCTCCTCGCCGACAACTTCTAGCCGAAACGCGCGCGCCGGCTCACCCGAGAGTTGTTTAGCCCGCTGCTCGGCTTTCGTGCGCGCAGCTGCAACGTCGGTTCGCAACGCTTGGACGCGCCGAGCCAACTCGTACTGCGCTCGCAAGTCAGCATCGCTGGCCGCAATGCGGGGGTCCCGCGATACTTTCGCGGCGCGAGTGTACGCGCTTCCGTTGACGGTCAGGCGCACCGTGTACTCCCCTGGCGGAGCGAGCGGTCCGTCGGGCGAGCCTTGGTGAAAGTCCCATACAAAACGGTGCGCTCCGGCCTGCGCAATGGGGACCGGATCCGATACAATCCAGTGCACCGTGTAGTCGACCGATTTGGGATCGACTGGTTTGGGTGGGCGCGCGCTCGACCAGCGGCGCACCAGACTGCCGTCGCTTGCGAGTATCTCGATGACGACCGGCGTGTGCGGTACGTCGGGCAGAAAATAATCGACGTAGAGACCGACCTTTGCGTTGTCGATCTGCGGCTCGTCGAGCGGAAGCGGGGTCCCCTCTTGACTCGTGGGACGCACGCGATACGCCGTCGCGGCCGCGAACAGGTACGTGCCGCCCTTGGACGCAGCATTGCTCAGTTGCCGGAGCGGCGCGATGTCGTCCATCACCCAGAACGCGCGTCCGTGCGTCGCGATCACAACGTCGTCGCCGTGGACGGCGATGTCGCGGATCGAAGTAACGGGAAGATTGAGTTGCAGCGGCTGCCAGAAAGCGCCGTCGTCGAACGAAACGTAGACACCGCGCTCGGTGCCTGCGTAGAGCAGCCCCCGCCGGACCGGATCCTCGCGAACGGCGTTGACGAACGACCCGTCGGGAATCCCATTGGCGATCGCGCTCCAGGTTGCGCCAAAGTCGCGCGTGCGATACATGTACGGCCGGTAATCGTCGAGCCGATGCCGATCGATCGCCGCATATGCCGTCCCCGCATCGAAGTGCGAGGCTTCGATGATTCCAACCTTGCTCCAGGACGTCAGAGCCGGCGGCGTGACATTTTGCCAGCTCCTCGCGCCGTCTCGTGTAACCCAAATGTAGCCGTCGTCCATGCCGGCCCAGACGAGATCGGCGCGCAGCGGTGAGGGAGCAATCGCATAGACCACGCCGTGCCGCACAACGTTATTCGTATCGGCAAGGGTCGGAGGGTCGAGATTGGACGGCGTGCCTTCATTGGGCCGCGATAGATCAGGGCTGACCATTTGCCACGTCTCGCCGCCGTCGCGGGAACGGAAAATATTCTGGTGCCCAAAGTAGAGCGACGTGCGGTCGACCGGAGAAAACGCAAGCGGGAGCGTCCACGTGTTGCGCCAGACCGTTCCCGGGCGCGTAATGATCGGATCGACGTTTTGTTCCCATCCCGTTGCCGGAATCTCGCGAGTAACGGTCGGGCCGCCTTCTCCACTCGAGTCGCCATACACGAGGGTCGAATGTTTGGGATCCGGCGCAAGGTTGCCGTTTTCACCGCCGGCGTCGAGTGGCCGGAAATCCTGGTTTGAAATCGTTCCGTAGCGGCCCTGACTCGTCTGCATGTCGGCGCCCGAATCTTGTTGCGCTCCGTACGCCGCGTAGGGAAATGCGTTGTCGGTGATGACGTGATAGAATTGCGCCGTCGGCTGGTTATACCATGAGCTCCACGTCTTCGCGCCGTTGACCGTGATGACGACGCCTTGATCGGTGCCGAGAATCATGCGATTGGAGTCGTTGGGGTCGATCCATAGAGCGTGATGATCTTCTCCGGTGGGGTCGCCCAAAATCGCCTCGAAGCTTTCGCCGCCGTTGGTGGAGCGATACGTTGATGTGTTCATCACGTAGACGACGTTGGCGTTGCGCGGATCGGCGGTGATCCCGCTGAAGTACCAGCCGCGCTGCCAAAGGCGCTGTTCGCCATCGGCATGGGTCCACGTGGTGCCTGCATCGTCGGAACGGTAAACACCGCCGAGTCCTACGCTGCTGTCGACATTGGCATAGATACGGCGGGGCGCCGCAGCCGAGATCGAGAGGCCGATCCGTCCAACGTGGCTGGGCAGACCCTGCGTGAGCTGCGTCCAGGTCGCGCCCCCATCGGTCGTTTTGTATAAGCCGCTGCCCGGACCGCTGGATGGCGGATAGACGTTCCACGGCGGACGGCGCGTCTGCCAAAGCGCCGCATACAGCACGTTAGGATCGTCTGGTGCCATCGCGAGCGCGGTCGCGCCGGTATCCGGATTCTTATAGAGTATCTTCGACCACGTCTTTCCGCCGTCGGTCGTCTTGAAGACCCCTCGCTCGACGTTTGGCCCGTACGGATGGCCGAGTGCCGCGACATAAACGATGTCGGCATTGCGCGGATCGACGACGATGGCGCCGATCTGTTTTGTATCGGCTAGACCGAGATGCGTCCAGGTCTTACCGCCATCGGTCGACTTGTACATTCCGTCGCCGTAGGCGATGTCCGAACGCATGTCGGCTTCGCCGGTGCCGACGTAAATCGTACGTGGTGCGCTGGGCGCAACCGCAATCGAACCGATCGAGCCGATGTCCTGGTCGTCGAAGATGGGATTCCACGTGCGTCCCGCATCGGGGCTTTCCCAGACGCCGCCGTCGACGCCACCGAAGTAAAAGTGATTTGGTTCGCCGGGCACGCCGGTGACCGCAAGCGCGCGACCGCCCCGGAACGGGCCGATTAACCTCCAGTGGAGCGCGGTGAAGTACGAATGCGCGATAGGTCCGTTAGTTGGTGCAGCGGCGGCTCCAGCCGGCGCGTTGACAATGCAGGCGAAGAGAAGAGCAAAGAGTCGTCGCATAGACCTCTACCATCCGCCGCCGCTGTCCCCGCCTCCCGCGCCGAAATCTCCGCCGGCGTCCCCTCCAAAGCCGCCCCCACTCCAATCGCCGCTACTCGCACCGCCGAGATCGGACTGTCCGGCATCGCTCTGCCATCCACCCGAATCGGCGCCGCCCAACGCCCCGCCGGTATCGGATGGAAGTTGGCCGGCCTGCGCTGGTCCGATGCCTCCGCCGCCGCGAAAGAGCTCGTTGCCGAGCCACGCGCCGCCCAGTCCGCCGAGCAGTCCGCTCCAGAAACTCCCTCCGCCGCCGAATCCGCCGTATCCGTAGCCGGGCCCATATCCCGGGGTGCCGGGCGGCGCGCCGCCCGGTGGCGCGCCGGGTGCGCCGCCAAAGTAGCGCGGCGCAGAGAAGACGCGCAGAATCGCACGTAAGATCAAGAAACCAACGATCGCGATGATGATCCACCAGAACATGGAAATGTGAAATCCTCCGGGTTGCGTGCTGCGCTGCGCGGGTAGAGCGGCGCCGCTTGGCGTGGGCGCAAGACTTGAAAGATGCGCGCGATAGACGTTGAGAATCGCATCGACCGCGCCCGTGATCCCGGCATCGTAGTTTTCGCTGCGGAACTGGTTCTCCATCGAGGCGCGAATCGAGCGCAGCACGTCCGGCGTAAACCAACCGGCCTGCGCGCCCGCACGGTCCGGCACGATAATGTCGCGCCGATCGTCCCGCGCGACGAAGATCAAGACGCCGTTGACGTTGTGCTGCGCAAACGCGGTGCGCGCCGCATCTTGCAGGCTCGCTCCGCCCAGCGATGGGGTCGTTACGACGACGATCTCTTTGCCGGTCTGCGCGTTGAAGTTCGAGATGCGCGCGTTGAGCTGCGCGACCGCAGCCTGCGAAAACATGCCGGCCTGGTCTTGGACGAAGTCGCGGGCGGCGACCGGCCGGCCGATCGCAACTGCGACCAACATACCGATCCCGGCCGCGAGCATTCCGAAGCGAATCGAAATGGCGTGCATGGGGGCTGCTACCGCGCCCGGCGGCGCGAAGTTTCTAGCCTTTGCGGGAACTCACCGGCCGGCCGGCTGAGACTCGTCTTCGCATGAACGAACCGGCGGAAGAGGCTATTTCGCTCAAAACGGGATCGCTGAGCTTCATCGAGGTGCTCGCGACTTCGATAGCGCTGATCGGACCGAGCATGACGCCGATTCTTATCGCGCCCTACATGTATGCGCTTGCCGGGAACGGTACGTGGCTGGCTTATGTTTTCGGCGGGACGATGCTGGTCTTCGTGGCGCTCTGCGTCAATCAATTTGCGCGGCGCTCGACTGCGGCGGGATCGATGTATCAATACGTCGCGGACCACCTCGGACCGGCGGCAGGCGCAATCGGAGGCTGGACCCTGCTTTGGGCGTACGGCTTCGTCGCGGCCGCGGTGCTGGGAGCGATGGCTCTTTTCGTAGGCCGGCTCTTCTCCAGCATGGGAATGCACGCTCCGCCATTGCTCGTCGTCGTTGTCTTGGCCGCGATTGCGTGGCAGGCCGCTTATCGCGGCGTGCAGGTTTCCGCGATCCTGATGCTGGTGCTGGAGGTGGTCTCCGTAAGCATCATCTGTCTTCTCGTTGGAATCGTCTTGCACGCGCACGGGCCTTCACTCGACATGAAGCAGTTGCGGGTTGTGGGAGGCTTCCCCGGCGGCATCGGTCTCGCGATTGCGTTTGCCGTATTTAGCTACGTCGGCTTCGAGAGCGCAACGGCATTCGGCGCCGAAGCCAAGCGACCGCTCGTGACGATACCGCGCGCCGTTATCGGCAGCGTTCTCTTCGCAAGCGCGTTCTTCGTCGTCGTCACCTACGCGGAAATCGTCGGCCTCAGCCACGCCGGCAAGCCGCTGGACAAGGAGCAGTTTCCGCTCCAGACGCTGGTCGACGTTTACGGAATCGGCTATCTTGCGATCCCGATAACGATCGGCGCCCTTTGCAGCGCCTTCTCAGTCTGTCTCGCCTGCATCACCACGGCCGGCCGCATCGCGTATGCGATGGCGGGGGCCCGGCTCTTTCCTCCGATTTTTAGCCGGATCGAGCCCAAGCACGACACGCCAAACGTTGCGGTTACGGTCGTCACCGCCACGACCCTCGCAGTAGCTCTATCGGCATTGGCATTCGGGGTGGCGCCGATCGACGTTTTTGACAATTGCGGAACGCTCAGCTCCTTTGGATTCATTCTGGCATATTTGCTGGTAGCAATCGGCGCGGCCGTCTATTGCAAGCGCTTGGGCATGCTGCGAAACCTCGATCTGACGATCTCGATCGTCGCGTCGCTGCTGCTGCTGCTCACGGCCGTCACACTTTTCTATCCCGTTCCGGCGCCGCCGCAACGCTGGTTTGGTTATGGCTTCGTGGCGTTCGTTGCCGGCGGTTGGGTGTGGTTTCGCCTCACGAAGGCCAGCGACTGATGACGACGCGCTGTTGCGTGTAGAATGCAATCGCATCTTTGCCGTGGCAGCGAAGATCGCCAAACATCGAATCCTTGACCCCGCCGAACGGAAAAAACGCCATCGGTGCCGCGATGCCGACGTTGATCCCAACCATGCCGACCTCGATGCGAGAGGCGAAGGCGCGGGCACTTGCGCCGTCTCGCGTAAAGATCGAAGACGCGTTGCCGTAGCGCGAGCCGTTAGCGATTGCGATCGCCTCGTCGAGCGAGGAGGCACGAACGATGGCCAGCACCGGTCCGAAAATTTCGTCGCGCGCCAGTTCGCTGGCTGAGTCGACTTCGTCGAAGATCACGGGCGTGGCGAACGCACCGACGCCTGTGCCGAACGGAGTCGAAGCACTTGGAATGGTGCGCGGCTCGAGGAGAACCCGTACGCCGGCGTTGCGCGCGCGCTCGACGTAGCCCTGGATACGCGCGAGCGCTTCATCGCTGACGACCGGCCCCATCTCGACGTCGTCGTCGGCACCTTTGCCAAGACGGAGTTTGGTTGCGGCATCGACGAGCATCGGTGCGAGCGCATCGCCGGCTTTTCCGACCGCCACGACCACCGAACCGGCCAGACACCGCTGACCTGCACCACCAAACGACGCGGCGATGACGGCGTCGCAGGTAACGGAGTCAACGGCGTCAGGCATGACGATGAGATAGTTCTTCGCACCGCCGAGTGCCTGAACGCGCTTGTGCGCTGCAACGGCTCGTTCTTGGACTCGCCGGGCGGCATTCGAGGAACCGACAAAAGAGACGGCCGCGACGCCGGGTTGATCGATCAGTGCCTCGGCCGTTTCCACGCCGCCATGCACGAGACCGAACACGCCTTGAGGAAACCGGCAATCGTCGGCAATCGCCAAGAGAAGCTCGGAGGTGAGCGGCGTTTGTGGCGAAGGCTTGAGCACGAACGTATTGCCGGCCGCAATGGCGATGGGAAACATCCACAACGGAATCATTGCGGGAAAGTTGAACGGCGTGATACCGACGCAGACTCCGAGCGGATGCCGCATCGAAACGGAATCGATCCCTCGCGCCACGTTCGGCAGTGCGTCACCCATCATCAGCGAAGGCATTCCGCACGCAAACTCGACGGCTTCGATGCCGCGCCGTACTTCGGCGCGCGCGTCGGCGAGCGTCTTACCGTTTTCGCGCGAGACCGAAAGCGCCAGCTCTTCGCGCCGTCGTTCGAGCGCATCTGCATAGCGGAAGAACAGACGCGCGCGTTCGACGACCGGAACCTCGCGCCAAGAGTCAAATGCTTTTCGTGCGCTCGCTACGGCGCTGCCGGCTTGCTCGCGCTGCGCGACGGGCACCTCGCCGATGAGTTCGCGAGTCGCTTTGTCATGCACTTGTATCCGCATCACGTTTCGGCATCCAAACGTTCGAGGGCACCGTCGAGAATTTCGAATCCCTCGTCGAGCTCATCGGTCGAAACGACCAGCGGCGGAGCGACGATCGCAACGTTGTACCTGCCCAAGAGATAGAGCCCTCGAGAAAGCAGATCGTTGAAGAAACCGTGAAGCGAGCGCGCCCCTTGCCACGGCACCAAGGGCGTGCGCTTCTCTCGATCGGCGACGAGTTCCAGCCCAAAGAATGCGCCCACGCCGCGCGCTTCGCCGACGACCCGATGACGCTGTTTGAGCGCATCGAAGCGCGTACGCAGCCAGCCTTCGATCTCTCGCGCTCGCTCGAAGAGCCGTTCTTCTCGGTACGATCGCAGGGTCGCGACGCCCGCCGCCATTGCGAGGGGGTGCCCGCTGAACGTATGACCGCTTGGCAGAGGGCGGGTGTCGAAGGCTGACGCGAGCGATTCGCGCACGGCAACGCCCCCAAGCGGCACGTACGCCGACGTCACGCCCTTGGCAAAGGAGAACAGATCCGGCGTCACATCAAATCGCTGAGCGGCAAATGCTTTGCCGGTCCGCCCAAAGCCGGTCATCACCTCATCGAAAATCAGCAATATCCCGTGGCGGTTGCAGAGCTCGCGCACCCGAGCGAGATAACCTTCGGGATAAACGATCACGCCGTTGGTGCCGACGATCGGTTCGATGAGGAGCGCGGCAACGTTCTCGCCGCCCTCGTAATTGACGACCTCTTCGAGATGCTCGATCGCTCGATCGGCTTCTTCGCGCGGGTCGCGAGTATGAAATGGACTTCGGTACGGAAAGGGAGCGAAGAAACGTACGATGCCCGGAATACCGGGCTCGTTTGGCCAACGGCGGTTTTCGCCGGTCAGCGTTCCGGCGCCCGGTGCCGAACCGTGAAACGAACGGTAGGCGGTGAGCACTTTGTGTCGTCCCCGCAGCGTTCGTGCAAATTTGATCGCGTCTTCGTTCGCTTCGCCTCCGCCGGTCGTGAAGAAGACGCGGCCGCCCTCAGGCCAAGGGGCGATGTCGATGATTTCGCGGGCGAGCTCGGCACGCTGGTCGTTCGCGAAACTCGGAGCCACGTAGGCGAGCCGACGTGCCTGTTCGGCGATCGCCGTCGCGACGGACGGATGGGCATGCCCCAGGTTGACGGCAACGAGCCCGGCGGAGAGATCGAGAAAGCGACCGCCTCGATCGTCGTAGATATACGAGCCTTCTCCGCGTACGATCACCGGCGGGTTACGGCCGCTTTGCGCGACCCATGGCGTAAGCACGTAACGGGCGTGCATTGCCGCTGCATCTTCTACCAAAGCTTCGGAGCGATTCATCTCGAGTGCAGCTCCGTCGACACGACAATTAATCCTCCCGCGACGCTTAACGCGAAGAAGACGATGAAGATCCAAACGCCAAAGCGCTTCCAAAATTCGCGCCGGGCGCGCGCCGCTCTGGTGTGATGCGTCGGACGGTTTCTTTTCACGAACCTTGCGCTCGCCGCTCCGCGCCGCTCGACCACAAACGTTCTAAATTGTAGAAAGCGCGCTGCTCTGCGGTAAAGACGTGCACGATCACGTTTCCAAGATCGATGAGAATCCAGGACCCGTCGGCGTAGCCTTCGACACGCGAGACGCCGTGGCCGTCGCGCCGGGCTGCTTCGATGACGGCGTCGGCAATTGCCCGAGTCTGGATCTTCGACCGGCCCGTGACGATCGCAAACGTATCGGCAAGAACGGTTCGACCGCTCACGTCGAGCGCAATGAATGCTTCACCCTTTTTGTCGAGCGCGCTATCGCGAACGACTTCGATCAGCTCGCCGATGCGGGAGCCTCCGTGCGCGCGCGGCGGCGAGCGGTTACGCGCAAAGTTTCGCGCATCGCAGCGGTGAGATCGCGCATCGCGAGCTCCCAAAGCTCGCCGCGTTCGGGGAAGGTGCGGCCCGGTTCGAGGGAATCGGCGAGGTAGACGGCGCAGTCGAGCGGCGACATCTCGGAGGCGCCGGTCGTATGCTTTTCGATCGCGGAGAGCACCGCGGCGTCCTCCACGCCGAATGACTCGCGTGCAATCGCGGCGCCGAGGCGCGCGTGCAACAGCACCGGATGCTCGCGCTCGATCGGCTCGATGCGTAAACCACGGGCTTCGCATTCCGCGATGAGGCGTGCCGGAGGGTAAAGACGCGCGAGGTCGTGTAACATTCCGGCGAGACGCGCCTTACGCGAGTCGAGGCCATGACGTTGCGCTAGCAACTCGGCGCAGCGAGCGACGCGCACGCTGTGCTGATAGCGATGCTGCTGACCGAGATGTTCGCGAACCCCGCGCGCCAGCCGCGTGAAGGTCACTGCTCGACGCGCGCGCGCAAAACCCGCAGCCGGTTACGGTAGAGCTCGCTGCGCAGGCTGCCGGCCCACATGATCAGCGCGCTTTCGTTGTCGTCGCTGTAGTAACCGGCGCGCATCGTTACCGTCGTAAATCCATATTTGCGATAGAGCTGCTGCGCAACCGCGTTGCTTTCGCGCACTTCGAGCGTCATCCAACCCGCGCCGCGTTCGATCGCTTCGTCGATGAGTCTGAGCAGCAGCACTTCGCCGTAACGACGTCCGCGATATTGCGGATCGACCGCGAGCGTCGTGACGTGCGAATCTTCCACGATCACCCAGACGCCGCCATAGGCGATGATGCGATCGTCGAAAAGACCGACGAAATAGTGCGCGAGCTTGTTTGTGCTCAATTCGTTGTAGAAGGCATCGGACGGCCAGACGGTGGAGAAGGAGGCCCGCTCGATGCGCGTCACCGCGGCAATATCCGAGGCCGCCATCGGCCGAATCGAAAACCGGCTGGGACGCCGCGCCGGCCTGTCGAGCTCCATTTTCATAAACGGCGCTACGCTACGACCTCGGCAACTTGGCGGCGGGAAGTTCGCCGTAATCGGCGCGCACTTGGTGTAAGCTTGCCGGCGGCGTGCAAAGCGGCGCCGCGAGGGCGGCCGCCGCGGCGGCTGGCGTTACGAGGGGATCGAAGGAGCGCACGATGATTGCGCGTTCGGCAAGTGCGTGGAGAACGTCCTTCGGAGCTCCAACGACCGCAAGCGGTTGCGCCCCGGGACGGGTTACGTCTGGGGGTAGGACTTCATCCAAAACGTCGGCGATTGGGCCAGAGGCGCGCCGTACCTCGTCGGGCGAGCGAAAGCGTGCCGAGATAATGCCGGTGCGCCCCACCACCACGCTCAGAAACCGTGTGAATCCGCAGTCGAACTCGAGTAGGTCGAATGAGGAAAGCGGAACGAGCGGACGTTCCCAGACCGCGGCCAGTGATTTCGCGTACGCGATCGCGATACGCAAGCCGGTAAAGCTGCCCGGACCAACACCGACTGCCAAGCGGTCGATCTGCCGCGGCGTCAGATGGGCGCCGTCGAGCACGTCCTGGACTATTGCAAGCCCACGCTCGAGCGCGACGGCCCCGCCCTCGCGACACGATGCGACGATCCGGCCCCGGGCGGCGACCGCGGCCGAAAACGCCCCGAGCGCTCCGTCTAGGGCAAGAACGTTCATTGCGGTGGGCGAACTAACAATGTACGTGGTTCGTCGCCGGCACCTTCGATTTCGATTTCGTACCGCCGCGACGGAATAGCGTCCGGCGCGTTGCGCCACCACTCGATCAGGACGATCGAATTGCCGTCGAGCGCTTCCTCGAGGCCGAGCTCGTTCAATTCGCGTGGGTTCTCGATGCGGTACAAGTCGATGTGTTCGATCGGCGGATCGCCGTCGTAGCGATGCCGAAACGTAAAACTCGGGCTGCAGCTTTGATCGGCGTCGTGCAGCGTGCGGACGACGGCGCGCGCAAAGGCGGTTTTGCCCGAACCGATTGGGCCGCCGAGTGCCACAACGTCGCCGGGACGGAGAAGACGCGCAAAAGCCGCGGCAAACGCGCCGAGAGCCTCTTCGGTGTGAAGAGTAAAGCGTAGCGGGGCGGTCCGTAACCAAGTCGAAGGCGAGTCCTTCATGAGCGCAGGTGACTATTGAACAACGATATCCTAGTGCAGGTCAACGTCGAGGATGAAATGCGGGAGAGCTATCTCTCGTATGCAATGTCGGTTATCGCATCGAGGGCGTTGCCCGACGTGCGCGACGGCCTCAAACCGGTCCAGCGCCGGATTCTCTACGCGATGCGCGAGATGGGACTCGACCCCGGGCGGCAGCATCGCAAATGCGCCGGCATCATCGGTGAAGTGCTCAAGAGCTACCATCCTCACGGGGACAGTTCGGTCTACGATGCGCTCGTGCGCATGGCGCAGGATTTTACGCTGCGCTATCCTTTGGTCGACGGGCACGGCAACTTCGGATCGATCGATCCGGACCCCCCCGCCGCCTACCGGTATACGGAGGCGCGGCTGGCTCGCACGGCGACCGACGTCTTGGCCGACATCGATAAAGAGACCGTTCCGTTCGTATCGACCTTCGATAATCAAGGCGTCGAGCCGAGCATCCTCCCCGGAAGGCTTCCGCAGCTTCTGGTCAACGGATCGAGCGGTATCGCGGTCGGAATGGCGACGAACATTCCGCCGCACAACCTCAACGAGATCGCCGACGCAATCGCCGCCTTGATAGACGATCCTAAGGCGAGCGACGACGATCTTTGCGCGATCGTGAAAGGCCCCGATTTTCCCACCGGCGGCACGATTCTAGGCCACGAAGCCATTCGCGAAGCCTACAAGACCGGGCGCGGTTCCATTACGATTCGCGGTAAGGCCGAGATCGTCGAGGAACGCGGCAAGCATAAAATCGTCATCACCGAGATACCGTACCAGGTATACAAGGGGCGAATCGTCGAGGCGATATCCGAAGCATACGCCGAGAAACGAATCGCCGGCATTTCGCGGATGGACGACGAGTCGAACCGAAAGGGCATGCGAGTCGTCATCGAGCTTCAGAAGAGCGCGACGCCGAAGATCGTGCTCAACCAGCTCTTCAAGCACACGCCGCTGCAGGCGACGTTCGGTTTCAATATGCTGGCGCTGGTGCCGATCGGCGAGCCGCGCGCCAACGGATCGGTTGCAATCGAGCCTCAGGTGCTTACGCTCAAGCAGCTGCTCGAGCATTTCATCACCCACCGCAAGGATGTCATCACCCGGCGAACGGCCTACGATCTTCGCAAGGCCGAAGAGCGCGCGCACTTGCTCGAGGGCTACCGAATTGCGCTCGACAACATCGATGAAGTCATCGAAATCGTGCGCGGAAGTCAAACGGCCGACCAAGCCAAAGAGCGTCTGTCGGAGCGGTTCAGTCTGAGCGACGTGCAAGCACAGGCAATCGTCGACATGCGTCTGCGGACGCTCGTGGGACTCGAGCGGCAGAAGATCGAGCAAGAGTACGCCGAGCTGATCAAGATGATCGCCGAACTGCAGGACATTCTGCGCAGCCCACGCCGTATCGCCGGCATCGTCAAGAGCGAAGCGCTCGACATCAAGAAGCGTTTCGGTGACGACCGGCGCACGAGCGTCGAGCCCGCCGAAGACGAAATCTCCATCGAGCAAATTACGCCGAACATCGACGTCGTCGTCACGTATACCGTCGGCGGCTACATCAAGCGCGTTTCAGTAGATACGTTTCGCACGCAGAGCCGGGGCGGACGAGGAGTAACCGGCATTTCGAACCTCAAGCGCGAGGACGTCGTGCGAAACTTTTTCGTCACCAAGACGCACGATCACGTCCTCTTCTTTACGAACATGGGGCGCGTCTATCGGCTGCGCGGTTACGAGATTCCCGACACCACGCGCCAAGCGCGGGGCACGGCGCTCGTCAATCTGCTCACCCTGCCGCCCGGCGAAGAGGTTACGGCGGTCTTTCCGATCGACCGGTTCGAAAGCGAGAGATACCTCGTCATGGTAACGAAACGCGGCGTTATCAAGAAGACGAAGCTCGAAGAGTTCGCAAACGTTCGCCGCAACGGGCTCATCGCGATTAATCTCGATGGAGGCGACGAACTGCTGGCGGTCGACCTCTCCAACGGATCACGCGACATTATTCTTGCATCGACGCGTGGCATGGCCGTCCATTTCAACGAGAAGGACGTCCGTCCAATGGGACGCGTGGCTCGCGGGGTTAAGGCGATGACGGTCGAGAAGGGCGACACGGTTGTAGCGATGGACGTTGTCGAAGACGAGCGGCGCGAAGTCTTGCTCGTGACGTCGCGCGGCTTCGGCAAGCGCACGCCGATTGACGAGTACCGCCATACTTCCCGAGGCGGCAAGGGCGTCAAGGCCTTTGCACGCCAGCGCGACGACATCGGACAAGTCGTCGACCAAATTCTGGTCGCTCCCGACGATCAGATCCTTATGATGACCTCTGGCAACCAGGTAATTCGTCTCAAAGTGCGCGACATTCGAAAGACCGGGCGCGACGCAAAAGGCGTCCGTCTGCAGCGATTGGGTGAGGGGGACGAGGTCATCGCGATCACCAACCTCGGAAAACAGGCCAAGCAGATCACGGAGATCACCGGCGAACCGCAACAGACCGAGCTCTAGGAGTGTTACACGTCATCATGAGTGCATTACCAGACGTAACGCAGGCGAATTTCGAATCCGAGGTGCTGAAAAGTACGACGCCGGTACTCGTAGACTTTTGGGCGCCTTGGTGTGGGCCGTGCCGAATGCTCTCTCCGATCGTGGAGAAAGTCGCGGCGGCAAATTCCGGAAAGGCCAAGTTCTTCAAGTTGAACACCGACGACAACCCAAGCATTGCCGGCCAGTACCAGGTCTCCGGCATTCCCTGCCTCATTCTCTTTAAAGACGGCCAACCGGTCGATCGCATCGTTGGCTACGTTCCTGAGAACGTGGTAACGTCGATGCTCGGCAAACACGTGGCGTGAAATCGATCCCGGCGATGCACCGGGTGTTGGCGGACGAACGCATAGCTCCGTACGATATTTTGCTCGGAAGAAATCAAGTCAAGCGCGCGGCCGAAGACGTATTCAGCCGCGCGCGCGCGTCCGGGCCGGCCGAATTCGATGCGATCGTCGGAGAACTGACGCAGCGATTGGAAGCCGCTGCGCAGCAAACGCTGCGCAAGGTTATTAACGCGACCGGCATCATCGTTCATACCAATCTGGGACGCGCGCCTCTAGCGATCGATGCGCTGGAGGCGGTCGACTGCGGTGGCTGACGGCTATTCGAACTTGGAGTACGATCTCGAAAGCGGGGAACGCGGCTCGCGCTATGGCCGAGTCGGAGGCCTCTTGAAGGAGGTCACCGGCGCAGAGGATTCGCTGGTCGTCAATAATTGTGCCGCGGCCGTTATGCTCGTACTCGATACCTTCGCGAAGGGCCACGAAGTCGTCGTCGCCCGCAGCCAGCTCGTCGAGATCGGCGGCGGCTTTCGGGTCCCCGAAGTGCTCGAACGCAGCGGCGCGAGGCTCGTCGAGGTCGGAACGACAAATCGCGTCTACGTCGACGATTTCGAGCGCGCCCTCTCACCTCGCACGACGCTGTTGCTTCGCACGCATCCGTCAAATTACCGGATCGAAGGGTTCACGCACGACGTACCGGTGCGTGACCTCGTCGAGCTCGGCCGCCGGGCCGGCGTCCCGGTCGTCGAGGATCTCGGAAGCGGCGCGCTCGTCGATCTCGCACCGTACGGGGTGCAACACGAGCGCACCGTCCAGGAAGCACTTGCCGACGGCGTCGCTCTCGTCACGTTCTCGGGTGACAAAGTGCTCGGCGGTCCGCAAGCCGGCGTCATCGTTGGGCGCGCGTCTCTTGTGGCACGCATGCGTAGCAATCCGTTGCTACGCGCGTTGCGTGTCGGTAAAATGACGCTTGCCGCGCTCGGCTCGACGTTGCGGCTCTATCGTGACGATTCGCTGCGCGAGCATCTGCCGGTCTTTCGTATGCTGGGCGCGACGCTCGACGATCTGCGCGCCCGCTCTCAGGGGTATCTCGATGCGGTGCCGCGCACAAGCGTCGTGGATAGCGACGCGTACGTCGGAGGCGGGGCACTCGCGCAGGAGCGCATAGCCTCACTCGCCATCGCGATTACCGCGGAGAATTCCGACGGCTTCGCTGCAGATCTTCGCGACGCGCTGCCACCGATCGTCGCGCGCATCGCGCACCGGCGCGTTCTGCTCGATTTACGCACCATCGCGCCCGAGGAAGACGAAACCGTGATTGGCGCCTTGAAACGGCTGACTTCGAGCCGCTAATTTAAAAGGATGCCCGAACTTCCCGACGTTGCGGCTTATATCGCCGCGTTGGAGCCGCGCGTGATCGGCCAAAAGCTGGAACGCGTTCGGGTCGCGAGCGTCTCGCTGCTGCGAACGGCGACGCCGGTCTCCGCCGTCGAGGGGCGCATCGTTCGTGGTATTCGACGCATCGGCAAGCGTATCGCGCTCGGCTTGGAAGGCGACGTTTGGCTTGTGATCCATCTCATGATCGCGGGCCGTCTCCATTGGCGACCCCCGCACGCGAAGCTCGCAGGCCGAAATGCTCTGGCTGCCCTTGATTTCGTAGACGGATCGCTGGTGCTCACGGAGGCCGGCACGAAACGACGCGCGTCCGTGCGAATCGTTGCCGGTGAGGAAGCGCTCGATGCGCTCGATCCCGGTGGCATCGATGTCTTCACGTCCACGATCGAGGAGTTCGTGCGCGCGCTCGCTGCAGAGAACCACACGCTCAAGCGCGCGCTCACCGATCCGCACCTCATTGACGGAATCGGCAACGCTTATTCCGACGAGATCCTCCATGCAGCGCAGCTCTCGCCGATTATGCTCACGCAAAAGCTCCGGCCCCACGATTGGGAACGGCTCTTCGCCGCGACGCGCGCGGTGCTGCAAGATTGGACCGACAAGCTGAGTGCGCAGGCAACGCGAGCGTTTCCCGAAAAAGTGACGGCCTTTCGCGACGGCATGGCGGTTCACGGACGCTTCGGAGAGGCGTGCCTGCGATGCGGCGAGGCGGTGCAGCGCATCCGGTACGCCGATAACGAAACGAACTATTGCCCGCGATGTCAGACCGGCGGCAGAGTTCTTGCAGACCGAGTCTTGTCGCGGCTAGGAATCAGTCCCGGAAAAGCCAAGCTGGTGGCGCAAGACGGAGAGTAACCTTTCATGCGAATTGTCCACCGCCTCGCGTCTGCTCTCGACGCCGATGATTACGATACTGCAGAGCGCCTACTCGAGCCCGACGCCGTCTACGATTCGGGCGACTCCATCGTGCACGGATCGGCCGCCATTATCGAGTCGTTTCGCAAAACGTCCGACTGGGGCCGCAGCAACCTCGATGAACTTGTGTTCACCCATATAATCGACGACGGCCACGCGCCGTTCGATATCGTTTTTGTAGACGTCCTCCGTTGTGGCGGCGAGGAATTATCGCTTCGCCACAACATGCATGTCGGAATCTCGCAGCGCGGGTTGGTAAAAACCTTACGCCTCGATCGCCCCGCGGGCGAAATGGAAATCGTCGGCGCCTTTTTCGAAAGGCATGGACTCATCAGCCCCCGGAAAACCAGCCCGACGGCTCGACCTCGAGATTGACGTTGATCTGCTTCACTTCCGTGTAGGCGTCGTAACCGTAGGTGCCGAGCTCGCGTCCTATACCCGACTGCTTGTATCCGCCCCACGGCGCTTCGTTGTAGGTGGGATGATAGGTATTGACCCACGTGATGCCGGCCCGCATCTTGCGGATGACGCGATGCGCCTTCGCGATGTCCTGGGTGAAGACGGCGCCGGCCAGTCCGTAGACCGTGTCGTTGGCGAGTCTGACGGCCTCGCCTTCGTCGTCGAACGTTTGCACGACGAGCACCGGGCCGAAGATCTCCTCTTGGACGATCCGCATCTTCGGTGAGGTGTCGTCGAAGATCGTGGGCGCAATGAAGTTTCCGTCGGCGAGCGCACCGCCCAGCCGCGTTCCACCGCAGAGTAATTTTGCGCCCTCTTCGCGGCCGGCTTTGATGTAAGCTTCGACGCGCTCGCGATGGACGGGCGAGACGATCGGCCCCATCTCGGTTGCGGGATCGAATCCGTCCCCGACACGTATTTTTTGCGCGCGTTCGACCAGCCGCTCGAGGAAGCGGTCGTGCAGGCTTTTCTGCACGATCAGCCGCGACCCAGCGGAGCAGACTTGGCCGGCGTTGGCAAAGATGCCGAAGAGCGCATAATCGATCGCCGTGTCGAAGTCGGCGTCGGCAAAGACGACATTGGGCGATTTGCCGCCCAGCTCGAGCGAAATCTTTTTGAGATTCGTCGTCGCATCGTGCATGATGCTGCGCCCGGTCTTGGTGCCGCCGGTAAAGGCAACCTTATCCACGAGCGGGCTCGCCGCGAGCGCGTGTCCGACGGTGGCACCCGCGCCCGGGACGACGTTGACGACGCCGGCCGGGAATTCGAGCTCGTCGAAGATCGCCGCCAGCCGGATCGCCGAGAGCGGCGTTAGTTCTGAGGGTTTTAAGATGCAGACGTTGCCGGCGGCAAGCGCCGGTGCGAGCTTCCAGGTAGCCATCAGCAGCGGATAGTTCCACGGAACGATCTGTCCGCAGACGCCGATCGGCTCGCGAACGGTAAACGTTTGCGACGGCGCTGGAACGTCGAACGTCTGCCCGTGGGGCTTGGTCGCGTGGCCCGCATAGTAACGGAAGCAATTGGCGGCGTCGACCGCATCGTACTCGGTTTCGCGCAGCGGCTTGCCGTTGTTCAACGTATCGATCCGCATGAACTCGTCGCGATGCGCGTCGATGGCTTCGGCCACTTTAAAGAGCAGCGCCGCTCGATCCGCAGCGCTCATCGAGCCCCACGGACCATCGTCGAAGGCACGACGCGCGGCCGCAATTGCCGCTTCGGCGTCGGCTGCCGTTGCTTCGGAAACGGTCGCGATTACGACGCCGTTGGCCGGATTGTAGAGCTCGCGCGTCCCGCCCTCGGCCGCGAGCCTCCAGCTGCCGTCGACATACATCGGAATCACGCCGTTGATGCGCGGAAGATTGCGAAGAATTTCGTCGGAGTGCGTTGCGGGATGCGATGCCGTTTGCATCTTCTTATGCTCCTGTCTGCGTTAGAGTCGCCATCGAGTTGAGGCTTTCGTCGAGAGCTTGACACACGTAATCCGCTTCCTCCTCCGTGATCGTTAAGGGCGGCTCAACTCGAATCACGCGCGCGTTCACGAGCGTTCCCGAGACCAGCACGCCGCGGTCGAGCATGCGCTTCGCGAGCTCGAAGCCGGTCTCATGGTCGCGAAATTCGAGCGCGATCAAGAGTCCCTTGCCGCGCACGTCGACGACGAGATTATCGTGGCCGGCAACGGCCTTGCGGAGGCCGGCGAGCATCCGCTCTCCCAGAATTGCGGCACGTTGCGGTAACCGATCTTCGATAAGGACGTTTATCGTTGCCAGGGCCGCGGCGCACGCGAGCGGGTTTCCACCGAACGTCGACGTATGCAGGAACGGGTTATCGAAGAGCCGTGCAAAGATTTCGCGCCGGCCGATGACTGCGCCGGCGGGAACGACGCCACCGCCGAAAGCTTTCGCGAGGCACATCAAATCGGGCGCGACGCCGTAGTGCTCGCAGCAGAACATTTTTCCGGTCCGTCCCATTCCAGTCTGGACTTCGTCGAGAATGAGGAGCGAACCGAACTCGTCACAGAGCGCGCGTACGCTCGGGAGGTACTCGTCGTAGGGAATGTTGACGCCTCCCTCGCCTTGGATCGGCTCGAGCAGCACGGCGCCGACGTCTTCGCCGACCGCCTTGCACGACGTGAGCATGTCCCGTAGCGCGAACGTATCGTTGAAAGGTACGTGCTCGATGTTGGGCAGCATCGGTCCGAATGGCCGACGGAACTCCGCCTTGGCGCTGGCCGAAAGCGAACCGTAACTCTTGCCGTGAAAGCCCTTGGTTGCCGCGACGATCGTCTGTTTGGTGGGATCGTAGGCGCGCGCGAGTTTCAGCGCGCCTTCGACCGCTTCGGTACCGCTATTGCAGAAGAAACTGTACTCCAGACCCGCCGGAGTAAGCATTGCCAAGGCCTTTGCGAGCATCGCTCGCAGTGGATCGAGCAAGTCTTGGCTGTGCAGAGGCTGGCGGCGTAACTGGTCGCTGACGGCTTTGACGACCTTGGGATTACGGTGGCCGACGTTGAAAATGCCGAAGCCGCCCAAACAGTCGATGTACGTTCGGCCGGTAACGTCGCGATACGAGTTCGGTCCCGCATCTGCCCACTCGACCACTGCGCCGGCGCCTCTTGCGTCGGTTGCCTTGCGGTATTCGAGGAACCCCGGGTTGACGTGATTCCGGAACGACTCGACGGTTTCGCGCGTTATCCACGACGCATCCGCCGGAGTAATCTCGGCTTTCTCGATGAGGTCTAAGACGCGCTGGGTGTACTCGGAGACTTTGCGGTCGCGATCACCGGTAATTTTCTATCACCTCGTAAAGACTTCTCGGAGGCTAGCCCGCAAGATCCCGAGTCCTTCGTCGAGCTCGGCCTCGCCGACGACGAGCGGGACGAGGATTCGAATGACGTTGCGTTTGCCGGCCAAAAGCAGAAGGAGTCCGCGCTCGCGTGCGACCTCGACGATCTCGGGCGCCCCCGACGAAAGCTCGATCGCGAGCATTGCCCCGAGCCCGCGCACGTCTTGGATCTGAGGAAATTCGCTTTGCAACGTACGCAGCGCCGCGAGAATGCGCACGCCAATCGCGCGCGCGCGGGCCAAGAACGCCTCGTCCATGAGGTCGAAGACCTCGAGCGCGGCGGCGCAAGCGACCGGATTGCCGGCAAAGGTCCCTCCCAAGCCGCCCGGCTCGGGTGCGTCCATGATCTCGGCCTTGCCGACAACGGCCGCGAGCGGAAGACCGCCGCCGAGCGATTTTGCTACCGCAATCAGATCCGGCTCGACGCCGTATTGTTCGCACGCGAAGAACGTGCCGGTACGGCCGAATCCCGTTTGGATCTCATCTGCAATCAAGAGGAAGCCATGCGCGTCGGCAATTCGCCGCAACTCGCGCAAGAAATCGGGCGGCGACGGAACGAAGCCGCCCTCACCGAGGACCGGCTCGATGATGATTCCCGCGACGCGGTCCGGCTTCACGACCGTCGCGAAAAGGTTGTCAAGAGCGTCGAGTGCGTCGCGCATCGTCACTCCGTGGTACTCGTACGGGAACGGCGCGTGGTAGATCTCGCTGCAGAACGGTCCGAAATGCTGTTTGTACGGCTCGTCCTTGCCGGTCATAGAGAGCGCCAGCAGGGTCCGACCGTGATAGGAATTCGTGAATGCGACGATCGCGGGCCGGCGCGTATACTCCCTCGCGATCTTCACCGCGTTCTCGGTCGCTTCGGCTCCGGTCGAGAGCAGGAGCGTCTTCTTGCGCGAAGGGCCCGGTGCGCGACGATTAAGTTCTTCGGCAACGCGAACGTACGGCTCGTACATCGCCACTTGAAAACACGTATGCGTATAGCGAGCCGCCTGCTCGGCGATCGCAGCGACGACCTTTGGATGGCCGTGGCCGGCGTTGAGCGAGGCGATCCCGCCGATGAAATCGATGTAACGGCGGCCCTCGACGTCCCAAAGCATCGCGCCGCTCGCACGCGCGATCCAAATCGGATGGGCAGTCCCGACGCCCCGCGCAACGCTCTGGCGGCGACGCTGCGCGAGCGACGCTTCGGTGACGGAGGCCGGCGTTTTTTCTCCTACTCCCATGGATGGCGAGGAAGTCCTATTCGGCGAGTTTAAAGCGGCTCTTCTTTACACCGCCTGCGAGGTGCAAGTTGGTAAAACGGATCGTTGCGGTCGCCGTCCTTACGCTTGTTGCTCATCCTTTTGCGGCCAGAGCGGGCACCACCGGCACGCTGCGCGGCCACGTCGTCGACGTGTCGACGCAAGCGCCGATAGCGGGAGTCGTCGTCATCGCCGCGTCGCCGTCGCAGACCGCGCAGAGCGTCACCGACTCCGCAGGCGCGTTTTCGTTCATTTCGCTTTCGCCCGACACGTATACCGTCAGCGCGAGCAAATCAGGGTACGAGCCGCAGTCGCAGCCCGGCGTCTCGATCGTGGCGGACCAATCTGCGACGGTCTCGCTGATGCTCCAGAAGGCGCTCAAGACGATCGCGCGCACGACTTCGCGTTCCGTCCAGTCGCTCGTGCGATCTGGCGTCACCAGCGACGTGTACTCGGTCAATCCGACCGGACAGAAGGCCGCAGCGACGCTCAACGGCTCGGGATCGCTGACGCAAGCCTACGGCGCGATTGCGAGCGCGCCAGGGGTGAACATCCCGTCGAACCAACAAGGGTGGTACCAAAGCGTCTATGTCCGAGGCGGCGACGTCGACCAGGTCGCGTACGAGTTCGACGGATTGCCGACGACGCGCCAATCGGATCTCGCGCCCATCGCCACGCTTACGTCACTGGGCAATCAAGAAGTGCAAGTCTACACCGGCGGAACTCCCGCGACCTCGAACTCCTCGGGGCTCGCCGGATACATCAACCAGGTCATCAAGACCGGCACGTTCCCCGGTTACGCCGTCGCCGATCTTGGCATCGGCGGTCCCGCCTTCTACCATCAGGCCACCGTTGAAGTAGGCGGCGCGACGCCGGACCGGCTCTTTTCGTACTACGTGGGGCTCTCCGGAACCGATCAAACGTATCGCTTTGGAGATCAATTCGGGGGCGTTAGCGAGCCGCTCTATTTCTATCCGCTCAGCGTCCCGACCAACAACAACGTTTACAATATTCTCGACGGTTCCGGAGGAAAGGCGCCCGATTACGGATTCATATTCTCTCCCGGCTACAGCTACGCGCAAGGCACCAATTTCGATCGCGAGAACGTAGTCAATCTGCACATCGGCGTTCCTCATCGTGATTCGTCGCTACGTGACGACATTCAATTGCTCTACGTTACCGGGGGCATCGCCGACCAGTTCTACAGTTCCGCAAACGACGTCTGGTACACGCCCAAAGTGGGAGCCAAGACCGGCATCGGCTATCCGATGCCCTATCTCGACTCGCTCTATTACGGTGGTCCCCTGATGCAGACACCGCGGCAGCAGGATGTGGTCGTCGGACTCTTTCCGAGCAGCCCAACCGATCGCACCGTCGGCGGACCAATCGATCCGAGCGACCGCGACGGCAACTGGAACGGTTACTCGATCGAAAAGCTGCAGTATCAAAAGAACATCGATCCCCATTCCTATTTACGCGCCCTCGCCTACGGCGAGTACTCGAACTGGTTCATCAACGGGCCCGACAGCGCGCAACTCGTCTTCGGCTCGGATCCGGCCGATTATGAAGTTCTCGAGCACGGCTACGGAGGCAGCCTGATTTATGCCAATCAGCTTGCCACACAGAATCTCCTCACAATCGAAGCGTCGTACCTAACGCAGCGGCTTCAAACGTACAACGCGATGTTTAGTTCGACCGATCCGTTCACGACGAGTCTGGCGCCGACCGGCCTTGGAACGATCCTCTCGAACTACGGAACACCGAACGGCAAGTGCTACAATTACATCACCGGCCAGCCGTGGAGCTGTTTCGACGCCGGCAGCCAGGGTGGTTGTCTTACGCCCAGCGGCTGTTATCCAGGCGAAGGCTCGTATCGTTTCAACCTCACGCCCGGGTACGCGCCGCCCGGGTCTCCGGCGGCCAAGGCCGGTGCACGCTGGATGATGACGGAGAACGGTCAGAGCGCGCAGGTCGATGATGTGACGCCGCATTTCGGCTCCGCGGCCATTACGGATTTGTGGCAACCCAACGACCGGCTAGTCGTCAATGTCGGTGCGCGCATGGATCGCTTCGAGTACTCGACGAACAATCTGGAAGCAGGTTATCCGGCGCGCCAGTTCTGGTTCGACGCGTACAACAACGAGTTTTGCGGCGCGCCAGGAAAGGCGACGCAGTGGTCGTGGAACTCGACGACCAATTCGTTCGGGCCGTGTGCGACCGGTCTCCAACCGTTAACCGTACCGGGCAACGGGCTTTACAACGTCACGGCCGGCGGCGACACCGCCTACGTCTTCGGGCCCCGCCTCTCGTTCACATACAGCATTAATCCAGACACGGTGATTCGCGGTTCGGCCGGTAAGTACGCGCGGGCGGAGGGCTCCTCTTATTACCAATACAACACGTTCCAACAGAATCTCGCGTCCTTCATCGCGCAGTTCTATCCGTACGGTTACCACACGCCCGACCATAACATCTATCCGGACACTTCGGACAACTTCGACCTTTCGCTAGAGAAGCACGTCAAGGGGACGCAGCTTTCGTACAAGATAACGCCGTTCTACCGCGACACCAGCAATCAGCTGCAGTTCCAGGCAATCAATCCGGTGCAAGGCATCCTCGCCGGCCTCAACGTCGGCACGCAGGAGTCGTACGGGGTCGAGCTGTCGCTGCAATACGGAGATTTCAGCCGCGACGGTCTATCGGGGCTGTTCTCCTACACGCACACGCAGAATCGCATTCGGTTCAGTCCGATCAACGGCATCAGCGTGATTGACTCGCTGAATACGCAAATCGAGCTTTACAATTCGTATACCTCGGCCTGCGCGGGCGTGACGAAGAGCTCTCCCAATTGGCAAGCCTGCGGCAGTGGCGCGTATCTCGGAAACGCCGCACCGGTATTGCCGAATTCGCAGTCGGGAACGCGCGATCAAGGCAAGCTGAAGATTCCCAATCCCTACTATCGCGATGCTCTGCAACCGCTCTTCGATACCGGCGGCTGGTACACGCCGTACGACGTGATTCCAAGCCCCTTCAACGCCGCCAACGGCTACGAAGTGCCCGACGTTGCGTCCTTGATTCTCAACTACCGTCACGGCAGGTTAGCGGTAACGCCGTCGCTCCATTACGCTGACGGTTCGAACTACGGTTCGCCACTCGTCTGGCCCGGGTACGTTCCACAATCGTGCTCGGCACAGCCGGCCAAGACTCCGCTCACGCCGGGCGTCAGCTGTCCCGGTGGCGCGATTGGTGCGATCTTCTTACCCGATCCTTATAGCGGCCGATTCGACAACCTGGGTGCGTTCGTGCAGCCGGCCGAGCTTTCTGCGAACTTGCAGGCCAGCTACGACCTGAGTCCGCGCATGACGCTTACCGTGCAGGCCGTCAATCTCTACAACCAGTGCTTTCAGCGCGGTTACGCCTGGGATAACTCCGTGACGTGCGTTTACTCGAACTTGCCGTCGAACATCCTCGCGCCCTCCGGGAACTTCGTGAAGAATCCTCCGCCGCAACTCCGCTACCCGTATGGAACGTTCTTCAACGTCACGGAAGTCGGAATATCGTCGGTTCGGCAACCCTTCGGCTTCTTTGCGGACGTTAGCATCAAGCTTTGAGGCGCCGCATCCTTCGACTGCGCGCGTTAGGATGACACTTCGACTGCGCGCTGCGCCCTAGGATGACATGAACCGGAGCGAATTTGCGCGGCTGACCGGACTGGCGGCGCTTGGGGCAGCGAGCGTTCCCGAATTCGTTGCGTGCGGCAGCTCCCAGGCGCGCGGACGAGAGCGCGTCGTCATCGTCGGAGCCGGGATCGCCGGATTGGTAACCGCGATGCATCTGCGCGATGCGGGGATCGACTCGACCGTCTACGAGTCGTCCTCGCGCATCGGCGGCCGCATGCATTCGGAGCGCAGCTATTGGGATGCGGGTCAGCATACCGAGTGGTGCGGAGCGATGGTCGATTCGACACACGTCAACATGCATCGGCTCGCTCGGCGGTTCAATCTCGCGCTGCTCGATACGCACGCGGCGCGCCCGCCGCGCGCCCGCGATACCTGTTATCTCGATAGGCGTTACTACGCCATGTCAGCGGCCGACAAAGATTTTGCGCTGATCTATCCGATTCTGCAAGAACAGCTTGGAAAAGTCGACCCGACGACCACGTACGCGACGGCCACGCCGACGGCACGCCACCTCGACCTCATGAGCATGCGCGACTGGATCGAGCGCTACGTGCCGGGCGGCGTTGGGTCGCAGCTCGGGCGGCTCGTCAAAGAGTCCTACCGCAATGAGTACGGACGCGAGATCGACGAGCTCAGCGCGCTCAATCTGGTCCTTCAACTCGGTCAGCAGCGCGATTATGCCCAGAATCACGAGATGAACGTGCTGGGCTATTCCGATCAGCGCTACATCCTCGCTGACGGGAGTCAGGCGCTTCCCGAAGCGATCGCGGCGTCTTTGCCCGCGGGCAGCGTGCTGCTCGACCGCCGTCTGCTGGCGATTCGGCGCAGCGCGAGCGGGTCGTACGCGTTGCGTTTCGATCATCGTGGCGCGACCGAAATGGTCTATGCGGATCGCGTGGTGCTCGCGCTTCCGTTCATCGCGTTGCGCGCCCTCGATTATTCGAGCGCCGGATTCGATTCGGCGAAGATCAATGCGATCGAGAACCTCGGTTACGGCTTTCACACGAAGCTCCACCTCCAGTTCGACCGGCGCGCGTGGATGCGCGCGATACATCCGTGGCCCGAGCCCACGACGGGACAGATTTGGACGACGTTGCCCGTCCAGAGCTCGCTCGATTATTCGCTCGGCCAGCGCGGCGCCGACGGCCTCATCGAAGTCTTTACTGCGGCGAGCCCGGCAATGCTCGACACGCCTAGCATGCCGTACGCGCGGATTTCCGACTCCGAGGCCGTAGCTTGGCACGTGCGGAGTTTTCTCGAACAGCTCGATCGAATCTGGCCGGGCGTTTCCGCGACGTGGAACGGTAAGGCGACCTTCGGCAACGCGCAGGCCGATCCGAACATTCTCGCGAGCTACTCGTGCTGGCTGGTCGGTCAGTGCACGACAATCGCCGGGCACGAAGCCAGAGCACAGGGACGCGTGCACTTCGCCGGCGAGCACACGTCGGTCGCCTATCAAGGCTTTATGGAAGGGGGCGCCGAGTCGGGCGTTCGAGCTGCCGGCGAGATCCTTGCCGATTATCGTATCCGGCGCAAACTCGGGGCGGCGTAATGCACGTTGTCGGAACTGCCGGACACGTCGATCACGGAAAGTCGGCCTTGATTAGTGCGCTCACCGGAACGAATCCCGATCGTTTGACCGAAGAGCGAGTGCGCGGCATGACGCTGGATCTCGGCTTCGCGCACTTACGTTTCGACGACGGTGTCGAAGGCGGCATCGTCGACGTGCCCGGCCACGAGCGTTTCCTGCACAATATGCTGGCTGGCGCAGCCGGCATGGAGCTCTTGCTGCTGGTCGTCGACGCCAACGAAGGCGTGATGCCGCAAACGATCGAGCATCTGCAAATTCTGCAGTTTCTCAACGTGCGCCGCGTCCTCGTGGTCGTAAGCAAGATCGACCTCGTCGAGGGTCAGCAGAGGGATTCCGCGTGCCGGCGCATCGGGGAGCAACTGCAAGGCACGATTGCCGCGGGCGCGCCGACATTCGCGGTTTCAGCCGTAACCGGCGAAAATCTCGCGATGCTGCGCGATGCCCTCCATGACGAACTTGCGTCGATGCCGGTACGGAACCTCAACGCGCCGGTCTATCTGCCGATCGACCGTGCTTTCGCCTTGCCGGGACTCGGCACGGTCGTTACCGGCACGCTGATGCAAGGCGCAATCGAGCGCCGGTACGACGCTGGTGCTCGAACCGGGCGGCACGTCGGCGCACGTTCGAAGCATCGGCGTCTTCGAATCGACCCGCAAACGAGTCGAAGCGGGTTCACGGGTGGCCCTCAACCTGGCCGGAATCGATCGCCACGAAATACGGCGCGGCCAGGCAATCGTCGGGCGCGAGTTCTCCGCGCAGCGCAACTTCAGCGTGCGTTTTGTGCCGTTGCAATCGGCGCGGTCGCTGGTGCGCAGGCGAACGGCGGTCCGGGCGTACGTCGGGGCTGCGGAAATCTTAGGGACGCTCGTCGCCGACGAGCTAAGTGCGGATCGCCATGAGATGCGCGCGCAGCTCCATTTGCGCGAACCGGTCGTTGCATTCGCGGGCGTTCGGTTTGTTCTGCGCCGTCCGTCGCCGATGACGCTGCTCGGCGGTGGATACGTGGAAGGTGTCGACGTCGATCATTCCCCGAAAGGGCGAGATTCGGATGAAGAAGCGGTGCTGGCCGTCTTACGCGCAAGGGGTCTCGAAGCAGTCGAGCTTGGAGCGATTGCGACTGCGGCCAATCTGCGTGAACCGGTTGCGCGCAATGCCGTCGAACGGCTCGTCGAGCAGGCGGAGGCGATCGGCGTGAATCGGCCGCCGGCATACGTCGACGCCGGTGTCGCACGTTCGCTCTGCCGGAGAATGCTCGCACAACTCGACGAAGCGCATCGCCGTGAACCCTGGGCAATGGGCATGACTTCGATCGCACTCGCCCGCGCGCTCGGAGTGCAGGAAACGGCGCTCGTTCGCATCGCC
Organism: Vulcanimicrobiota bacterium; assembly: GCA_963719905.1. Lineage (GTDB taxonomy): Bacteria > Vulcanimicrobiota > Vulcanimicrobiia > Vulcanimicrobiales > Vulcanimicrobiaceae > Cybelea. Next base: position 76,063 of record CAVRDR010000008.1, read on the forward strand.
GAACATTTTGTCGAGGAGGGCCGGCTCGTGAATCGCGGGGGTTATTATGCGGCCCTCGACCATCGACCATCGTTTACGTCCGAGCAGCAAACCTTCTTCGATCGTCTGCTTCCAATCGATGAAGTGCAGCCGTTTCTGCCGATGCCGTTTGCCGGCGCCGCCGCGGCGGTCAAGCTCTCACCTGTCCTCGGGCTTTCCAAAGCCTTCGATACGATGCTCGCGCGCGGCTCGTTCGTCAAGGTCGGCGACGATCTCTATCGCAACTCGCAGATCGCACAGGTTCGCGAGCGCGTCGAAGCTCATTTACGCGAGCACGAGCGCATGACCGCTGCACAGTTTCGGGATATATTAGGAACGTCACGTAAATACGCCGTGCCGCTGCTCGAGTGGCTCGACGCTCACGCCGTAACGATTCGCAACGGCGACTATCGAACGCTTCGACATGCGAAGACTCCCGCTTGATGGTCTGCGCTCACGAAAGCGATGAAAACCAAGGAGGTCCAATATGAAAGCCTTCCTGCTCGGAGTCGCCGCGCTGATTTGCGCGAGCATCGTCAGCGCGTGTGCGGGTGGCCCAAGCTCAATGGTGCCCACCCTTCCCGGTTCCCTAGCTCCGACCGCGTCGAATCTGCAGGTTACGTCCGACGATGTAGCAAGCTGCACGTGCGGCTCGCATTCTTTCGTATCACGTCATGCCGCTGCGGACCGAGAAAAACCGCTCGGGCGGACCTGAGAACAGAATAAAATACCCTGCCGACTTGGTTCGCAAGAAGGGGCCAATCATGAAGACGACCGCTTCCTTCAACGTTTACGTAAACTGCAAAAGCGGGGGCGAAAGCTGCTGGGGCGATCCCGAGGGCTTCCAAAAGAACCTTACCGGAAGCCGGTTCGCGGCGCTCCTCAAGCAGTACACGAACTCTGACCCGAGTGGGTACACTTTCGGAGGCGCCTTTACGGCGAAATACCGCACTTACACGAAGCTTCTCTACGGCAACGATCTCTTAGCCATCGTTCACGCGGCGCTGGAGAGAAATGCGAAGCGAGCCGGATACTCCACGATCTATCACGTTTTTTTGCCGAAGGGCACGGACACGTGCTTCGATCGCTCGCGCTCGTGCTACTCGCCCGATCATCCCGACACCTTTGACTTTTGCGCCTATCACGAGAGCGTCGCGTTCAAAGACATTTCCCAAAACGTCATTGTTTCGATCGAGCCGTATCAAAAGATAAGCTTTTGCGCATCGCGCGCTTCGTCGGGAGCGACCGCACTCACGAACTCGACTGCGTCGACGCTCGCACACGAGACGTTCGAATCGATCACCGACCCGGGTCCGGCATTTGCCTCGTTTAACTTCACGTTCGATGACGAGGTCGCCGATCTGTGTGAAACGTACCAATGGAAGATCAAGGTCGGTGGAACCGTGTACAGCCTCCAGCCGATGTATTCCAATGCCTACCACGCCTGTGCCGAAGGACCTTGAGGGCCGGCTTTGCCGGCTCCGGCCGTATAAAGCGCAGGATGCGCGGGCGATTTGCGCGGTCGCCGATGATTTTATGGTCGCGCGATGGATGACGCGAGCCTTCCCGCACCCCTACACGCTGCGGGACGCCGAGAGTTGGATTTCGCTCGCGACGAGCGACGGGCCATGCCGTTACTATGCTATTGAAGTCGACGGCATTGTAGCGGGCGGAATCGGGTTCGAGCCCTATCGCGGCGAACGCATCGGGGCTGCCGCATTCGGTTACTGGCTGGGTCAGGCATATTGGGGGCGCGGCATCGGGACGGACGCCGCGCGGACGCTTTCGGACGACGCACTGGCGAACGGCAGCCTGCGCCGCCTCGAGGCTCGCGTATTCGCGCCGAACGTCGCATCGGCGCGGGTTCTCGAAAAGTGCGACTTCCAACTGGAAGCAACGTTGCGCGCGTTCTACGTCGATCGCAACGACAAGGTACGCGACGCGTTGATGTTTGCGCGGCTCGCGATAGACGACCGATGAAGGGAAACACCATGTATATTCCGCCGCATTTCGAGGTTTCCGATGGCGCATGGGTCCTCGACCTCATCGAACGCCATCCGTTTGGATCGCTCGTAACCTGCGAAGAGGAGTCGGCGCGCGTTTCCCACCTGCCGCTGATCGCGCAACGGCGCCAAGAGGAAATTTGGCTGATCGGCCACGTCGCTCGCAATAACCCGCACGCACAATCGATCGTGGCGCAGGCTGCTGCTACGCTCGTCTTTCGAGGTCCGCACGCCTACATCTCGGCTTCGTGGTACGAAGAACCGTATGCGACGGTGCCCACGTGGAACTATACCGCCGCACACGTAGCCGGGCGGTTACGGCAATACGACGCCTGGGATGCGGTGAAGCTGCTGAGCGCAAAGCTCGAGGGCGGGAGACCAGATGCATGGGACCCGCAGCGGCTCGATCCACGGTATCGTGATAGCCAGCTGCGCGCGATCGTGGCGTTCGAGATGCGCGCCGAAACCGTTTACGGCAAAGCAAAGCTGAGCCAGAACCGCACCGAGGCCGACCGGGCACGGGTCATTGCGAAGCTCTCTGAGTCGGCGAACCAGACCGACCGCGAATGCGCCGAAGCTATGGTTGAGCTGCCGCACGCTCGCGAGCGCAAACGTTCCGAGCATACATAGCCGTCGCGCCGGATCCACGACGGGGCCGTCATCGAGCACCCATTCGGGGTGCCAGCGCGGATTCTCCATTTGCCTCAACCTTGCTCGCACGAAACGACGTTCGCTCTGCACGCGCTGCAACGCATGCATCCCCGCAAGATAACCCGGACCCGAGCGCGACTCCACGTCGCCGAAAAGACGCTTGATCCGCCGCTCCTGTGCGGCAAGCTCACCGTCGCGCTGGGCCAACATCTGCGTCGCCTGCAATCGCGGCAACTGCCCCAAAAGCACGAGGGCAATCTCTACGGCGGAATCGTTCGATTGCGGATCGTGCAGCACGCGGCGGAGTAGCCCCTGAAGCGCTTCTCTCCGGAAATCGAGAGTTCGAACACGTTCTTTGTAGGGGCTGGCCCACGCCGAGCCTTCGTCGCGCTTCTCGACAAGTAGCCGGCATCATGCAGTCGCTCTACCAAACGGTACACGTTACCTTGTCCGAGCGGCCGATATAACGGCGAGTGGTTGCGAACGGCGCGATCGATGGAGTACGCGGACAACTGCCGTCTGCGCACGATACCGAGCACCAATAGCTCACGCCCGGCGTCGGATTTTGGGGCCGTCGATTGCATAGCGCGTCGTTCTTCGAGCAACCGAAGACTCCGTCCGTTTGGACCAGACGTACACGACCGGAATGACGAACAGCGTTAACAGCAGCGAGCTGGAAAGACCACCGATAACGACGCTGCCGAGGGCGCTTCGATACTCAGCGCCGACCGTGTGTCCGGTCGCGAGCGGAAGCATGCCGACAACCATTGCTAGGGTGGTCATCACGATCGGCCGGAAGCGCACGTGCGCGGCATGTGCGATCGCTTCTTGGGCACGCAGGCCGTCGCGTACCGCGCGTTCCGCATATTCGATAAGCAAGATGCCGTTCTTCGCAACCAGCCCGACGAGCATGACGATTCCAAGCATCGAATATAAGTTCAACGTTTGCGAGGGCAGATGCAACGCGTTCAAAACGAATAACGTGCCAAAGGCTCCGGCCGAAGCGAGAGGGACGGTTAGCATGATTACCAATGGGAGCGCATAGGAGCGGTAAAGTACGGCAAGGATCAGGTAGACGCCCAGGAGCGATGCGATCAGCGCCTCGAAAATTCTCGAGAGGGTATCAGAGAACTGTTGAAGGTCCCCGCGCGGCAGCACTCGCGTCCCCGGTGGGAGAAACGCCGGGTCGGCAACGCGCTTTGCGATCGAGGAGCTCAGCAAACTTATCGGCAGACCTTCGCGGGCGTTCGCGCTCACGATGACGATGCGCGTGCCGTCTTCGCGCTGAATCACCCCCGGTTGAAAGAGCAGGATCGTCTGCGAGAGATCCTCGAGCGGGATCAGGCGCCCGTCGTGGCTTCGGACGGTGAACCGCCCGAGCGCGTCCGCGTCGCCCGACTCGGCCGCATCGGAACGGACGATCACGTTCACTTGCCCCGACGGTAACCGCGCTTTCGCAGCGATGGCGCCGCCCGAAGCGATTCGTGCAGTCTGCGCCGCATCATCCGGTGAAACGTCAAGTAAGCGCGCGCGGTACATGTCGATCGATATCTGCAGCCGCGGCTGCAAGCCCGCATCGCTGGTGCGGACGTCCGTAGCGTAGGGATTCTCGCGCAGAGTGGCGACGATGCGCGAGGCCGCGGTCTCGATTGCCGCGGTATCTCCGCCGATCGCGTAACTGACGCCCGGGGCTCCGCCCATGCCCTTGCCCGCTCCCGTTATCTGCGCCGCAGGGACGAGCGCATTCATGCCCTTGATGCGCTGTTCGATCGCCTCACCACGGGAACCGGGATCGCTCAAGATGATGGTAAGCTGCGCGACGTTACTCGAACGAATATCGGTGTTTCCGTTAAATGCGCGGCCGGCGGTCTCCTCAACGTGCTTCACCGTCGGATCTTCCAATAGCGCATCATTGATACGCATCGCCGCGGCATCGGTCGCGGCAAGGGGCGTACCGGCCGGAAGGGCCAGATCGATCGTGATCGCGCCGCGATTGAGGGGCGGCGAGAACTCCGCGGGAATCGCGCCGGCAAAGAGCGGCACGAACGACGCGACACACGCGGCCGTGGCCGCGACAACGACGGCGCCCGGCCGCCGCAGTGCCGCAGGTAGCCAGCTTAAAGCGTAGAGTTCCGCAATGCGCCTTTGGCATGCATTAAAGGCGTTGGTGAGCGCGTGCCATGCCGCCAGCACCTGCAGTGCGGCTCGTCCGCGAAGCGTCCATGGAAAACTCTTCGCGCGCGAACGCAGTGCAGCGAAGACCTCGCGGTAGCGCAGCCCGTCGAGTGTCCCGTCCTCATGGCGAAGCGCCCATTGTGCGGCGAGCAGGGGAGTCAACGTAAGTGAGACTAGCAGCGAGAAGGCGGTCGCGACCACGATGACGAGCGCGAATTCGCGCATGAACTCGCCCACGATACCGTTCATCATCGCAATTGGCGCAAAGACCGCGACGTCGACCAGCGTGATCGCGAACGCCGCGCCGCCTAACTCCTTACGTCCCGCAAGCGCAGCATCGTGGTGTTTGAGGCCCGCCGCCGCTTTGCGGCTAATCGCCTCGATGATGACGATCGAGTCGTCCACTAAGATGCCGATCGTGAGCGACAAGCCCATCAGCGAAAGGACGTTCATGCTGAGGCCCAGCAGCCACATGACTGCGAATGCCGCGCACAGAGAGGCCGGAATGGCGATTGCCGTGACGAGTGCGCTCCGCCAGGCGTGCAGAAAGAGCAGCACTACCAAAACGGTGAGCAATATCCCCTCGCCCAACGTTTGAAAAACTCCGGCGATTGCCGCGTTGGTGTACGGCTCATCGGTTCGCAGCTCGTCGAACCGCAATCGCGGAAATCGTTGCGCCAACCTTGCAAAGGCCGCACGTACGCCCGAGATCGTACGCAACGCATCGGACCCGGAGGCGTGCGTGACGTAGACGACGATCGCCGGTTCACCGTCTACTCGCGAGATGACGCTTTGATCGGCGAAGCCGTCATCGATGCCGGCGACGTCGCCGACGCGCACGGACGGATTTCCCGCAACGGCGAGAGGAAGGTTTTCGAGTTGGGTCTTGTTGATGGCCGCCGCATCGATGCCAATGCTGGATTCGCTCGTGCGCGACCGCAGCACACCGCCGGGGAAAACGTCGTTACCCGCTTGAGCCGCGAGAAAGACGTCGAGCAAGGTGCCATTGAGTGCTTGCAGCGCATTCGAGCGCGGACGAATCGTGAACTGCCGCGTCCTGGATCCAGACGTTTGCACCGAGCCTACGCCGGAAACACCGCGAAGCGGGGGCAGTATTTGATTTCTGAGAATGTCGTCGAGCTCGCGCGGACTAACGAGCACCGAACTCACCGCTTCCTCCAATACCGGAGACTGCGTGGGATCGCTGCGCGAAACCAGCGGCGGTAGCAAATCAGCCGGCATGTTCGGTCGCGCTGCATCGACGGCTTGCTGAACGTTGAGCTGATCCGTCTCGATATTGCTTCCAAAACGGAACTGCACGACGATTTCTGCGTCACCGTTTTGAGCCGACGCGTCGACGTGCTGCATGTCGGGAAGGGCCGCGACTTGATCCTCGATGGGTTCGACGATCAAACGCTCGAGTTCGACGGATCCCGCCCCCGGATACGGCGCGGAAACGGCCACCACGGGAAGGGAAATCGGCGGAAGAACGCTTCTGCCCATCAAAAGTGCACCCGCGATGCCGGCCATCGTGGTGAGCGCGTAGAAGAGCGTCGTAGCTATAGGATTTTGCAAACAGAGACGCGTGAGGAACATGACAAAGACGTTCCGGCGCGACTCGTTGCGCGCTCTGCGATCGAGCCGAGAATTACTTCACTCTGAAGTAATTCTGGCGATCCTCGCCCTTTCGCGCGGAGCGCTCCTTGCCTATGGTTGACACATGACCACATTCATGCTCGCGGTGCTCCTCGCACAGATAATGATGCACGTACCCCCTGTGCCGATGACGCCCGAGGATTTCGCGAAGGCGCAAGCCGGGCAGAGCGTCCAAATTGCGGTACGCATCGATCGCGTCCAGCGAACGACGCTCTACGCCGAGTTGCTCCGCCACGAAAACGATACGAGTTCCAAGATCACCGGCGAGCACGTCGTGCTCTATTTCGCGGAGGGAACGCCGGTCGTCATGGGGAGCGCGAACGACGTCGTCGCAGGTGCGGTGCTCTTCGTTTACGGCGTCGTGACTAAACCCGACCATGTCGACGCAAAGCGGGTCGTGGTCGTTACGAAATTCGTCAAAGTCGAATAAAGAAGCGTGAGTGCCTCGGATCTCGTGGCATGGGGCGCGGTTGCCGCCGTCCCGCTGAACGCGGCTGCGGGCTTGCTCCTTCGTCGCTGGGGGCGCGGGCGCTTCATCATTCGGATGCGCCCGCATTTCGTACTCGGCTATGCTGCGCTTGCGATCGCCGCTACGCATGTCGTGCTCGTCATGGGCAATATGGCTAGTGCAAACGCCACCGGAATCTGGTTCGCGACGCTTGCAGTCGGGGTTCTCGGCGTGCAAGCGTTCCTTGGCGCCAACTTGCAGGCACCAGGCGCGTACCGCGTGCCGTTGCGGCGGTGGCACGTGATCTTGTTTTGGACCATCGCGCTGCTGATAGCCGGTCACGTTCT
>CAVRDR010000009.1:0-19061 GCA_963719905.1 Vulcanimicrobiota bacterium
TTATTTATGGGTCGGCATTTGCATACGGCGCGGTAGTTACCATAGCGCTGCTTCCGGGGATCGTCGCTTACAGCATGATGCCGGCGTTGGCCGCATTTTTCTTGCAGCAATTGGGCCAGCCTCGTCTTCCTTTTTATTTTAGCGCGCTATCGGCAGCCGTTAGCGGCGTGGTCACCGCGCTGGCGCTGCCGCACTTTGGAATCATAGCCGCTGCGGTGGCGACGTCGTTTTCCTACTCGATCGCATTCATTGCAGCCGCCGTATATTTCGTTCGCCGGACCGGTACGGGACTCGGCAGGATCTTCGCTTTATCGACCGACGATTTGCGGCCCTATTACGTGCTGCTGACGAGCGCCGTCGCCGTCCTGCGGGGCCGATGATGTCGGCGTATAGCTCGAAACGGCTCAGCGGCGTGGATGCAACGCTCGCCTGGGCCATCGTGGCGCTGCTCGTTGTCGGTTGCGTCGCTCTGGCTCTCGTCGTAAGCGTCACGACCGGAAATTGCCACGCGTCGTTCGCGATTCCGCTGCTCTGTCAGCCGTCGGTGGGATTGCCCGCGGCGATCCTCATCGCCGCACTGCCGCTCCTCGTCTTCGGGACCGCCCGTCACCCGCTAGCGACTCTTTTTGCGCTCTATATCGTTTTGGTCCCAATTGATGACGTGCTCCTCGTCGGATCGTCGCTTACGGTAACAAAATTGTCGGGCATTGCCGTTGCCGTGGCGGCGATTGCCACGATCGTCAAACGAGGCATCCGCATTCGGCTTCCCTTTGCGGTCTTCGGCTGGGGCGCGGTGGTCGGGATGATGGCCTTAAGTTTGGCTTGGAGCATCGATCCGACCCTGTCCATTGAGACTTTGGTTACGATCGTCTCCGCGTTTGCTTTATTCGTCATTATCGTGGCGGTGCCGATGGAGCCCGAGGAGTTTCGCGCCGTCATTGCGGGTACGATTGCCAGCGGCGGCGTCGTCGGTATCATTGCAATGTTCAGTGCCCGCCACGAGCTATCGACCCTCAGTGGCCAAGTGGGTCGTCTCTACCTTACGTTCGGTGGTACGACGTTAGATCCAAATCGCTTCGGAGCATCGCTCCTCTTGTCGGTCGCGATGACTTTGGGCGCAATCGGTCAAACCCGAGGGTGGGGCCGTATCGGATTAGTCGCAGTGTTGCCATTCCCGCTTACCGCAATTTACCTGACGGCTTCCCGAGGAACCACGCTGGCGCTCATAGCGATGGCAATTGTCGGTATCATCGCCAGCAGGTATCGGCTAGCCCTGAGTGCAGCGTTAGCAGTCGTCGTTGGCCTGATGCTTGCTATTCCCAACGAGATCACTTCGCGCTTTTTCGAAGAAGGAACGTTGGCGAGCGGCGCCGGGCGGCTTTATATCTGGCGAGTCGCCATTGAGGTTTTTCGGCGTCATTGGCTGCTCGGCAGTGGGGTAGGGACGTTCCCCTCGGCGTACGATCGCGCTTTCATGTTAGCCTTCCAGCCCGTGTCAGCGGGTTGGACCCGAGCGCCTCACAGTTTACTGATCTCGACGGCCACCGAATCAGGCATCGTCGGAATCGTCGTCATGATCGTCGCGCTTATACTACAATATCGCAGCGTACGCTCGATCGGCCCCGAACATCCGTACCCTTGGCTGCGCACCGTATACAGAGCCGCGTTCGTCGGGCTACTCGTGGCCGCGACTTTCGTCGATGTCTTAGGGGCAAAATTTTCATGGCTGCTGTTCACCGAAATGCTTCTTGCAGTCGGACTGGCTGTCCATCGGCCGATAGTTCGGCCCGAATGAAGGATTGATAATTGCCGCTGGTATCGATCGTCGTTCCGCTGTATAACAAGGCGCCGTACGTTCTGCGCACGCTCGAGTCGGTCGCGGCACAGACCGTGACGGATTTCGAAGTGATCGTCGTCGACGACGGCTCGAGCGACGGCAGCGCGGACCTCGTCGCGAAGTTTCGCGACCCTCGATTCAAGTTGCTACGTCAAGCAAACGCCGGACCGGGCGCGGCGCGCAATCGCGGGCTTCGCGAGGCGAGCGCCCCGCACGTTGCATTCATCGATGCCGACGACGTTTGGTTGCCTCGGTTCCTCGAGGAGAATCTTGGCGTATTCGAGCGCTATCCGACCTCGGGGGCCGTCGTGTGCGGCTGGACCAAGTATCCCAGCGGCGCGCGGCAGACGGAGTACTGGAGAACGCGAGGCGTCGTCGAAGGCCCGTTCCTCATTTCGAAGGATACGACGCCCGGTCGGCTCTTCGCAATGCTCGCGTTCATGAACCCGAGCACCATCCTTGCAAAAAGTGAAGTCATCCGGCGGTGGGGCGGCTTTTACGAGGATCGTTGCTTGTACGGTGAAGACACGACCCTTTGGCTCAAAATCCTTTTAAACGAGCCGATGTACTTCAACCTGCATGCACTCTCCAAGCTCGATGTTGAAGCTTCTGAACTGTGTCGAAACTACCGTGGTGCGCGTCCAATCGAGCCGTTCTTGCTCGATCCACGCATCCTCCGTAACGCATGCCCGAAGACTTTGCTTCCCCTTCTCGAGCGTCTTCTCAAGGTGTTCGCATGTAAAGCGGCTGCGATGTTGGGATTCTGGGTGAATGGCGTCAGGCGCGTGAGCTCGTGCGTCGCTTCCTCTCGCCCGGCGATTGGCGTATCCCGTTTTTTCTTCCGGCCGTCGTGAGCTCGTCACCATTCATCACGCCGATAGGTTGGCTGGTGCGTCCGTTCGTGAGGCGATGAAGCCAATTCCGGCAGCCGCTTGCGTGAAAGCCAAAGGTCGCGAGACTGCTATGGCCCGGCGGCGAGATGCGGTCGAGCTGGAACGGATCGCGAGTGCGAGCGCACCATTGATTTGAAACGGTGAACGCAAGGTCGTAACCGGCTTCGGCCGTTGCGGCGAGAACGTTTTCCGCAATATCGCGCGAGCGGCCATTCGGATATGCCAACGCCTTGCATTGCAAACGCGTTTGGGTTTCAATCAACGCGCGACTCTCACAAAGCTCTCGCTGCAGGTCTCGGGACGATAGCTGACTGAGGATGGGATGGGTCATCGTGTGGCCGCCGATATCGAATCCCGCGGCGGCTAGGCCGCGAACCTCGTCCCAGGACATGAACTCCTGTACGGCAGCGTCAATCATGGCGTCAGCGCGCGGCGTCTCGCGGGCAAGATAGGCGACGAACTCGCGGCGGCGTTCGTCATCGCAAATCTTGCATGCCTCGACGATCGAAAGCGCCAGTGCTTCCCGAGCGGGCCTCAATTCGGGAACGGGGTGAACTGCTCCGTCGGGACCTTCGAGCGATGTCCCGGTCCACGCGATAACGCGCGCGAAAACTTCATCGGGCCACAGGACTCGATCGCCTCCAATGTACCCGGAAGCGATGCAAAACAATGCGGGGAAACCCTTTCGGGACAAGATCGGCGCGGCCAACGTCGCGTTATTGCGAAAGCCGTCGTCGAACGTTATCAGAACGGGAGGCCTGCGAGGCTGCCACTCGCCGCGCTTCCAGCGAGTGAAATCGGCTAGGCCCACCGGCGTGCAACGCACACCGAGCCAGTCGAGATGGGCTTCGAGTTCGGCGATCGTGTGATGATATCGGAACGGCTCGTCGTGTTCTCGGGCTAAAATGGCGTGATATACGAGAACGAGCGCGTCGCGGGCATGTGACGAGAGCGCGAGCCGATCGATGCCGGCGAGCGCGAAACCCGAGAGGACTGATTTCTTTAGCTGACTTAATACTGCGTCCATGTGTTCTCGATGACGAGAGTGATCGAACTTACGTTGATCCCACTGCTATCCCTCTTTGCTTTGCTTTTATTAGGGCGCGCCTTGCAATCCGATTGCTGCGCACCACCGATGCGGGACCGAGCTGCGCTCGGCATCCCCGCGGTGGGATAAGGTGGCGACGCCCAAGGACACGACTTCGGCGCGATTCCCGGCCGGCATCTTGGGCACGACGACCGAGCACGTTCACAGTTCGAGTTACAAACACTACCGATCTCTTCGTATCAATATGCGCTCGCTTTGAAAGGCGGCGGATGACGTCGGTGCGCGGTCAGCAAGTCGCAACCTTCCAAGGCAATCGAACCGATACGCGCTGCGTCCGTGCAGCCTCATCTTAAACTGCACGATACATGAGGCGGCAGCCTCGAGCCGGGCGGCGCGTTAACGGATAACAACGCCATGCTGAAATTGTTTAACTCAACGTACGGGCGCGTTTATACATTAACACAATGCGCTTATGTCATAATGCCGACATATGAACGCCTTATATCGGTTGCGTGCTACCGCAATTCAAACCTTACTCTTAGTACTCTGTGCCTGCGGTGGACAAACGTCCTCAATGGTACCGTCGCAGCTTTTACCTACGACTTCAGGAGGAAGAGTAGACGCGGCATCGGTCGCGCCCGAGCGAACGCTCGACGCGCCGGATAATCCGACATTCAATAAGTTCCTCGCTATTAATGATGGCGGCGAGATCGCCGACACCGCTGGTGACGGAACACCGATCGCAGCATATGTCGCCCACCCGCCATATAGCCCGCGCGATTTCAAGAAGATCGCGTTTGCAGGAGCGGTTGGCACGGCGGTTACGGCGGTCAACAACGCCGGAACCATCGTCGGCTACTACGTCGACGCCAAAGGCAATACGGCGGCGTTCATGGACCAGCGCGGCGTCTGGACCCATTATGCGGGTCCGGGCCAATCGACGGTCACGAAGTACCTCGGCATCAACGATGCCGGCGTGAAGGTCGGCTTCTACACCGACCGGCATGGAGCCAATGTGGGCTTTGAGATCGGCGCTAAGAACGCCGGTTTTTTGCGCATTCGTCCTCCGGGCAGCACAAGCGTGACCCCGTCGAGCATCAACGATCAAGGAGCGGTCGTCGGCTACATGACGAGCTCGCGTGGCTCGATTGACGGTTTCCTCTGGTCGCAGGCCGGCAGCTACACGAAATTTTCCTATCCGGGAGCCACCGAAACCAAAGCGCTCGGCATGAACAAACGCGACGCGATCGTCGGCTCTTACGTTGACGCTTCGGGCAAAACGCACGGTTTCGTATTGCGCGATGTGGCGACCAGCCCTCGATGGCAATCCGTTAACGCAGCGAAATCCGATGGTTACACGGTCTTGACCGGCATTAACGCCCACGGCGACACTGTCGGCTACTATCGCGACAAGTCGTCACAGACGCGGTCCTTTCTCCGCTCCACCCCCCAGGACGCGCCGGCAGGCGTTCCGCTCGTCATTCCCGTCTGGGCAACGGGCGGCGACCCGCAAAATGTCGACCCGGGCGCGATCCCCGACCAGCACCTTTTTGCCGCAATCCTCGACAACACCCCGATTACGAGCAAGTACCTTGCGAGTAACTGTCCCGGAGTCAGCAGCAATTCAACCTGCCAGCCGTATAAGTACGTGAACTTTTCCCACAACCACTGCAACGACCAGCTCACGCATGGGGCATACCTATACGCCAATCGTGCTGACGAAAGCGGCTTCCTCCACGTGTATCCGATGTCGCAGACTCCGAGTAGTCGCCTCCTCGACGCAACCTCCAACCCGATCGGTCCCAAATGCAAGCCGGCTAACGCCAACGCAGTGATGCGAATGAATCTCGGCGATGCTAAGCTCAATGCTTGGATTTATAAGAACGTCTGGACCGGAAATCATTATGTCACCGACTTTCCGTCGCCCTACGGGGTGATGGAAGACACCGTCGGGGCCCTCGCCTATATCGTTGTCGGCGGTGGCCCCGGCACTGCCGTCTCGACCGAATACGGCAGCGGCGTCTCCCCATCGGGTTTTGCCGACCAAGTTGGGAACTCACCGTATCATGCGGCCACCGATTTCGAATCGTCGATTGGCACGTTCATCAACGGTGCTTGCGGCGCAACCTGCCTCAACATGACGTTCAACGGAGTTTCAACCGGTGGCCTAAATGCCGGCGCGTGCAGCGTCATTCACAACGGTCACTGCCACGACCGGGGGTCCGCGGGAATGATCGACGATCAGGCAGCGATCGACAACATCTGCGCAACGGTCACAGGTGGTAATCTCAAATACCTCCAGGCAGAGCGTCCGGTCTTTTCGGGCCGATTCGGCGTTGGATTCTTGAATAGCCAGACGATAACCATGGGCATCAACACCAACGCGAATCTATACTCGCACACTTCTGACGGTTGCGCGAACGCAAAGATCGTCGACATCGAAACCAGTTACGGTGAGGGCGGCCCCGGCGACGTAGCCGGCGGCTATCGCGTCCGGCTCGCGGCCTTGGCATGGCGCTGGCTCGTTGCCAATCCGGCGACCGGCATCCCCGATCGCGTGGTCTCGGACCAACTCACAGAAGGTCAAACTAAAACCGAAGTCCCGTATTTTTTCGAAGATACGTTGGTGCCCGCCGGAGCTGAGGTGCCCGTTCCGAAGTTCGTGTGGAACGGCAGCGTACAGACCGTCGGCGGCGGCTGCCCGTCAACAAGCGGAGACAGCGGCGGCGCGGTCACGCTCCTCGTGCAGTGCGTCGGCTCGGCGGGAATCTACTGCCAGCAGTACGCGCATCTCTACATCAACGGAGCCGACAACGGCATGACGGCGGCCTGCTTCAATACCAGCACCACCAGCGAGAACATCACCAGCAACTGGTTCAACCACGATCCGATCTCGTCGTATCAATATGCGCTCGCTTTGAAAGGCGGCGAGATGACATCGGTGCCGTATCAAGGCGTTTCGGGCGGTTCGATCGCCATGCACACGTGCACCAGCAAAACCTACTGTACGGGCAGCAACGACCTTTCGGCGCAAGTCACAACTTTCCAAGGCAACGGAAGCGATACGCTGTGCGGTCAGTGCGGCGTCATTCTCCTGCAAAGTAACTAAGCACGAGAGCGCCGGCGCGAAAGCGCCGGCGCTAATCGTCAACACGACGATATAGATTGTAGCCCGCCGTCGCAGATCGCGACGCTCGAGGCCAATAAACAACCGGCGCTCTGAAGCGCCTGCGGCGTTAATGAATAACACAATCGGCTGAAATTGTCTAACTCAACGTGCGTGGGCGTTTATACATTAACGCAATGCGCCTCTGTCATAATGGCATCCATGAACGCCTTATATCGGTTGCGTGCTACCGCAATGTACGCGTTACTCGTTGCCCTGTCTGCCTGTGGCGGACAAACGTCCTCAATGGTACCGTCGCAGCTTTTACCTACGACTTCAGGAGGAAGAGTAGACGCGGCATCGGTCGCGCCCGAGCGAACGCTCGACGCGCCGGATAATCCGACATTCAATAAGTTCCTCGCTATTAATGATGGCGGCGAGATCGCCGACACCGCTGGTGACGGAACACCGATCGCAGCATATGTCGCCCACCCGCCATATAGCCCGCGCGATTTCAAGAAGATCGCGTTTGCAGGAGCGGTTGGCACGGCGGTTACGGCGGTCAACAACGCCGGAACCATCGTCGGCTACTACGTCGACGCCAAAGGCAATACGGCGGCGTTCATGGACCAGCGCGGCGTCTGGACCCATTATGCGGGTCCGGGCCAATCGACCGTCACGAAGTACCTCGGCATCAACGATGCCGGCGTGAAGGTCGGCTTCTACACCGACCGGCATGGAGCCAATGTGGGCTTTGAGATCGGCGCTAAGAACGCCGGTTTTTTGCGCATTCGTCCTCCGGGCAGCACAAGCGTGACCCCGTCGAGCATCAACGATCAAGGAGCGGTCGTCGGCTACATGACGAGCTCGCGTGGCTCGATTGACGGTTTCCTCTGGTCGCAGGCCGGCAGCTACACGAAATTTTCCTATCCGGGAGCCACCGAAACCAAAGCGCTCGGCATGAACAAACGCGACGCGATCGTCGGCTCTTACGTTGACGCTTCGGGCAAAACGCACGGTTTCGTATTGCGCGATGTGGCGACCAGCCCTCGATGGCAATCCGTTAACGCAGCGAAATCCGATGGTTACACGGTTTTGACCGGCATTAACGCTCACGGCGACACTGTCGGCTACTATCGCGACAAGTCGTCACAGACGCGGTCCTTTCTCCGCTCCACCCCCCAGGACGCGCCGGCAGGCGTTCCGCTCGTCATTCCCGTCTGGGCAACAGGCGGCGACTCCGGAGATACGGACCCGGGCGCGGTCCCGGACCAACATCTCTACGCTGTAATCATGGATAGCAGCCCGGACACCAACAAGAAGCTTGCGCAGAACTGCCCGGGCGTCAACGCCAGCTCAACCTGCCAGCCGTTCAAGTACATCAACTTTTCCCACGACCTTTGCAGTAACTCGGTCACGCTGGCGGCTTATCAGTATGCCGACAGCAGCGACGAAAACGGCTTCCTGCACGTCTATCCCGGCGGACAGACGCAGAGCAATCGTTACACCTTCGAATCACCGAACCCCACCGGCAACAATTGCCAGCCCGATAACGGCAACTCGGTCATGCGCTTGAATCTGGGCGACCCCGCGCTCAACGCTTGGCTTTACCAGAACGTCTGGACCGGGAGCAACTATACTGCTGACTTTCCGTCACCGTATGGAGTGATGGAAGACACGACCGGGGTGTTCGCCTACAGTGTCGTCGGCGGCGGCCCCGGCAATCCGGTATCGACCGAGTACGGCAGCGGCGTAAAGCCGTCGTCGGGGTTTGCAAACCAAATAGGAAACTCGCCGTATCATGCGGCCACCGACTTCGAATCAGCGATCGGGACGTTTATCAATGGCGCTTGTGGCGCGACCTGCCTCAACATGGCATTCAACGGCACCGCCACCGGATCGGGAAACCTGGGCGCCTGCAGCGTCGTCAGCGGTGGTCACTGCCACGGTCAGGGCAGCTCGGGCATGATCGACGATCAGGCGGCAATCGACAACATCTGCATGACCGTGACGGGCGGGAACCTGAGATACTTCGAGGCGGAGCGTCCGGTCTATTCGGGCCGATTCGGTTTTGGGTTCATGAATAGCCAGACAATCACCGCCGAAATCAATACCAGCGCCAACCTTTACTCGCACACTTCTGACGGTTGCGCGAACGCAAAGATCGCCGACATCGAAACCAGCTACGGTCCGGGCGGCCCCGGCGACGTTACGGGCGGCTATGCCGTACGGGTCGCAACCTTGGCTTGGCGTTGGCTCGTTGCCAACCCGGTGACCGGCATCCCCGATCGCGTCATCGCAGGCATGCTCTCCGAGGATGGCACGAGCGGCGAAGTGCCGTATTTCTTCGAAAATACCCTGGTGCCCGCCGGAGCTGAGGCGTCCGTTCCGAAGTTCGTATGGAACGGCAAGACCAAGACCGTCGGCGGCGGCTGTCCGTCAACCAGCGGGGACAGCGGCGGTGCGGTCGCGCTGCTGGTGCAGTGCGTCGGATCGGCGGGAATCTACTGCCAGCAGTACGCGCATCTCTACATCAACGGAGCCGACAACGGCATGACGGCGGCCTGCTTCAATACCAGCACCACCAGCGAGGACATCACCAGCAACTGGTTCAAGCACGACCCGATCTCGTCGTATCAGTACGTGCTCGCATTACAGGGCGGCGAGCTCACGTCGGTACCGTACCAAGGCGTTTCGGGCGGCTCGATCGCCCTGAGCACCTGCACGAATAAAACCTACTGCACGGGCAGTAACTCGCTTGCCGCGCAAGTTGGAACGTTCAAAGGCAACGGAAGCGATACGCTCTGCGGCGAATGCGGCGTCATTCTCCTGCAAAATAACTAGGCACGAGAGCGCCGGCGCTTAACCGCGCAGGCACGAGAGCGCCGGCGCTTAACCGCGCCGGCGCTCCTTTTTTTGGGCCTGCCTCGATACCAGCACGGCCACCTGCCTTGTACTCAGTTCGTGGTTCATGCGATTCGATCTCATCCTATAAATACGTGGCCGCTTTGAAAGGCGTCAGAAACTATCGTACTCGCAGCAACTCGCTCTGCGCGCAAGCCGCAACGTTTCAAGGCAATGAACGCGATACGCTGTGCGGCCCACGCGGTCTTATCATGTTTCAAATTGGTAATTCGTGGGAAGTGGTTCGCGGCAGGTAACCGAGCGAACACTCGAAATTGCAATTTAATTCCCTGTCAATGGTTGCCTTTGCGTTAGATTCTCTGGCATAATACCCCCCGTGAACGCATACCGTTGGTTTCTCGCTGCCGCAATTCAAACGCTACTCTTAGCACTTTGTGCTTGCGGTGGACAAAATTCGATAACTCCACAGTCTCAGCTCCCGCCTGCGTCTTCCACAGTTCCGGGAGTTCAGGGCCAAGACTCAGCCTCGGGGCTCGTCTGCCGATAACTCATTTTCTCGCGCGCCTGCCTATTCGGAGACAAGCCGCCTGCGAGGACATCTCCGCTCGAGTTTGCCGAAGGCGCCGGCAAGTGTTCCGCTCGTTATCCCCGTCTGGGGAGTGGGCGGCGATGGGCCAGATAAAGATCCGGGCGCAATTCCCGATCAGCATCTTTTCGCAGGAATCCTCGACAACAGCGCGGTTTCGAGTTCCTCGCTTGCGCGTAACTGCCCGGGCGTTAGCAGCCATTCGACTTGCCAACCGTATAAGTACGTGAATTTTTTCCATAATCTCTGCTATACGGCAATCACGCTTGCGGCCTATCAGTATGCCAACAGCAGCGACGAGGACGCAATACTCCACACGTATCCAGGGCCCCAAACCAAAACCAATCGCCTCACGTACGACGCCTCGCGGAGCAGATGCAGCCCAGGTAACACCAACGCGTACGTCCGTATGAATGCCGGTGACCCGAAATTCAACGCGTGGCTTTATGATAACGTGTGGAACGGCAAAAACTACACAAACGATTTCCCCTCACCGTACGGGATAATGGAAGATACAGCCGGAGTCCTCGCGTATATCGTTGTCGGCGGCGGCCCCGGCACGAAGGTATCGACCGAGTACGGCAGCGGCACCTCGCCCTCGGGTTTTGCAGATCAAATCGGTGATTCGCGGTATCATGCCGAGACAGACTACGAAACGGCGCTTGGGACATTCATTAATGGGGCTTGTGGCAATGTCTGCCATAACTTCGCGTTCAACGGCGTAGCTACGGGAGCCGGGGACGTCGGCGCGTGTAGCGACATACGCGGTGGTCACTGCCATTCTCAGGGTTCGGCCGGCATGATCGACGATCAGGCAGCGATCGATAACATCTGCGCGAGAGTCAAAGGTGGTAATCTTAAGTACATTCAGGCGGAGCGTCCGATCTTTTCGGGCCGGTTCGGCGTTCAGTTTTTGGATAGCCAGACTACAACGATGGATATCAATACCGCCGCGAATCTCTATTCGCACACCTCTGACGGCTGCGGGGTTGCTAAGATCGTCGACATCGAAACCAGCTACGGCTCGGGCGGGCCAGGCGACGTAACGGGCGGCTATCGCGTTCGGCTCGCGGCCTTGGCATGGCGTTGGCTCGTCGCCAATCCCAAAACCGGCATTCCCGATCGAGTCATCTCCGACCAGCTCAGCGAGCGCGGGTCCTCGAGTGAAGTGCCGTATTTCTTCGAGGATACGCTGGTACCGGCTGGAGCTGAGGTCTCGGTTCCCAAGTTCGTGTGGAACGGCAGGGTGCAGACGGTCGGCGGCGGTTGCCCGTCAGCCAACGGCGATCGGGGCGGCGCGATCGCGTTGCTCGTGCAGTGCGTCGGCTCGTCCGGAATCTACTGCCAGCAATATCAGCACCTTTACATCGACGGCGCCGATCACGGCAAGACCGCGGCGTGCTTCAATACCAGCACGACGACTGAACGCGTCGTCAGTTCTTGGTTCAAGCACGATTCGATCTCGTCGTATCGATACATGCTCGCTTTAAAGGGCGGCGAGATGACTTCCGTGCCGTACCAAGGCGTTCCAGGCGGCTCAATCAAGTTGACGACGTGCACGAACAGAAGCTACTGTACCGGAAGCAACAGCCTTCCGGCGCAAGTTACCGCGTTCAAGGGTAGTGGGAGCGAAGCGCTCTGCGGCCCATGCGGCCTCATTCTACTGCAGAACAACTAAGCGACCAGCGCCGGCGTTTCAGCGCGCCGGCGCTTCATCAAGTCTGCGATACCCATCGGTGACGTTTCCATCAGATTGGGGGCATGCGCGCCATGAACGTATTTCTTCGGTTTCGTGCTACCGCAATGCAGGCGTTACTCGTTCTCCTCTGTGCCTGCGCCGGACAAACATCCCTCATGTCGCCGAATCAACTTCTGCCCGCGGCCTCGGCACCTGGAGAAGGAGCGTCAGCGCCCGCGCCTCCCTCTTCAGAACGTACGCTCGACGCTCCTGATAACCCGGCGTTCAATGAGTTCCTCGCAATAAACGATCGCGGCGACATCGCCGACGCCGCGGGTGCTGCAACGGCGATAAGAGCTTACGTCGTTCACCCGCCCTACGGCCGGCCCGATTTTAAGAAGGTCGCGTTCTTGGGCGCGGCTGGTACTGCGGTCACGGCGATCAACAACACCGGCACGATCGTCGGCTACTATATCGACGCTAAGGGCAATACGGCGGCGTTTACGGACGAGAATGGAAGCTGGACCCATTATGCGGGCCCGCGCCATTCGACCGTCACGAAGTACTTGGGAGTCAACGACGCAGGCGTGAAGGTCGGCTTCTATACCGACCGGCGCGGAGCGAATGTCGGCTTCGAGGCCGGCGCGAAGGATGCTGGTATTCTGCGCATTCGCCCTCCGGGCAGCCTTAGCGTAATCCCGTCGGGTATCAACGACCAAGGCGAGGTCGTGGGTTACATGACGACGGCGCGCGGCTCAGTCGAGGCTTTCCTCTGGCGCGGCGGTAGCTTCATGGAATTTTCCTATCCCGGCGCGGTTGAAACCAGGGCGCTTGGCACCAACAAGCTCGGCGAGATCGTCGGCTCTTACCGTGACGCTTCGGGAAGAACGCGCGGCTTTTTGTTGCGCGATGCAGCGACCAAACCTCGGTGGCAAGCCGTTGACGCAGCGAAAGCCGAGCGTTTCACGGTTTTGACCGGCATCAACGCCCACGGCGATCTCGTCGGATACTATCGCGATCAAACGTCGCATATGCGCGCGTTTCTGCGCTCCGGTGTGCAGAAGGCCCAGGGTGTTCCGCTGGTTATTCCGGTGTGGGGACAAGGCGGCGACGCGCAAGATACCGACCCCGGCGCGATCCCCGATCAGCATCTTTATGCGGTAGTTTTCGATAACAGCCCGGATACCAGCTCCTCGCTTGCGAGCAACTGTCCGGGTGTCAGCAGCAGTTCGACCTGTCAGCCGTACAAATACGTGAACGTTCTGTACAACTACTGCAGTAACGCAGTCACCCTCGCCGCGTATCAGTATGCGGACAGCAGCGACGAAGCCGGATTCCTTCACGCCTATCCAAACGGCCAGACCAAAAGCAATCGCCTCATCGTGGATGCAACGCCGAATCCAGACGGTCCCGATTGCAAGCCGGATAACACCAACGCGGTCATGCGGATGAACCCGGGCGACCCAAAGCTCAATACTTGGCTTTATAACAACGTCTGGGATGGATCGAACTATACCAACGACTTTCCGGCGCCTTATGGGTTAATGGAAGACCAAGCTCCGGTCCTCGCATGGCTTGTTGTGGGGGGAGGCCCGGGCCTTACGGTATCGACCGAGTACGGCAGCGGCACGTCGCCGTCGGGTTTTGCGAACAAAGTTGGAAGCTCGCCCTATCATGCGGCCACCGACCTCGAAACGGCGATTGGGACATTCGTCAACGGGGCTTGCGGCAATAAGTGCCTTAACGTGGCGTTCAACGGCGTGGCAACCGGAGCTGGTGACGTCGGCGCGTGCAACGACATTAGCGGCGGTCACTGCCACGACGCCGGCTCCTCGGGCATGATCGACGATCAGGCAGCCATTGACAACATCTGCGCAAAAGTCACGGGTGGTAATCTCAAGTACCTCCAAGCGGAGCGCCCGATCTTTTCCGGACGATTCGGCGTTCAGTTTCTGGACAGCCAGACCGTAACTATGGGAATCAATACCAATTCGAATCTCTACTCGCACACCTCCGATGGCTGCGCGAAAACGAAGATCGTCGATATCGAAACCAGCTACGGGCCGGGTGGTCCAGGCGACATAACGGGCGGTTATCGGGTCCGGCTCGCGGCTTTGGCATGGCGCTGGCTCGTCGCCAATCCGTCGACCGGCATTCCCGATCGCGTCATCTCCGGTCTACTCACCGAAGGCGGAACGGTCTCCGAAGCACCGTATTTCTTCGAAGATACCCTCGTACCGTATGGAGCTGAGATCTCCGTTCCAAAGTTCGTGTGGAACGGCAGCGTGCAGACCGTCGGCGGCGGCTGTCCATCCACCAGCGGCGACCGCGGCGGTGCGGTCTCGCTGCTCGTGCAGTGCGTCGGCTCGGCGGGAATCTACTGCCAGCAGTACGAGCACCTCTACATCGACGGAACCGATCTCGGCAAGACGGCGGCCTGCTTCAATACCAGCACGACCACCGAGCACGTTGTCAGTTCGTGGTTCAAACACGACCCGATCTCATCGTACAAATACGTGCTCGCTTTGAAAGGCGGCGAGATGACGTCGGTGCCCTATGCGGGCGTTTCGGGCGGCTCGATTGGGATGAGCACGTGCACGAACAGAAACTATTGTACTGGCAGCAACTCGCTTTCGGCGCAAGTCACAACGTTCCAAGGCAATGGAAGCGATACGCTGTGCGGGCCATGCGGCGTCATTCTATTGCAAAATAACTAACGTATCGGGCTCGAACGCTACCCTATAGGGCTGGACAGTGCCGGCGGCGCGCCGGGGATGTGGTTTGAGTTTTGGCTTACCCGGCGCGCACCGCAGCCGACCGCAGCCGTCGGGCGATACGAGGCGAACGCGGCTGGGTACGCCTATCCAGCGGGCAGAGAGCGCATAACGGCCTCGAGACCGCCCAAGCCTCAGCCGTCAAAACGAATGGCGCGCTACTCTTAATGCGTCGTTAATGCGTCGTTTTGAACCTTTGTCCGGTTTGCGACGTTCCTCAAAGGAAGCCCATCAGGTGCAGGCAATGCCCTGGAGGAGATCTGCACCCGGCAGTCGTACGTGCGCAAGCACGAGCGGAGGCCAGGCAAGCGCAGATTCTAGCGCTGCCGCTCTTACGCTTTTTCTAAGAAGGAGTCCCGATGCGGGGCATACACGTCGCCCGGACACTTACTTGCGTGGCCCTCGCCGTTGGCCTTTGTTCCTGCGGCGGCAACGCGGTTACGCCCTCACCCGGTGCGCAGATCTCAAACTCCGAGCGCCTCAATGAGGTTCTCGGCTCTATTCATGCTGATGGAATCGGCAAAATCCAGCACGTCGTCGTCATTATTCAGGAAAACCGCAGTTTCGATAATTTGTTCCAGGGCTTTCCCGGTGCCGACACACAGGCGTATGGCTACAACGTCGCGGGAAAGAAGATCAAGCTTAAAGAGGTCTCTCTTAAGACCACCTGGGACATCGATCACTCGGCTCAATCGTTCTTCGCGGGCTGTAACGGTACGGGCACTTACCCCGGCACCGATTGCAGAATGAACGGTTTCGATAACGAGAAGTCCTTCTGCGGCGGCGATGGCGAACCGCTGTGTCCGAATGCGAATCCGCCGTACAGCTATGTCCCCCATCAGGAGACAAAACCGCTGTTTGATCTAGCATCCCAGTACGTTCTGGCGGATAAGATGTTTGCGTCGAACTTTGACGCGAGCAGCTTCGTCGCCCATCAATATCTCATCGCCGCGCAGTCGAACTCGGCCGTCAACTTTCCGACGACGCATGACTGGGGATGCGAAGGTGGACCCCTCGACGTCATCTCGACGGTCACTCAGCAACGTGACGTCAACGGCCACAAGATCCGAGTTTGCTTCAACAGTGAAACGGTGGGCGACGAACTTGACGCGGCTGGACTGTCCTGGCGCTACTACACGGGCGGCATCCCCCATGGTAACGGCGGTTTTTGGAGCGCGTATGCGGCTATTCGGCACATCTACACGGGCCCTGATTGGAAAAGGAACGTAATCAATCCCCAGAAGCGTTTCTTCACCGACGTCGCGAGCGGAAACTTGCCCGCGGTAAGTTGGATCACGCCGACTTGTCAAAACTCCGATCACGCCGGCTGCGATTCGGATACCGGCCCGGCGTGGGTCGCATCGCTCGTTAACGCGATCGGCAAATCGAAGTTTTGGAACTCGACCGCCATCTTCGTGACGTGGGACGATTACGGCGGCTGGTACGATCACGTTCCGCCGAAACTCGTCGATTACGACGGCCTCGGCATGCGCGTGCCGCTCCTGATCGTTTCGCCCTATGCTAAGAAAGGCCGCGTGTCGCACGTGCATTACGAGCTCACGAGCATCGTGCGCTTCATCGAGGATCGCTTCGGGCTTAAAACCCTCTCAGACAGCGACGCGCGCGCCAGATCTCCTGAACACGATTGCTTCGATTTTCACCAGGCGCCTCGGAAATTCACGGCAATCCCGACCGCGGTGGGTGAGGACTATTTCCTGCACCAGCCCGCGGATCTCAGGCCGCCCGACAGCGAGTAAGAACGGCGAGTCAGCCAACGAGTTTCTCAAAGAGCGAACGTACGCCGGCGTAATATTCTTCGGGAGAATAAGCAGCCAACGATTGCCGCGCGGCCACGGTAACGGTTCGCCGCAAATTGGAATCGCCCAGTAGCGCCGCGATGCTACGCGCGATTTCCAGGATGTCGCCACGTGGTACGAGCAAGCCGTGTTCGCCATGGACGATCATCTCCCCAATCCCGCCGACTGCCGTGGCGACGATCGGCAGCTCAGCGTCCATCGCCTCCAAGAGCACGTTCGGAGACCCTTCGCTGTGCGACGTAAGAGCAAACACATCCGCCGCATCGTAATACGCCGTGACGTCGCGCTGGTAGCCGACGAAGCGCACTGCGTCTTGGATGCCCAGGCGCGCACTCAGGCGCTCGAGTTGAGCGCGCTCCGGCCCATCGCCGACGATCACCAAGAGCGTTTCGAAATCGCATAATTGCCTCACCGCAACCATCGCGCGAATGAGGTCGGCATGGCCCTTTTCCGCCGACAATCTTCCGACGGAAAGGACGATCCGCGCCTCTTGCGCCAAATCGAGACGGCGACGCAAGCTACCGGCATTCGCGCCGTCTTTTGGCGTCCTCCGCATCACGATCGGCGACCGATGCACGCTTAGGCGCTCCGGCTTTATGCCAAGTTTTGCGTGCAAATCCGCGGCGAACGCGTCGCACACGGTCATAACTGCATCCGCACCATGCAACGACCATCGATCGAGCTGATCGTACAGCTTCCACGTCAAACTCGTAGCCGTGTAGCCATGATGAACTGCAGCCCATGCTTTTTTATGGTGCAGACCCGCCATCCGCACGAGAAAATGTGGTTTCGCTCCATGCGTCCAGAGCACGTGTGGTCGCCGCCGTTCGACGATTGCTCGTAGTTGCGGGACAACGCCGAAATCGAAACGCCGACGCTCGCGCACGACGTCGACCACGAGACCCTCGTCACGCAATGAAGTCACCAAAGCGGGCTCGCGATCAGTTCGGGAAAACGCTACCATCGAGACCTCGAGCGGCCGGGCTTCGCCCTTGGCCTCGCGCGCGCACCTGGCCAGAGCCAACACGGGCTTCACGTTACCCGAAACGACGATGTCGTCGAGAAATGCCAGGACGCGAATCGGATCGCCGTTGGCCTTCGCGGCGGTCACGCGAGAACTCCGCCCGAACGCTTTGGGCGCATAAATTTTTTTCGCAATGCAACACCGATACCCGCAGCAAGGGGTGGCGCGATCAAAGCAGCCAGCCGCCCGCTAAAACGATACCGAGCGCGTTCTAAGCGCCTTGCAGTGACCATTATTTTACCAACGAAACCTCGAGATGGAATTCGCAGTGTACCTCAAAAATTCCCACACGCATTTCAACCGGACGCGGCAGAAGAAACGGTGAGTAACGCCAGCGCTGCCAAGAGCGCGTCTAGGAGCACGCGGCGCGCCTTTGAGAGATCTTCCGCAGCGGGCTATGCTGCGCGGCGCGCCGACTAACGCGAGCGGCAGTCAGAACGCTGCCACGTTTTCGAACGCCGAGTGCGCACGTTGCACGTACTTGCCGAAATCGCAATCCTGGCCACCGCGCTCACGATACTCGTCGTGATTCTGCGCATACGCATAATCGGCCGGTTACGGGTATAGAGTGCTAAGCCGTTGCTGCTGGGCTAAGAACTTGAGCTACGGGATCTGAAAGAATCAGCACGCAAACCCAAGCGTATCTTCGTATCGGGGGCGCAATGGCGAACAATACCTGGTCGATCGAGTCCAAAGCCTTGGCCATCCGCGTCACGTATGGGGTCGACAGAAACGGGATCGCCGCTAGAGTGGCGAGGTGATAGAATCTAACGTCGACCGACTTGAAAAAGCGCCGTGCTAAATCGAGATCGCTGGTCAAGAGCGGATGTTCGTCCGGCGTCCGCTCGCCGGGCGTGCGTGCGCGGTACAAGTTAATGAGCGGATTATGGCCTAACGGCTCCCAGAAGACGGCAACGCCGTTCGGCTTCAACACGCGCGCGATCTCGGCGTAGGCGCGCTCGAGGTCGAGATGGTGTAAGATCGCCTTGCCGCAAACTACGTCGAATGAGGCGGGCCCGAAAGCGAGGGCTTCTGCGTCCATTACCTGAAGGTCGATCGCCAAACCCCGCGATGCTGCGTCTCGCCGGGCGAGATCGATTGCAACCGGCGAAATATCTATGGCGACGACGTCGGAGCCGGAACCAGCGAGCTCAAACGCGTAAGAATCCGGGCCGCATCCGTATTCTAGTATTCGCTTGCCGCCGGCGAAACCAAAAAGCGTGCGCCGATACGCCGCAGAACTCGCGTCTGCCAACGCATAAAATCTATTGGAATTGCGCTGCGTGGGGCTGCCAAAGGCAGCGTCATGGAACTCACGCTCGCGTACCTTACGGTCGTCCACCATCGAGAGTTTCGCTAGAAGCGAATAGCCCCCTGCCCGTCAGATATAGCCGCTTGAAACCGCGTAGCGGAAGAGTGCCGCGATCGTGACG
>CAVRDR010000010.1:0-96386 GCA_963719905.1 Vulcanimicrobiota bacterium
TGCCAGATGGCCGCGTTAAGCGGCGCCCTTTCGTCTCCGCAGCAAGTCGCGCGAGCGCGCTTCGAACGGCACCACGTTTGACGTCGCTGCGTAGAGGCCTAACGAGCGCCGGTGGAAATACGGTGCTTTCACCGATGCATGGCCTCATCGTCGAGCTGCGCGTTGCCGGCGGCGATCGCGTGACGGAAGGCCAAGTCGTGGCCATTATCGAGGCTATGAAAATGATGAATGAAATCCGCGCGCATCGCAGCGGGCGCGTCGGTACGGTTATGGTGGGCGCGGGATCGAGCGTCGAAAGCGGCTCGCCGCTCGTGACGATCGAGACCTGATGGCGCGAGAGGTCAACGATTCGGGTATACCGATTCGACCAGTCTACGACGCGGCCGCGCGGTGCGAGCTGGGCGAGCCCGGAAGCTTTCCTTACGGGCGCGGCATTCGCAAGGACATGTATCGCGGACGCCTTTGGACGATGCGCCAGTATGCGGGCTTCGCAACGGCGGCCGAGTCGAACGCTCGCAACCGTTACCTCCTCGAACGTGGGCAGACGGGAATTTCGGTGGCCTTCGATTTGCCGACGCAGCTCGGCTTTGACTCCGACGCGCCGCAGGCTCGCGGCGAGGTTGGAAAAGTCGGCGTTGCCATAGACTCGATTGCCGACATGGAAGTGCTTCTCGACGGCGTGCCGCTCGATCGGGTCACCGTCTCGATGACCATCAATGCGCCGGCGTCGATACTGCTCGCGTTGCTGCTCGCGGTCGCACGCCGACGGGGCATCCCCTTCGACAAACTCGGCGGAACGGTGCAAAACGATGTGCTCAAAGAGTACGTCGCCCGCGGCACCTACATCTACCCGCCGAAGCCTTCGATTCGTTTGGTGACCGACGTGATGGCCTACTGCGCGCGCGAGGTGCCGCATTGGAACGCAATCTCCATCTCGGGCTATCATATTCGCGAGGCCGGCTCGACGGCGGTCGAAGAAATCGGCTTTACGCTTTCCAACGGGAAAGCTTATCTGCGCGCCGCGCTCGACGCCGGCATAGCGCTCGACGAGGTCGCACCTCGCATCTCGTTCTTCTGGAACGCCCACAACGACTTCTTTGAGGAGATCGCTAAGTTTCGAGCGGCTCGTTATCTGTGGGCGCACATCACGCGCGACGAGTTCGGATGCCGCGATCCGCGCTCGCAAATGCTGCGCTTTCACACTCAGACGGGTGGCTCAACGTTGACGGCTCAGGAGCCGGAGAACAACGTCGTTCGCGTAGCGCTCCAGGCCCTAGCAGCCGTGCTAGGTGGAACGCAGTCGTTGCATACCAACGGTAAGGACGAGGCATTGGCGCTCCCGACCGCAGAGAGCGCTTTAGTGGCGCTGCGCACTCAGCAAATCATCGCCTACGAATCGGGCGTCGTTGACGTCGTAGATCCGATGGCCGGCTCGTATTATCTGGAGACGTTGACGGCTGAGTTGATCGAGCGCGCGCGGGGCATCATTGACGAGATCGATGCGATGGGTGGAAGCGTCGCGACGATCGAAAGCGGCTGGATGCAGGCGCGGATCGCCGAGTCCGCGTATCGCGCCCAACAAGCGGTGGAAAGCGGCGAGCGCGTCGTCGTCGGCGTCAATCGATTCGTCGAGAGCAATGCCGGAGGCGAGATCGCGCTTGCGCGCATGGACCAGCGCGTCGAACGCCAGCAAATCGAACGGCTCGACGCCTTTCGCTCGGCGCGGGATCCTGCGGCCGTCCAGCGGCAGCTCACCAGGTTGCGCCGCACCGCCGGAAGCGACGATAACCTCATGCCCTGCTTGGTCGATGCCGTGGATGCCAACGTAACGCTCGGTGAAATCTGCAACGTTTTGCGCGAAGTTTTCGGAACCTATCGGTCCAAAGAAGTCGTGGGATAGCCACCTTACTCGTGGAAATCGATCACGTCGCCATCGTCGTGAAAGACCTCGAAGCCACGCTGCATTTTTATACGAGCACGTTAGGCTTCAAAGAGATCTTCCGCGAAGTCGTCTACGATCAAGGCGTCGAGACGGTCGGCTTGGAAGCGGGCGGATCGTTCGTCGAGCTCTTGCGGCCCCTCGACGAAAGCTCGCCCGTCGCTCGTTATCGCGGCGACGCCGCCGCGAAGCTCCATCACACGGCGTACCGGGTTTCGGACATTGCGGCAACGCTCGCCGAACTCAAGAGTGCAGGCGTGCGATTGATCGACCAGCATCCGCGCCGGGGCGCACGCGGGAGCCTGGTCGCCTTTCTTCATCCGAAGGCAACCGACGGCGTTCTCATCGAACTCTGCCAGCGTTGATTTCCGGAAACCTCGATCGGCGCCGCCGGGCGCTGTTTTGGTCGACGATTGCGTCGGCCGCTCTTCACGTTATCTTTTTGACGCTGCTCTTTTATGCAATCGTACGCCTCTTCGTGCAGCGAGGCGAGAAAGAGGTCGTCGCGGAGACGGCGATCGTTACCATAAAGAAAGAGGCACCGACGCCGGCCCCGACGCGAGCCCCGACGCGCCCCGTTCGTCCGGTGCGGCAGCACGAATCGGCGCCCGCAAAGATGCCGCGTCACGAGCTTGCGAAAGAAACGCTGGCTCCGGCTCCTCATGAGCCGCCGCGGCGCGCACCGAATGTACCGTCACGGTTCCAGCGTGATGAAGCCGGCTTCGCGCGCGAAGTCGCTCAGCTCAACGAACAGAATAACCCCCACGCAATCCCAACGATCGATCCTGCGTCACAGGAATCATCGACGAAGAGCTACGCGTTCGACGTTCCTTCGTCGTTGCGCGGTGAGGAACACGGCAACGGTATTATCACACCGGTAGAGAGCTGGCATCGCGACGGCCGCGATTGCTATTACGGACGTTACGAGTTCACGTACCCAGACGGCGCGATGGAGAGCGGCAACATCGTCTGGCCGTTCTGTTTCGACCCGGGCTCCGATCCGTTCAAAGAACCACCGCATCCTATTCCGTTCCCGCTTCCGCTTCTCGGCTTTAAGTTGCCGCCCGATACGGAGTTGCCGCCGATCGAAAAAGCCGTCTACCAGCAATGGGCTGCCGGCAACGGTACCGCTTCAGCGCCGTAGCAACGGCGTCTGGGCGAGACCGTTCAGCACGAACTGCACCGCGAGCGCGGCGAGAATGATTCCCAGCAGGCGGGTAACGACGTGGATGCCGGTCGTACCGATGACGCGTAAGAGCAGCGAGGAGCCGCGCATGCAAAGCCACGTCACGAACAGGGCGACGGCATAGGCAGCCACCACGACGACCAAGTCTAGACGATCACCGCGCGAAAGATTCACGAGCAGCAGCACCGTCGCAATCGTCCCGGGGCCCGCGATCATCGGCACCGCCAGCGGGAAGACCGCCGGGTTTTCGCCCGCGGCCGCTTCGCGTTCCTCGGCTTCCGTGCGCTTCGCGCGAGTTGGCCGCGCAAAGAGCATATCGATCGCTATCAAAAAGAGCAGGATGCCGCCCGCAATCAGGAACGCGGGCAAAGTGATGCCAAGATAATCCAGAAGCACGCGGCCGACGACGCCCATGAAGAGCATCACGCCTGCCGCTACCAGTACGGCCTGGTCGACGATCTGGTTGCGGCGTTCGGGCGAGACGCGTGCCGTCGCGCCGAGCGTCATCGGAATCATGCCGATCGGATCGATTATCGTAAACGCGGTCGCAAATGCCGTCGCGACAAACCGTACGTCCATGCTGCAACAGGGTATCGTCCATTGAAGGCTAACGTCAAGGCCCGATGCGCACGGCGGTAAACATCCGGGACGAATTTCTCCGCGCCGTGCGGCGCACGTTGTGAAACGTGCGGTCAATATCGCAGACTTGCGGCAGCTGGCGAAGCGCCGGGTGCCGCGCGTCGTGTTCGACTACATCGACGGCGG
This sequence comes from Vulcanimicrobiota bacterium, assembly GCA_963719905.1. Taxonomy (GTDB): domain Bacteria; phylum Vulcanimicrobiota; class Vulcanimicrobiia; order Vulcanimicrobiales; family Vulcanimicrobiaceae; genus Cybelea. The sequence goes on from CAVRDR010000010.1 coordinate 3,891, forward strand.
CGCCGACGCCGAGACGACGCTGCGTGAAAACACGCGCGCTTTCGATGGCGTGCGCTTCCGCCCGCGCAATGCCGTGGCGAATGCACCGTGCAGCTTGCGCACGACGGTGCTTGGCACGACGCTCGAGTTGCCGTTCTTACTCGCGCCGGTCGGGAGCAGCCGCCTCTTCTTCCCCCGTGGCGAATGCGTCGCCGCTGCCCAAGCCGGTGCCGCGGGGACGGCGTACGTTCTATCGACGCTCTCGGGCTGCCGCCTCGAAGAGGTGCGAGCGGCATCGAGCGGACCGGTTTGGTATCAGCTCTACCTCGTCGCCGGCCGCGAAGTTGCGGCCGAGGCGCTGCGGCGAGCGCGCGATGCCGGTTTCTCGGTCCTCGTCGTAACGATCGATACCGCGGTTGCGGGGCAGCGCGAGCGCGACCTTCGCAATGGTGCGAAGGAGCTTACCAGCGGCGAGCTCGCGCAGATGTTGCCCTACGCTGCGCAGCTTCTCGCCCGGCCACGGTGGCTTTACGATTTCTTGCGGGACGGAGGGATGATGAAGTTTCCCAACGTCGTCTTGCCGGCGATCGGCCCGATGGGGTATGCCGACATCGCTGCCGCGCTCGAGCATTCCACGGTCGCGTGGGAAGACATCGCCTGGATTCGCGAACTGTGGAAGGGCCCAATCGTCATCAAAGGCGTGCTGACCGCCCAGGATACGCGACGCGCAATCGACGCCGGCGCCGATGCAATCGTCGTCTCAAACCATGGCGGACGCCAGCTCGACGGCGTGGCGCCGACGATTCGCGCGCTGCCCGAGGTCGTCGAGGCTGCCGGCGGCCGCGTTGAAGTCCTTTTGGACAGCGGAGTTCGGCGCGGGTCCGACGTCGTCAAAGCACTCTGTTTAGGAGCGCGAGCCGTGCTCGTTGGTCGAGCGTATGCCTATGGCCTTGCAGCAGGCGGGGGCGCCGGTGTGGCGCGAGCAATCGAAATACTGCGCAGCGGCGTCGGACGCACGCTGCGCTTATTAGGATGTCACGACGCGAGCGCGCTCGACCGCTCGTACGTCGAACTCTAAGGCCTCGACATGAAATCCGGCTTCAGCGTGTCGAAATTAATCGGCACCGAGACGTGCTCTTGCACGATCAGCCATTTGCCGTCGATTTTTCGCAGGACATCCGTGACGCGAACCACGACCGCATGGAGTTTTCCCATGTTCCCCGAGAACGATTGGATGCTGTGCGTGTATGCGACGTCGCCGCTAATGGTCACGCCGAGCTCGCTGATCGAGAACGACGGGGAACCCTTGATCGACGCGAAGGTGCCTTTCCAGTCATCGCGATAGCTCTCCCACCCGACGTGCTCGCGCGGGGTCGTGACGTCGAAGACGAAAAGGCTGTTATCGTGGACGTAGAGCGCCATGATGGCGTTTACATCCTTATGCCGGAACGCCGTAGCGAACTGTTGGTAAAGCGCATTTATTTGCGCACGATCGTCAGATTGTGCGCCGGCGCGCCCGGCAAAGAGGCCGCCGGAAGTAACCACGGCAGCGACGATAAGAAGCAGCAACGTTTTCTTCATGAAACCCTCCAACGAGAAGCATTATTGCGGCACTAGAATGAGACTTTACGTGCGCGGGACCCTCCCTGCCGGCGGCATTGCCATCATCGGCAGCCGGACACCGCCGCCGGAGGCGGCAAGGTTTGCCTTTGAACTTGCGTTCGGGCTCGGAGAGCCCATCGTCTCCGGACTTGCACCCGGCATCGATGCGGCGGCCCATCGTGGAGCACTCGCCGGCGGTACGCCCACCGTCGCCTTCGTCGGTTACGGATTCGGCTGCACCGAACCGCTGGAACATGTTGCGCTCGAGGAGGCAATCATCAACCAAGGCGGCGCCGTTGCATCGCTTCTGCCGGAGGGCACACCCGCTTCCGAAGAATCGCGCGTTGAGCGAGACCGCCTGCAAGCCGAAAACGCGCGCGTCGTCGTGTTGATCTGCAGCGAGATCGGCGGCGGAGCGATGCACACGATGCGATTCGCTCGAGATCTCGGACGGCCGCGTTTCGCCGTCGCGCCGCCGGCGCAGAGCGCCGAAGAAGCGGCGTGGGCAGGCAACCGAAAGGCCCTTGAAGACGGGGCTACGCCGCTCGCATTCTACGTTGACGAAGCCCGAAGAACAATCTTAAAGATTGGGCGCTAACCCGACGTCAATCGAAGTTTCGAAGGTGCGGCTCCACGGCAGCTCGATAGAAAGGGCGGCGATGTGATAGCCGGGGTCGAGCTGCGCGAGAATTTGCTCGGCGTAGTTCCAGAGCAGTGCGCGGTCGCGCTGCGCAATGATTGCGGCGACGTCGGGGGCAAGGAGCGAATGGTCGGTGATCCCTTGTGCGGCGAGCGTCGCGTTGAGATCCGGACGGACTTCGTCGTGGAACGCATAATCGTCGAGGAAGAGGGTGAACGTAAACGTGCGATGCGCGAGCGCGTCGTAGGTACGCATGCGGCGTCCGGCATCCGCAGCGATCGCTTCCGCGAGCGCCGTCCCAACGGTGTTCGCATTGGTGTTCCACGAAGAGTAGGCATCGAGCCGGGCTGCCAGCCCCGACGCGAGGATGCGTTCTGCGAAGCGGGCCTGATCGGCATAGGACCGCAGATACGAGAGATCGGCGAGCGCAACCGAGCGGGTCGCGGACGCGTCCGCCGTCATGTCCGCGATGAAGGCATCGTCTTGCGCCGAAGTGCTATTGGGAACGCGCACGTAGAGCGAGATGTCCGGGCGAGCGTCGTCGCGCACTCCGCCGCACACCCGTATCAACGCGTCGATTGCCGTCGAGATCGGCGCGTATTCGATCGGGTCTTGGTAGAGGTTGCCATCGGGCTTGGAGTATCGAACCGCTATGCGCGGGATCCACTTGGCTTCGCGAGCAATCGCGTGCGCGACCAACGCGGTCCCGAGCTCGTCGGCTCCAGGCTCGATCGATGCGCGCTCCTGCAGCCCTTGAGAGGCGAGTTCTGCCTGCAGAAGTTGTACGTCGGGCACATGCAAGCCGACCGGACCGGCGTCGTCTTGCCCGAGGACAAGCCGATCGATGATCCCCGCCGCGGTCATCGAGAGTAAGAGCCGGTCTACCGCGAGATTCCGAGCACGCGTGACGAGATACGCTTCCAGGATGGCCGGCCCGATCAAATTTCTCAAACGCTCGGCGCGCGCGGCTTCACTTGCCAACGGCGGATAATGAAGATTGGCGTATTCCTGCAAGTACGACCAGATCGGATAGGGAGCGAAGAACGGCGTGCCAGCAGGTATGCCGGTCGGCGCGAGACGCATGATGGTACCGAAGGCACCAATCCACGAGCGCGCAGACCGCGCTCTCAAATGTCCGAGCTCGCGCAAGCGAAAGTATGCGTCCGCATACGACGGACCCGGAACGCGCGAAGCCGTCAAGCCGCCATAGGCAAGCATATCCGTTGAAACGACAAAAGCATTGATTTGCGACTTGGCGGCTTCCCCATTAAGCCACGCGATCAACGCGTCGGGGCGCCCGGCTGCGAGGAAGCGCCCGAGAAGCGCGGGAGGCGGGGCGTCGACGCGTACTCCCGCGATGCGCCCCAGCATCAACGGCAACTGCGAGGTGACCGGCCGGTCGTCGATCGGCACGAACGCAATTGTGGCCAGAATGAAACCGAAGACGTGTATCAGATCAACGCTCTCAGCGATCCAGCGCGCTCATCGAGCAACGCCTGCGCCTGAATGGCATCGACGCCGCGACGCTGCATGATGATGGCAACTTTCACGCGGCCGTTGGCGGCTTTGAGCAGCTCGCGCGCGCGGTCCTCGCCTACGTCTGCAATTGTACCCACTAATCGCAGGGCGCGCGCACGTAGCTTCTCATTCGACGCTACGAGGTCGACCATCAAGTTGTCGTAGACTTTCCCCAAACGGACCATTACTGCCGTCGATATTGCGTTGAGAGCGACCTTCTGCGCGGTCCCGGCTTTCATGCGGGTCGAGCCGGCCAGCACTTCGGCGTTGGTAGGCGTAACGATCGCCGCTTGGGCGGCGCGCGCCAGCGGCGAACCGGCGGCGCTCGTGAGCGCGACCGTGTAGGCGCCCAAGGCTCGCGCGCGCGATATTGCCGCCACTACGAACGCTGCACCGCCGCTGGCCGAGATGCCGATAACCGCGTCGAACGGATTCACGCTCTCTCGCATCGCCGCCTCGCCTGCGCCGGCATCGTCTTCAGCAGCTTCTACCGAGCGTGTCATCGCCGATGGTCCGCCGGAGATGTGCGCGCGCACAAGCTGCGGCGGCGTTCCAAAGGTCGGCGGGAGTTCGGCGGCATCGAGCACCCCGAGGCGTCCGCTGCTACCCGAGCCCACATAGTGGAGCACGCCGCCTCGCGTAAGCCGGTCGGCGATCTCCTCGACTACTTGCGCGATTTGCTCCTTGCGCGCCAGCACCGCGTCGACCGCGTCGCGCTGATCGGTGATGAGCAGTTCGACAAGTGCGAGCGTGCTGAGCCGATCGAGGCCGGCGCTACGTGCGTTCGGGCGTTCGGTGGGCGGCAGCTCCGAGCTCACCGTGATTCGCGGCATTCGCGTTCGACCTGCGCCAGCAGTTCGAATAAGTTGTGCGGCGCAATCGCTCCCAGCACAACGGGGCGAACGGCACCAGTTGCGGCGGGTACGTTGGCGGCGCGACCGCGCAGCGTTTCGTAGCCGAGCACGACGAAGGCCATCGCCTCTTTGGCGTCGACCGGAATTCCCACGACGTCGGACGTTTCGACGCATGCCGGCTCCAGCCGTGCGGCGAGCCGCTTGAGCAACGTTCGATTGTGCGCGCCGCCCCCGCTGACGATCGCGCGTGCTCCAGCGAAGCCGCAGCGCAGAATCGCTTGCGCGATCGATGCAGCGGTCACTTCCGCGAGGGTCGCCGCACCATCCTCGAGCGAAAGATGCCGCAGCGTGTTGCCGTGCTTTTCGAGAAACTGCGCGCCAAAGCGCTCGCGGCCGGTCGTTTTGGGCGGCAACGCGGCAAAAAATTCGTCGTCGAGCATTGCGGCAAGCAGTTTCTCGTGGACACGCCCTCGCCCGGCCAGCGCACCATCTTTATCGAAAGTCTTTTCGCCGCCGGTGCGGTCACGCATAAACGCGTCGAGCAGCATGTTCGCCGGCCCGGTATCGAAGGCGATGGCTTCCTCAGGCGGCGCTCCCGCACGCAGCAACGTCACGTTGGCAATTCCGCCGAGGTTAATCGCGACGCGATCCTCCGCGGCGCCGCCCAGGATGAGCGCATCGACTCGAGTTACCAGCGGTGCGCCCTGACCATCTGCAGCACAGTCGGCGCTACGAAAATCGTAGCAAACCGTCGCGCTGATAGCTTCCCGAATAACGAAAGCATCGCCAAGCTGGAGGGTCACGTGGTTCGTACCGTCGTGCCACACCGTTTGCCCATGCGAGGCGACGTAGCCAATCGGCGCGGAACCCGCGACGGCCCGAGCCGCTCTGCCGTAAACGCGACCAAGCGCGTTGTGCAGGTACGCGACGGAGGAGAGGCTGCCGGAGTTCGGCGGCAACGCGGCGAGCAATGCGTCGCAGAGCCCGCGTTCGAAGCACTCCCTCTCGAAGCTTAGTAACTCCACAGCATAACCTCCACCCTGCGGCCGAATCTCGACGAGCGCCGCATCAACCCCGTCGAGCGACGTTCCGCTCATCAATCCGACGGCGAGCATTCCTCGACCATTGCTTCGTAGAAACGAGCGCGAATGTCGCGAGTGTCGGCTCGGCCAAAGTAAACCGCATTGGTAAGCAATACGCCTTGAAGGTCCCGTGACGGGTCCGCCCAGACGCAGGTGCCTACAAAACCGGAATGACCGAACGACGACCTATCCATGAAACGGCCGCAAGAGTTTTCGTCGCTCGTCTTGAGAGCCCAGCCCAGCCCGCGGCGCAAAACCGCATCGTACGCCTGTTCCGCAATCGCATCGCGTACGATTTCATCAGGAAGCAGCGTGGCAGCGCGTCTCTGTAGCGGGCCGAGGTAAGACTCCGCGAGCGCAGCGACGTCGGCGGCGGTACCGAAGAGTCCGGCATGGCCGGCAACACCTCCCATAAGGTAGGCTTTTTCGTCGTGCACGAACCCTTGCACGCGGCCGCGCCAACCGTCTTCTTCCGTCGCCGGAATCTTGTTGCGCTGCGCGTTACGGGGGCGAAATGTCAGCGAATTCGAGAAGGATCGTGAAGCCAGAGCCTGCAGCGAAAGACCGGTGATGCGTTCCATCGCGACGCCAAGCGCGATGAATCCAAGGTCGCTATAGATCACTCGTTCGCCCGGCTCCGCAATCAGTTCGCAGCGGAGCGCGAATTCTTCCACGTTCTCGTTGACGATCGAACGGTAATCCGCGCCGGAGTTCATTCCCGACGTGTGCGCGAGCAGCATACGCGCAGTGATAGCACGATGTGCGTCTCGGCGCCACTCAGGAAAGACACCCGACGAAGACAACGGCACGTCTAATGCGACGAGGCCGGCGTTGACGAGCTGCAAGAGCAGGGTGGTAACGAAGAGTTTCGTGAGCGACGCGAGATCGAAAATGGTATCGGCGTAAATTGGCCGTCTCAGTGAGTCAGCGCGCGTGGTGCCATATGCGCGCTCGAAAAGCACCAGACCGCGATGCTCGATGCGTGCGACCACCGCTGTGAACTCCGTTCCGCAGGCCTCCTCGAGGATTCGCTCGATCCGTCTCATCCTTCAAATCCGCTCAAGGCGACACGGGAAGACGGCCGGTCGGCATGCTCCCGCCGAAGATGACGTCGGCAATTCCGCCGATGGACGACTCGTCATCGCCGTAAGCTGCCAGCAGGTGGCGTGCATTTCCGAAGAGCCCTAAATCGAAGGGTTCGAAGAGTGAGACGACGAGCGCATCGGGATAGCGATCGAGAATCTGGGCGATGGCGGCGGCTTGTGACGAGTAACGACGCGTGCGTCGCGCAAGCAGCAGCGGCCGACGCTGACTTTGCGCAAGTTCGTCAAGAATGACGTTCGTTTCCTCAGCCGCCGGGTCGATCGAAGCGGTCAAGTCCTCGAGTGCAGGCGCCTCGCGCCGAAGCAGCGCACCGCTACCGCCGAACGACACCGCGATCGATGCGACCGGATCGGCACGCGCGAGTCCACGTACGAGCGTGACGGCACGCCTGCCTATCTCGCGCCCTACGCCCGGGTGCGGAGCCAAAGCATCCAGCGGCAGCGGGGCGGTCCCCGCTTCGCGCACTCGCGTGACGCGCGCGTGCGCTTCCCGCAATCGCTCGAGCGGAATGCGTTGGTCGTCGACCGCAGCCTCGACCGCGTGTGCCGCGGCGACGGCGAGGTCGAGATTGTGACTAAAGAGCAACAAGTCGGCACCTGCGGCGAGCGCTTCGACGGCGCTCTCCGCCGATTCCGCAACGGCCACGGCTCGCATTTCGAGGCAATCGGTAACGAACGCGCCGCCAAATCCCATCTCCCCGCGCAGTAGATCGTGCGCGATGCGAGGCGAAAGCGTCGCAGGCCGTTGGGCGTCGAGGGCTCGCACGAGCACGTGCGCACTCATGAAGGCAGGCGCATTACCGGCTACAACTGCGAAAGGCACGAAATCGCGAACGCGCAGCGTTGCCTCATCGGCGTCGATAATTGGAAGCGCCGCATGGGAATCGACCGGCGTAGATCCATGTCCCGGAAAATGCTTGTAACAAGGAAGGATGCCGCCTTGTAGCAATCCGCGCGCGAAGGCCCCGGCAATTGACGCGACGCGTTGCGGATCTGCGCCGAAGGAACGGGTGCCGATGACGGTGTTGTCTGGATCGAGCGCCAAATCGAGCACCGGGGCGAAGTCGAGCGTGCAACCCGCTCGTCGCAGATCGAAAGCCACTTGCTCGCCGGCTCGCTCCGATAGTTCAAAATCATCCGCCGCACCTAAGGCCATCATCGGCGGCATCGGCTCGACGCCTTGACGCAACCGCGCCACGACACCACCTTCCTGATCTATCGCAACCACCGGCGGCAGATCGTCGCGGCCCCGCAGCGCATCGCTGAGCGCTCGAACGTCTTGGAGCACCGCGGTATCGCCCGGAAAGAGCACATATCCACCGAATCGCTGCGGCGACGAATCGAGGTGCGTGCCCTCCAGACCCGCCATGATAACGCCGTACGCAAGCGCCGTCGTGTCGCTCACGCGATTGCTTGACCGGTCGCGGCATCGAAACGCCGCAGCCATGCAGCAGGGAGCTCGAGCGCGATGCCATCGCCTGAGCGCGCGCCGTTGGAAGCCGCAACCCGAACGGTCAGCGATCCGCGCTCCGTTGCCACCTCCAAGTAGGCGTCGGCGCCGGTGGTTTCCCGACGAGCCACGCGCCCGCTCATTGCGCCACCTGCCACCACGCGGATATGCTCGGCGCGGATACCGACGATCGCTCCGTTTTGTTCGAAAAGATTCATCGGGCGTTCGCCGAGAAAGCGCGCCACGGTCAGCGTCTGAGGGCAATCGTACACACGTTGCGGTTCTCCGACATCTTCAATTCGCCCGTCGACGAGCACGGCGAGGAGATCGCCGACGCTCATCGCCTCGACGTGATCGTGAGTGACATAGAGAATTGGACCGGAAAACCGCTGACGGACGCCAATTACTTCGTCGCGCACCGACCGGCGTAAAGCCGGATCGAGGTGTGCGAGTGGCTCGTCGAGGAGCAGCGCGAGTGGATCGGAGAGCAGTGCGCGCGCGATCGAGGCTCGCTGACGCTCGCCTCCCGAGAGCTGACGCGGCCGCCGGTCGAGGTGCTTCTCTACGTGCAACGCCGCGGCCGTTTCGCGAACGCGCGCGTCGTTTCGCTCCCGGCGGCGACGCAGCGCGAACCGAAGATTCTCGCGCACGGTCATGTTGGCAAAAAGCGCATCGTCTTGAGCAACGAGCGCGATGCGACGCTCCTGCGGTGGCTTCGCCAACACGGACTCGCCGTCGAGACGCACGTCCCCTCCCCGCGGCCGCAATAATCCGGCAATCACACGCAGGAGCGTCGTTTTTCCCGCACCCGACGGACCAATGACGGCCAGCGTGGTCCCTTGCGCCACGTCGACGCAAACTCCGTCGAGCGATCGCCGCCCATGCCCCGCGTAGGAGAAAACCAGCTCGTCGGTCGAGAGCACTAATCGCGCCGGGCAAGTGTGCGGTACTGGGCACGCGCGGCTGCATCGCCGGCGCGAGCGCGCGCAGCGACGTCTCGGAGCGCCACGACGGTCGCGTCGTCGGCCGGACGCCCCGCCAGAACCAAGCGCAAGGCAATCAGCGCAAGGTCCGGCGTACGCGAACCGAGCCGCTCCATCCCTTCGTAAAAAGGAGCCGCGCCTTTGGCGTGCGGCCGAGTCGCGAGCAGGGAGCGCACGACCTCGGATTTCGAAGGTACGCCATCGAGAAGATAGCCGTCCAACAACTCGAAGTCCATCGGCGATGGGTTTCGCCGCGCGTATCGGTTTGCTCTGCGCGATCATGCTCGGCACGATGGGAGCGAACCGAAACGAAAGCGACGTCGTGCAACTGCTCGAACGAATGCGGGCCGCCGCCGGCCCCGTTTGGCAGACGCACTTTGTCTCGGTCTCTCGACTAACGTTGGGCGGCGAGCAAAATATCGTATCGAGCGATAGTGAAGGCCTGCGCATCTTCTTACGCCACTGCACGGGTGAGCTCTGCAACGGCAGCTACTTCGACGGCGAACATCTCTATTCGGTCAACATGAACGGGACGACGCTTGCCCAATCGCTCGAACCCGAGCCTTTCCTGCGCTCGCTTCGCCTCGTGGCATCGCTTGAGTTCCTCTCGCCCTCCTTCATCTTACATGGTGGACGAATTGGCGCGGCGGGGAACGGGACGTTCGAAGGCAAGCTCTACCGCACGCTCGTCGTGGGCGACGTGAACGCTGTTCCGATGCGGCTCTACGTAGATCCTCAAAGTGGCCTAATACGGCTCGCGCGCGAGGCCGATGGGCGCGAGACGTTCGAGTATCGGGCATACCGCCGGGTCGGCATTTTCTCACTGCCGTTTCAGGTATTGCACGATGGCCAGATGTTCGAACGCTACGACGACCGCGCGGCCGTTTCGTCGGCATTCCAACCGCCGCACGGTCCCATGCCCAACTTGAGCGGGGCGCCCCAAGCAGTACCGATCGATCCACGAGCGGTGACTCCCATCGTCGATTGCAGCGTTGGAGGAATCGCCGTACGGTGTCTTGTCGACACCGGCAATTCCGGACTTTCGATGAGCTCCGAACTTGCGAGTCGGCTGGGTGCGCCCGTCGTCGGAACGTACCAGATACGCGGCCTGGGCGGCTACTCGACGCAGGTCGTGCGCACGGGTCCGCTGCGCGTCGGCAATGCGGTCTATCCCGACGCCTACTACGCCGTGCTCACCGACTTGCGGCGCTATGGTTACGACGTCGTGTTCGGCGCCGACATCCTCGCGGCGACCGGTATCGAAATCGATTGGGGCGCACACGCGATCCGTTTCGGCACGCCCGTCGGACGAAGCGGAATCGCCGTTCCCGTTTCCTTCCAAAATTTCGTGCCGGTCGTCAACGTAGGACTTGGCAGCGTCGAAGCGATGCTTGCAGTGGATACGGGCGACGAGTCGAACATCAATCTTGCCTACGATTTTTATGCTAAACATCCCGGACTCTTCAGCGCCACCCAGCAGCGGTTCGTGAGCGGAATCGGTGGGAACAGCGTTCAGCTTATTGGAGAGATTCCGCAGGTGACGATCGGCGACTACCGCACGGGTCCGCAGCGGATTGGAACGACACAGACGCTGCACGGAACGGCCTTCGGCCACCTCGGTGCGGCCTTCCTACAGCAGTTCATCGTGCAGTTGAACTACGCCGCGGCCGAGCTTCGTCTCATACCGAAAACGTGAATCAGGTGCGGTTCCGAAGATTCGTTGCCTGCGCGGTCGTCGCGGCTTGCGCGTACGCACCCCAAGCGCGGGGAATGACCATCGACCGCTGCACCGTCGTCGCGGTCCAGATGATGGAGAGCGTCGATTCGTCGGATGCTCGTCCGGGGGACTTCTTTCGGTTCGAAACGGTCAACGCCGTGACCGGTGGTGCGAGGGTCGTCATTCCGGCGCGCACGATGGGATACGGCGTCGTCGCCGTCGCCTCGCCGGCGGGCCGAGACGCGCACCCGGGCACGCTAGTTCTCGAGCCTCGATACCTCGTGCTGCCCGACGGCAAACATCTGGGGGTGGTGCTCAACCACAATACCGATTCACTAGTCGAGTCCGGCCCGAGCGACAGCATCCCCGGCTATCTCGGTGCGATTCCTCTTATTGGAGTGGGCGCCGCGATCGGGATGTTCAACCATTTTCGCCGAGGCAAAAACATCGTTGTGCCGCGGGGCACCGTCTTCACGCTCTTTCCAAGCGACGATCCGTCAGTCGAGCGCTGTCAGGATCACCCGTCGTATTAACGCGCTAACGGTGAGGGTGCTCGCTGCGTGCGCCGTCGCGAGCCTCGTAAGCAATCAAGCCGCGCGCGCGTCGGAGCTAACCACCGGTTCGATTATCGGCAGCGTGCGAACCACTCGAGGTGCGCCCATAGCCGATGCGCAGATCGCCGCTCGCGCGGCCTCCGGACGGTATGCGACGATCACGGACAACACGGGGCGCTTTCTCATTCTGGCCGTCGTTCCGGACACGTATTCCGTCACCGCGCAAGCTAAAGGATACCAATCCGCAAGCGAGATCGCAATCGTTCTGCCCGGCGAGCGCGAGGAAATCGCCTTTACGCTGCAGGCGCAGCTCAAAGAGATCGCGCGGGTCGAAGCGAAAGGCGAAGCGTTTCCGGTCGGCAGCACGAGCGACACGTTCACCGTCACGGGCGACGCGGCGCGCGCGTCCTCTCCGGACGAATCGCCTTCCGGTCTAGCGAACTACACTCAGGGCTCCATTCAAGGCGCGATTGCGGGCGTACCGGGCGTACAGTTCGATTCATTCGCAAACGCGATCGTGCGCGGAGGCAAAGTGCAGGACACCGTCTATGATTACGACTCCGTCCCAATTCCTCAAGGTTTGATCGCCGAACCCGGCGGTAACATCGTCGGCGCACAACTCGGTACGACCGGCGTCGCGGCAACGACCCTCACGCTAAGCGGCTTTACCGATGTCAGCCAGAACGCGCTGGGCGGCGTCGTGAACGAAATCCCCGCAATTGGGACGTACCCCGCTCGCGGCGACTTCACTATCGCCGGCGGTATCGGCGCGCAGTATAGTGAGATTGGCGCGAGCGAGCAATGGGCGACGCCGGATCTGCACTGGCGCTATTCGCTCGCTACGACCTCTAGTACCGCGTATTTTCCTTACGGCGACGGCGTTTCGTTCTATCCGGCCGAAATGGGGACCTATGGTCTTGCACTTCAGGCGCGTGCACAGTCCTCCTGGTCGGGAAACGTCCACTTTCAACCGGAGTCGCAAGATGATTTTTCGGTTACGTTCCTTTCCGGCGTCGCGACGTACGACCAATACGACACGCCCTATGCCGGCGAACGATGGGCGACGTTTAATTCGAGCTCCACGTCGTTTCCCGGCGAGCCCGCCAATCCGGACACACAGGTAGAGACTCCCTCGCGGTCACGCGGTACGTACTTCGTTGGGAAGCTGCAGTGGCTTCACAACTGGCGGCATTCACTGGCACGCGTCTACGTCTATCGCTCTCAGGTCGGCGCAACTGCCAACGGCCCGTTCTGGGACGATCTCTCATTTCCAGATGGTGTCATCTCGCTTTGGTCGCAGCAAAGTCAGCGGCAGGACGGGATTGGCTACGACTTCGACGATCAGGCCGGAGCGAACCACGACGTTCGGGCCGGCGCGCAATATTCGGTAAATGTGAGCGATCTCGATCAGATTGTGCCCACTGCCGACGAACTTGTTACTTCCAATCCCCGGCTAAACCAATACTTGCTTTATGCGGGCGACACTTGGTCGATCGACGATCGTCTCACCGCGACGGGCACGCTGCGCTATACGGGCCAGCACGTCCTTACCGGGACGGGGCTGTCGTATGGGATCGGCGCGATTGATCCCCATTTGGGCCTCGCGTACTCGCTGCCGGACGAGAGTGCGTTGCGCGCGACCTTCGATCATACGTCCGTCGCACCGCTGCCGCTGGAAGTGCAGCGAACCGATTCGATCGCCGCCGCGCCGCCGGTCGTGCTGGCGCCAGAAACGGCCGACGACTATAGCTTCTCCTACGAGCGCGGTGGACCGACGCAGATTCGGGTAACCTATTATGCCGAGCTCGAAAAGAACCGCATCGACGTTTTGCCGTTCAACTTTCGTGCTAACTCGCAGAACCCCAATGCCGTCGGGGTCCCGACGAACGCGGGAATGCTGCGATCGCACGGGGTCGAGCTGTTCGCAAAACGCGGCGGCTTGCGGTTCGTCGCAGACTACGGACGGACATACACCTCAAGCGTCGATCAGTTTGCCTATAACGATCTCAACCCAGCGGCAATTCTGGCGGGGCATCTCTATCCGGCCGGTTATGTTCCCGATTTCGCGGCGACCCTCGCATACGAATTCGATTTAGCCCACCGCAGAGTGCGTATCACGCCGCTGCTTTCATACGAAAGCGGCTATCCGTATGGCAATGGCACGATGGTATGGGTGATCGACTCCAAGACCGGCTTGCCCATCCTCGTACCGAACGACAACTACGTAAATCCGGGTTACAACTATTACTTTTTGAAGAATCCGGCGCTGCCGCACAACGCGGCGACCAATCCGTACATCGCAACGCTTGGTACGAACGAAGGCGCCGATCCGAATACGTTGAGAACGCCGCCGCAAACTCTGGCATCGCTCCACGTCGAGCTGGACCTCTCGCCGCGAGTAACCGCGATCCTCGACGTCGTGAATCTCTTCGCAACCGCCTCACCGACCCAGTTGCAAGGGAATCCGTATCTTATTGGACCGCCCGGCTATCGGGGCGGCGACGTTAACTACGAAAAAGCCTACGGTGCGCAGTATTGCAAGGGCTGTCTGTACACGCTCGGCAACGGCGTTCCGACAAACGACGGCCTCACGCAGATCGCCCCGTGGGAGTACGGGACGGCCGGATACGTTCCGCAGTCCTATCCAATGGCGCGAAGCGCTCAGATTCGGCTGCGCTACCGGCTATAAGCTCCTGCGACCGCGCCGAGCAATGATTCGACGGTCGCGCGGACGTCTCGATCTTGCGAGTCACCGACGATTACCTTGCGCAGCGTCCCATGCCGATCGAAGAAAAGCTCCGTGGGCCAAGCTTGGACGTTGTAGGCTCGCCAGAGTGCGAAATCGTTATCAATGGCGACCGGCCAGATGATGCCTTGGCGCGCCAAACTTTGCTCGACGTATGTCCGCGAGCGTTCGGCAGGCGTTTCCGGGGCATGGATTCCGACCACGCTCAGGCCGCGGCTGCGATCCTTCGAGTAGACCGAACGCAAGGTCGGCACGACGTTTTGGCAGTTAGAACAATCGACGGTAAAGACATCCAAAACGACCACTTTGCCGGTTAGACTCGCGGCATCCGCGCGGCCATTGATCCAGTCGGTGACGCCGTCGAGTTTCGAAAGTGGAGTTGGGGTAACGCGCGCGGGCAAATTCGCAGGAACGCCCGCGATAACGCTACTTATCAGAATGAGTCGCAGCCATCTCATGACTCTGGTACGCCGGCCGCCTCCGGCCGGATGAGCGGGCCGCGCGCTCAATCTTCTTTAATGGCCTCCACGTCGATGACGATGTCGATTTGCGGGCTGACAACGATGCCGCCGTCGGGCATCTGATCGTTCCAGTTCACGCCGAAGTCATAGCGGTCGATGCGCGCGCGGGCAACGAATCCGGCGCGCATTTTTGGACCTTTGTCGACACCGTCTTCCCACCACGGCGTTTGCCATGTGCCGAGATATCGCACGTCCAGCGTGACCGGGCGGCTGACGTTTCGGATCGTCAGATCGCCGGTTACCCGATAATCGACCGGACCTACCTCAACCACGCCGGTGCTTTGAAAGCGGATTTCCGGAAATCGCTCGCAGTTCAAAAAATCCGCGCTGCGAAGATGATCGTCGCGAGCCTGCACTCCGGTCCAGCAAGTCGATGCGTCGATGACGGTCTCCACGGCGAGCCCGCGCGGGTTGGCGGGATCGAATTCGAGCTGACCGGTCACGTTCTTGAACGAGCCGCGTACCCAGGTCACCATCATGTGCCGGGCGCGAAACTCCGCCGCGGTATGACCGGGCTCAAAAGACCATTTCATACCTTCTTACTCCGCGTTTCACGCCACGACACCCTGCACGAGTTGAGTTAGGGTATAGGACGGGAGTGATTCGAGTCGGCACGAGCGGGTGGGTCTACGGCGACTGGCGGGACCGTTTCTATCCGCGGGGCGTCGCGCAGCGGCGTTGGCTGGAATATTATGCCGAGCGGTTCGACACGGTCGAACTCAATGCGACCACGTATCGTCTTCCATCGCCCGCGCAGGCCTCGGCATGGTGCGCGAAGGTTCCGGACAACTTTCGCTTTACGATCAAATTGAGCCGACTTATTACTCACCGAAGAGATCTTCCGCCGCGCGTTGACGACTTCATCAGGAATTATTTCGAGCGCACCGCCTGCTTCGATCCCGCAAAGGTTGCGCAAATTCTCATTCAGTTTCCACCATTCCTCGAGCGCGACGATCGCCGGCTATCGTCCTTCATCGCGAAGTTGCCGCGCGAATACCGCTATGTCGTCGAGTTCCGTAACGCAACGTGGTTCGAGCCGAGCGTGCGCGATCTGCTCGCCGGGCAGCGCGTCGCCTTTTGCATCCACGATTATCCCGGGTTGAAGGTTCCACGCTGGGTGACACGCGACGACCTCGCCTACGTGCGGTTTCACGGCCATAGTGGTCTCTACGTGGGTTCCTATCCGCGCCGTGTGCTGGCGCGCTGGTCCGCAACGCTCAGCGAACTCGAGGAGGCGGCACGCGATGTCTACGCCTATTTCAATAACGATACGGCGGCGGCCGCGCCGAAGGACGCCGCGACGCTGAGAGCACTACTTCGCGCTGGGTGCAACCTTCGTGGCGCCTGCTGACTCGACCCCAGTTGCGATCTTCGCGCCAAGGCCAAACCGTAAAACAAGGGAGGAAAGCCGCGCGACGCAATTACGCGGTACATGCGTTATTTTCGGGCGAGTGACGGCGCGCAGCTCGCATTCACCGAAAGCGGCTCGGGAACACCGATTGTCGTTTTCGTCCACGGCTGGCAAGGTGATCGTACGGTCTGGCGTGACGTCATTGAGGCGCTCGGCCCGCAGGTGCGTGCTCTCGCGGTGGACCTTCGGGGAAGCGGCGACTCGCGCGACGCGGCTGGCCCGTATCGGCTCGAGCGATTCGCCGCGGACTTGCGCGAGCTGACGAACGAGCTCGAATTGAATCCGGTCGTGTTGGTCGGGCATTCGATGGGCGCAACGGTTGCGCT
The DNA here is from genome assembly GCA_963719905.1 of Vulcanimicrobiota bacterium. GTDB lineage: Bacteria > Vulcanimicrobiota > Vulcanimicrobiia > Vulcanimicrobiales > Vulcanimicrobiaceae > Cybelea. Next base: position 20,377 of record CAVRDR010000010.1, read on the forward strand.
GCGATTCGCGCTCGACGCTCCCACAATGACGCGCGGGCTGGTACTTATCGCGCCGGTGCCTGCAAGCGGAGGCGGCTACTCGCCAAAAGGCGAGGCCTATCTGCGCGGCACGGCAGGCGATCCGACTGCTGCGAGAAACTGGCTGTCGCGAACGTTTGCGGGTGCGCCTGATAAAGCGGCGCTCGAGCGCCTCTGCGACGCCGCGGCAAAATCCGCGCGCAACTCGGCCCTGGAGTCATTTGAATCCTGGGCGCACGCGGACTTCGCAGAAGAGACAAGGGAGGTTCAAGCTCCGGTTCTCGTCATTGCCCCCGAACATGATGCCCCCGACGCCTCGGAGCGCAAGGTCGCCGCATTGCTCCCCAACGCACAGCACGTCGTGCTTGACGATTGCGCTCACTATGCGATCGTCGAGAAGCCGCAGGAAATTGCGAGCTTGATCCGCGGCTTTGTCACGCTAACGGGAACCTCGCCTTGACAACGCAGCCAGATTCTCCGGATACAAGCCGGTTACTATCTCGCGAGCGGGCTCTTTCCGTTGGTATCGATGAGGACGTTCGAACGTATCACCGGGCCGAAAGTCGACAAATGGCTCGTGCAGATGGTGGGCTTGCTGGCGGCGACCATCGGCCTCTCGCTCTTGGTTGGCGCACGCCGAAAAACGATCGACGAATCGCTTTTTGCCTTGTCGATTGCGTCAGCACTCGCTTTTGCCGGCATCGACATCGTTCACGCCGCCCGCCGGCGCATCTCGCCGATCTATTTGGCCGATGCCGGGGTCGAGGCCGTACTTGTGATCTCGCTCGTGCGCCGGTTGATGTGAGCGGCGAGGACAAATGACTGCCCGACGTCAGCGGCGTAGCGTAAAACGATGAATGAGCTTGCGCGGCGCGCATGCGTTCCGTGCCGCGGCGGGGTCCCCCCGCTCGACGAAGAGCAAATCGCTCCGCTGCTCGCCCAACTCGGTGCGAGTTGGCATCTGATGGAGCGCGCCGATGCCAAGCGCGGAACCGTGAAGATTCTGGCGTGCACGTACCGGTTCGAAAACTTCAACGACGCAATGCTTGCAGCGCTTCGGATCGGTGAGATGGCCGAAGAACAGCAGCACCATCCCGACCTCCACGTTTCCTGGCGGCGGCTCACCGTCGAGATTTGGACCCACAAGATCGGGGGACTAACCGAGAGCGACTTCATCTTCGCTGCCAAATGCGACGTATTGGTTCGCGAAGAGAAAAACTCCGAGTCAGGCTAACTGCTCGATGATCGTGGCGGCTTGCGCTAGAGTTCTTAGCTGAGACGGCGACAATCTGCGCAGCAACTTTTCGATTGCGCTAACGCGCCGCTCGCGTGCAGCTTCCAGCATCGACCTTCCTTTTTCCGTGGCAGTCACCCGCGCGACGCGAGCATCGTGCGGATCGGACCTGCGCCGGGCGAACCCATCGCGCTCGAGCCCGTCGATGAGGCGCGTCATCGTCGGCGCACGTACTTGTTCTGCATCAGCGAGTTGCGTGATCGTTCGGTCGCCACCGAAAACTAGCACGGAGAGAACCGAAAGACGCGGCGCGGTCAACCCGCTTTGAACGTCCGCCGATCGCACCAAGCGCAAGAGATGTATAGCCGAGGAGTGTAGCCGGTCGGCGGTTTTACGACGCTCGCTTGACATCACTCTTGTCTCGACCATATATTTAGCATAGCTAAATAGTTTCAAATCGAGGTCGCATATGCCTTCCGAACTGCTCACCGCGCTGTACACCCAACGGGTCGACGAGGCCGCCGCACTGGCTTCTCGCCTGCCTCGCCTAGACGTTTTCGAGGCCGCGGCAATGGGCGATGACGCGAGACTTCGCGAGCTCCTTAACGCCGACCCCGCCTACGCGCGATCGTGGAGCGACGACGGCTTTACGCCCCTTCATCTTGCCGCCTTCTTCGCGCACCCCGAGTGCGTGCGCACATTGATTGAGGCGGGCGCCGACGCCGACGCCTGCTCGCAGAACGCGATGTCGGTACACCCGTTGCACAGTGCGGTCGCCTCGCGATCGCTGCGCTGCGTCGAGTTGCTGCTCGCAGCTGGATCGGACCCCAACGCGCGACAAGCAGGCGGATATACGCCGCTGCACGAGGCAGTCCACAACGGCGATCCTGCGATCGAGGCGGCATTTCTCGCTGCCGGCGCGGACACGTCGCTCAGATCCGACGACGGCCGGGACGCGGCAAGCTTCCGATCAACCTAACCCTGCCGTCGCGTCTCGTGCTGGTCTGGCCTAAGGGGGGAAGCCGCTTTAGGCATGCCTAACTGCACTGTGAGGCATGATTAAATGGGCAGCGCTTCTCTGGTTTTTGACGGTAGCCGGAGAGCCGACGGCGGCTTGGGCGATTCCGCTCTTTGCCCACCAGTACGGCGTTTCGTGTGCGAAATGCCACTCGGTCATCCCGCATCTCAACCAGTTCGGGGCCGCCTTCCTCGCCTACGGCGAGCGCTTTCCCGGTGTATCGTCGGGACCCGCCATTCCAGTCTCCGTCAAGGCGAATCTCGTCGACTCTAGCGAGTATCAGGGAGAGGGTCCGAACGGGCAGGGGCTTCCCAAGGCGATCGTTGATGAGATCGAAGCCTTCACGTCGGCAACGATCGGATCTCGCGCTAACTTTTTCGTCGAACAGTACGTTGTGGACGGCGGCGAACCGGGTCTGCTGCGCGACGCGTGGGTGAGCGACCGCCTCAATCCATGGGAGGCTCGAATTCCAATCTATTTGCAGGGCGGCCAGTTCACGCTTCCGCTGCCGGTAGATCCCGAAACCTTTCGCGACACGTACCAAGGCTATACGCCGTACGAGCAAACCGTCGGCGAGAATCCGTTTAACTTCTTCGATCCGGCGATGGGAATGCGGCTGGGAGTCGGGGACCCGCTGCGCGGCGTCAGCGCACAGCTTTTTGGTGGTCCGGGATATACGCGGCAAAGCGATCTTGCGCCAACCGGAGTCGACACCGAGGTGTACGCGCAAGATGCGATGGGACCGTTCATGCTGAGCGCTTTCCGCTACGATGGTCTGCGGCCGGTTGCTGGTGGCCCGTTCGACCGGTTCGAGCGCACCGGTTTCGGTTTTACCTATGGGCAATGGACGCGTTTTTCGAGCGAGACGGTGCTCGTCAACGGCTGGGACTCAAATTGCGCTACACCGCGTCTCACTGGCTGCACGTCGAGCGGCGGCTTCGAGCAGCTGCGGTATGCGTTCAATCGGCGGCTCTTTGCCGAGGCGCGCTACGAGGGGACGAACGATCCGACCGGCGGCTTCACGCGCGACGGGGTAATCCTTATGGGATACGGGCCCACCGAGAACACTCGCATCACGATCGAGGACGTCATCGGGCACGTTCCGCAGACCATGAATACGATGAACGCCCAATTTAGCGTCGCGTATTGAGGTTCATGAAACCCGCGCTGGTGGGCCTCGTTCTCGTCTTAGCGCTTGCGGTCACGGCCCCGGGGCCGCGCGCAATCGATCCCATTCGATCGAGCGCGCAGTTTAGCGTGCAGCACATCTGGGTGGAACGCGTGACGGGAACGGTTGCGATTTTGAGCGGCTCCGTAGTACTCGGGCCGGGATCGGCGATTCCGATTCGTGTAAGCGCCGTGCTCGATGCGACCCGGATTGCCACCGACGAGCCGGATCGCGACCAGGCGCTCGAATCCCCCGACTTCTTTGATGCGAAGAAGTTTCCGACGTGGACGTTTTCCAGCACGAAGATCGTTCCGCTCGGACCGAACGCGTTCGATATGGATGGTAATCTGACGATTCACGGTGTTACCCAGCCCGAACAATTGAACGTTACCATCAGCGGCGACGCGGCGAATCCGAGCTATCGAGCGAAGGGACAGATCGACCGTCACGCTTTCGGCATGACGAGAACGCGCCTGGATCCGACGATCGGCGGCACTGCCGACATTACGCTCGACGTGACCCTGAAGTAATAACCGCTTAACCAGGCGAGGCTACGTTCAGTACGCCCGTGCTTTGGTTGGCCGCGTCCACTGTTTTAGCCGCCGTCTATGCGGGTAACCGGAGAGCACTACCACACGCATAGAGAGGCGCCTTCAATTGCAAATCGACACGACATTACTACCGGCCCGCGGAAACGACGCTGTGGAAATCCTGTTGAACGATCATAAGGTGATCAAGAGTCTTCTCAGCGAGCTGACCCAAGTCACCGGTCCTCGCCGCGAAGAAGTACTGGGCAAACTCAAGGGCGTTCTGACGATTCATAACGCTACCGAAGAGAATCTCGTTTATCCGGCGATCGATAAAGTTGCCGGCAGTAAGCTCGAAGCTCAGCACCTTTACCACGAAACCGCGGAAGCCGATACGCTGCTCTTCGAACTCGATTCGATGTTAAAGGAAAGAGACGAGTCCGACTTCAGCACGAAGGCGGAGAAGTTCGCGGACGCCGTTTCCCACCACATCGAGGAAGAGGAACAAAAGGCGTTTCCACGCCTACAGGAAAATGCCGATCCGCGGAAAGCCGAAATACTCACGGCCTCCGTGAAAGATTTTCGCAAGTCGCTGCATTTCGAGATCGCATCGACCTAGCCGCTCACTTTTGCAAGGGAGCGTTTCAGCGTCTGCTCGATCGATTCGCGGCCCTGGCGCTCCCACTTTTCCACAAAACGCAACGCGAAGCGTTCCCGGCGCGATAGCGTACCGGGGCGCTCCTTTGCCGTCGCACTTCGGTTTTGCGAGGGGAGGCGGCGCAGCCGCGTGTACGTCTCGATAACCGCTGGATGCACGTAGGCCTTCCGGCAAACCGCCGGCGTATTGCCGAGGCGGCCGGCGACGCATGCGAGGGCCGCGGCGATCTTCTGCTTCGCTTCCGCCTGCTGTGTGGACGGCTCCCCGAGCGCCGCGATGCACTCGACCGTCCCGATCCACGTGCGAAAATCTTTGGCGGAGAAATCATCGCCGGCAATATCGCGGATATATTCATTGACATCGTCGGAGCTGACCGCAGCGATCGAACCCGACTCGTCGAGATAGGTAAAAAGCTCCTCGCCGGGAAGGTCACGACACCGCTTGATGATGCGAGCGAGTCGCTTGTCGTCGAGTAAAATGCGGTGCTCCCGGCCGGTCTTGCCGCGAAAGCGTAAACGTACTTGCGTACCATTCAGGCTCACGTGCCGGTTGCGCAGGGTGGTGAGTCCGAACGAGTCGTTTGCTTGAACGTACTCCTCGTTGCCGACGCGCACGCCCGTGGAGTCCAAGATCGCCACGATCGCCGCGAGCACTTTTCGGCGAGATAACTCGGCTGCGCTCAGGTCTTTCGCGACGGCGGCGCGAATCGCGGGGAGCGCATGGCCGAATGCGACGAGCCGGTGATACTTCGCTTCGTCTCGGATTTCGCGCCAGCGTTTGTGATAGCGATACTGCTTGCGGCCGCGCGCATCGCGTGCCGTCGCTTGCATGTGACCGTTGGCGATGGGCGAGATCCAGACGTGAGTGTACGCGGGCGGAATCGCAAGCGCGCGGATGCGAGCCATGTCGCGTTGATCGCGGACCGGCTTGCCATCCGCATAGAAATAGGCAAAGTGACGCCCTCGCCGGCGCCGAGCGATCCCGGGTCGCCGGTCGTCGATGTATCGTAGTCCTGCTTCGCGAGCCGCCGCCGCAGCGTCCATCTCCACCTAGGGATTCCCGCTTACTTCGGCGGTTCCGTCGAGCCGGTGACGCAAGCGCCGCAAGACTCCGCGCGAATGTTATGAACGACCGCGCTTCGGGCTAAGTATGGGATGATCGCGGCTTAACGAAATACGTCGAGTGCCGTACTTTGCTCTTATTCGAGAACGGGCCACCGCATGGGATTGGAGCGTGCCGATGCGCCGCCAGGCCGAATGGGAGGCTCACGCCGTATTCATGGACAAGCTCGCCCAGGACGGCTTCATCGTCGCCGGCGGACCCCTCGGCGGCGAAGATCACGCGCCACGGGTCATGCACGTCGTGATCGCTCCCGACGCGGACGCCGTCGAGAAGCAAATGGCCGCCGACCCCTGGACCCCGATGGGGATGCTGCGGACGGTCAGCATCGAGCCGTGGACCGTGTTGCTTGGAAGACTCGATCGTGCGTAGCCTAACCACCGGAATGCCGGAAACGACGAGCCGTCGCCGAAGTCGTCGGCTGGTGTACTAGACTGGGTTGGCTGCAAGCGCCCAGCAGTCCGTGAGAAAGGTGGAACGCTCATGATACGAACGCTCACGCTACTCGCTTTAGCCGTTGGCTTGGCCGCACCGGCCGGCGCGCAGCCGATGACCGGCATGGCGGCGATGCAGTATTACGTTGGCACATGGTCATGTACGGCCGGCCCGGTAGGAAGCCCGCCTGTCAATGCTACCGCGGCCTACACGATAGATTCCGGCGTTATGCGCGAATGGGTCGTCGTGCCGGCCCAAGGTAAAATGACGACACCTTATGTGATCAGCATTGCGACCGCATATGATACAAAAGGCGGCCGCTACATCGAAACTTTTAACGACAACTAAGGTGGCTGGTCTGTGTCGACCGCGCCGCCCTGGACTGGAAATACCGAGCAATGGACGGATCAGGCGACACATGACGGCAAGCTCGGCCACAGTCAAACCGTTCGCACCGATCAGAATACCTTCACCTTTAGCAGCTATCCCTCGGTAACCGCCACGCAGGCCGATTTTCAGGGGACCTGTCACCGATCACCGTAGAGTAGTCTGTTCGATTCAACGGGCGTGCTTTTGAAGTCGCTGCGACCGCGAAGGCTGTTCCAGAATGCTCTGGCCTCGATCGTTGCAGGTTCTATCGTAATCGCATGTTCACGAGAATCGCTATCAGAAACACCGGGTGTTAGAGGCGCCGCGACACTTACTGGAGCTGCGCGGGTTGCGAGTCATGCCTGTCGCCCCATTTTCTACAAGCCGGTCGGCGCGGCGCGGCCCGAACGAATCTCGCCGCACGGTCCTGGTCTCGTGCTCGGTGGGGGCGGCCTCGATGTGAACGCAGGAATTCGTTTGGATTCACGATACGATCGTGGCCTCGCACTCAAAACGCGGCGCCGATCTGGTAGTGCTCCGAGCGACCGGGGACAACGACTACGACCGATATATCTATCGGCTGGCGCCCTTTCACTCGGTGCGAACGCTGCTACTCCCGACCTGCTCCTCTCCGAGCATTTTACGCGAGGCGGCACGGATCGTCGCGAAATCTACCGCGGTCTTCTTCGCCGGCGGCAATCAAGCCGACTACGTCATTTGGAAAGAGACGCCGATTCAGGCGGCCGTGCAGAACGTTTACGACCGCGGCGGCGTCGTCGGTGGTACGAGCGCAGGCGAAGCCATCCTAGGGCAGTATGTCTTCGACGCGGTCGCCGAAGGAAATAAGGATACGACCACACGTAATGCCGTCCGCAACCCTTACGAAAGGCTCATTAGCTTCACGTATCGCTTCCTAAGCTTTCCCGCGCTTCATGATGCAATCACCGATCAGCACTTCGTCACACGCAACCGATTCGGCCGCACCGCCGTGTTCATGGCTCGACAGATTGCAGATGGGACGGTGCATCGTCATCCTCTCGTGGTGCTCGGCGTCGCCGTGGACGAAGCCAGCGGAATCGTCGTCGACAAACATGGCATCGGAACGCTGCTGTTGCAAGGCAAAGGCGGATCTGCGTTCTTGATCCGCGGAGGCCCCGCAAAGCAGATTCTGCCGAAACTTCCGTTCGTTTCCGCAGCGCTTACGGTGACCAAACTGAGTAAGGTGGGAGATCGGTTCGATTTCAAGACGTGGTGCGGTCGAGAACCTACGTACGACGTGCGCGTCAACGGCTCGATGCCATACCATCAGATTTACTCGCCGAGGGATCCCTACAATCCGCCCCCGGGAAGCCGCATTCCGAAGTGCGCCCGCCAAGAATAGGAACGCTCCACGACTCAACCGGTGATCAAATGGACCTTGAGCTTGCCGAATATAGCCAGCGACGTGTTTGCCGTCAGCGATGGCCGCGTCTTCATCAATCTTCATAATGGCAACGGTCTCTATGCGGTATCGGCAAAGACCGGCAAGACGCTCTGGATGCAAACGAGCGACATCGGCAATGCGATTTCGGTCGCAAACGGCATCGTTTATACGACTGATGGAGCCGGCGCTGCAATCGTCGCACTCAACGAAACGACTGGGGCCATTATCTGGACGAGCCAGGCCGGCAACGGCGAGTCGCCGGCGACGCCCGTTATTATCAACGGAACAATCTTCGCGGGGTGTTACAACATGTGCGCCTTTAAGCTACCCTAGCCTAGGGGCCTCGTAGCGAGCTCGCTTAGCTTGCAACTGAGGAGATCAAGCGCTTAGCAGGCCGACGCCCTAGCTAGCTCTATCTGCCTCGATCATCTGTATCAAGGCGACACTGCAGACACGCATCCAGGTGTCGCACGACGTTTTGCAGTACTTTCAAGCTCTCACCTAATACGTCTTTGACCGAAACCTCAGCCGGCCAATCCGCAATTTCGCGAGAGAAAAGGTCGGCCCAGATGAATAACCACTCGCGTGGGATAAGCCTTGAAGGCGAGTATGATCTCGTTGATAGGCAAGCCTTAGCAACGCTTTTTGGCGCGCTTCGTGCAGACGGTCCAGCAACAATCGACTTGACCAAGGTTACCTACCTCGATGGAACGATCCTTACCGAGCTACTAAAGCTCCAGACGCGCTTCAAGGAGCACTCGATTAAGCTACTCGTTCGCAGCTCCATCATCCACCGCGTGCTTCGAATCGTTCGGTTCGAACGGCTCTTCGAGATTGTAGACGCCTAGCGTCAAAAAGTGTATTGACTTTTCGCTGCGCGCCGCAGTCGTTTACGGCTCATTGGCAATGACGCAACTCGGCTAGCAGGGCTTCATGGGGTTCTCTGCGCGAATGGCCTCGCTTCCCGTACCCGGGATGTAGCACTTGTGCCAGAGGGCGAAAGTCCCAGTCTGGCCAGTGCAGCCATACGTCGCATTGTAAGAGCCGCTAATTCTCCGATACTTGTAGCTGCCGGTCATCGAAAACGTGCAAACGCCACTGCCGCCCCCCGGCGGCGGGCCCACGCCGTTTCCACTGATCATATGCCCGCTAACGTTCCATGCAATGATCATCACGAGGGGTCCCGACCCGCCCTCGAGCATGATGCCGCCCGAGCGCGTTTTGAGATTGCGACAGAAGCACCTTGACCCTCGACGTGCCGTGCCCCGTTTCGTGGACTTTCCCAGCATATTGACCGCTCAGACCAATACTGCCGGCTTCTTGCCCGAACGGGCTTTGAGCTGTCGCCAGTGATGATGCCGCATTCGGTACGCCGCTGCCGCTACTGCTGCTGCCGCAAGCGGACAAAAGTGCGATGGCGATCGTACCGCACACAAAATTGTGGCCAAGTGAACTTTGCATCGTACCTCCTCAAGCAAACCTGATCGCGGAAACGATACGGCTTCAGGATATGTAGCAACCTTCCCCGCGCTTGCTATGTGCTGAGACCTCTCGGACCCCAGAAGAACGCAGCTCATGCGGTGTTTGCAACAGATTCTAATCGCGGCCGTTCCATTCAACAACCGGGAGAATATCAGAACGGCGCGTTGCTCTTTCATAGGCGCCGGCCAACAACGGCAGCATCGGCAAAGGCGTATATGAGCGGTCTACCGATATCCCGCTCACTGCGAGCTCGCGATTCCCGTTAGTCGTCGGTCTGCGAAGCCTCAGTCAGTGCTTGTCCTTCGCTCTCGTGCGCGGGGTACTGGTTCTTGATCAAATGCTCGTCGCCAGCCGGCAGTTCGTTCTTATAGAGGTTGCCGCTCAGCTCGGCGATGATTGCACGCTGTTGCGGTACCGTGAGGTGTTTGAGAGCCTCTTTCAGGCTCTCGAGACACCGGCGCGCTTCCGTTTCCTGAGTCACCTGCGATGCCGAAGGCGCGGCATAGTTCGTGTCCGGATCATCCTCCGGGAAGTCCTTGAACCACATATGCGAATCTTTCCGCGCCCTTAAGGCGCTGTCATTTTGTAATTATTGCCACGGTGACGCGCGCAAAGGAAACGCGTGCGATAAGCGCGCACTGAGTTTCGGCCGGACAGCACATACCGCGTACTGAGCGCATTTCATAACGGATGCACTACCATGATTGCTGAGACGCTGCGCCTTATCTTCCGCGACTTTCCAGCCCTAATGCTGATCCTCGCCCTGCTGATTGCTGCCGTCAGTCGAAGTGGGCCGGCTCCGGAGCGATTCTTGTCCTGGGTGCTACTTTTGCCGATCGGTCTTTCCGGTCTTTGGGCAGCAGCGTTTTATGTCTTCCTATCGCGACTGCGTCGCTACTTGGCGCAACGCTTGATGCGCGTTAATTATCGTTAACTGCTGCATGCGCTCGAGAATGGGTCCGCATCATGGTTCACTATTCAGTGCAACGCATTCCGCGCCATATCGTACGATACTAAAAAGTTTCTTAGTGATATACTGTATCTCAGAACTTGGCCGTTTCTAGGCCACTTAAAGCTACAGAAAGTAACCCAAAAATGCGTACTCCAACATTCCTCAGCTATGGGCTGAGTGCTGGTGCGATCGTTGCACTGCTCGCTGGATGCAGCGGAGGCAGTAATGGCGGCGGCAGTTCAGCGTTCGCTCTACCCGCACAGACATCAAGCGCGGTGCAACTTCCTTCAATAGATCCACTTGGCGACGTGCAGGCGTGCCCCATCGTGAAGAACGATGTCCCGCTGGCGTCGGCCGCCTCATTTTCGGTTCTGGGCGGGTCTACCGTCACGAGCACCGGACTGACGGTCCTCCACGGCGATCTCGGTGTTTCTCCCGGAACGAGTATTACCGGCTTCGGTCCTGGGACCATGCACAATGGAAAGAAGTATGCCGGCGGCCCCGTTGCGGCGCAGGCCCAAGCAGACCTGGCAACCGGATACAAATACACCGTAGCGCTTCAAAATCCGACAGCTCTACCCGCCGACATTGGAGGGACGACCATCACGCCTGGGCTGTATAATGCTTTGACAACACTCGGTATCACGGGAACTGTCACGCTCGACGGCCAGAACAATAAAAATAGTGTGTTCATATTCCAGATCCCATCTACCCTAACGACGGCAGTGAACAGTAAGGTCACGCTGATCAATAAAGCCAACGCCTGCCATATCTTCTGGCAGGTCGGCAGTTCGGCAACGCTCAACACGGCATCGAAGTTCAAGGGGACGATTATGGCTTTCGCATCGATCTCGCTTGGTAGCGCGGTTAAAACGAGAGGGCGGCTCTTGGCGGAGTCCGGCGCCGTAACTCTGATCGATAACATAGTCAATCGTTATCGTCTTATCGACAACGACCGCACGAAATAACATCGTAGACTCCGGTCAAATGAATCCTCGGCAGGCTGCCGGGGATTCTTTTCTTCCTGCTGCCGCGACCGCCCAACAACTCAAAATGCGCCATTCCAGCACCGACGATGCAGTCGAAGGTCGCCTCAAGTCCGATCAGCGGCAATCATTAAAATAAAAAGGCGGCCGCTCGGTCGGCGGAAAATTTCGAGCAGTTAGGGTAAAGAGAAGGCATGAAAATCCCGATTTCTCTTCTCTGCGCAACGGCGATGCTTGGCGCAATAACGCTAGCCGATGCACAAACGACTCAAACCGACCAAGGTGGCGCGCCAATCACCGGTGGGACGGTCACCCTGGTGCCTCTCAATAAACAGGGTGCGGGCGGAAGCGCTGTACTCACGCAGCAAGGATCCGGCGTGAGCATAAGCATCAGCGTCCCGAACGCATCGAACAACACTTCGGCGGCGATCTATCCAGGCTCATCGACAGCAACGCAAAACCGCAAATCAAGGGTCCGGCACAAAATCTCCAGGCACTTTCCAATGGTTCCTCAAAAACCGTCATTCCAAATATGACGGTTGGACAGCTCGTTTCACCTGACCATGTAATCGTAGTGCACTCCACACCGGCGTTTTGCGGCGACGTGAGCACGTTGCTCTCGCCACAAAGACCGTAACGCACAACTAGACTGCCAAAAAATGTTCTAGTTGTAGCTCAAGGGCGCAGTCTGGGCTGCGCCCTTTCCAATTGCCGATGTCCTGCAAACCAGTAAGCTCGCGAACTCACGAAGGGGCCTCGTTCCGTTTAGGAGAGGGCCGCTGCGTGGCTAACGCAACGGCCAACTTTCCCGTCCGCCGAAAATAGGAGAGAACGGCAGTGGGAAACTTTTACCGGCCGGTTACATTACGATATCGTGGGTAGTTGTCATGGTGGGCGCGCTGTTCGCGGGCAGTGCGCTCGCCTAATCGTCGGTCTCGGATACCTTCGGTGAGCGCTTGCCCCTCGCTCTCGTGCGCCGGGTACCCGTTCTTGAACGTATGCTGTTGCCAGCCGGCGCTTCGTTCTTGTACACACTGCCGCTCAACTTGGCGATGATCGCACGCTGTTGGGGCACGTGAGCCGAGAGAGCGATGCCTTGAGCCGTTCAAGATCCGCTTTTGCCTCATCAGCGAACGCAATCTCCTCCACCGAGGGCTCGGCGTAGATTGAATCCGGATCGTCCTCGGGGAAGTCCTTAAGCCACATTTGCGGATCTTTCTGCGCCTTTTGCGCTATATTGCCGAACCCTGTGATATGCTGGATACCTCAACTTAATATGCTTTGACCGCATTTCCAGCGACCGGCCAATCCGCATCTCCGCGAGAGAAGAGACCGGTCCGCAGATGGACCTCAACAAAGAGAGAGTAAGGGCAACGCCGAGCGCGGCCTTATCGTCGGCACGGTTGATGCCCGAAAACGCCTTATTAAACTTAATGGCGAGTACGACTTCACGCGCAAGGATGAGCTTGCCGGGCTGTTTGGCAGCATCGAAGGCGAGAGTTCGGTGGTCATCGACATGACGAGCGTCACGTACATGGACGCGACCCTCTTGCGCGAATTAAGAATGCTTCGGCTCCGAAGCAGGAGCCAGATCGATAACGCTCGTCCGGTGCCAATAAGCACATTCGCCGCGTTCTAAAGATCGTAAACTTCGACGAACTTTTTGACTTAACCGAATAGCCAATGTCCACCGCGCCACGTACCTACGCGTCTCGCCCATCTCGAAACGGATGTCAGCGCGTTAAGGCTCTTGAGCTTCTGCTTCGGTAAAGCACCTGGTTCGCTAAAGGCGCGGGACGGCAAGCCCAGCTAGATCCTCGTGAATCAGGCGAAGGCCATCATCATTCGTGGGTGCCTCGTGGTTAGCGCCGAGGGCTTTGCTAGCAGGGCTTGACGCCGCCCTCCGGGCGAAGAGCCTCGCTTCCCGTCCCCTGGAAACTGCACTTGCGCCATAAGGCGAAGGTTCCGGTCTCACCAGAGCAGCCGTACGTCGCGAAACTATACGAACCGCTCATTCTGCGATACTGCGCGTGGCAGTCGGATCGAAAACGTGATAGGTTCGCGCTGCCGCTGCTGCCGCGGCGGAGCATGGGGCCGACCGCACATGACCAAGTTAAGCCCCAGTCGCGTAGGCCGTAACGGCTGCAAAAACGAAAGCGGCTGCGAGGGCATATCAAAACCCCCGTAAATCTTATATTCTGTAAGGCTTTCAAATGGCTCCGGATGTTGGACTCGAACCAACGACCCGCTGATTAACAGTCAGCTGCTCTACCAACTGAGCTAATCCGGAACGCCGCTACGGCGCGAACGGCTGGCGGACCCTCGTTCCACGGGTCCATCAGAGCCCCTTCCGAGCGATCTGGATCGAGGGATTCAAGCGGTCGAGTTCCAAGCGGCTTCTCTTCGTTACGGACCGGACCGTCACAGCCAGCGGTAGGCCGAAGAAGAGCGTGTGTGCCACAAGCACGTTGATGACGTGCGAAGCCGTGCTCTGCATCCGTGCTGCATGACCTAAGGGAACGATGGCGTAAAGCATCACCACCATCACGACGGCTCCGAACGCAATACCGGCAGGCACGACGACACGCCGCACCGTCGGTATCTTCCAATAGAGCACGGTGAACACAGCCGCCCATGCGAGCGACACCACGAAGTCCATCGCAAGGCCCACCAGCGCCGTCGGCCAACCGCCGCTGAATGCTCGAGGTCCGTAGGCGTTCGAAGCGTCCCATTGCAAGAGCTGCTGCAGGCAGAGCACGACTGGAAGCCGGTTGGCGACGGCGCGCTCGACGACCAGATAGACGGTGATCGCGACAAGTCCCACTATCGCCGCCGCGGTGGACGCGCCGAGGAGTCGCGAGCGCACCATGATTAAGCGGAAAACGTTCAAAACCAGCCACCCGTGACGCCGGGAGCGGAGAGCCATAGCCGCTCGCGTATAAGGTGATCGTGGCGGAGCATACGAAGCGCGGCCGCGCAGCGATTGCCATTCCGAGCGAGGTGGATGATGCGACCGTCGTGGTGGACGGCCGCCGCGTCGCCCTGACCAATCTGCGAAAGATATACTTTCCGGCGCTTGGCCTAACGAAAGGTGATTTGCTTCGCTACTACGGGAGCGTCGCGGCGGTTCTGCTTCCGCACGTTGCCAATCGGGCTATGGTGATGAAGCGCTATCCGCACGGCGTTACCGGCGAATTCTTTTACATGAAGCGAACCCCGTCGCCGCGGCCGCCCTGGCTACGTACCTGCTCGATCGGCCATCGCTCGGGCAACGTCATCGACTTCGCGGTCATCGACGACCTCCCGTCGCTGCTCTGGCTCATCAATCTGGGATGCATCGACCTCAATCCCTGGTACTCGCTTTGTGAGGATCCGGACAAACCGCTGTACATTCATTTCGACATGGATCCGACGGACGATACGACTTTCTCGGTTGTCCGGGAGGGCGCGCTTATCGTCGGCGACGTTTTGCGCGGCATGGGCATGACGCCCTTTGTAAAGACGACCGGAAGCAGCGGCGTCCACATTTACGTCGCCATCCGCAGCGGTCCGACGCAGCACGAGGTCTGGGAAATTGCCAAAGAGATCGGTCACCAGATTGCGCGCGCACACGCAAGCGTGCTCACCGCCGAATATCGCATCGCCAAGCGCCCTCACAATCGCGTGCTCGTCGACTACAACCAAAATGCGTTCGGTAAAACGCTCGCCTCGATCTATTCGGTGCGGCCGAACGAAGCAGCTACCGTTTCGACACCGGTGACGTGGGACGAGCTGGAAGCGGGCTGCGAGCCCGGAGATTTCACGGTCTTCAACGTCCCGGAACGCATCACGCGGGTAGGAGATTTGTGGAAGCCGCTGCTGAGCAGCCGGGGGCGCTTCGACCTGCGCGGTTCGGGAGGCAAAAAACAGCGTGCCGCCGTTTGACTCACTGCCCGTGCGCCCGCCCGTCGAGCCGATGGAAACTCGCCAGGTTGCACGGATTCCCGAAGGCGACGAGTGGACGTACGAACCCAAGTGGGACGGGTTTCGGTGTTTGGCTTTTCGAGACGGCACCGACGTCGAGCTGCAATCGAAGTCCGGCGAATCGCTGACGCGCTATTTTCCCGAAATCGTCGCGGCGCTGCAAACGTCTGCCGCGCAAAAGTTCGTTACCGACGGCGAACTCGTCGTGGCCAGCGGCGATACATCGGACTTCGACGCGCTCCTGCAGCGCATTCATCCCGCAGAGAGCCGCGTCCGCCGGCTCGCCCTGGAAACACCGGCTTCCTACGTGCTGTTTGACCTATTAGCCGAAGGCCGCAGCGCGCTGTATGAGGACGTGCTTCGCGCGCGCCGGATCCGGCTCGAAGCGTTCGTTGAGGATAACTTCGAGCAGAATCGCACGATTAGGCTATCGCCCGCGACGTCCGACGCCACGCTTGCGCGACGGTGGCTTGAAGGAAGTCTCGCGCGACTCGACGGCGTTATTGCCAAACGCGACGTTCCCTACGCCTTCGGCAGTCGCGATGCGGTCTTCAAGATCAAACGGAGCTACACGGCCGACTGCGTGATCGGAGGCTTCCGCGCCTCCGCAGACGGCTCGATTGCTTCGCTGCTACTGGGCCTGTACGACGACGACGGGAAGCTGCACCACGTCGGTTTCGTCGGGTCGATGAGCGCGCCGGAACGTCGTCGCGCGGCCGAACTCCTTACGCCGATCGTCGCGCCACCGGGTTTTACCGGCGCCGCACCGGGCGGTCCTAGCCGGTGGCGCCGAGCAAAAGATGCGCAATGGTTTCCGGTTCAACCCAAGATCGTCGTTGAAGTGGCCTTCGATCACGTAACCGGCCATCGGTTTCGTCATGCCACGCGACTACTGCGGTGGCGTCCCGACAAGGCGCCGCTCCAATGCACGATGGACCAGCTCCTTAATCCTACGGAATCGTCAGAGATGAGGCGAGCTCGACCGTGACCGACGTGCCGGCGGGAACGACGATTGGTTCGTGTGCGCTCGTAGCGTAGATATATCCGCCCAGAGAACCCGAATGACTTTCATTGACCGTCACGGGACCGCTGGTTCCAACTCGCATCTGCCACGCGATCGGTCCCGGCGTCACCGTGCCATTCGGAACGCCGGCCATCGGTGACAGCTGCTGTCGCGAAGCCTGCTGCGCCACCGGGTTGATCTGCACGACGCGACGGTTGACGACGTACGCGCTGATGCTTTTCTTGCTGCCGTTGGAAAGGTGAATCGAGGTTAGGAAGAAGCCGACTCGAGCACGGTTCAAGCCCGCCGGCTGCTGCACGTCGGTGATGTACCCGTGAATTTCCGAACCGACCAATGCCGGATGCGACGTGTCGACGACACGCAACTTGAAGGCATCCCCGTAGGCGAGTTTCGACGAGTCGAGCTGCTTCTCGAGAACGCACGCGATTTTCGTCCCCGTTTTGAACGTCTGCGACGGCACGAAAGGCGCCGCTTGTGCTTGCGCAAAAAGGACGGATGCCGCGAGAAGAGCCGCGGCGGCCTTAGCCGGCAAAGTTTGGTACACGCAGCTGTTCCCCATCAAAAGCGGTTGCTTTGCGGAGCGCCTCGACCCGGTCGACGCGCTCCCACGGCAGATCGAGGTCCGGACGACCGAAGTGCCCATACGTCGCCGTTTGTTTGTAGATCGGGCGCCGCAGGACGAGGTGGTGGATGATCGCCGCGGGCCGAAGGTCAAAGATCGCTTTCACCGCTTCGGCAATCTGCTCTTCGGCAATCCGCCCGGTTCCGAAGGTTTCCACCAAGACGCTCATCGGATGGGCGACGCCGATCGCATAGGCGACCTGCACTTCGCAACGGTCCGCAAGACCTGACGCCACGATGTTCTTCGCGACCCATCGAGCCGCGTAAGCGCCAGAGCGATCCACTTTCGTCGGATCTTTTCCCGAAAAAGCTCCCCCGCCGTGGCGCGCCATTCCGCCGTATGTGTCGGCGATGATTTTGCGTCCTGTCAGCCCAGCGTCGCCCTTGGGACCGCCGATGACGAAGCGGCCGGTTGGATTTACGTAGACACGCGTACCCTCATCGTGCATAGAGCCCGGAATGACGTGATTAATGATCTTCTCGGTGATTTCACGCCGAATTTCTTCGAGCGGAATTTCGGGATCGTGCTGGGTCGAAACGACGACCGCGTCGACTCGCACGGGCCGGTCGCCCTCGTATTCGACCGTCACTTGCGATTTGCCGTCAGGGCGCAGATACGGAATGTCGCCGTTCTTGCGCATCGCCGCAAGATGGCGCGTCAAGATTATGGGCGAGCACGATCGGCAGCGGCATCAGCTCGTCGGTCTCGCGGCACGCATAACCGAACATCATGCCCTGGTCGCCGGCGCCGAGAAGCTCGAATGCGTCGTCATCGCCGGCCCGCGCTTCGAGCGATTTGTCGACGCCGAGTGCGATGTCCGGCGATTGCTCGTCGATCGAGACACTCACGCCGCAGGTCTCCGCATCGAAGCCGATCGCCGAGCGAGTGTAGCCGACTTGACGGACCACCTCGCGTGCGATCCGCGGAATGTCGATGTAAGTCTTCGTCGTTACTTCGCCCGCGATATGGATTTGGCCGGTGATGGCAAAGGTTTCGACGGCAACTCGCGACTGCGGATCATCCTTGATCAGCGCATCGAGCACGCATCGGAGATTTGATCGGCCAGCTTGTCGGGATGCCCTTCGGTAACCGATTCGCTCGTGAAGAGCCGCTTATACGCCATTAGGTGCCTTCGCTCCAGGACGCGATGTATTTACGCTGCTCGGGTGTGAGAACGTCGATTTCTACGTCCATCGAGGAGAGCTTGAGCCGCGCGACCTCTTCGTCGATCTCGACCGGTACGTCGTAAACCCGTCCCTTGTCGAGCTCTCGATGGTTCTTGACGAGGTAGGCCGTAACGAGGGCTTGATTCGAAAACGACATGTCCATAACGGCCGCCGGATGCCCTTCGGCCGCAGCCAAGTTGATCAAACGCCCATCTGCCAGAATGCAAACCTTGCGTCCGTCATGCATCTCGTATTGCTCGACGAAGGGACGAGGCTCGATCACGCCACGCGAAATGCGCCGGATCGCCTCGAGATCGAGCTCGTCGTTGAAGTGCCCCGAGTTGCAAACGATCGCGCCGTCCTTCATCAGCCGGAAATGCTCCTCGCGAATGACGTGGAAGTTGCCGGTCACCGTCACGAAGATATCCCCGGTCTTGGCTGCGTCGTTCATCGGCATGACGCGGTAACCGTCCATAACCGCCTCGATGGCCTTGCGGGGATCGACTTCCGTAACGATCACGTGCGCGCCCATGCCGGCGGCCCGCGAGGCGATGCCGCGTCCGCACCAGCCATATCCCACCACGACGAGCGTGCGTCCCGCCAGCAAAACGTTGGTCGCGCGAATGATGCCGTCGAGCGTCGATTGCCCGGTGCCATAGCGATTGTCGAACATGTACTTGGTTAGCGCGTTATTGACGGCGACGATCGGATACGGCAACACGCCGTCGCGCTGCATCGCGCGCAGGCGGATCACGCCGGTCGTCGTCTCCTCGCATCCACCGATCAGCTCGCCGAGCTGATCTTGATGCTTCGTGAATATCGTCGTAACGAGGTCGCAGCCGTCGTCCATCGATATCTGCGGATGCGTCGCTATCACCGACTCGATGTGCGAATAGTAGGTCGCGTTGTCTTCGCCCTTGATCGCGTAGGTCGCGATCCCATAGTCGCAGAGCGCCGCGGCGACGTCGTCCTGCGTCGAGAGCGGATTACTCGCACAGAGCGCAATCTGCGCACCTCCGGCCTGAAGAGCAAGCATCAAATTCGCCGTCTCGGTCGTCACGTGAAGGCACGCGCCGATGCGCACGCCCTGGAGTGGCTTCTCGATTTCGAAGCGGTCGCGAATCTGCGTGAGAACCGGCATATAGGCCGCAGCCCACGCAATGCGCGAGCGGCCTGCCTGTGCAAGCCCACGGTCTTTCACGCTGCCTTCGGTGGAAGCCGCCGGCGAAGCGGCTGGGGAACGGGCCGGATCCAAAAGGGTCACTCTAACAACTCCTAGACAAGTAAAAAGGCTCGCGGGCTTTTCGCAACCTACCCGCCAACCCCTGGTTCGTGGAAACGCTCGACGCATATCTCGAACGTCTGGCCTCGAGCGAGGCCGTGCCCGGAGGCGGCAGCGCCGCAGCGATGACTGGCGCAATCGCGGCCGCACTCGTCGCAATGGTCGGACGCATCCTGACGACTCCGATTGAGGGTTTCGTTTCGCGCGCCGATAACCTGCGCAGCGAGCTGAATGAGGCCCGCCGCCGCGATGAGGATGCTTACGCCGCCGTCGTAGCGGCGCAGGCGCTGCCGAAGCGCGATGCAGGCGAAATCGCGGTGCGCCGGCGCGCGCTCGAGGCCGCCCTCGGGCGCGCGGCCGAAGCGCCACTGCAAGGAGCCGCGCTCGCGCTTGAAGTTCTCAAGCTCGCCGATCGTTTATTGGACGTTCCGATGGGCGCGAATCGCGAGTGACGTCGGATGCGCCGCCGAGCTTGCCTCTGCCGCGCTTGCCGCGTGCGCCTACAATGTGCGCGTCAATCACCGATACATGCGCGACGAAGCGACGATTCACGATCAAGCCGCAGCGCTCGTTCGCTACGAAGATGCGGCGCGGCGAATTCTAGCGCGCGTTCGCGACGCGCTCGCTAAAGGCTGAGATAGGTCGCCGCCGCCATGCCTCCGAGAATTTGCCCAGCGACCCCTCCGGTGTCTTCGTCGTGCGGACCATTCATCGCAGCCGATGTAAAACGCGAACGCGACGTGATGGCCCCCTCGAGTCGTGATGTAGCCGGCTAAGCCCTTCTCGAAGATTCCTCCGTCGTTTAAGTAGTTGCCGCTGTCGTCGGTGCCGGTCTTAGCGAAGACCTTGCCGCGGGCCGGGGAAGCGCGTTGGATATCGACGAGCGTACCATCGACTCCCATGATCGGCAGACCGCGTAGCAGCACCGCGTACCACGATTGCGTTCGCACCCATGCGAGATACCGAACCATAAAATCAGCGGTGAAGAAGGCATTGCCGCCATCGCCGTCCTGCTGCGCCGCCTCGTTCACGTCGAGTCCGGCCTGCACGCAGCATGTGCGCCTCCAACGCAAAACCAGCCTTCAAGTAATCGCTCTTCGCGTGCGACTGATAGACCGCCCAAAGGTACGGCATCAGAGCCGCATGCAGATTGTCACTCACCTTCAGCGTGATGTAAGCGTCTTCGGAGAGCGGGGGCGAGACGTGCTGCGCGACGAGATTCGCCGGTACGTACGACGCCGGCAATCGGGTGGCGGCGGACTGCAAAGCCGTAGCTTGTGGAACGTTGACCCCCGCATCGTTGAGCGCAAGGGTGAAGGCGGCTTGGGCAAAGGCTGCCGGCTCCGGGACGCGGTACGCGTAGAGAGCGCTGGGACCCGTCGGTTGCGAGCCCGTGATCGTTACGGTATGGCGCCCATCGGGGCCGTGGACGTCGGCGCTCAAGTCGATGGTAGCGTCGCTCTTGGGCGCGCCCGTCGTGGCGTGGTTGACAAATGCTACGTAAGGCGTCTGCGGCGAGACGGCAATGGTCACCGGATCGCCCGGATGGGGACCCGGTGAAACGGTGACGTCGACGAGATTATCGTTGACCACGATTGGTGAAATCGTAACGCCGGTTCCGCTATCGGGCCCTTGGTCGGGAAAGAGCGAGGCGTCGACGAGCACCTGCCCGTCCACGCGCTTGATGCCCGCCTTTGCAACCTGCGCCGCGAGGTCCCGAAGCGCCGCTAACGGGTCACCCGGAACGGCTTTTGTTTCCGGCGAGCCGTCGTAAGCGTGATCCTCGTTTTCAAACGCGAGCGTTCCGTTGGGTTGAATACGCTGCGACAAATTCGGATCGCCGCTCGCAACGAGCACCAAATCGCCGTGAAGAACGCCCGCTGCGTCGAGCGGCCCTGTGCGATAGACGGGCGTCTTCCAACGAAATCCCGGACCGAGAAGCGCGAGGCTGGTCCCTTCCGTTAAAAGTTTCGTCGTCGATGCCGCGACCATGAGAACGTCGGCATTGCGTGCGTAGAGCACTCGATGGGCGTCTAGATCGTAGACTTCGCCGGCGACGATCGAGTTTTTCAGGCGAGGCGTGCGCGTCGGTGCGTTAATGGCAATCGCGAGCGCCGCCGCAGCGATCACGCGAAGACTTCGACCAAGTCAAGGAACGGGGCAATATCAGCCGCGTCGACCTCCATCCCTACGCCTTTCGTATGGTAGCGGATGTCGTGGAAATCCATTCCGGCGGTCATGACCAAACCGTAGCGCTTTGCGGTCTCGCGAAACTCGCGCGTGTCCTCGGGCGTGTGCAGCGAATAGAAGACCTCGAGTCCGCGAAGCCCGTGCCCGACCAGTTCGTCGATGAGGATGCGATCTTTGAGGCGTCCCGGATGAGCGAGAACCGGAATGCCGCCGGCAGCGGCGATTGTTTCAATCGCATGCTCGGGCGTCGTGTAGATCTGCGGAACGTAGCCGGGCTTGCCGGGCGTAAGCGCTTGGCGAAACGCCGCATCAACGGTATCGACGATGCCAAGGCGAACCAGCGCCTTCGCCACGTGAGGGCGCCCCATCGCGTGCGCCCCGCCCGACTCTTCCTCCACGTCTTCGAGCGTAATCGCGTAACCAGCCTCGCGCAAACGCTCCACCATGGTCACGGCCCTCAGACGGCGTTGTGTCTGATTGTACTCGATGAGCTCGTTGATCGGCGATGGCCCAAGGGGAACGCCGTACCCGAGCACGTGGACTTCGTTCTTGCGCCAGGTCGTATTTATCTCGATGCCCGTAATGACGCGGGTTGCCGGGGGCGGCTCGAACGCTCCATAAGCGGCGAGCGTGTCGTGATCGGATATCGAGAAGACCTCGACGCCTCGCTCGCCCATGAAGTCCGATAGCTCTTGCGGCGTGAGCGTGCCGTCGCTCATGCGCGTATGTGAGTGAAGATCAACTTTCAACGTGCGAAACCTTCTCGTCCAGCTTGCGGCGCTCTACGAAGAGCGAGATCGCGGTACGCTCGCTCTCGCCGATGGCGACAATGACGAATGATGGCGTGCAGACGAGGTCGAGGTGGGCAGCGCGGAGATAGCTTCGCGCGATGGCGACCGCCTTAATCGCCTGGTTGATGGCTCCGGCGCCGACGGCCTGGAGCTCGGAGGTCTCTCGCTCGCGAAGCGCGGCAGCGAGGGCCCCGGCGACCGCATTGGGATTGCTCTTTGCCGAGACTTTCAAAGTCACCGCGACGCTCATGCGATACCCTTCAAAAAGATGCGCTTAATCTCATTGGCCTTGCCCGAGTTGGGGTCGACAGAGACGAGCGCGCCGCAGAACTGCTTGCTTCCGTTCTTCTGGACGCTGAAACGTTCCGAGAAACCGGTGAGAAACCGGTCGAGCACGGCACCTGACTCCATTCCGATGACCCCTTCGGTTGGGCCTGTCATTCCGAGATCACTGATATACGCCGTGCCACCCGGCAGGATCTGTTCGTCGGCCGTCTGGACGTGCGTGTGGGTACCAAAGACGCACGAAACCCGACCGTCGAGGTAACGGCCGAGCGCGACCTTTTCGGAGGTCGCCTCGGCGTGCAAATCCACGAGAATGACCGGGGTGCGGGCGCGCAAATCCGCGACGATCGCATCGGCGCATCGAAACGGATCGTCGACCGGCGGCATGAACGTTCGCCCCATCAGATTGAGGACACCGACCGTAACGCCGTTGACCGCGAAGGTTGCGGCACCTCGTCCAGGCACCGCGGGCGGATAGTTGGCGGGGCGGATCACGCGGTTGCTCCTTTCTAGGTACTCGCCAAAGTCTCGCTTATCGAAGATGTGGTTGCCGCCGGTGATCAAGTCGACGCCGCTTTCGAACATCTCCTCCGCGGTCTGGGCGGTCAAGCCGAAACCACCCGCGGCGTTTTCGCCGTTTGCGATGCAGGCATTGACGTGATGCTGCTCGCGAAGCAGCGAAACACAGCGTTTCAGCACCTCGCGACCGGGGGCACCGACCACGTCCCCGACGATCAGGAGGTTCAGCGCGCTTTCTATCGGCGAGCCGACGCCTTCGCCTTCTTTTGGGATTTTAGGAAGTAAACGAGCACGCGTTTCTCTTCCCTAAAACCTACCAAACTCTTGGATTGCGAGGGATCGCGCAGCGCCTCGATGGCGTAGAGCGCCGCTTCATCTTCGGCCGCAGGGTCGGCATCGAGCTGATCGTCGGGATGCGGATTGCGCACCAGCGCGTCGCCGCAGCGATCGCTAAAGAATCCCACCTGCAACTCGAGCTCTTCCTTTGAGAAGCTTTCGAAGTCGCGGGTTACGTGGATAAAGGTCATCGTCCGATCCCCTTCGCACTCGACGCGCAGCACGGCCGGCTCTTCCCTCGTGAGAGCCAGAAAGCTGCGGACGTGCTCTTCGACCGCTTCGGCCAACGCGTTTTGCGCGCCGCGGTCCAGACGCTGCCGTACCGCGAACGTCAGCCGAAGGGTACGGTCCGTCGGACCAGAGCGAATCGAGGCCAACTCCGGAAAGCGCACGAGGAGTGCGCAGACCAGACTGACCGTGTCGGCATTTTCTACGAGTGCTCGAGTGCTCATGATCGTCGGCTTTGCTTTCGCGGCTCCTATCCCACAAGGGAGACATACGCCAAGGGGGAGGTGTCGTACGACGCGACCCCCAGGTCTCCCCTTGCCGTGCCATAGAAAGGACCCTCGTGACCCTGCGGAAGGTTCCGGGCGCCCTGGCCTTGGGCTTGCTCGCCTCACTGGCAGCCCACGCGACCCTCTTTGGCGGAGAACACGCTATGGGAGGCGGGTATCACGCCCTGATCGTGCAGTGCGCGCTCGGCGGGGCCCTGAGTCTCATGCTGTTTTTCGGCGGCTTGGCGTGGACTGAAGCCGGACGCACGTCCGACGGCAGTGTTTTGGCGGCCCGGCTGCGCGAACGGCTCCCCGCCGTCGGCTGGATCCTGCCGGCCACCGTCGTGTGGTACAACCTGGCCGAGGCGGTCGAACCACATCATGCCAGTGTGCCGTCCATCACGGTCGTCCTCGTCCTGGCCGTCGGCCGCATGGCTCATCCATCTGCTGGCGCGGGGGATCGTCGACGTCATTGCCGGCGCGATCATTGCCGCGCCGCGTTTCTCGTTCGCCGCGCGAGCGCCATCCTGGAAACGGCGCGCGCGCGTGCAACCCGTTCGCCGCAGTCCACTTTGGTCGCGGCGCCGGTTCGCCCGTCCTCCTCCGATTGCGATCGTAGCCCTGCGCGCGTAAGCGCGCATTCATCGCTCGCTCTTCTCCGATCGGAGGAATCCATGTCACGCGTCATCGCGGCGCTCATCTGCGTTTTCTTAGCACTGAGTTTCACCGGGCCGGCTTTTGCCGCGACGACTGGACTCGTTCGCGGCACGATCACCATCGACGGAAAACCGGCGGCCGGAGCGACGGTCCTGCTGGAAGGTGAAGGTTCGCTCTTTAAAGCGACCGCGAACAACAAAGGCGAGTACGTCTTCGCGCAAGTACCGTTCGGCTCGTACCGGCTCATTGCGCAGGCAAAAGGTGTCCATGAGGTCCAGGTGCTGGTCAACGTCGCCAGCGGCCAGGTCGCGACGATCGACGTTCCGCTCTCGACGCAGCTCAAAGAGATCGCCCAGACCACCGTAACCGCTCATGCTGGGACGGAGGCGAATCCGCCTTCCGTCAATCAGCTCTCGCGCACGTCGATCCAGAGCTCGCCGGTCAATAACAGCCTTAACCGCCTACTCGAAACGCTACCCGGCGTCGTGCAGTTCTCGTACAACGAACCGGTCATCAACGGCTTTCACGGAGTTACCTACAATATCGACGGCGCGCCGCTGCCCCTGGCCACGACTTCAAACTTCGCCGAAATCATCGACCCGAAGGTCATCGATTCGATTGAAGTGCTCACGGGCGCAATTCCTGCTGAGTATGGCGGCGACCGCATGGGCGGCGTCGTCAACATCATCAGCAACCGCCCGACCGACGTTCCGGAGGGCACGTACGGCACGATCACAGGAGGCTTCGGCAATCAGGGCCAAGGCATCGGTGAATTCGACGTTGAGTCCCGCTCCGGCCTCAGCGAGGCCTTCCTAAGCGCGAACACCGACACGACGAACCGGGGCCTCGACGCCCCGACCTACGTACCCATTAACGACGCCAGCTCCAATAGCGACGAGTTCTTTCGCTTTATCACGCAGTTGACGCCGCGCAGCACGCTGGCTTTCGATTATTCCAATCAGCTCTCTCAGTTCCAAATCCCGATCAACACCGATCCCAACAACCTCCTCGATCCCGTGGTAAGTGCACCCGGCACGCTCGACACGCAGCTCGAGTACGAACGTTTCTCGAATCTCAACTGGACCCAAGTATCGCAAGACGGTAACGGGATCTTCCAGGTTATTCCGTGGTGGCGCTCGACCCGCATCGACTACTACGGCGATCTTCCCCTCGACGTCCTCGCGGTCGAGCCCAACTTCTCCATCTGCCCGCCGACCTGCGCGAAAACCGAACATTTAGTTGGCTTAAACCAAGGCTCGTACGCCAGTTATCTCGGCCTTCGCGCTTCGGATTTTCGCGCGACGAAAAACCACGCTTGGAAAATCGGCTTCGACGTCAATCGCGAGAACGCTACAGCTTACCAACAGTTCGCATGTTACTACGTTGATTGTAAGTCGAGTGGCACGGTGGCCACGCCATTCTACCCTGCGTTCACGACGCCGCAGGGTCAGGCCGGTTCTCAGGTCGGTATTTACGGCGAAGACCGCTGGCAAGAGACGCCGTACGTCTTATGGAGCTACGGTCTGCGCTACGATGCGTCGACCGGGTACGTGAGTGGAAATCAAGTCAGCCCGCGCATCGGGGTCAACCTCTGGGACGGCGGCAAGAATGTCGCGCACGTTTATTACGGCCGGTTCTATGCCGCGCCGCTGCTCGAAGACGTGCGCCAAGCTTGCGTCCTGCTGGAAGCGCAGCAGGCCTGCACGACGACCCATCCGGTCTACGATCTGAAGCCTGAGAGCGACGCGTACTTCGAAATGGGGGACGTGTTCTCGTTCAATCCGCACTTCACGCTTGCGGCGAACCTATTCGAAAAGAGCGTCGTTAACGTACTCGATACCACGCAGCTCTTCAATACTCCGATCTTCGCCGTTTACAACAACTCGATCGGCATCAATCACGGCTTCGAACTGCGCCTGCTTAATCAGGAGCCATACGGCGACTACTGGTTCTTGACCGGCACGATTTCTGCGTCGTACGCAGCGTGCATCTCGGGTTCTGAGTTTCTTTTTCCCCCGAACCCCGTGGGCATATCATGTCAGGCGCAACTCTCGCTCGAAGACCACAGCCAAACGGTCGACTCGACTGCCGCGTACACGCACCGCTTTGGAGGTCCGCACAAACTCTGGTACACCACGTTGCAAGCCAATTACGGCAGCGGCTTTCCGGTGCAGTTCGAGGATGCTAACGTCAACTTGGCCGGAACCCTTCCGGCACATACGACCTTCGACTTCTCGCTCGGTCGGGACCTTACGCCGGGCCACCCGGGAGAAGATCAAGGCCTAGGGCTCTCCTTGCAAGTGCTCAATCTCCTCAACCATCAGTACGTGATCAAGGTCGCCAACGGTTTCAACACGACTCAAATCGCTAACAGTCGCTCGTTCTTGCTGCGGCTGACGGCCCCGTTTTAACCTAGCGCGCGCAGCTGGCGCACAGTCCGGATAACGTCAGAGAGTGCTCCTTCACTCGAAATCTCGGCGGCGCCAGCTTGCGCAGGCTATCCAGGCAGCCGGCAATATCGAAGACGCTTCCAATAATCGCCGAAGGTCGGTGACGTTGGACATTCAAAAATCTTCTCAACGATCGCTATTACGTGGCGCTCCTCAACGCCCAGGGCAATCATTTGGGCCGGGCCGGGAACTCAATATGGGCATACGGTTTCGGCCCTCACTCACAGGTGTCGTGAGGCAATGCGTCGTTATCTGCGGTTCATTCGCAAGTTAGGGCATAAAGGACTCGGCCTCGGGCCCGAGGGATTAGAATTTCCGGAGCGATGCACGACCTCAGCCGCGGACAAATCGTCGTTACCGGGGGCGCCGGTCTTATAGGCAGCGCGCTTATTTGGGCGTTAAACCGGCTAGGCCTCGACGATATTCTGGCAGTCGACCGCCTGGACCGTTCTGAAAAATGGAAGCATCTGGTTCCGCTGCGCTTTGCCGATTACGTCGACGCCGACGAGTTCGAGCGCTGCGTCGACGGCGGAGATGCTTTCGGCGAGGTAGGAACCGTCTTTCATCTCGGCGCCTGCTCGTCGACGACGGAGAGCGACGCCGACTTTCTCGTTCGCAACAACTACGAATATACGAAACGGCTCGCGCAGTGGGCCGTTGCGGCCGAGGCGCGATTCATTTATGCGTCGTCTGCAGCCACCTACGGAGCGCTTGAGGCGGAACTCTCGGATGAGGCCGACCTTCACGCTCTGCGACCGCTCAATGCGTATGCGTACTCGAAACACCTCTTCGATCTTTACGCGGCGCGTACGGGACTCGACCGTCAAACGTGCGGCCTCAAATACTTCAACGTATTCGGACCGAACGAGGATCACAAGGGCGATATGCGCAGCATCGTGCAAAAGGCCTACGAGCAGATTCGCGAAAGCGGCCGCGTGCGGCTCTTTAAAAGCTATCGTCCGGAGTATCGTGACGGGGAGCAGCAGCGCGATTTTCTCTACGTCAAAGATGCGGCTGAGATGACACTCCATCTTGCACAATCCGGTGCGACCGGTCTCTTCAACGTGGGATCGGGCAGGCCGCATACGTGGATCGACCTGGTCGGACCGATCTTTCACGCCCTCGAACTGCCCGCGCGCATCGAGTTCGTCGAGATGCCCCCGCACCTCCGCGGAAGGTACCAGTACTATACCTGCGCGCGTTTGGCACGGCTCTATGCGACCGGATACGCGCGCCCCATCACGCCACTAGCCGACGCAGTTACGGACTACGTAACGAACTACTTGGTTCCTCAGCGGCCGCTCGAGCTCTCCGACGCGCCGGTCGCCGCTCCCTTGAAAGCAATGTCACCCTTGAGCCCGTCGAAGGGCGCCTCTTAGAAAGAGCTCGATGCCGCAACCAAGCCGCGCCGAGCGCCGCCGCCACCAACGCGGGGGCGCTACTCCTCCGCCCCGCCGGGATCCGATGCGTCCAATCTATATCGGCATCGGCGTGGCAGTTGTCGTACTGATCGCCGCCTTCGTGACTTTTAATTGGTGGCAGAACCGAACCGTTCAACAAGCAAACGCGACGCCGACGCCAGGCCCCAACGCGAGTGCAAAACCGATCCAACTGACTGTCGGGGAGAGCCTCGGGGCGAAGTTCTTTAAAGCCAAATACGTCGACACCGCACAGGGCGGTCGCGGTCAGACCGTAGACGGAATAGGCTGCGGCACCCAGGAGTACGCGACCCTGCACGTCCACACCCATCTTGCGATTTTCTATAACGGCAAGCAGATTCAGGTCCCGCAGTACGTCGGTTTTGCGCCGAATCTCGCAGGCGGCGGCTGCCTCTACTGGATTCATACGCACGACGCGAGCGGTATCATTCATGTCGAGGCGCCCGACATCAGTCCGCCGCAGGGAGGCCCGTACACGCTTGGGATGTTCTTCGATATTTGGGGTCAGCCGCTAAGTAGCGACAACGTTGCGGGGCTCGCAGGCCCGGTCACCGCGTACGTGAACGGCACAAAGTACAATGGCGACCTTCGCACGATTCCGCTGGGCGCCCACCAGCAAATCACTCTCGAAATCGGAACGCCCGTCGTTCCCCCGCCGAATTACGCATTTCCGGCGGAGTTCTAGCGAAGAACCTTTTCGATCGCGCCGGCGAGATCTTGGTACGAGAGCTCTCCGGTGTTGAGATAAGCGATGCGCTTGTCCCTTCCGATGATCGCGATCGTCGGAAAACCGCCTTGAAGGTAGAGATTTGCCACATTAAGCACCGGATCGTACGCGACGGGATACTCGACGTGGAAGCGCCGCGCCCATTCGAGAACGTCAAGCTGCGACGACGACGAGGTGCCGTCGATCGCCGTATCGCTCCCCGAGACGGCAACGAAATCGACGCGTCCGCGATACTTTTGATAGAGTCTGTCGATCACCGCGGCTTCTCGCTGGCAGTGTGGACACCAGGTCGCGAAGACCTCGAGAAAGACGGGCTTATCCGTCCTGCTTAGCTCGAAGAGCCCTCCCGTCGTAGCAACCTCGAAGTTCGGCGCCGTCTGGCCAAGCTGCGCTTTGCCGACAACGGGCGAAACCGAGGCGCTCTGAACGCGACGGTGTTCGGGTCCCAAGAAGTAAAAGAGAACGGCCCCAATGACGATCAGCACGAGGGCGACGGTCGTTGCGATGACCAGCGTTCGACGCCTCACGCGCTTCGAAGTTTCCGATCGACCGCAAGCGCTCCCGGCGCACCCAACGCGACGAAGCCACCGGCGGCGGCGAGCAGAAGATCGAACGCAACGTGCGGCCAATCGGCGACCGCGGAGTCGTTGGGGCCAAAGCATCCGCAGTTGGCGGGAATGTGGCGCAGCAGGGCAGAGGCGATGGCACCGGCATAGCAGACGAACTGCAAGGCTACGAACGTCGCAGTTGCACGGGTGAAGAGCCCGGCCACGAGGTAAGCGCCCAGCAACAGCTCGACGTACGGCAACGCCAAGGCGAGCGGTCCGACGACTGCCGGGGGTAAGAGCCGAAAGCTCGCAATGCTCGCCGCGAGCTCCGCCGGATGACCTACTTTCAGCGCGCCGGCAGCGAGCAGCACTCCGCCCAAAAGAACGCGGACCACGAAGACCGCCGCTTTCATCGGCTCCTTTCGTTGCGCTCCCGCTATGCCAACCCCTGGCAGGGACGCGATTGTTGGGGCAGCACGCGGCGAGAAAACGTCGTAGAATAGCGCCATGTGGGCTCTATTCGCCGTCGCCCTCTTCGCCGTAATCCCGGTCCACGGACTCGTCATCGAGACCTTTGCGAATGGCACCGCGATCGTTCGCATCGATCCGGTGGTGAAAATGCTTCCGGCAGAGACGCGCCGGTATCACCTATCGCCGCCGGCGACGTTTCATTCGGGAACCCCGATTGACGCTTTACTCGATCCTTCGAGCCATCCCGAGACGCTGCACCAGGCCATCGCCGCGGCATCGTTCGCACCCGGCTTACCCAACGCCGCACGCGCCGTACCCGTGCAGCTTGGGGGCACGCTGCCTGCCAGTACGCTCGTCGACCAGAGCGGTAGCATCGTGCAGCTCGCGCAAGCCTTCCGCGGAAAGACGCTCCTGCTCTCGTTCGTCTTCACCCGATGTCCCGACCGCACGCTCTGTCCCGCCATCAGCTGCAAAGTTCGCCTATTTGCAGCAGCACCTCGATGCCAAGCAATTTGCACTCGCCGAGATTACTCTCGATCCGCAGTACGACTCTCCCGCGGTTTTGCGCAATTACGGCGCCTCCTACGGTGCTCGACTCCCGAGTTGGACGTTGCTCACCGGTACGGGCTCGACTATCGCGCATCTGCTCGACGAGTTCAAAATCAGCTCGATGCGCGTGAGCGCGAGCAATTTTTTGCACGACGATCGTCTCGTTATCGTGACGCCCGGCGGAAAGATCGCAGACATCGTCGAGACCGGCGACTGGGATCCGCAAAGCGTGGTCGCTCAAGCGCGAGCTGTCTCGGGACTGGCGAATAACCCCCTCGAGCGCTTTAAGCTCGCGCTCGTTGCCGACGTGATCGCGCTCTGCGGCGGGAGCGAGTTCGCCGGCATCGCGCTGCTGGAACTCTCGCTTTTCACGCTGCTCACCGTTGCCGCGTTACTCGGCTTGTGGGCCGTCGCCCGCGTCCTCTGGACAAAGCGCTTGGGATGAAATGCCAAGCGGACCAAGGAAGCGTCAGGTCACGGCATGGAGCAAAAGGCTTTCCTCGAACGCGCGATGGAGCAGTACGGCAAGGCGACCTATAATTTTGCCTACCGCTTGACGGGCAATGCCGCCGACGCGAGCGATCTAACGCAGGAGGCCTATATCCGCGTCTATCGCGCCTGGGCAAGCTTTAAACCGGGCACGTCGTTCCTCTCCTGGATCTATCGCATCGTCACGAATCTGCATCGCGACGAACTTCGGCGCCGCAAGACACGTTATCAGGAAGAGACTCCAACGGCCATTCAGCCAATCGAGGAGTACGTCGAGGGTCATTTGAGCGAACCCGTTTCGAAAGCGCTCGCTGCCCTGCCCCCCGAACAGCGCGAAATCGTGCTGCTCGCCGACGTCGAGCAGTGCAGCTATCAGGAGATCGGCCTGATCGTGGGATGTTCGATTGGAACGGTTCGATCTCGACTGCACCGTGCGCGCGGACAACTTCGTAAGCTTTTAAATCACTATATGAAATCATCGCCATGAACGAAACGCACCCGACCATCGAGCAAATCGTCGATTATTTGCACGGCGAGCTTCCCGCTGCCGAAGATGCGGCGATGCACGCGCATCTGGCGGGCTGTGGCTCCTGCGAGCAACAGCGCGCCGCGGAGCTCACCCTAACGGACCGGTTGCGCGCCCACGCTCGAGCCGGAGAACGGGATCTGCCGCAAAGAGTCGTGGCGAACATCCGCAACGCAATCGGGGATCGCCGCACTCCCGGTCTCTTAGTACGTCTGCGCGGCGGACTGCGTCCCATTCTTATCCTCCCCGCCGCGGCGGCAATCGCCCTTATTTGCTACGCCGGCTTCGGCGCGTGGCGGGGTGCGATTGCTCCCACGGCAATCGACGCCGCGTATTACGTCGACGAGCATGCTTCAATGGCCACGATCGCCCCCTTCTCCGACGACGCAACGCCCACGGCGCTCACTTCATATGAAGAAACGCGCTAGTATCGCGCTCGCGTTGGCGGCCGGAACGCTAACGCTCGTCGGCGCGAGACCCGAGAGCGCACCGCTCGACGCGCTGCTCCAGGCCGCGATCTCCGCCCCTTCGGACGTCTCCTACACCGGCGTGGTCGAGGTCGTGCGTATTGGCAGCCACTCGTCGGAGGCCGAGGTCTACCGGGTCGAGCATCGCGCGCCCAATCTCACTCGGCGAATCTACACTGCGCCATCCGTGCTCTCCGGAGATTCGGTCATTTCCAAAGGCGATTTCGTCTTTTCCATCGACGCGAGAGAGCATCGCATCCTCGAAACGCGAAACGATGCCGCAGAGGATCCCGTGGCCCTCAACACCGACTACATGCTGCTGCGCGAAAATTATTCGGTCGTTCGCAAAGGTGGCGAAAGCTTCGACGGCCGCAGTGTTATCGATTTAGCCTTAGTCAACAAATACAGCCGCCGAACGACGGTAATGGTCCGTGTCGATGAGGCGAGTAAGTTGGTCCTGGATAAAGTGGAGTTCAATTCCGACGGCGCCCCCGCCGGCGAGTTGCGTTTTGAGGAAGTTCGCTATACCGCTTCCATTCCGGCAGCGGATTTCGCGCTGCCGGCGCGGTACTCGCTGGTCCGCGCGGGCGCATCAGAAGGATCTACCCAGAGTCCCGATCGCGCAGTGCGTAACGCAGGCTTCGCCGCACGCGAGCCGCGCTCGCTGCCCGACGGTTTCGCTCCGGTGGAAGGGAATCTGGTCGAGATGCGGGGCGTGCCTACGCTGCATCTGCTCTACGGCGACGGCATTCGCACGGTTTCGCTCTTCGAGAATGCAAAGGCGTCGACGTTGGATGCGACCCGCTTGAAGCCGCAACCACTGCGAGTGGGCCGCCGCAGCGCGGAGTATGCCGAGGACGGCGCGACTGCGTTGCTCGCGTGGAGCGATGGTACCCTCTACTACACGCTCGTCGGCGAGGTTGGCGTGGTCGACCTTACGCGTATCGCGGCGTTTATCGCTCGATAAAGCGAAGAGGCCTCTGCATAGCGGAGGCCTCTTCTTCAAGCGTTTGGCGAAACCCGATTAGAGTTTGATGTTCGCGGTTAGGAAGAATTGAATCGGCGCTTTGTTGGAACCGTTTTCCGCCGCGACAAGTGCGGGACCAAAGCTCGGCTCGTACGGGAACTTTCGGAACGGCTGGATGATCGAGCCGGGATATCCCGGCGGATTGACGGTCGCGCCCGGCGTGCCGTATGGAGCGACAGGATAGATCGTTCCTGCGAGCTCGCTCGTGCCGTTTCCATACGCGCAGATGTTGCCATCGTTGAAGGTCCACGGCGTCTGCGATCCGCCCCAACAGTAGTTGACGATGTTCGTCAGGATGCCCACGAGTTGGATGCGCGGACTGACGTCGTACGAGAGCTGCAAGTTCGCCACCAGCTCGTTGGGCTGCGTGAACGAACCGATGGCATCGAATGCTCCCGTGAAGGGATCCGGAATCGCTACGATGCCGGGGCAAGTCGAGGCGTTGTAGCGGTCGCCCACAAGCGGCGCCCCGCAACCGCTCGCTGGGTCGATGCCGGGTTCGGAGATCGGGATGCCATACTTGCCGCCGCCCTGGAATTGCAACGACGGCGTCACCGCGAATCTCTGATGCTTATAGTTGAGAACTAACGTCCCGACGTACGGGGAACCGAACCCCTGTGGGCTCAATCCCAGAGCACCGGGGAAGGTATCAAACGTCGGAAAGTTCTGGCCGGTGTTGACAAGCGCTTGCGCTGGTGAGTTCCAGTATGGGTTGGCGATGTCGCCGTGGGGACAGCCCCCTCCCGGAAGCGCCGCCACGGGAACGCCGGTAGCGGTGTAACAAGCGTTGGCCGTCACGCCGTTGCTCGTGGCCCCGCCGCACATCGTATTCAGGCCGCTCGGATGCGTCGTGCAGAACTTCGTATAGGCGTTGTACTGAGCGATCGAGTCGTTGATCCCAGCGAGAACCGTCGTTCCGGAAGCTCCCGCAGCGACCGGACCGTAGTGGACGTAGGAATTCGTGTACGCAAAGGAGAGCAGGCCGGAAATCCCGTCACGCGAGAAGTCGCCCTTTTGTATTTGGAATTCCACGCCCTCGCTGCGTTGACTTCCGACGTTCAATCCCGAGACGAAGCCTTGGATCGCATTCAGATAGAATTGCTGGATCTGGTCCTGCGTCTGGCGCAAGAACGGCGTCAACTTGAACGAGAGATCCGTCCCGGTGAAGCGGTGTTCCCAGGACACGTCGTAGTTGATCGAGGTTGGCGGCATAATCGGGTAGCCGGGGGTGTTGCGTCCATACTGCAAGAAGTTCTGGCCGATATAATCCGCTAAGTCTTCCTGCCGCGTGTCGTATTGCTGGAACGCGGTGTCCGGTGCTTCCGTATAGCGGCCGTACGAGAAGCGGAAAACGTTATTCGCATTTGAGGTGTAGGTTCCACTGATGCGAGGCTGCCAGATATTGTAGGTGAACTGCTGCGAGGGATCGTTTAAAACGACGGCTCCATGCGAACCAGCAGGGCACGTGGTGGCCGGACTCGGGTTCGGAAACGGTGCCCCGGTCGTATTGTTGACGCAGTTATCGAGATTGTAAGCGTTGAACCAGAAGGTCCTCGCAGCAGCCGATCCGCCAAGCGGAGGCGCGAGCGTATTGAGGCCGACGAATCCGTAACTGTCGAGCCGAACGCCGACATTGAGGAGCCATTTGTCCGTGGGCCGGTATTGATCCGTCAGCGACGCTGCGTAGAAGTTCGGCTTCGTGCCGCTGTACGTTCCGGCGAGACCGTTCTCGGCGACCATGTACGTGCAGCCCGTGCCGTCCGCCGGCTTGCCCGGAACGGCGCAACTCGCGCCGGTCAAGGATGGTACGCTATAGCCCGGCCCGAGTCCGATGGTGTTCTGGTTGCAGTTGATCACTGCGCCGCCCGTCGGCGCGTAGCAGTAACCACCGTAAGGATCGGCGGAATTCACGACCACGGCCTCACTCCCCCCCACATCGTAGAAGGCGTTGTTGTCGCGCACGACGCCGGCCGTCGTGTAAGAACCCTGCACGCTGACGAGATTCTGCTCGTTCAATTGGTCTTGAAACTCTGCACTGAGGCCGCGCGTGTGCGTGTTGAGCTCGTAGTCCGGCGCATCCGGACAGATGAAGTTGCAGAAACTGGTGCTGTAGGGACCATTGAGGAACCAGTCGCTGTAGAAGGTGAACCCGTAGATGCGGAAATATGCGCTCGAGCCAAAGTTTTTGGTGTATTGAATCTTGGTGATCGCGGTATCGTTGTAGGAGTTATCTCGAGCGGCCGCCGGCAACGGGTTCGGATTTGTCGGCGACCCGACGTTGGTGCCGTTCGGGAATCCGTAGGGCCGCACGCAGCTCGTCATTGCATTGAGTGCAGCTGAGTTGTACGTGTGCCCAACCGATTGCTCGCATCCCCAGGTGTACGTATTGAGATAGGTGACGGGGACCGAGGTGCCACCGCCGTTGATTAGGTCCATGCAGGCCGGCCCGGAAACCGCCGCCGCACCCGTGCAGAACGGCGATGCCACGTCGTTGCCGGAGATATAGAACTGATTCTTCAGCGCCTCGTCGTCATAGAGAAGTTGGATGTCGTCGCGGCCCGCGTCGTTGTGATGCGGAATCCCTATGTGAAAATTAGCGACGACGTTGCGTGCATAGATCGCTGAAAAGTTGCCGTAATTACCGGCAGGACCGAGCGGAAAATAAGAGTTTCCGGTACCGCCGTAATAGAGCGACCAGCCGGGCGCATACGGTAACCCGTACGAACCTCCGACGATGCCGAGCGGAGGCCCAAGCCAGTTATCGTACTCCGATCCGTTGTTGTTGTTGACGTAATTGTAAGCTTGGTTCGAGCCGGCAATACCGAAGTAGTACGAAAAGAGCCGGTCAGGTGTGGAGCCTCCGACTTCGAGCGCGGCACGATGGTAGAAGACGGGAGTGCCGATCCCGAGCGACCCCGTCGCATAGCCGGGATAGGTTCCGGTTTTGATGACCTGATTGATGAAGCCCGCCAGGCCTTGGCCCTCGGAGGTCGCTGGATTGGCGCCGGTATAGACTTGGACTTCGGCGTTTCCGAGCGACGATGCCGAACTCGAAGCGTAGTTATCGAACGAACGATTGACCGGCACGCCATCGAACTCGTAGCCGACCTGATCGTAGTCGCCGCCCCGGATGTTGATCGTTGCGTAATATCCGCTTTGATTTGGAATTACATAGGCTCCCGGCACCGTCGAGATAGCGGAATAGGCCTGATTGATCAGGCCGCCACCGCCCAGAGCCGACGTAGCGGCCTGCGCACTGGCATTAATCGAATAGACGTCTGCAGTCGTGCCCGATTTAACGAGCGCGCTGCCAGCAGCCGAGGTTACGTGCGCGATCGTTCGCAACGCCTTCGGCATGCGCAAGGCAACCGTCTGCACGGTATCGGCAAAAACGCTTTGACCGGGAACGCTCGTCGACTGGTAGCCTCCTTTCGAGGCGGTGACCGTATACGTATCGGGGGCCAGAGTCAAGAACGTAAAATGGCCGCCGGCGTCGGTTGTGGCCGTCGTCGATTGCGAAGGACTCGTGGCGGTTACTTGTGCTCCCGCGATGGGAGCCGAGGTTTCGGCATCAAGGACGGTTCCGCTGAGGCCACCCGTGGTCGCCGCCAGTGCCCATGTTTCCTGGCAAGCGAATGCGATGAGGAGCGCAAACGCGGTACCGAGATGCCGAAGTGGTCTTCGAACCATTTCGTGCCTCCTGAAGTTTTCAAAACACGAGGGGGCTGCGAGCTTATCCCGCATTGAAGCAGGCTGTTCGCACACCGTTTTGAGCTTCCTTGAGAAGTTCTTTCGCCGGTACCGCTTCCGGCGGAGTTCCGGTCGCGGGATAGTCGACGACGGTAATGAAGCGAGAGGCCTCCGCTGACCGGAGGCCTCTCGTTTCCCCGCTATGCTCAGATTGCCGAGTTAGATCTTGATGTTCGCCGTAAGGTAGAACTCCAGCGGCGTCTTGTACGACGTGTTCGCCGCGGCGGCCAAGAACGGGCCGGGAATCGGACCGTACGGGTACTTGAGTCCCGGCGAGACGATTGACCCCGGATGCCCAGGCGGATTGGCAGTCGAGCCCGGCGTCGTATACGGCGCCACCGCGTCGAAGCCGCCGGTAAGCAGAGGCGGTCCGTATTGGCAGATGTTCCCGTCGTTGAAGGTCCACGGCGCCGCGCTGCCTCCGAAGCAGTAGTTCACGATGTTCGCGAGCGTGCCGACGAGTGAAATCCTCGGACTTACGTCGTAGCTGAGCTGTAAGTTCATCATGAACTCATCCGGTTGTGCGTACGCGTTGAGACCGTCGAAGATACCGGTGTACGGATTGGGGATGTTGATGACGCTGGCGCACGAGGTCGAGTTTGCCCGCTGTCCGGGATAGCCGGTAAGGGGCGTACATCCGCCCGCTGCCGGATCGATTCCCACCGAAGAGAGCGGATAACCATACCGTTCGCCGCCTTGGAACTGGAACGACGGCGTGATCGCGAACTTATCACGCTTGTAGTTGAGCACCATCGACGCGACGTACGGCGCGTTGTACGAACCGTAAGCACCCGGGAAGGACGTAGTGCCCGGGAATAGGTCGTACGGCCAGAAGGGTTGCGAGGTGTTGACGAGCGGCTGGACCGCTCCGAGCCAATATGGATTAACGACATCCCCTCCGGGACACGTGATCGTCGTTCCGTGGATGGAAACCGGCGCCGCCGGCGTTCCCCCCGATGTATAGCATGCGTTGGCAGGCGTACCGGTCGACGTGGTGCCGCAGTTTGGATTGGTTGGATGATGCACGCAGGCTGAAGTGTACGCGTTGTACTGCTGAATCTGCGTGTTGAGGCTCGTGAGCACGGTTGCGCCGTATGGGTTTACCGGACCGTACTTGATATACGCGTAGGTGTATGCAAATGAGAGCAAGCCCGAGAGACCGTTGCGCGAGAAGTCGCCCTTTTGCACCTGCAGCTCGACGCCTTCGCTGCGCTGGTCGCCCGCGTTGAGACCCGAAACGAAGCCTTCCTTGGCATTGAGGAAGAACTCCTGAATCTGGTCTTGCGTCTGGCGCAAGAACGGCGTCACCTTCCATGACCAGTCGGTACCTTTGAGGTGGTGCTCCCACGAGAGATCGTAGTTGATCGAGGTCTGCGGCTGGACGGGATAACCGGGCGTGTTTCGGCCGTATTGCAAGAACGTCGGGCCGATGAAGTCGGCCGAATCTTCTTGCCACGTGCCGTACTGCTCGAAGGCCGTATTGCCGGCTTCCGTATAGCGCCCGGCCGAGAAGCGGATGACGTTGTTCGGGTCGGCCGTGTACGTGCCCGCGAAGCGCGGCTGGTAGATGTTGAAGGTGAAGTTCTGATTGGTCTGGTTCTGCAGGTACGTTGAGATCGAGCCGGCCGGACAGACCTTACCGGGGGCTGGGTTGGGAAAGACGGCGCCGGTCTTGGTGTTCTGACAGTTGTCGAGGTTGAACGCCGCCCACCAGAAGGCGCGTGCCTCCGGACCGCCTCCACCTACCGGTGGAACCAGCTGGTTGCCGCCGGCGAAGTTGAACGTGTCCAAGCGGACACCAAGGTTCAATAGCCATTTATCAGTCGGACGGTATTGGTCGGTTATCGACCAGCCGTAGAAGTTGGGGACGAGGCCGGGGGTGATTTCGGCGTTCGCGCCGTTCTCTGCGACCATGTACGCGCAGCCGGTTCCGAACTGCGGCTTGCCGGGAACCGGACATGCGAGGGACGCCGGAAGCGTCGGAACCGCGCCTGACATGATCGTTGGGAAGGTTTGTGCTCCGTACGTCGTTGCCGAGCCGAACGTGCCCGCGCAGTTTACTACCGGAAGCGTTCCTCCGGAGCCGAGCGCACCACCGCCGTAGCAGTAGCCGCTATACGGATCCTTGGGATTGACGATCACGGCCGCCGCTTCGCCAGGCACGCTGCCGAAGTGGTTGTTCATGCGGGTAACCGTGGCGGTCGTGTAACTTCCTTGGACGCTCACCAGGTTCTGTGCGTTGATCTGATCCTGGAAGTTCGCGCTGACGCCGCGGGTGTGCGTGTTGAGCTCGTAGTCCGGAGCCCCACTGCACTGCCAGAGACAATCGACGTCGGCGTACGTGTTCGCCAGACTCCACGCGCTGTAGAACGTATAGCCGTAGACGCGCAGAAACGCAGTCGAGCCGAAGTTCTTGGTGTACTGTAGCTTTCCGATGACCGTTTGGTTGTAGAGATCGCCACGGTCACCCGGCGGGACCGTGTTCGGATTGGTGAAGGTTCCCGGATTTACGGCGTTGGGAAATCCGTAGTTGGTCACGCAATGATGGATCGAGTTCAGCCCCGCACCGCTGAACGTCCCGCCGATCGAAGTCGGACACGACCACTGCAGCGAGTTCGGGAATACCTGCGGACCGTACAAGTAGGTGGCGCACGCCAAGCCGCTGACGCCGTTTGGACCGGTACACTGAGGCGACGCGAAATCGTTCGCCGACTGGTAGAGCTGGGTTTCTAGCGATTCGTTGTCGTAAAGAATCTGAATGTCGTCGCGACCCGCATCGTTGTGATGCGGAATACCTATGTGAAAATTGGCGACGACGTTGCGTGAATAGAGCGTCGAGGGACTCGCGTACTGAATCGGCCCTTGCGCGACTTGAAAGCCCCCGGGGAAGCAGGCAATGTTGCCGAGGAGGCAGAGTTTGGCATACGAACCGTTGGGAATGATGCCGATGCCCGGACCGAAGAAGTTTTGGTACTCCGACCCGTTATTGTTGTTGATGAAGTCGAGGGCCTGGTTCTGGCCGCCGATACCGACGTAATACGAGAAGAGCCGGTCCGGCGTTGAACCGCCGAACTCGACGGCGGCCCGGTGATAGAAAATCGGCGTGCCGATGCCCAGGGAGCCGGTAGCGTATCCCGGATAGGTACCGGTCTTGATGACCTGGTTGATGAAGCCCGAAAGACCGGCGCTTTCCGAGTTCGCCGGCGTCGCACCGGTGTAGACCTGAACTTCGGCGTTACCCAGCGAGTTCGCCGAGCTGGAGCCGTAGTTATCGAACGAACGCAGTACCGGAACGCCGTCGAACTCGTAGCCGACTTGATCGTAGTCGCCGCCACGGATGTTCACGGTTTCGAAGTAACCGGTTTGGTTTGGAACGACGTACGCGCCCGGCATCGTCGCGATGGCGGAATACGCCTGGTTCAAGCTGCCGCCGCCGCCAAGGGCCGCCGACGCGGCTGCCTGGCTCGCATTGACCGAATAGATATCGGCGGTCGTACCCGATTTGACCAGCGCGCTGCCGGCCGCGGACGTAACGTGCGCGATCGTTCTCAGCGACTTCGGCATTCGCAGCGCGACTTGCTGCACCGTGTCGGCAAAGACGACTTGGCCTGGAACGCTAGTCGATTGATAGCCTCCTTTGGAGGCCGTCACCGTATACGTGTCAGGCCCTAAGTCCAAGAATATAAAATGCCCCCCTGCGTCAGTCGTGACCGTTGCCGTTTGCGACGGACTGACGGCGGTCACTTGCGCGCCCGCGATGGGAGCCGCGGTGTCGGCATCAAGAACGGTTCCGCCCAGGCCACCCGTGGTCGCCGCCAGTGCCCATGTTTCCTGGCAAGCGAATGCAACGAGAAGCGCCAACGCGGTAACGAGATGCCGGAATGATCTGCGAACCATTTCGTACCTCCTGAAGTTTTCAAAGGAACCCTCCGAGGGTTCCAGGTGCGAGGTCCCACCCTAAGGCAAGCCAGTTCGCACCGGTTTATTCACTTCCTTGAGAAACCCTGAGGAACAGTTGCATGGCATGGCGGACCGCCTGGGGCACTGCAGCGGCATCGGCCGTCGCCCCAGGCGTTTGCGCGGCGTTGTGAACGCGGTCAATTGCGCCGATTGATGAGGTGAGCGCTTCGATGCCGTATCCACCCTCGAGAACGTAGGCGACGGACCCTCCGCAATGCTCCTCGGCGGTGCGGCGGATGACGGCGGCAAGCGGGGCCGCGGCTTTCACGTCTATGCCAAGATCCCCCACGCTGTCGCCGGCGACATAATCAAAGCCGGCGCTCACGACCAAGAGGCTTGGGCAAACCTCCCGGGCGACCATCGGCAGCATCTCCTCCCAAACCGCCACGAACGCTTCGGTCGAAATACCCTCGGCCGGCAAGGGCACGTTCACGATGAAATCCTCGCCTCGCCGATAACTACGCGTGCCGGTTCCCGGATAAGCTGGGAAGGCATGCGTTGAGAAATAGGATATTCCAGCGCCGGCGACTGCTTCGGTGCCGTTGCCGTGGTGATAGTCGAAATCGACCACGAGCACGCGTCGCCCGCAAACCGCTTGATACGCCCGCGCGGCGATTGCGGCGTTATTAAAGAGACAAAACCCCATGCCGCGGTCGCGTTCGGCATGATGGCCGGGCGGACGCACCAGAGCAAAGACCGCCTCACCGCCTACAATGCTCTGCTCCACGGCAGCGATTGCGCCGCCGGCGGCACGCCGCGCGACGCGATAGGAAGTCGCGTCAACGACCACGTCGCCGGTCGACAGATAGCCTGGCGTCTTGCGTCCGTTGGTTTCGCGAGCGACGAGTTCGCGGTAGCTGCGATCGTGCACGCGTTCGATCTCTTGGTCGGTCGCGTCACGCGCCGCCAAACTCTGCCCGAGGAGGCCTTGCTCGCGCAGGCGAGCGGCTACGGCTTCGACGCGCTCGGGCCGCTCGGGATGGGCGACGCCGCGTAAATGCTCGCTGTAGAGCGGATCGGTGACGAACTTCAGCCGGAGTGTTTCGCCGCCGCGTGGCAAGGATCGGACGCCCCTTTGCGGACGGTGTCGTAATCCTTCGTGCCCTTCTTCATCATCGGCAGCAGCCGCTTGTAGGCGGCTACCGCTTTAGAACATTGGTTCGAACCGGCGTACGATTTCGCGGCAATATAGAGCAGCTGCGGATTGTTGTCGAGGAAGCCCTTTGCGGCCCGATCAAGGACGTCGAAGATCTGCGCCGCTTCCTTATAATTCTTCAACTCGAAGTCGGCTCCGGCGACGCAGCTCAACGTTGCGGGCGAGCGCTGGAGCTCGAAACTCTTGCCGCAGGCATCGCGAGCCCCGGAGTAATC
Organism: Vulcanimicrobiota bacterium; assembly: GCA_963719905.1. Classification (GTDB taxonomy): domain Bacteria; phylum Vulcanimicrobiota; class Vulcanimicrobiia; order Vulcanimicrobiales; family Vulcanimicrobiaceae; genus Cybelea. The sequence continues at coordinate 62,869 of CAVRDR010000010.1, forward strand.
GTGCACGCGCGAGTAGGCTTGTCCCAAGAGCGCAAAGCCCTGGGCATCAGGCTGGACCTGAGTGTAGTGCCGGAGGTAACTGATGCTATCGTTCAACCGGCCGGTTTGCATCGCCACTTCGCCAAGGCCAAGTAAGGCGCCCGAGCTGTTCGGGTCGAGCGTCAGGGCTGTTTGCCACTGTGTAATAGCTTGGCCGAACTGCCGCTCGTTGGCGTAGTAATCGCCCAAAGCAACGAATCCCGCCGGGATTTTTGGGAACTGCGTCGTCATCTGCTGGAGGATGGCGAGACCCTGCGCGTCCTTCTTCTCTTGTACGAAGTAGCCGGCCTTACGAATCATGATCGCAACCTTCTGATCGTCGGTCGGTGCCGCCACGATAGCGTCGTCAAAAGCCTCGGCGGCGCGCGCATCGTCGTGCTGGCGGGCATAGAGGTCGGCTTTAAAAACCAGCGCCTGGATGTTGCGGGGATCGATCGCGAGAACGCGGCCGACCGCCTGCAACGCCATCGGGATATTGTCGGCTTGCGCGTAGGTCGTCGCAATCTGGAAAAGCGGCGACACATCTTTTGGATTCAGTGCAAAAGCCGCTTCGAACTGCGCGCGCGCATCGTCGTAGTGGTTCTCGGCCGCGTAGACGCTGCCGAGGGTCTCGAGCGCCCCTGCCTCCTTTGGGTTGAACGTTACCGCTCGTCGCGCAATCCGCTCTGCATCCGAGTAACGCTGTTCCCGAATGTAAAGTTCGGTGAGTTGAGCCAAGATTCCGAGGTTGGTCGGATCGAGATTTGAGGCTTGTTCCAGATCGTAGGTTGCGGCATTGAGGTTGCCGAGCTGCTCGTAAGCGAAGCCGTCATAGTAGTAGACTTGCGCCGTCTTATCGCCCATCTGCAGCAAATGTTGCGTGTACTGCAAGGTGATATCGGGGCGGTTCACCTGCAAATACTCGGCTGCAAGCTGCGCCATCGTGATCTGATCGGTCGGATTTGCCTTGAGCTTGGCGATCAAACGAGGAATCGCAATGCTCGGCGGCTCGGGACTTGCAGTCGGCAGCGCCGACGGCGATGGGGAGGGACTTGGCGTGGCGTTCTTCTTACCGCCAAAGAGTCCGGCTTGCGCTGCCGGAGTCGTGGTCGCGATGCCGACCGCGCAGCCCAATACAACCAATAACAGGAGTGCGAATCGTTTCAAGAGATATGTCCTTTAGCAGTTTCAATCAATTTCGTCAGTTCCGGTACGATGCGGAAGGCATCGCCTACCACCAGCAGGTCGGAGAACTCACCAATCGGCGCGGCGCCGTCTTTATTGATCGCAACGATCGTTCCTGATGCCCGCATGCCGACTTTGTGCTGAATCGCACCGGAGATACCGACCGCTATATAGAGCTTCGGCGTGACCGTTTTTCCGGTCTGACCGATTTGAAGATTGTACGGCACCCAGCCGGCATCGGCCGCCGCCCGCGACGCGCCCACCGCTCCGCCAAGCGCTTGGGCCAAGGGCTTCAACAGGGTATCGAAAGGCTCCGGTCCACCGAGCCCACGCCCGCCCGCGATAACGGCGGGCGCTTCCTCGAGCGCTAGTTCTCCGGCGCCCTCTTCCACGTCGCGTTCGATGACAGCGGCGTACGTATTCTGGAGCTTCGGCAGCGCAACGATTTCCGCGCCGGTGCCCCCGGTGGCCGTTTCGAACGCACTCGGCCGGATTGTGGCGATGCCGTACGGCGCGCTGCGCAACGCACAACTCGTGATCAAGACGCCGCCCAGCTTCGGCGAAACGCATACCGCGGCGCCTTCTTCGATGCGAATCTCGACGACATCCGCAACGATGCCTGCCGAGAGCCGCACCGTCAGACGTCCCGCGACGTCGCGGCCCGAAAGCGTATTCGGTATGAGGATCAATGAAGGCCCGATAAGTTCGGCCGCGGCTTGAAGATAGTCCACCGACGGATCGAGTAAGAAGGCATCCACGTCGTGGTCGTCATTGACGTAGACGGCGTCGAGGGGATAGGCCTTCAACCGCTCTGCCAGTTGTGCGGCACCAGGTCCTAGCACGACCGCGCAAGCCTTCCCGCCAAGCTGGTCGGCGAGTCGCCGTGCCTCACTTGCCAGCTCGAACGTAACTTTACGAGTCTGCCCCTGTCGGTGTTCTGCGAAGACGATGACGTTTTTCACTGCTAAGAACCTAGATGAGCTTCTTCTCTTGCAGAAACTCGAAGATCGCTTGCGCCCCCGCGGGCCCGTCGCTCGCTTCGAGCGTGCGTCCTTTGCCGCGCGCAGCGGGCGGCGTAAAGCTGCGCAACTCCGTCTTCGCTCCGGTCGTGCCGACCGGCAGTTCGAGAGCGAGATCCGCAAGCGAGGTTGCGGTTATGGTCTTTTTCTTCGCCCCCATGATGCCTTTGAGCGATGCGTAACGCGGCTCGCCGAATGTCAACGCCGTCGTTAAGAGCGACGGCAACGGTGCGCGAACCGTTTGATAGCCGGCATCGGTCTCGCGCTCTACCTCCAACCCTTCGCCGACGATGTCAATCTTCCGTGCGTTGGTGACGCATGGCAAACCGAGGTGCTCTGCGATCGCTCCAGGGACGGCGCCGGTGCTACTGTCGTCCGTCAGACCGCCAACAATGAGAAGATCGAACTCGAGCTTACGCAACGCGCCGGCGATCGCGTAGGCTGTCGCCCAGACATCGCTTCCCTCGAGGCCCGCGTCGGCGAGCAGCACCGCATCGTCGGCGCCCATCGCGAGGGCTTTGCGCAGCGTCTCCTTGAGCGACTCCGGCGCCATGGAAAAAACGGTCACCCGCGATTCGCCTCCGGAGCGCTCCTTTAGCTGTAGGGCGGCTTCGAGCGCGTATTCGTCGTACGGATTGAGCACCGTCTCGACGCCCGTGCGCACGAGCCGTTTGGTCTGCGAATCGATTCTTTTTGCGGCGTTGGGGTCGGGAACGAGCTTAACCGTCACCACGATCTTCACGTGGTTATAGCGACCTCCGTCTGAAAGCGGGGATGGTGAAGAACGTTGGCCTTTTGGTGGTCTGCTGCCGGCAGACCTGCCGGTTTTCGCCGGAAGGGCGAGTCGGCACGGTTAAGAATCCGACGGGATGCTCGCGCCGATCGTAGCCGCGACCTTCATCGCGGCAACGCCCTATGCCACACAAGGGCAACCGGCGACGCTCGTGCTCGACGCCTCGCGCGCCGCCGACGGAATCATGGAGGTCCGCGAGCGCATTCCGGCCGCGGGCGGCAGCTTCACGGTCGTCTATCCAAAGTGGATTCCGGGCGAGCACGGTCCGACGGGACCGCTCAACGACCTCGCCGCGCTGCGAATCTCGGTCAACGGAGCCCTCCTCGACTGGCGCCGCGACTCGACCGACCTCTACGCCTTTCACGTGAGCGCTCCGCCCGGCACCCAGGCAATAGACGTCGCCTTCGACGTGCTGATGAATGCTCCGGACGATACGATGGCGACGCACGAACTTGCAATCGTTAATTGGAATCGGGCGCTGCTCTATCAGGCGGGCGTCGACTCGCATCACTACTTCGTCAAACCGTCGATCCTGCTACCTTCCGGCTGGGATTATGCGACCGCGCTGACCGAAGCGACGCGTGTGGGCAATCGGGTCGATTTTGCGACCATGCCTCTCAATATGCTCGTCGATTCGCCACTCGACATGGGACGATACGTCCGTAAGTGGTATTTGTGGCGAGAGGGATCCGCGTTCGTGCAACTCGATGCATTCGCCGACTATCCGCAAGATCTGGAAATCCCCGCAAGTCTACTCAAAGCGTACCAGCGCGTTCCAGACGAAGCCTTTGCGATGTACGGCTCGCGTCACTTTGACGATTTTCACGCCTTGCTCACCCTGAGCGACGCGATTCCGTTTCAGGGCATCGAGCATCACCAGTCGAGCGACGACCGCGCGGGCAACGACTTCCTCACCGATCCGCAGGAGTCGCTTTCAGAAGGCGACTTGATCACGCACGAGTTTTCACATTCGTGGAACGGCAAGTATCGCCGGCCGGAGGATCTCACGACGCCGAATTTCCAAGTACCTCAGCTCACCGATCTGCTCTGGGTCTACGAGGGCATGAACCAATATCTGGGCGACCTGCTCTCGTTCCGTGCCGGCATTCGGCGCCCGAGTCTCTATCCGCAATTCGTCGCAACGACCTATGCCCAAATGGACTATGAGACCGGCCGAGCGACCACGCCGATGATCGACCTCACGACAGGGGCGCCGTACTTTTACGTCGCCCACGGCGCCTATCCAGCGATTCGCCGCACGTTTGGCGATTTTTATGATGAGGGCGAACTGGTCTGGCTCGACGTCGACACGATCATCCGCGAGCGCTCGCACGGAGCTCGCTCGCTCGACACGTTTCTGCACCGCTTCACCGAGCCGGCAGTTACGGGGCCAATCGTCGTCACCTACACTCGGCCGCAGCTCGAGAGCTTATTGAACGGCGTTGAACCATACGACTGGCACGGTTTCTTCGACAAGTATGTGTATCACGTTGCCGTTCACCCTCCAACTGACGAGCTCACACGAGCGGGATGGCGCATCGTTTACAGCGGGAGCCCCAACGAGCTCATCACCGCTCAGCAAGCGCTGGATCACGACATCGTCGGATGGTTCGCCTACGGTGCGAATATCGGTGAAGACGGCGTCGTAAAGGACGTGCGCGAGAACTCGCCGGCCTGGCGAAGCGGTCTCGCTCCGGACATGCACGTTCTCGCGGTCGACGGTCAACAATTTTCTGCCGACGCCTTGGAATACGCGGTGAGGCGTGCCGAGCACTCGGGCGCGCCGATCTCGCTGATTACCACGCAAAACGGATGGTACCAGACGCTCTCCCTCGAGTATCACGGGGGAATGCGCTACCCGCACCTCGAGCGAATTCCGGGCACGACCGACATGCTCGCCGCGATCACCGCTCCTCACGCCAAGTAGTGCTCGCTCGTATTATCCTGAGCTTCTCGAAGCACGGAACCGCCGGACGAACGCCGAACGAAGCGCGGCAATAGGAGGTACTCGAGATGCTTCGCTCCCGCCTATTCGTTACGGTCCTTGCGTTCGCGGCACTCTCGTCCGTCGCATCGGCCGCGAGCGCTCCGGTTATCGTCACGCCGGAAACCGCCCAATGGCAGGCCGCCCCTGGCTTCAAAGGATTCGAAATGGCCACGATCGTCGGCGTTCCGTCCGAGGCCGGCGCCTACTACGCCTACTATTTGAAATTCCCCGCCGGCGGCCAGGCACCACCGCATTTCCACGCCATGACCGAGAACGTCGTGGTGATCAGCGGTACGGTGATGTTTGGTTTGGGCGACACGATGGACGTCACGAAGATGATGACGTTCGGCCCCGGCGCCGTGGTTTCGGTGCCCGCCGGCCTGCACCACTACGCCATGGCAAAGGAACCGGCCGTGGTCGAAATTAGCGGGATCGGTCCCGATACGACAACTTTGGTTCATACGTAATCTGCTAAACGCGTCCGCCGTGGCGGCTCGCTCGTCGCTGCCTCCCTGACGCAGACGCCGTTCTACGGAATCGGTCAAGCTTGGGGCGGTTCGTACGAAGAGCGCTATTATCAACCGGGGCTTACGCGCTGGCGAGATGCTCGATCGAGCCAGAGCGTTCTGCCAATTCGGCGCAACGTCTATCGGCTGGTACGCGTGGGACGACAGCGGTTCGAATCGCGGACTGAGACACTGAATGATTCAGCCGTCATTGCTGCTGGATCGGCGCCGGTCTCGATGCCTGCCGGCAGTTTGGAAGTAGGTGCCTATATCAGGCGAGTTCCCACAAAAACCAGCGTCAGCGCGACCGCCGGACGCAGCCAGCGCGTTTGCATCCTTCCACAGAGTTTGCTGCCGATGTAGACACCCGGCAATGAGCCGATCAGCAGGTTGACAACGAGGAGCAAATTCACGTCGCCCATCGTCCATCGGCCTAGTGCCGCCGTAGGAATTAGAAAGGCGGCATAAGCGATATCGGAACCGATGAGCTCCGAGAGACCGACGGCCGGCAGTAATAACGTCAAGAGCGGTAATGTGATCGAACCACTGCCTATTGACGTGATCGTGACGATGAGGCCCACTACCGCGCCGACGGCGATGACTCGCAGGCGCTGGGAGCCGGTCCACGCAAACGGTTCTTCCGATTGGCGTGCGACATGCCTGAGAAACGGCCGGACAATCATGATCACCGCGGCGACGAAGAGCGCCACGCCGATGGTTCGCCGCGTCCATACAGTAACCAGAGCGACGTCGAAGTGGGTTCGAAGAATATACAAAAGCCCGACCCCGCAAATGGCTGCGGGTATACCGCCCGTCAAGAGCGCCCTCGTAATGGCCCAGTTTACCGTGCCTTGCCGGTTATGAAGGTACGCGCCGTAGAGTTTGGTGGGAACGCTATAGAGCAAGTCGCTTCCCACGGCCACCAGTGGATTGACTTTGAGCACCAGCACCAGTAAAGGCGTCATGATAGCCGCTCCGCCTACGCCGGTCAGTCCCACGATCGTGCCGACCATCAATCCGATCAAAATCAACTCAGGGCTCATTTAAAGTCGCACTCCTAAAGATAGCCAAGGAGGAATCACCTGCGGCTCTGATCGTGGCCACTAGTCCAGCTAGGCTATCGTGAAATAGTGACCCAAGTCAAATAACAATTGTGGCCCCGGCAGCTTTTAATCGGATCCGGGCTCGACAATAGGCTGGCGTTATGCCGCCGCTCAAGGGCGGGCCCTAGCTTCCTTTGCGGCTGCGCGCATGCTCGCTGATAATGATCTGCTAGCGAACTCCCGGTTGAAGAGCTTACTCCACCGCAAAGAGCGGAATTGCAGTGGCATGTTCGTTGAGTGGCACCAGCCGCTCGCGATCTCGAGCGACAAATGCGATGCCGTTCTCTTGCAGAATCGTCGCGATCCATCCGCTTGCGCGGTCCGGAGGCGCACCGAAGGCCAACACCAGCTCCGCACCGGCGACCTCGGCTTTATAGCGAACGCGATAGTCGAAGAGCTGCCCCATGCCGTAACGCATCCGGTCCACGGATTGTCGCGCGTCGTTGAGGCTCTTTGCTTCGATCAAAAGCGACCGATCGCTATAGTGTACGAAGAGATCAATATTATTATTGTACCAGCAACGCCCGCCAAGGCGCTCGGCGTGCCGGCGAATCATGTCCAGCGTGGCATTGTGATCTTTGCGCGCTCGCTCTTGCAGCGCCGCTGACTCGTAGACGCTCGGCAGCGCCTTGCCCGATGGTACGTATCCCGTACCTTCCGGTATCCTAACGGCCTCGCGAAATGCGTCACGCGGCGCGTCGACGAGCAACGGCGAATACCCGCCTGAAAGGACGGATTCCGTCGTAACCGGTGGCGCGAACTCGCGGCCGGCTGAAACGCTGCCCAGCATCAAGATTCGATAATACGCCGTTTCACGAATTGGCCGGACCGCGCTCTGAAATTGGGGCGGCGTCGAACTCTCCGTTTCGACGGAATTCATCGCCCTGCCGCAAGGGCGCAGGCCGCGCGAAGGGCTCATACCAAGCGACGTTCATGAAATAATGATCAGATCGTGCCCAGTCTTCGAAGGATGTGCCCAGTACGCCATGACCGATGTACGTGCCCACACTTTTGCGGTGGCGCGTCCCGGACGATAGTAATCAAGCGGTACAAAGTCGTTGATCCGCCCGCGGACTGGCGAGCGTAAAGATAAATCACGCCCTCGCGGTCGAGATACTTTGGATCGTCGTGCCAGGTGCGCTGACTCAGAACGACGGGCATGAGATCGGTTTTCCGTCTCCTAAGTCTTGTCTCGACCCGCTTGCGCCGTGGGCCGACTTCATCGTAACTTCCTTATCGTAATGATAAGTGCCGCCAATTTCATCGTAGCCTAGTTCGCGCAATGCATTGCCGGCACAGGTCGTATCGATGGAAAACGTGATGATGAAGTCGGCGTCTCCGGACTGATAGGACCGAGGCGCGTAATACATGGCGGCGCTGCCACCTGTAAGGACGGCGACGGTCCCAGCATGCGCCAGCGCGGTGCGAACCGCCAAGCAGACGTCCTCAAGCGAGGACTCCTCGGCTATCACACTCCGGCTCGACGAGATCCGCAAGCCGGTGCTCACCCAAATCGCACGACTCCGAACGCTCGGGCATTACACCGCGCAAGAGTGATGCGGTTGCATTGGAAAAGATGACTTGGCCGCCGTGTGCCGTCGCTAACAGCCGCAACACGCGATTCACGGCCGGACCAAAGTAGTCGCCTCCCGTTCGCCGGTCGTGCGCTATCAACACCAGGCGAACCGGCCGGCCAGCGATCGCGCTCCTCCTCGCCCGAGAGATCACGCAGCGCACCGATTGCCGCGGCAGCTGCATCATGGCACGCAAACGCGCGCAACACGCATCGCCGACCTCTTAAACACGTGACGGCCGCGCCTTTCGATCGCGCGGCGCACCAGTTCGTCGTGACGGCGCAACGCCTCTGCCATCGCGTCGTGCCGCTCTTCCCAACGCCGCGTGCTTCCATCGATATCGGTGAAGAGCAGCGTTACCGTCCCCGTCCGAATTGGAGCCCCCAGTGCCATCCCCGATGAGTTCAAAATCTACGTCGGGCGCGCCTTGGCCACGCTTGCGGCCAAGGCGGCTACGGGCAAATGCGACCGTTCCGTTGCGTAAAACCCAATAAAATGGAGCTAGCAATTGTTTTATGTTACTTCACGCGCTGCGCGGAAAATCTTCACGGTCTAGACGTGTACAAGGTGTCGAGGGTGAGGGTCCGTATCACGCCGTATTACAGTCGGCAATGGAAACTCCAGCGGCCGAGCAAATCCGCCAGCGCGTTCTTGCCAAGACGGCAGTTCGAGCCGCAAACGGGTAGCGAGAGCAGCTAAGAGGAATGGCAACCGTTTGCAACCGCTGTTGGCTGGCAATCGCGGGCGAACGTTGGACGTAAATTACTCCCGCGCGCACGCGCGGGTTTGCTACGAGGGCAACTTTCGAGGATGCAACCCGCAGTCAGACGCTTCGTAGTGATTGGGCGAGCGATCGGCGGTGTTATTGCCGGCCTCTGCTTTGGCTTTATCTTTTGCTTCTTAACGGCGCGAGCTGGTTGGAGAAAGCCGACGATGCTTCTAAGTGATGGACTCGTTGCCGTCGCTGCTGCCGGGTTTGCAGTTCGTTACGCTTACCTACGCGGCTTCAGCTTTATCGCGGGCCTGTTCTCCGGCGTAGCCGTTTCGATCGTCGCCTTTTGGACTTTGCTTTTTTGGGTGGTCATCGGCAGCATCGGTATCTAGCCGGTGGCCGTCAAGACAGGCGCGCGCAGTTTCAAAGTTAAACCGCGTTTCGGCTCGCTGGAGTCAATAGCAGAGCGTGACGGACCCGTGGTCTGAGTATTCGTCACCGGAGCGCTGGAAGGTCACGGCGGATCGTCCTCGCCAGGGATCCTCTGCCCTTCCGCAAAGAGTTCAATCGTCTGCTTTCGTCGTGACGGAGGTGCTCTATGAAACGGCTCATCGTTTGCTATTGCTGCTTACGCAGAAGCACCGCCTCACCAAAGGAACGTTTTGAGCTCGAAGCGCGAGACAGGCGATGAGACGCGAGCGACTAGACCATGAGGAAGCGTAAGATGCACGGAAGTGGAACGGCATGAGCGGCCTAGTCCACTACCCCTCGCCGCTGCAAGGCCCGCAGGGTCTGGCTTGGGATGGCGAGTCGATGTGGGTGACGAGCGCCGCGAACGGTCGTTTATATGCGCTCGATCCGAAGACGTGAACATCCGGCGCGAATTCGTTCCGCCGCATGAATCCTTAGGTGTGACGTACACCGGCTCGGACTTTCGGCTGATCCTCGCTCCAGCGATCGACGAGCCCGACCTGGAACGCGACCAGCGGTACGTTTATTCGTTTACGCCCGACGGGAGGATTCACCGCGTGCTTCCCGTGCCCGGATTTCTCCGGATCGTTTCTGGCGTATGCAAACGGAACGTTGTATCTCTCACAGGCGTGGGATAAGAAGCTGATCGAACTCAACGAGGCCGGTGCGCCTGTGCGCGAAGTACAGCTCGAAAGGCGCCCTGTCGGTATGACGATCGTTGACCGTGCGTTCTATTTGGCCACTGTTGACGAAGACTGGGTCGACGGTCAGCTCCAGCGGCTCGGCGTCGATGCCGCCGCGTCATCGATCGAAACGCTGCAATCGTTTCCATTTAAACCGCGTAGCGTCGCCTAGACGGCGAGCGATTTTGGACCGCCGATCGCAACAACCATGCGATCGTGTCGTTTACGTTGGCCGATTTCCCAACGACCGTAGCCCGCGATCCCAACCGTTTCCGACCCGTCTGTGACAAAATGTGACAAACGATTTGGCCCCTATTGGGCGACAGCCATCCTCGTGGAGCAGTTTGAACGCGGACGCGCGGGTGTAGTCAGCGCGGACGTAAACTCTAGTTTGGGGTCGCGGTCGGGATTGGCTCGGGATACCATACAATCGCCCTCAAACGTCCGGTCTGGTTGTTGCGAACGATCCGACGATCGAGGCGAATCAAGGTGCTAACCCACTGAGATTGAACGGTTTTTCCGACCGCAGTCCCAGGGAGGTCATTGTGCAATCGATCACCCGAGGCGATCTCTTGCGGCTGGGAAGATCCAGCCGCAATTTTACGCCGCAACCGCTGACCTAGCAACGGGCATTCCGGCCTCCGCCGCTCCGGCTGGTGGCGTAGCCTCCGACATCTGTTGGATGACGGCAATCGAGATGTAGGCCGCGCGCCGAACGAGGCAAGTCGCCGCGAAGTGGTGGAACCAGCGGAGCAGATTCACTCACCAATCGTGACGGTAACGCCATCGTTACACTTGTCCGCAGAGATTGTTGGCGGAAGCGGACGAAGCTGACCGCGAGCTCGCGCGAGGAAACGTGCGCGGACCGTTGCACGGAATGCCGATCGGCGTGAAAGATCTCGTCGATACGAAGGGCATTAGAACCACCTACGGCGGCTCTCCCGTCTACAAGGATTATGTTCCTACGACGGACGGCTACGTCGTCGACAAGAAAAGGGCGCCGTTGGGATCGTTCTCGGCGAAAGAACGCTCCCGAGTCGGCATGGGGTCGCAGACGTTCAGTCGCGTATTCGGCGCAACGTGCAATCCGTACGACCTCAACAAGACCTGTGGCGGAAGTACCGGCGGCGGAGCCTTCGCGGTCGCGTGCGGAAGGTGCCGCTCGCTGACGGCAGCGACTACGCCGCTTCGCTAAGGAACCCAGCGAACTTCTGCAACATAGTGGGCTTTCGCCCGTCGCCCGGCCGCGTAGCAAACGAACGCGATTGGTTTACGCTTAGCGTGGCCGGTCCGGTTGCCCGAAACGTCAGCGACTGTGCTTTCTTCCTGTCGGTGCTGGCAGGATTCGATCGCGCTTGTCCAATTGCCATCGATCAGTCGGGGTTCAAGTACGAAGAGCATTTAGAACGGGACTTCAAAGGCGTGCGGGTAGCGATGTTCAAGGATCTCGGACTTCCGTGGGAGCCGGCGGTCCGCGAAGCCATTCTCGCCCAACGGTATGTGTTTGAGTCGCTCGGGTGCACCGTCGAGGATGCCGAGCCCGATTTGAGCGGCGTCAACGAGGCATTCTTGGCCGAGCGCCACGCGCGATACGAGGCCGAGTTCGGCGACGCGTTCGCTAAGGCGCCTGACATGTATAACTCGTTCGTCCATTGGCACGTCGAAGAGGGGCGTAAACAACGGGCCCCTATCTTACGCGTGAGGAGAAAAGCGCGCCGATGCCTTCGAACGTATGTATAGATTTATGGAAACCTACGAGTTCTTTATCTTGCCCGTCAACCAAGTATTACCATTTCCAGTGTCACAGCATTACCAGACGGAGATCGCGGGTGTTACGATGGAAAACTATATGGCTTGGATGAAGTCCTGCTATTATATTTCCGCGACTGGACACCCAGCGATCTCTGTTCCGGCTGCATTTTCAGCCACCAACCTTCCAGTTGGCATTCAGCTCGTCGGCCGATACCACGATGATTTGGGTGTGTTGCAACTGGCGCACGCCTTCGAACGATCGACCAAAATCGACGCTCGTTGCAACCCCGTAGTGCGGCAAAAACGCACTGTAAAATAAGGACGGAATTTTTGGGATGGCCGGGAGTCGAACCCGGATGCTCCTTCGAGCAACGAATTTTAAGTCCGTCGTGTCTGCCGATTCCACCACCATCCCAATAGCATTACTGCCGATAGTGCTCGACGATGCCCTCGCTGCGAATGTGAGCGATGCTCGGATCTTGGCCGGCGTCGCGGCGTGCACGGCGCTGACGCAAGAGGTCCCAAAATTGGTCGAGCTGCACGGAGATAGCATCGAGACGCTCGCGGTCGTCGGCCGTCAATTTGCCGTGCTCTCCGTGCTCCAGCAAATGATGTTCTTGTTCGACGAGGCTCTCGATATGGTTGCGTATCTCGCTATCGTTCATGGACGAAATCCCCTTCGTGTTTCCGAACCTGCGCGCACGGCCTGAGTCGCTCCTCCTGCCGCATCCCGTTCTTGCAAAAGGATGCCGAGAAGCAAATCTGCGGTGGTCGCTATTCCGTCGTCACGGCCTACTCTCTCGAGCGCGGCGTCGAGCACGATAATCCCGGCCGGAAGAATGTCCGCGCGCTGCGGCTTTATTCCGGTCACCGCCTTACGATTCTCAAGCTTCATTGCCAAGAGCCGTTCGAGCGTGCGCTGCAAATCGGCGCGCGTTAGCCGAAAGGATGCGACGGGCATACGGCGTCCCCTCACGATCGCTGCCGCGGTCGTTGCGGTTCCGCCGACGAAAGCGAGCCGTTCGACAGCCGCACACTCGGTCAACGGCCCGAGCGCTTGCCGCGCGATCTCTCTCGCTTTAGCGATCTCTGCATCGTCGATGGTGCCGTCGCGGCCGGCAAGTGCCGGCACCGCTTCGGTCAAACGCACGGCCCCGATCTCGCAGGAAACGACGTCTTGAGGCTGCAGCGAATCACCAACGGCATACTCGGTGCTTCCGCCACCCACATCGAGCACGCCGACGCGCTCGCCGCGCAACGTACCGAACGCCGTCAACGCGCCTCGATATGATGCGGCGGCTTCCTCTTCTCCCGACAAGATGCGCAGGGGAACGCCGAGCAATGCCGATACGCGCTCCGCGAACTCTTCTTGGTTCTCGGCCCTTCGCAGTGCGCTCGTGGCCACGGCAAAGAGGCGCACGTAATGCCCTCTGACCGCTCGCGCAAGTTGAGCGATCACATCGAGCGTTCGCTTCATCGGCTCGTCGCCGAGCCGTCCGCGCTCGCCCAAGCCTTCGCCGATCCGCGTGCCGGTCGACCTCGCGAGCTCCACGCGCGGGTTCTCTAACGCGACGTCGGCGAGAAGCAAGCGCGTCGAATTCGTTCCAATCGACACGATTGCGTATCGTTTGCTCAACGGTGCACCGCGGAAAGCGTTCCTAGCGGCCCTGTTGCTTTGCTTCGAAAAGCGCGGCTCGGCGTTTCTTTCTCAAGAAGTGCCGCTCCGCCGCAGGGAGAGCGTCGGCCGGCTCCCACTCTTCGGTGCTCTTGAGGAAAGACGAAATCTGTTCTTCGAGCGCGTCGTCGCGAAGCTGGGGCGCGAGCGAAACGGCGCAACGCCGCCCCTGGCGGCGAACCTCAAACGAAAGCCGCTTGCGGCGTGCGAGCGATCGTTGGTACTGATCGCGATGTGTTTCGACGTCGGACGCGCTCGCGCTGGCGAGATCGCCGTCATCGAGGCGCACCGTCGCGCCGTAAGCATTGAGGTTGATGACGATACCGCCCGAAGTGTCGCTCACGGATCAGATTGCGTGCCCGCGGTGCCTTCGCCGCCGGGCGGAGGTTGGGGAGAGACGAAAATGAGGGCCTCGTTCGGTCCGACGAGGCGCAAGCGATCGTGAATCTCGGGAATCGTCCCCTGCGGATCGCGAAGACGCCGTAACTCTCGCTGTTGTTCTTCGCGGCGCCGTTGGAGAGCTGTGATATCCGAGTGGATCGCCGATAGTTCGCGTGCTGCGGACATATTCTGCCCAATCGCGCGGGCAAACTGGATGGCAACCAGCGTCACGACAAGCAGAGTGAAAGCCGCAATGGTTACTCGGCCGACAAGGCGGAGCGCGGGTAGTGTGAGCCGCTTCATTGCGCCGTTCCGATCGGTTCCAAACTTTCTGTCCGCCATTCGCCCAATCGGCGATATTTTCGATACCGCTCGTCGAGGAGTCTCTCGACGGGGAGCACTGACAGCCGCTTCAAAGCCGCCTCGATAGAATCGAGGGTCCGCGTCACAACGTCTTGTGGATTTCGGTGGGCGCCACCGAGCGGCTCGGCGATTATCTCGTCAACGACACCGAAGCGGTGCAGGTCATCGGCTGTCAATTTCAACCGAGACGCCGCTTCTTCCGCCTTGCCCGCGTCCGACCACAGGATCGCGGCGCAGCCTTCGGGCGACGCGACCGAGTACGTGCTGTATTGCAGCATGAGCACACGATCGGCGATCGCCAGCGCCAGAGCTCCGCCCGAGCCGCCTTCACCGACAATGGCAGCAACGATTGGAACCCGCGCCGTCGTAAAGGTCTGCAGGCACGTCGCGATCGCCTCCGACTGCGCGTGCTCTTCGGAGCTTATCCCGGGATCGGCGCCTTTGGTATCGACGAACGTGACGATCGGTAGGTTTAAACGAGCTGCGAGCCGCGCAAGCCTACTTGTCTTCCGATAACCTTCCGGCGTGGGCATGCCGAAGTTTCGCCGCAAATTCTCTTTAGTGTCCCGTCCGCGCTGCTGGGCCACCACCATAACCGCGCGCGAGCGCAAGAACGCGAACCCGCCGACGATCGACGGATCGTCGCGATAGTGGCGGTCGCCGTGCAGCTCGTCGAACCGGTCGAAGCGCGAGATGTAATCGAGGGAGGTCGGGCGAGCCGGATGGCGGGCCATATGGACCTTTTCCCAGGGAGAGAGCGTGCCGAAGAGCTCCTGCAGTATGGCTTGATACTTCTCTTCGAGGGCGGCAATTTCGGCGGACATGTCGCGGGGCTGCGCCGCCGAAGCTTCGCGCAGCTCGGCGATGCGCCGCTCGAGCTCGAGCAAGCTCTTCTCGCGCTCGACGATGACGTTATTGCTCACGGATCACGTATTCGAACAATCGAATGAGCGTCTCTTTGAGATTGCGGCGATCTACGACCATGTCGATCGCGCCTTTCTCCAGCAGAAACTCGGCCGTTTGGAATTGATCGGGCAAGCGTTGCCGAATCGTCTGCTCGATCACCCGCCGTCCGGCAAAACCAATCATGGCTTTCGACTCTGCCATGACAACGTCGGCCTGAAACGCAAACGATGCCGCCACGCCGCCTGTAGTCGGGTCGGTCAGAACGGTCACGAAAAAGTTGCCATCTTCCATGAATCGCGCGACTGCTGCCGTTGTCTTGGCCATCTGCATGAGCGCAAGCATGCCCTCCTCCATACGGGCGCCCCCCGACGCAGCAAAGATTACACAGGGTACCTTTCGGCGGCGAGCCTCTTCCAACAGTAGCGTGATTCGCTCACCCGTGACGCGGCCCATCGTGCCGCCGCGGAAATGAAAATCCATCACTGCCAAGGCGACGGGAAAGCCTCCGATCGTCGCAAAGCCGCAGACCACGGATTCCGACAGGCCGCTCTGTTCGCGATCTGTTTTCAGCTTTGCTTGATACGCCTTTTTATCGGACCAGCCCAGTGGGTCGCTCGCCGTCACCTCGTTACCGATTTCCACAAAATCTCCGTCGACTATCGAGGCGATGCGATCGTAGGCACCCATTCGGAAGTGATATCCGCACCGGGGACAGACGTCGAGGTTTGCCGCCAAGTCGCGGCGGTAGAGCACCTCACCGCACTTGAGGCATTTGCTCCACATCGCGGCTTCGTTGCGCTGCGCCTCTTTCGCGCGGCGCGTCCGCAGCCATTCCGGCACCGGCATCAGGCTTTGCGCGCCTTGGCCGGCTGGGGCAGGAGCAACGCCGCGTAAAGCCGCGCGAGCTGTTTGAGATAGTTGAAAACCTCTCGCTGGTTGAGTTTCGATACGCCCGCGACCCGATCGGTAAAAACGTACGGAATTTCAATCGCGTCATCGTATCGTGCCTTTGCGATAACCTCGAGCCCTATTTTGAAGCCGATCGGATCGAGTGCCACGCCGGCGAGCGCATCGCGGCGAACGAGGAAGTATCCGCTGGTAACGTCCTTAACGGGCGTGAGCGGCCGCGCGAGCCAGCAGGCGACGCGCGATGTGATCACCCGATGCGCCGGCCAATTTACAATGGCGCCGCCGGGCACGTAGCGACTTCCAACGGCCAATTGGTATTTGCCCGTCTCCAAGGCTGCAACCATACGAGGAAATACGCTCGGGTCGTGGCTGTAGTCCGCGTCCATCGCACCGAGCGCTACCGACTCAGGCCGCGCCATTTCCCAACCCTCGATGACCGCGCTCGACAAGCCCAGCTTGCCGCTGCGGTGAAGACAACGAACCGGCAGGGTTGCAGAGAGCTCGTCGACGATGGCGCCCGTACCGTCGGGAGAGTTGTCATCGACGACGATGATCTCGCCGTCGAGCGAGTGCGCGCGGAACGTGGCGTCGAGCGCGGCAATGAGCTTTCCGATACCAGCGGCCTCGTTGTACGTCGGAATGACCATTGAAAATGGAAGCGGCATGACGAATTCGCTGATTCTACGACGCCAAGGCGCCTATCACCGCCAAAAGCGCCATGGCAGCGGTATCCGTTCGCAGAATGCGGCGGCCAAGTGAGAGTAACGCGGCCCCCCGCCGCGCGGCACGCTCCGCTTCGTCGTGCGTGAAACCGCCTTCCGGTCCCACGACCACGAGTACGCGCCCTTGCGCGGGAAGCGCTCCGAGAAGTCGTTCGCGCAACGGAACCGGCGGAGCCAGCTCCCATGCAAACAGCACGGCATCATACTCTTCAAACCGCTCGAGCAGCGCATCGAACTTTAATGGTGCGCGTATCTCGGGAACATCGCTCCGGCCGCTTTGTTGAGCGGCGGCTCGCGCCAGGCGTTGCCATCGCGCAAGCTTTTCGAGACCGATTGCTTGCCCGACGCTTCGCTCGGAATAGAACGGAAGGAAGGAGCGTGCGCCCAGCTCGGTGCCTTTCTCGACGACGAACTCCATCCGCCGTCCCTTCGGTACAGCCTGCGCAATGTCGACGAGCGCCGCTGCATCCGCGCGACGCTCATCGAGCACTTCTAATAAGGTAGCGCGAACGACTCTTCCCGTGCCGCCGATCGATGCGTCGAAGGCGGTCCCGCTGGAGTCCACGATCTCGATGCGGTCTCCATCGCGCAGGCGCAGCACTTTTGCGATTTTGCGCGCATCGCTGCCGCCGATCTCCACGACGCTTCCGACATCTCGCGCTCCCTCGACGAAGAAACGGCGAGCGGCCCTCAACTCACTGCGGACGGAACGCGTCCTTTACACGCTCGAAAAAGGTGCGATCTTCGATTGCATCACCCCCGGCGAGCGCATAATCCTCGAGAAGTTCTCGCTGGTGCTTATTCAACTTCGTTGGAACCACGACGTGGACGGTAATGTGGTGATCCCCGCGCTGGTTTCCGCGTACGGTCGGCATGCCGTACCCCCGCAACCGCATCGTCGTTCCGGATTGGGTACCGGCCGGAAGCGTCAGCTCTACCTCGCCTGCCAACGACGGAACTTCTATGGTTGCGCCGAGCGCAGCTTCGGTAAAACTAACGGGCACGTCGACGAACGTATCGTGTCCGTTACGTTGAAAGAGCGCATGGGGCGCGATTGTCAAATACACGAAGAGGTCGCCCGAAGCTCCGCCGCGGGTGCCCCCTTCCCCGTTGCCGGCAATCCGTATGCGCGAGCCGTCGTCCACCCCCGGCGGCACCTTGACCGTCAGTCGCGTTTCGGTTTCTCGGCGTCCGCGTCCGCTGCACGATTCGCACGGCTGCGCAATTACGTGGCCTTCTCCACCGCAGCGCGAGCAGGGACTCTGCGTGACGATCTGACCGAGCGGGCTTTGCCGCGCCGTTCGTACGGTTCCGCTGCCGCCGCACCGCTCGCACGGCACGATCATCGTTCCGGGCTTGGCGCCGGTTCCTTTGCATGGATCGCACTGCGCCAAGCGGTCGAAGACGATCTCTTTCGTCGTTCCGTGGAACGCTTCTTCGAGCGTAATTTCGACATCGTAACGCAGATCCGATCCGCGTTCCGGTCCCGCGCGCCGCGGCTGGGACGCACCGCGCACGTTTCCAAAGAACATGTCGAAGATGTCGCCGAAGGAGCCCTGACCGAACCCAAAGTCCGCCGTACCTGGCCCAGCGCCGTTGCCGACGTAGCCGAAATGGTCGTACTGACCGCGTTTCTTTGGATCGGAGAGCACTTCGTAGGCTTCGTTGATCTCCTTAAAACGGTGCTCGGCTCTCGACTTATCGCGTGCGACGTCGGGATGGTGCTCGCGCGCCAACGCGCGATAGGCTCGCTTGATCTCGTCCCCCGAAGCGTCTCGAGCGACGCCGAGGATTTCGTAGTAGTCCCTCGTGGGCATGTTACGCGCTTGGTATGTCGTCGACGTCGGAGAGTCGCTGACTCAATGTTTCTGCGGTACCGGAGGCGAGAGCGAGCAGACGCGCGTACGGCATTCGGCGCGGCCCGAGTATGGAGAGCATTCCCAGCGCATGCGATCCAAAATGGTAAGGCACCGTCACCACCGAGAGATCGGAAAGTTCTTCGCTTCCGAGCTCGTGACCGATCTTGACGCTCGCGGCATCGTCGTTCATGGCGTCGGCAACGACTTCGTAAAGCATCTTCTGCTCCTCGACGATGCGCAAGATGGAGCGCAGTTTTCGAAGATCTTGAAACTCGGGCTGATCCAGCAAGTTTTGAGCGCCGGCCGCGGCGATCGTCGATTGCTCGCTCGACCGCGCCGTGAGCGCGGCCGCCACGACCGCGCCGCGAAGATCTTCTGAGACTCCGACTTCTTGCGCGGCTTGCGCGATTTCGTTCTCCGTGACGTCGCGCAGCGAGCAATTCGCAAGTCGCGCGTTGAGTGCGTTGGAGAAGCGCGTCAGGTCGTCGGGATGCACTTCGGCGCCGAGCTCGAAGAGACTCTGCGCGGCAACGCCGAGCGACGTTACCACGATCGCTACGCCGGTATGTGGCGAGAGCCAGATCAGCTGGATGTGCTTGAAGAGAGCAGCCTCTTGCTGCGGCTTCGTTACGAAGGCCAAATTATTCGAAAGGCGCCCAAGCAAACGAGTGGTATGGTCGATGATCTCGTCCAGCTCGCGGCTGGCGTCGCCGAGCTCATCGCGAAGACGACGGCGGTCGTTCTCGGTCAGCTCTTCCGGCTGCATCAAACTGTCGACGTAGGTACGGTACCCAGCGTCGGATGGAATGCGCCCGGCCGAAGTGTGTGGCTGGACCAGGTAGCCTCCCGCTTCGAGCTCGGCCATTTCATTGCGGACGGTCGCAGAGCTGATGCCGAGGTTGTATTTTTGGGTCAAAGAATGCGAGCCAACCGGCTCGGCGGTGGCGATGTACTCGTAGACCACCGTTGCGAGGATGTAGGCCTTCCGTTTCCCTAAACCGCTACTGTCTATCACGCCCCCTACTGTAGCACTCCCGCCGCGGGAGTGCTAGCCGAAGCCTCAGGAAGTGCTCGCTCGATTGCTTGCGCGAGCTCTCCCCAGCTCAAGCCGCCGACCGAGACGTAGGTAACGTCTCCGCTGGGGTCGAGGACGAGCGTGACGGGTATTGCGGAGACCGAATAGATGTGAAAGACCGCCCCTTCCAAGTCCTCAACCAACGGCAACGGAATGTTCCAAAGGCGTAAGTAGCTCGCCGCGACGTCGGGACGCTCGTCTGAAATTGTGACGACGGCGATCCGGTTTCCAAACGTCTCGCGGGCCCGCACGAACTCCTTGAGCTCGGCGGTGCACGCATGACACCACGTCGCCCAAAAATCGATGATGACGACTCTGCCGCGCAGATCTGAGAGAAACTGATTGCCATGCGAGGTGGGAAATGCGAAGTTGGGCGGTGGCGCGTCGTAATGGATTGTCGCAAGCCCCGTCGACGGAGCCGTCAGCGCCGCGAGCACGAGTGCAGCTAACATCTCAGACCGCCAGCAACGTTCGGCAGGCATGGCCGCACCGCCTCGGAACCTCTCGTGCATGACGAGTTCCGCGATCGAAGCCCTGCTTGAAGAGAGCCGGCGCTTTCCGCCCTCGCCGGAATTCGCAGCTCAGTCGAACGTCACGGCAGACATTTATGCGCAAGCCGAACGAGATTACGCGGCCTTTTGGGCCTCTTGGGCGCGCCGCCTCGAATGGATCAAGCCTTTCACCGTGGCGCTGGAATGGAACGAACCGTTCGCGCGGTGGTTCGCCGACGGGCAACTCAACGTATCGGTTAACTGCCTCGATCGGCACGTGCGGTCGGGCTCCGGCGAAAAGATCGCGTATTATTTTGAGGGCGAAGCAGGTGACCGCCGAACGATCACCTACCGCGAGCTGCTCGACGATGTCAACCGCTTCGCCAACGGGTTACGTAACCTCGGAATTCGGCGAGGCGACCGCGTCGCGGTCTACATGCCGATGATTCCCGAGCTTCCCGTCGCCATGCTGGCGTGCGCGCGAATAGGCGCGGCTCACTCCGGTAATTTTCGGCGGCTTCTCGCCCGAATCGATCGTTGACCGAGTCAACGACGCGCAATGCGTGGCGCTGATCACTGCCGATTTCGGTTGGCGCCGCGGAAGCAAAGTGCCCCTCAAGCGCAACTGCGATATCGCGATGGAGCACACGCCGTCCATCGCGCACTGCATCGTGGCCCGGCGCGTCGGCGACGACGTCTTCATGCACGAGGGACGCGATTACTGGTGGGACGAGGTGATTGCCGGTCAATCCACGCAGTGCGAGCCCGAGCCGATGAACGCCGAAGATCTGCTCTTTCTTCTTTATACCAGCGGCACGACGGCCAAGCCGAAGGGCGTAATGCACACGACCGCCGGATATTTGACTCAGGCGGCGATGACCCACAAGCTCGTCTTCGACTTGAAAGAAGACCGCGACGTCTTTTGGTGCACCGCCGACATCGGATGGGTCACCGGACACTCGTACATCGTCTATGGACCTTTGGCAAACGGCGCGACCAGCGTCATCTATGAAGGCACGCCGGATTTTCCTGACAAGGACCGCTTTTGGGAGATCGTGGAGCGTTATGGCGTGACGATTCTCTACACCGCGCCGACCGCAATTCGGACGTTCATGAAATGGGGTACGGAGTACCCGGCCCGACACGATCTCTCGTCCCTGCGACTGCTCGGCACGGTCGGCGAGCCGATCAATCCCGAAGCGTGGATCTGGTATCGCGAATGGATCGGCGCAAATCGCGTCCCGGTCGTCGACACCTGGTGGCAGACCGAGACGGGCGGCATCATGATCGCGCCGTTACCCGGTGTGACGACGCTGCTTCCCGGCAGCGCGACGAAACCGTTACCCGGCATCGCGGCCGACGTCGTCAACGACCGCGGCGAATCGGTGCCGCTGGGCGGCGGCGGTTACGTCGTTCTGACGCGACCTTGGCCGGGAATGCTTCGCGGCATTTGGGGTGACGAGGAGCGTTACGTGCAAACGTATTGGGCGCGCTTCCCTCACGTTTATTTTGCCGGCGACGGCGGCCGGCGCGATGCGGAGGGCAACTACTGGTTCATGGGCCGCGTCGATGACGTCATGAACGTCAGCGGACATCGCATCTCCACCACCGAGGTCGAAAGTGCGCTCGTCGACCATCCTGCCGTCGCCGAAGCCGCGGTCTGCGGAAAACTCGACGAAATGACGGGACAGGCCGTCTACGCTTTCGTTTCGCTCAAGGGTGGAGAGCCGGGATCGCCGGAGTTCGCCGACGAGCTGCGCGATCACGCTGCCGCAAAGCTCGGCAAGTTCACGCGTCCCAAATACATCACCTTTACGCAAGAACTACCCAAAACGCGCAGCGGGAAAATCATGCGCCGTCTTTTACGCGATATCGCCGAGGGGCGCACGCTCGGCGATACGACAACCCTGGCCGATTCATCCATCGTCAAAGAGCTCCAAGAGCGTGCCAAGGTCGAGGTCTCCCAGGAAGAGTAAGCGCGACGCGTTACTCGCCGTCGAAATAGTCTAGCTCGGGACTCGCGCGCACGATGATCGAGTCGCGATCTTTCACGATCGGCGTTTCGAAATCGACGAGAAGCTTGTCGGAATCCGGATAGTAGCAAGCCTCAGTCGCTTCGGTGCGGCCCAACAGAAGGACCGTCGCCGGGGCGTCACTTTCATTGAGCAACTGATGGGTGCCGCTTTCCCCAACGGGCAATGCAATGAAATCGCCTTTCCGGCAGCGCACGGTCTCGGATAACGCGCGCACGCTCGGCTCACCGTCGAGGACGAAGAACATTTCCTCTTCGCGAGCGTGAGAGTGAAGCGGGCAAAAACGATGCCCGGGTGCCAAGGTGCTTACCCGATAGCCTAACGTACGTGCGCCGATGACGAACCCCACTTCGGAATCGAGTAACCGAAACGGTTCGGGCTGCGTATCGTGCTCGTCTCGCTCATCGTGAAATTCCAACTCGTCGAGATTGATACGATGAAGGCTTGCGCCCACGCGCGCATAGAGAAGCCGGTAGAGTGCGCCATACGCCCCGCTGAAGATCGAGTGCCCATGCCCAACCAGCAGCCTGTCGGGATTCAGTCGCAGAATCCATCGCAATCCAAGCGCCGCTTTGCGTACGTCGACGTACTCCGCGTCCGGCAGCAGCGAAAGCGCGCCGGCGGGAGTTCCCAGGACGGAGTCGCCAACCACTACCGTGCGGTGGTCTGGGATGCTCACCGCGAATTCGTCGTCGCTACTTTGGTCCTGCAAGCGAACCGCGAACAGGCCCCGCGAGATTTCTTCTCGGTGGCCCGGTTTTCTCACGATCGCCGCGCCATACCGGCTCGCGAACGTTTGCGCGTCACGTTCGTGGCGGGGTGTCGTCACCACAATCTTTGCGACACCGCCCAGCTTCTCGATTTGCGCGTGCGCGACGTCATCGAGAGGCAGCGGATCGATGACGGTATTGCCGGCCCCTGTGGAAAAATAATAGCTGTTGGAGAGCAGCGAACGTCCTTGCTGACGCTGCGACCAAACGTAGGCATCTGGAATGCTAAGCGGTTCTAACATGACACACCTCGGCTTCGCGGCGACCTACTTTTTCTTTCACTACGTTTGGCCTCCCGGGCAGCCCATTCATCCGCGCCGTCGGGCCGGGACGTTCTCTTCTTGTGACAGCTCTGTTGGCCGGCCGCACGTTCGGCGCTCCAGGCCCGCCCCAGCCGCAATGTCGAAGGCTCGACGCGGTTATGCCCGCGGCCGACCGTAGTGATGAAAATCTCGCCGTAGCGTTCGCCGCGCACGAACGCTGGGCTTTCGCGCAAGCCTACCGGCAATACGCGTCTCTGCTCTATTCGGCCGCCTACAATGTGCTGGGCAATGGCGAAGAGGCGCAAGATTGTGTTGGAGATGCCATCGCCAGGCTCTGGCGTTCACCTCACGCATATTCGTCGGCTCGGGGCAGTCTGCGAAGCTTTCTCGTTGTTTGCGTTCGCAATGAGGCGATCTCGCGACGGCGCCAGCAGGGTCGCAGAACGCGCCTCGAGCGGCGGCTCGCCGCGATGCCTGCGGAACACGATGAAATACGGCTCGCCGATCCGGTCGAACGCGATCGGGTTCGGGGCGCGTTGCTCGCACTCGCGCCAGAACAACGCGCGGCGCTCACGCTAGCGTATTACGAAGGTATGACTCAGACTGAGATCGCCGCGGAACTGAAAGAGCCGCTGGGCACGATCAAGAGCCGCATAAAACTCGGCCTGCGCAAGCTGGCGTCGGCCCTCGAGTCGGTCCATGGTGCGGGGAACGACCGATCATGAACCACGATCACATTGGAGACCGCGCCGAGCTCTATGCGCTCGGCGCGCTCGACCCGGGCGAGAACGCGACGATCGAAACGCATTTGCGCCAGTGTTCGAGCTGCGCGCGAATCGTCGGCTCAGCCGAACGCGACGTCGCATTGATCGCTTCGAGTGAATCGCGCCGAAACGCGCCCCCCGAATTGATCGGCCGCATCGAGCGCAAACTCGAGGTGAAGCAGCCGAAGCCCCTTCTGCGTGCCGGGCGCCGCGGGTGGAGCCTTCCCGCAGCCCTCGCTGCCGCTCTGCTTATTGGTCTCTTGCCGTCAGCGTACTTCTGGTCGGAGTACCGCGCCCTTCACGGGGCCATGCTCGCCCAAAACGCGGCCATGGAACGTCTCGCGAGCACGGCTCACCGAACCGCCGCATTCCAGGGAACACCCGGCACCTCGCGAGCCAAGTGATGTACGGCACGGACGGCACCTGGTACGTCGTCGTCGTACTGGATCCGTCTCGAACGCTTGCGGTCGCGTGGATGCACGACGGCGAGCGGACTATGCTGGGCAGCGCAATTCCACGCGGTAATCTCGCCATGCTCTACCTCCCGAGAAGCCATCGCATGGATCGGCTTGCGCTCATGGATGGCGATCGGATCGTCGCTCAGGCGACTCTTTCGTGGCAAAGAACCGTTCCAAATCGTCAAGGCGCTCGATCCGTGTAGCCGGAGGCAGCGCAGAGAGAATCGTCGCGCCGTAACGGGTGGAGGCAGCACGGCCGTCAAGCAACGCGACGAGACCGCGGTCGCTGCTGCTGCGGATGAGTCGCCCGAAGCCCTGCTTGAGGCGCACGGTGGCCGCCGGAATCATATAATGCTCGAAACCGTCGAGCCCGCGCGCCTCCAGCGCGCGTACGCGAGCCATGACGAGCGGATCGCTCGGTGACGGAAACGGTAACCGGTCGATGATCACGCAAGAGAGCGCATCGCCGACAACATCGATGCCTTCCCAAAACGTGGCGGTGGCAAAGAGCACCGCGCCCGGCGTCCGCCTAAACCACTCGAGCAAATGCGAACGCGACAGGTCGCCTTGTAATCGCACCGGAAAGGCGAGGCGCTCGGAGACCAGACGATGGACCTCATGCATTCGAGCGTACGAAGTGAACAGGACGAACGCGCGGCCGCCGGTCCGGTCGAGGCATTCTTCCACCAGGGGCGCGGCGCGCCGTGCAAACTCTGCCGACTTTGGATTTACCTCGGCGGGCGCGATGAAAAGCCGAGCCTGACGCGCGTAATCGAAAGGGGACCGCGCGACGAGCTCTTGCGTGTCGTCAATTCCGAGCCTGCGCCGGACAAAATCGAACGATCCGTTCCGTCGTAAGCGTTGCGCTCGTGAGGACGACGCTCTGCGCGCGTGAAAAGAGCGTCGCTCGCAAGAAGTCTGCGACGTCGTGCGGCGCGCTGTTGAGGCAGTACCGCCCATCGATATCGCTGCGTTCGACCCACGAAATCGTTTCCGGAACGCCCGCTTCGGCACGATCGATTACCGATTCGTGCGCGAGCACTAAGCGTAACGCCAGGTCCCGGCGGCGTTCGCCTTCGGCGGGATCGTCAACGCTTCTCTTTAAAGCTGCGGGCGAGTTTGCGAAGAGCCAGTTCTCTAGGCGGTAGAGCTCCTCGCGCATGGCTTCCAGCGCCGGCCACGCTTCTTCGTTTGCCGGAAGCGGATAGCGATCGCCCTTCACCAGCGCAAGCACCGACTCGAGCCTAGCAACGCAACCGTCAAACGCGGCGTCGAATGCGGTGGGAAGTTCGTAGGCGCGCCGAAGCTTTCGCAGCATCCGGCCAATCGTCGCGCCCGACAGTACGGCGGTCAGCGCGTCGGTGGCCCACCGTTCGCATTGATGCCCTTCATCGAGCACGACGACGTCGTAGGGAGGCAGGAGGCCTCCGCCCATGGCGAGATCTAGGAAGAACAGCGCATGATTGACGACCACGAGGTCGGCAAATTTTGCCTCGTCGCGCTTGGCGAAGAAAAAACAGTCGCGAAAATGCTCGCAGAGTTCCCCGATGCACTCGTCAGCGTCGGCGTCGAGCTGCTCCCAGTCCGCAGCCGGCGGAACGAAACCAAGCTCCGCTCGATCGCCGCTCTGCGTGCATTCCGCCCAATCCCAGATCCGCTGCATGGAACGCGAGGGGGCGAGCAGTCGGTCTGCGCGCATGCGCCCGAGCTTTTGACGGCAGAGATAATGCGCTCTTCCCTTCAGCAGGGTAACGCGCAAGGGGATTCCGAGCGCCGCTTTCACGAGCGGAATATCTTTGTGCACGAGTTGCTCTTGGAGCGCGATCGTCCCGGTCGAAACTACGACTTTCTTCCTGCTCCGAATTGCCGGAACCAAATACGCGAGCGATTTTCCGACGCCGGTGCCGGCCTCGACCACCGTGTGCATTCCTTCCATGATGCCGCGCTCGACGAGCTGCGCCATCGCAAGCTGCCCCGAGCGCGGCTCGAAGCCGGTTAACGTGCGCGCGAACGGACCGGCGGCGCCGAAGACCTGCTCGAGCGTATCGGTCACTGCACTCGATGCTGCGGATCGCCGGGCGTTTCATACTCCGTTTCGAGCTCTCGGCCGCTCTGCGCATCGACGACGAGCGGGGCGACGCGCCGCGGCGGAAAGTAGAGCGCGTACGTGAGCGCAAAGCCCGCTAATAAACCTGCCACATGCGCCTGCCAAGAGATTTGCGGGACGGTAAACGTAATGATGAGGTTTAAGACCAGGATGCCGATATTAGCGCGAACCAGATCCATTCCGGGCTTTCCGAGCTTGAAGCCGATCGCGAAGAGCGCGCCGAAAAGTCCGAAGATGGCGCCGCTCGCGCCGACCGTCGCAACCATCGGGTCGCTAAAATAGACGACCCCCAAGCCGGACGCGACGAGCGAGAACATGTAGACGACGAACATGCGCCACGACCCGAGCGCCAGCTCGATAAACCGTCCGAGAAACCAGAGCGACATCATGTTGACGCCGATATGAAGCAGTCCACCATGCAGAAATGCGCCCGTCACGATGCGCCACCATTGGCCGTCGTGCAGAACGGCGGCGGGAATCAGCGCGCCGGCGGCCAGCACTCGCTCCATTCCGCTGCTGGGCGCTCCAAAGGCGGAGAGCATTCCGGGGCCGGCCACGGAAATTTCCCAAAGATATCCGATGATGTTGACGGCGATCAGAAAACGCGTTATCACGCGATCATTACCATGCGCGCGAGCTCGAGCGAGATGGCATGACGTTCGCCCTCGACGTCAATCGTGACCGGTCCGCCGAGCGGCGCCTTCTCCACGACGCAGAGACGAACCCCGGGCCGAACTCCGACTTGGCCGAGGTACCGCAAAATCTCGGGCATTTGCTCGGTGACGCCGGAGACGGTGACGTCTCTCTCCGGTTTCGACTTGAGCCAGCGGAATGCCGATGCGTACGGGCTCCGTTAGATCGGCCGGTGGAATCGGATGCCCGTGCGGGCAAGTCTTCGGGTCGCCCAGCGCTGCGATCAAGCGCTCCTCAACGCGCGTCGTAATCGCATGCTCGAGAATGCACGCTTCGGCATAGACTTCGTCCCAAGGCATGCCGAGCACGTCGGTGAGCAGACGCTCCGCCAATCGGTTGCGGCGTACGACTCCGACCGCGATCTCGAGACCCTTTCGCGTCAATTTGATGTCACCGCGCACTTCGTGTTCCACGTATCCGTCGTTGACGAGCTTCTTGAGCATCCCGGAAACCGACGCCGGCGCGACTCCGAGCTCGGTGGCTAATGCCGACGTGGTGACACCCGGGCCCTCACGCTCCAGACGGTAGATGGCCTTCATGTACATTTCGAACGATTCGGCAAAGTGGGAATGCGAGTGTCCCGGCATAGCAACTTTAACTTCTAGGCGCGACGGGGAGTTCCGCAGCCGCCCCCGCAAGCTGCGCCTCCATCGCCCGCTTTTCGTGCTCTGCGGCAAACGACGCATCGACCGCGTTGCGCACGTAACGCTCCAGCCGCGGCCGGTCCGGCAATGTCCTCGACGATTGCGTACTCCCGCTCGATCGAGGTGTGGAACAACGCCGGATCGTCGCAGTCGATGGTCACGATGCAGCCGCGGCAGTCGAAATCGAGGTACGGGTGGGGATGATCCGCCAATCGGGCACCCGTCAGACGGTTCGACGTGGGACAGATCTCCAGTGGAATCCCCCGCGCCGCGAGAAGATCGACGATGCTCGGGTCTTCGAGCGCCCGAATGCCGTGCCCGATCCGCTCGCGCATGCAGCAGCTCAACAGCGTCGAGCACGCTCGCCGGTCCATCGGCCTCGCCGGCATGGGCGACGCAATGCAGTCCGTGCGCACGCGCATACGCAAAAGCATCAACGAAAAACCTCGCGGGAAAGCGCGCTTCGTCGCCGCCGAGCGAAATGCCGATCACGTCTAAATCCATCATGCCGGCCATCGCTCGTACCGTTTTCATCGCGTTGGCCGCGCCGAAGTTGCGGGTGAGATCGGGCAAGAGTTTGAACGTCGCGGACGGCCGCGCGGCGCGCAGCTCGCCGACGATCGCTTCCATCGTGGCGCGAACGTCGAGATCCGGATTGAAGAACGTCCAGACTGACGGCGAAACGAAGAGCTCGCCATAGATCACCCGCTGCTTGAGCGCATCCTCAACGAACTCGCGCGCGAGTCGCGCGTAATCTTCCGGCTCTTGCAGGGACCGGCTGACGGAAGCGAAGATCAGCAAAAACTCATCGAAATCTTTGAACCGGTATGGGTCGGATCTATCGACGGGTTCGCCCGGCTCGTCGGCTAAACGCGGCATTGGCGATGGCGCCGGCCGGATGGTAGCGAAGCGGCACGCCGTGCTTTTCCGCAAGTTCGACGAAGGTCGAACCACGCAAGCTTCCTTCGAGGTGGCAGTGCAAGTGAACTTTGGGCAGCGACGCCGCGAGCGACCCCAGTGTCATCCCGTCGCTTTCGGCATCGGCCCGGCGGGCACCGCGCCGGCCTGCTTGCGGCGGGAGGGGCGAAACCCGAGCCGTCGTATTGTAGTCGTTCTTATCGCGGGGTGGAGCAGTCCGGTAGCTCGTCGGGCTCATAACCCGAAGGACGGTGGTTCAAATCCACCCCCCGCAACCAACTAAAAAGAATCGAGCGTCAGCTTTCCGCGGCCGATCTCATAATCGGCCATGCCGTAATAGATCTCGAATTCCCGTTCGCCGCGGCGGTCGATGCCGCTAGGAAAAACCACGTGGCCAACGGCGCCGTGAAGTTCGGCGCCGGATTTCGGAACGAAGAGCGGGTGCGGCGAGCGAAAGAGGATGCGGTCGAGCCGTTGCGCGTCGTGGATGAGGACGCCCGCACAGTACCGTAATAAGGCGACGCCGTCCGGATGCGAAAGCTCGTCGACACCATGAATTACCGAGAGCCAGCCTTCGTCGATGCGAACCGGCGGCGCTCCGGCGCCTACCTTGATGGTTCCCCAGTTCGCCGGCGGCAGCTCGAGACGATGCGTTTCGGTGGCCACACAGAGCGCGTTGATATCGGCTCGAATCGCGGCGAGCGGAACGTAGGCGATGGAAATCCCTTCGCGCCGGCTCGGCGGCAGCGCTTCGATCGCCAAAAGCGTCTCCTTCGCGTTGCCGGCGAGTTGCAGAGTCGGACGATGATAAAAAGCGAGCGATTCAACGCCGGACGGTGAGAGCACCGGTT
This sequence comes from Vulcanimicrobiota bacterium, assembly GCA_963719905.1. GTDB lineage: Bacteria > Vulcanimicrobiota > Vulcanimicrobiia > Vulcanimicrobiales > Vulcanimicrobiaceae > Cybelea. The sequence goes on from CAVRDR010000010.1 coordinate 92,554, forward strand.
CGGGAAAGATGGCCGCGTCTTTATCGGCGAAGGGTTCGTCGCTGCCTTGAAATTGCAGCAGTCCTAATCGCGTCCAGAGCAGGCCGTCTTCCGAGATCGCGACGGCAACCTCGGGGCCCCGCGGCCCGAACGCAACGTATGCCATCACGTACCGATCGATAGCCGGGACAAAAGTGACGCGCGGATCTTCGCAGCCATATCCGTCGGACCCATCCCGCAGTTCGTATGGTGCTTCCGGCTCGAGCGCGAATCCGCGAAACTCAAGTTCCAAAGAACCGTCGCTGCGCTCGTTTGCGCGAAACGAGCCGATGCGGGAAATGTTTCCGGGCGCCACCATGCGCGGATAGAGCTGCAACGCGTTGTCGCGAAGGCGGGCGCAGGCAGGATTCAAGGTTCCCATGCGTCCGAGCGTCGCGCTCGGCTTCAGGACGATGCCCGAACGCGTGAACTTCAAAGCAGCCCGGTCTCTTTACCGACCTGCTCGAACGCGGCGAGCGCCCGGTCCATCTCATCCTTGGTGAGCGCGGCGCTAATCTGCACGCGAATGCGCGCCGTCCCTTCCGGCACGACCGGATAGCCGAATCCGGTGACGAAGACGCCGGCCTTCAGCAGCTTGTCGCTGATTGCAATCGCAAACGCCGTCTCACCAACAATGATCGGCACGATCGCACTTTCGGTAATCAGCGGCTTATAGCCAATGCGCTCGAGCGCAACGCGAAAATATTGGGTCTTCTCGCGCAGATCTCCCACGAGCTCGGGATGCGTCTCGAGGTAGTCGATGGCCGCAAGCGAACTGCAGGCTACCGTCGCCGGCAGCGCGTTCGAGAAGAGCTGCGGCCGCGAGCGTTGGATCAGCGTATCGATTAAGGCGCTGCTGCCGGCAACGAATCCGCCGGCCGCGCCGCCGAGCGCCTTTCCGAGGGTGCCCGTGATTACGTCGACCTCGCCCGTGAGCCCGTAATGTTCGACCGTGCCCCGTCCGGTCTCGCCCATCACGCCCGTTCCGTGAGAATCGTCTACGACGACGATAGCGCCGTAGCTGCTTCGCGAGCCCGACGATCTCGGGCAGCTTTGCGAGATCGCCTTCCATCGAGAAGACCCCGTCGGTCACGACAAGGATCGGAAAGCAGCCCGCGACGCTCTTGAGCTTCGCCTCGAGCTCGCCCATGTTCGCGTGTTTGAAGCGTTCGCGACGCGCTTTAGAGGCGAGCCGAACACCATCGATGATTGATGCGTGGTTGAGCTCGTCGGAAACGATCGCCGACCCCTCATCGCAAATCGTGGGAAAGAGGCCGGTATTGGCGTTCCAGCACGAAACGTACGATAGGGCCGCCTCCGTCCCTAAGAATGCCGCGATTCGGCGTTCCAAGATCCGGTGAATGTCGAACGTGCCGCAGATGAAACGCACCGATGCGGTACCCGCGCCGTACTTATCCAGCCCGCGCTTTCCGGCTTCGATGACTTCCGGCCGGTCCGCCAATCCCAAATAGTTGTTGCTGGAAAGAACGATGACGTCGCCGGCCTCTTCCATATGGACCTCGGGTGCCATCGGTGTCGTCAAGTGACGAAGATGCTTGTACGTTCCCGCTTTCTTGAGCGCCTCGAGATCGGTTTGCAGCTTCTCTTCGAACGCTTGATTCATGGCTTGGCGATGTCTCCTTTAAAATCGAGAACGATCTTGACCGACTCTCCCTTTTCCATCAGGTCGAAGGCGCGGTCGAACTCCGTGTATGGCAGCACGTGCGTGATGATCGAGCTGGGATCGACTCGGCCGCTCTTGACCAGCGCTTCGGTTTGGTACCATGTTTCGAACATGCGCCGCCCATTGACCCCTAGCACCGTAAGCCCTTTAAAAATGATGCGTTCGGCGAGATTCAGGTTGACGTTGCCGGCGGGAATCCCGAGCAGCGCCGCGGTTCCACCATTTCGGAGTAGCTGCAAGCCGAGATCTATCGCCTCGCCGCTGCCCGACATCTCCAGCAACACGTCCGCACCGTCGCCCCGCGTGCGTCGCTTGATCTCTGCAACGAGATCGCTTTGATTGGCAATGAACGTTGCGTCGGCGCCGAGGCGTTGCGCGAGCTCGAGCTTGGCGCGATTCACGTCGATCGCATACACGGCAGTCGCTCCCGCGGCACGCGCTACCGGGATCGCCATAAGCCCGATCGAGCCGACGCCGGTAATCACGACGCTTTTGACGCTGACGCCGGCGGACATCACCGTATGAACGGCGTTACCCAGCGGATCGAATATCGCGGCGCATTCGTCAGGTATCGCCGGATCGAGCCGCCACACATTATACTCGGGGACCGCGACGTAATTCGGCGAACGCGCCGTCGCGATCGACGCCGACGATCTCGACGCGTTCGCAAATATGCGCCTGCCCGGTGCGGCAGAGGAGGCACGTGAGATCGGCGATGTGTCCTTCCGCTGAGACGCGCTCCCCGACGCGAATCGAGCGCACCGCAGCGCCGACCGCGGCAATCGTTCCCATGAACTCATGTCCGACCACAAGCGGGGGCTTGATCCTGCGTTGGGCCCAAGAATCCCACGCGTAGATATGGCGGTCCGTTCCGCAAAGACCGGCCTTCTCAACGCGGATCAATACGTCGCTGGGGCCGATCTCGGGTACCGGAACCTCGGTCAAGAGAAAGCCGGGGGCCGAGCTCGGCTTAACGAGGGCCCTCATCGTCAAAGGCATGAGGGCGCGGTAATTTCACGCGAGCGCGCCCGAAACCCCGGCGGTCCGCTACTCCTTGTCTTCGTTTTCCAGTGGTTGGCAAAGACCGTGTTGTAATGGGGACCGTGCAAGGACAATTCACGGTCCCCTGAGATGCAGCCTATTGCGCTACAGCTTTACCGCGTCCTTAGAAATCGTACTCAAGCTGAGCGCGGTTGTTCTTGAAGAGCGGGAGGCCGCCGAACTCGCTTGCGCCTGGGGTCGAGCCCGCTGGGCAACTCGTCGTTCCGGCCGCTCCGCAGAACGTGTTTGAGAGCGAGCGCTGGATGTATCGATCGCGCAGAACTAAGCCGCGATAGGGTCCTTTTCCAACGTGGCTGAAGCGGTAGCGCCCGTCGAGCACCCAGATATTGGTGTTCTCAGGTGCCAACGCGTTGCCATAGTTGTACCACGCGTCGGTTGCGATGAAGATCCACTTCTTGTTGTCCGATGTGTACTGCATCCCGACCTTCCACGACGTCCCCGGCGCCCGCCGGTCTACCATGCCTTGCGACGTGCTGGTCGTGAAGAGTGGATCGCTGTCGTAGTTGTCGGTGTACGGGCTTGCCCAGCCGCCGTAATAGATGCTCGTGGTGCCGTTAGGATTATCGAAGCACTGCGCTGCATTGAGCGGAAGGAAATAGGCCAGTGTCGCTCCCTTGGCCGAGATTTGGTCGTTTGCATTGCTGCAAGTCACGTTCTTAGGCAGAAAGACGGTATCGGTCTTCCACGGAATCTGATCGTAGCCGGCAGTCAAAAGGAAGTTCTTAGCGACGGTGGCGCCGATCTGCGCGCCGAAGACCTGACTGTTGACCTTGCCGATGTAGGACTGGCCGGCGTTACTCTCGGTCCCACCTTGAAGCGCGATGTACGGCGCCCACGGGCCATTGAATGTATACTTACCGTCGCCCCACCACATGTTGACGAGGTCGCTTACGTTATAGAAGTATCCGTTGGCCGAGAATCCAGGACCGCCGTCAGGATTTCCATAGCCGACCTTGCCCATTGAAAAGCCGTTGGTGTTGATGCCGACGCCTCCTGGAAAGTAGATATTCGGAGCCATGCCGTTGTTGCCGGCTGGAAAACTCGTCAACAGCGTCTGTTGACTGAATGT